>JAKBNL010000020.1 GCA_021831035.1 Actinomycetes bacterium
GCCCGGGCCGTCCGACGCGTCCCTCGAGCGGCCCGCGCCGTCCCTACGACGCGCGCGAGGCCCGACCCCCTCGCCCCTACGACGAACGACCCCGCGGCCCCCGCGACCCCGAGCGCCCGGGCCGTCCCCCGGGCGAGAGACGTGGGACCCCCTCGAGCGCACGTCCGGCACGCGAGGAGTTCCGGCCCTCGCGGGCGCGCACCGGCCCGCCGTCGCGCCGTCCGCGGCCCGTGTCGCCCGAGGAGCGCCGACGCGAGGCGATCGAACGCTCCGCGCGCGACAAGGGATGGGGTGGACTCGCCCGGCGCGGCGCGGCGGCTATGGGTGAGGACGAGCGTCCGGCGCCCCGGCGCGCGAACACCGCGGCCCCGGCGCCGATGGCCGAGTGGGTCCGCGAGGAGGGCCCCCGACGAGAGAGTCCGAGCGAGCCGCAGCGGCCACGGGCGCCCTACGCCCTGCCCGGCGACGTGGCGAGCGAGGTGCGCCGGGCCTTCATCGGCACCGCCCACGCACGCGAACGCGCCGTGACCGAGCTGACCAAGGCTGCCGAAGCCTACGACCGCCACCGCTACGAGGAGGCCCTGCGCCACGCGCGCGCCGTCGCCGACCTCGTCCCCGGGGTCGGCGCGGTGCGCGAACTCGCGGGTCTCGCGGCCTACCGGGCCGAGCGCTGGGCGATCGCGCGTGCCCAGCTACGCGCCCACTTCGAGATCACCGGGGACGCGGAGCACCTGCCGCTCGTGATGGACGCCGAGCGGGCCCTGCGCCACGCGCGCGCCGTCGAGCGGGTCTACGCCGAGCTCCTCGAGGCCGAGCCCACGGCCGACGTGCTGGCCGAGGCGCGCATCGTGCTCGCGGGGGCGTGGGCCGACGAGCGGCGCTACCCCGAGGCGATTGACCTACTCGTCAGGGCCGGGGCCGCGAAGAAGCTTCGCAATCCCTCGTTCCGCCACGTCCGGCTGTGGTACGCGCTGGCCGACGTGTACGACCGGGCGGGGGATACGACCAACGCGCGAGAGCTCTTCGCGCGCATCGTCGCGGTCGAGCCCGACGCCTACGACGCGGTCGCGCGACTGGGCGAGGTCGGTACCGCCGTGCGCAAGAATCGCAAGCGGCGCGCCACGCCCACCTCCACCAAACGCCGGGACGACTAGCGGGTCATCCCCCCGAGCCCCACGAGGGAGCGAGCGTGCTCGATCTCACCGAGGTGGCGCAGGGCGTGCTGGTAGATCCAGCACTCGAGGGCGTCGGAGCGGGTGATGCCCCGCTCCGCGCCCACCAGGGCGGAGAAGGTGGTGGCGAGACGCTCGGGGTAGGGGGCGGCCACGAGGACCTCGTCCAGTGCGGTCAGTGCGACCGCGGCCACGTAGTCCTCGGTGGCGACGAAGACCGTTGCCTGGAGTTCCCGGAAGGCGTCGTAGTCACCGATGCGCTGGGCCATCATCTCCTCGACCGAGCGCTCCTTGCCGTGGTCGGGGATCTCGAGCCCGAGCGGCTCGAGTGTGGCCGGCACGCACAGCGGAGCCGGGCCGCCGCACAGGGCTCGGCTGACGTCCTCGATGAGAAGCTGGTGGACGAGGGAGAAGGCGATCGGCAGGGTCGTGGGGGCAGCGACGGCGTTCACCTGCGCGAGGCTCATGGTGGCGCAGGCCTCGCGGTAGAGGTGGTGCACGGCGCGCAGGCGCCGCGAGAGGGAGTCGCGGTACGCCTCGTCCACCGCGCCAGCGTACCGAGGCCCCGGCGGCGATTCGGGCCAGGGGTAGTGTCGGGTCATGGACATCGCGTCACTGCTCGGCGACGAGGCCGAGGGCCTCCTCGGCCACACGGCGAGCGCCTTCCCCCGGGATCGCCTGACCCTCCCCGGACCGGACTTCCTCGATCGGGTCTTCGTCGCGAGCGACCGCCCGCCGGCCGTGCTGCGCAATCTGGGGACCCTGTACAACCACGGTCGCCTGGCCGGCACCGGCTACGTGTCGATCCTCCCGGTCGACCAGGGGATCGAGCACTCGGCCGCGGCGAGCTTCTCGCCCAATCCCGAGTACTTCGACCCCGCGAGGCTGTGCGACCTGGCGATCGAGGCGGGCTGCAACGCCATCGCCACCACCCTCGGGGGTCTCGGGATCGTCGCGCGGCGCTACGCGCACAAGATCCCCCTCATCGTGAAGCTCAACCACAACGACCTGCTGCGCTACCCCAACACCTACGACCAACGTCCCTTCGCCTCGGTCCGCCAGGCCGTGGACCTCGGCGCGGTGGGGGTGGGCGCGACCGTCTACTTCGGTTCGCCCGAGTCCCCCCGCCAGATCGAAGAGGTGTCGGCGGCCTTCGCCGAGGCCCACCGCGCCGGGCTCTTCACGGTGCTGTGGTGTTACCTGCGTAACGACGCCTTCAAGCACGACGGCGTCGACTACGCCGTGTCGGCCGACCTCACCGGGCAGGCCAACCACGTGGGGGTGACGATCGAGGCCGACATCATCAAGCAGAAGCAGCCCACCGTCAACGGTGGCTACACCGCGCTGAAGTTCGGCAAGACCGACCCCCGCGTCTACGGCGAACTGACGACCGACCACCCGGTCGACCTCACGCGATGGCAGGTCGTCAACTGCTACGCCGGTCGCGTCGGGCTGATCAACTCCGGCGGGGAGTCCAAGGGCGAAGACGACCTCGCCGACGCCGTACGCACGGCGGTGATCAACAAGCGGGCCGGGGGACAGGGGCTGATCGTCGGGCGCAAGGCCTTCCAGCGTCCCCTGGCCGAGGGCGCGGAGGTCATCCGCACCGTCCAGGACGTCTACCTGGACGCGTCCGTCACCGTCGCCTAGGTGGCTGGGCCCGACGAGGGGAGTGAGGGGGGCTGGGCCACCTGGGCGAACGCCGTCACGGTGCTGCGGCTCCTCGCGATCCCGGTCTACCTCGTGTTGGTGCTCGCGACCGATCATCGCGCGATCGCGGCCTGGCTGCTCGGCGTGCTCGGGGCCACGGACTGGGTCGACGGATTCCTCGCCCGACGCCTCCATCAGGTCTCGGCCCTGGGCAAGGTCCTCGACCCCACCGCCGACCGGATCCTCGTCGTCGCGGGGCTGGTGTCGGTCGCGGTCGTGGGCGCGGTGCCCTGGTGGTTCGCCGGGCTCACCCTGGCGCGCGAGGTCATCGTCTCGGGGGTCACCCTCGTGCTCGCCGCCCTCGGTGCCCGGCGGATCGACGTGCTGTACTGGGGCAAGGTATCGACGTTCGCCCTGATGACGACCTACCCACTCTTCCTGTTGTGCTCGAACCCCCACCACGCGGCCCTCGTCGCGTGGCAGCGCGACGGCCGGGTCGCGGGCTACGTCGTCGGGGGGCTCGGCCTGGCGCTCGCCTGGGTGGTGGCGGCCGGCTACGTCGGTCCCGCCCGGCGCGCCCTCGCCGAGGGTCGGGCGGCTCGCACCGGCCGGGTTGTGTAAGTTGGCGCCGTGGAGATCCCGGGCGACCTGCGTTACTCGAACGACCACGAGTGGGCGAGACGCGAGGGCGACGTCGTGCGCGTCGGCATCACCGACTACGCCCAGGACGCCCTCGGTGACGTGGTCTTCGTCGACCTGCCCGAGGTCGGTGACGCGGTGGGGGCGGGTGGCACTCTCGGCGAGGTCGAGTCGACGAAGTCCGTCTCGGAGGTCTACGCCCCGGTGAGTGGGACGGTGCGCGCCGTGAACGAGTCGCTGCGCCAGTCGCCCGAACTCGTCAACACCGATCCCTACGGTGAGGGTTGGCTCTGCGAGATCGAGATCGCCTCGGGTGCGGAGTACGACGCGCTGCTCGACGCGGCCGGCTACGAGGCGCTGACCGGCCACTGAGCGGGCCCGCCGCGGCCCCGGCGGGCCGGGCGGGGGTTAACTAGTCTGGGCGCCGTGAACTGCCGCCGCTGTGGGGAGATCCTCAACGCTAACGCCAACTTCTGTTGGGCCTGTGGCGCGCCCCAGCACGCGACCTCCTCACCCGAGACGGTGGCGGTGCCGGTGGTGCACGCGCCCGACACCTGGCACCCCGAAGCGTGGCGCGGACCGGGCGGGGAGCACGGTGACGAGCTCGTGATCGCGGCCGGGCCCGAGGCCGGCGCGCGCATCGAGCTCACGGCCGACGTGACGTCCGTCGGCCGGCACGAGGCCAGCGACATCCTGCTCGACGACGTCTCGGTCTCACGCCACCACGCCGTGTTCACGCGCACCGCGAGCGGGCGGATCACCCTGCGGGACCTCAACTCGCTCAACGGCACCTACGTCAACGGCCGGCGGGTCGAAGAGACCACGCTGCACTCGGCCGACGAGGTTCAGATCGGGAAGTTCAAGCTCGTGTTCTGGGAGGCGAACTCATGACCCTCGAGCAGGGAACGATGCGCATCGGGGAGGTTCACGCGCGGCTGCGGCGGGACTTCCCCGACTTGGAGCTGTCCAAGATCCGCTACTACGAGGACAAGGGTCTGGTGCGCCCGAGCCGCAGTCGCAAGGGCTACCGGCTCTACTCCGAGCGCGACGTGGCCTGTCTGCGTGAGGCAATTCGGCTCGCCCAGGAGGAGTTCGTCCCGCTGCGCGTCGTGCGCCTGCGCCTGATCGATCAGGGTCTCCTGGCCGACGGGCCCGTCGCGACGAACCGGGTCGCCGCGCGCGAGGCGCTCGCCCCGGCGGTCGTCGCGCCGGCGCCGTCGCCCGCGCGCGCCCTCACGGTCGTGCGGCCGGTCGCGGTCGAGCCCGACGACACCGTCGGGGACGGGGCCGCGCGCGACGCGGCGTCGGGGCCGCGCTCGGTCGCCGAGCTGCTCGTCGAGAGCGGCCTCACGCCCGACGAGCTCAACCAGGTGCTGGCCCTGGGGATCCTCGCGCCGAGTGTCGTCGACGGGCAGGCCCGTTACGACGAACGCGACGTGCGCGTGGTGCGCGTGGTGCGCGATCTGCTCGCGCGCGGAGCCGACCCGCGTCAGGTGCGCGCCCTCGGACGGGTGGCCGAGCGCGAGGTCGGCGTGGCCACCGAGATCGCCGGGCCCCCGTGGGCCCACCCGGAAGCGCCCGGCGAGCGTCTCGTGGAGGTGGCCGGCCAGGTCGCCGCACTGCGGGCCGAGTTGGTGGCGCGCGAGCTCGAGCGCGAGGTCGCCGCCCGCGCCCTCGTCCCGCACGGGGCCTAGGCTGGCACCGTGATCGAGGTCGTGCTGCGGGCGGTGCGCGTCGACGTGGGATCGGCGACGCCGCTGCTGCTGCTCGAGGAGGTCGCGGGCGAGCGCGTCCTGCCGATCTTCGTGGGCACCCCTGAGGCGGCGGCCATCGCCTACGCCCTCCAGGGGGTCGCGGCACCGCGCCCGATGAGCCACGACCTCATGGGCCACGTGATCACCGCGCTCGGCGCGCGCCTGTTCTCGGTGGAGATCACCGAGCTCGTGGCCGGGACGTTTTACGCGAACCTGCGGATGCTGCGCGGGGCCGAGGAGGTCGTGGTGAGTGCCCGGCCGAGTGACGCCGTCGCGTTGGCGCTGCGGGTGGGCGCCCCGATCCTGGTCAGCGACGCGCTGATGGCGAGCGAGGGGCGTGTCATGGACCTCTCGGAGGAGGAGGACGAGGAGGCCCCGGTCATCGACGTGGCCGACGAGGCCGACCTGGTGGCCGAGTTGCGCGCGTTCCTCGACCGGGTGGACCCCGAGGACTTCGGTAAGTGAGTCGAGCGCTCAAGGGGCTGGCGCTCTTCTTCGCCTTCGTCGTCATCTACACGATCAGTCGCCACGCGATCGACGCCCACTCGAGCACCGCGACGACGACCTCGCTACCGAGCACCACGACGAGTGTCCCGGCGGTGACGACGACGACCACGCCGGGTCCGGCCGCGTGCGCGGCCGGGGACTTCTCCGGTCGTTTCAACCAGGGACAGGGTGCGGGCGGTGACGTCTACGCCAGCGTGACGATCACGAAGGACACGCCCGGGACCTGCACACTCCGGGGGTGGCCGCGCCTCACCCTGCTCGACGGTCAGGGCGGGCTCATCCCCACGACGGCGACCGACGCGCCCAACGCCACCACCTCGGGCGCGTTCCTGGCCCCACCCCAGGCCAACCAACCGCCGCACACCCTGACCCTCGGGAACAACCAGTCGGCGACCTTCGACCTGATCTACTCCGACGTGTCGGTCGGCTCGAGCTGTCCTAACGCTGTGACCCTCAGCGTGCAGCTGCCCGGCGGCGCGGCCGAGGTGTCGGTGACGGCGGCCCCGCCGGTCCAGGCGTGCAACGGCACCCTGACCGTGTCGCCGTTCTTCGCCGGCCCCTAGCGCCGGGGGTCGACCAGGATCCGGCCGCGGGTGCGCCCGTGGCGCACGTCGTCGAACGCCGCGGCCAGCTCGCCCAGGCCGACCTCGCGGTCGACGAACGCGTCGAGGTCGTCTTCGCGCACGGTGCGCGCGACCTCCTCCCAGACCCGCGCGCGCTGCAGCGTGGGCGCTTCCACCGCGTCCACGCCGAGGAGGCTCACCGCGCGGGTGATGAAGGGGTACACGGTGGTGGCGAGCTCGGCACTCGCCACGAGGCCGCTGGCCGCGACGGCCGCCCCGTGGCGCAGCGCGCGCAGGACCTGGGCGAGCGTGTCGCCGCCGACGCAGTCGATCGCCCCGTCCCAGCGCTCGCTCGCGAGGACCCGGTCGGGTCGGTCGCTCACGTCACCGCGCCCGATCACGGCCGTGGCGCCGACTCCGTGCAGCCACTCGGCCGCGTCGGGCGAGCCGGTCGAGGCGACCGGCCGGTAGCCCCGACGGGCGAGGTAGAAGACGGCCTGGGAGCCCACCCCGCCCGTCGCCCCGGTGACGAGGACCTCGGCGTCGGGGGCGAGCCCGTGGTGTTCGAGGGCGAGGACGCTCGCCATCGCCGTCCAACCGGCCGTGCCGACGATCATGGCCGCGCGGGCGCTGAGCCCCTCGGGCAGGGGCGAGACCCACCGGGCGGGGGCGCGCACTTCGGTGGCGAAGCCGCCGTCGCGCTCGACCCCGAGGGCGCCGCCGTGCACCGCGACCGCCGTCCCGGCCGGGAGGGCGCCGAGGGGCTCGGCCAGGGATCCGGCCGCGTCGACACCGCCCACGACGCGCGGGACCCGGCGCACGCGGCTGCGCGCCGTGGCGACCATCGCGTCCTTGTAGTTCACCCCGGAGTACTCGACCCGTACGCGCGCGTCGTCCTGGTCGAAGCCGTGGGGGGCGACCTCGTCGACGCTGAGGGTCACCCCGGCGTCGGACTCGGTGATGACCAGGGCGCGCACGGGTCCCGAGCCTAGGTCCGGGGAACCGGGTGAAGCGCAGCCCGGTCGGTACACTTGGGCGGTGCTCGCTCGCCTGGTGAGGCTCCGCGACGCCGCGGCCTCCCGGTGGACCCGCCTCGGGGGGCTCGCGGGCGACGGCGTGCTCTACCTGGCCTCGGCCGCCTTCGCGACGCTGCTCGGGGTCTTCTCGACCCAGGGCGCCCAGTGGCAGTGGGGCTACCTGACCATCGGTCCCTACGCGCTCGCCGGGGTGGGCGCCCTCGTCCTGTCGCGACGGGTGCGCCGCCGGGTCCACCTGGCCCGGGTCGTGCTGCTCGTGGCGGTGGGGGTCGGCGCGGTCGCGGTCCCCCTGGGGCTCGAGGCCCACTGGCACCACGCCCAACCCGAGGTCGGGGTCATCACGCGGGCCGGCCAGGCGCTCTCGAAGGACCACACCCCGTACCGGGCCTACGACCACAACGGCAAGGTGGTCGGCGAGATCAAGGGGCTGCCGGCCTTCGAGTCGTTCTTCCCGTACTTCCCCCTGATGGGCGTCTTCGGACTGCCGTCGGCGACGACCCACGAGGCCGACGGCCTCACCGACGCGCGCATCATCATGACGCTCATGACCCTCGTGACGAGCGCGGCGGCGCTGGCGCTGCTGCGCGCGCGCGCGGACCAGAAGCTGCGCGTGGCCCAGGTGCTTATCGCCCTGCCGAGCGGCGCTCTCTTCCTCTCGACCGGCGGGGACGACATGCCGATCCTCGCGCTCTGCCTGCTCGCGGTGGCCGCGTTGCAGCGCCGCCAGGTCAACCTGACCGGCGTCGCGCTCGGGCTCGCGGCGGCGATGAAGCTCACGGCGTGGCCGCTCGCCGCGGGAGCCCTGCTCGTCGCCCGCGACCGCGAGGGGCGCGCCGGCTGGCCGCGCGTCCTCGCGTGGGTCGGGGTGATCGTGCTCGCCACGACGCTGCCCTTCGCGGTGCGCGATCCCGTGGCCTTCATGGCGAACGTCTTCGCCTTCCCGCTCGGGCTGGCCGGGGTGACCTCGCCCGCGGCGAGCGCCCTGCCCGGGCACATCCTCACGACCTGGGAGCCGGTGCTCGGCCACGTGCTGGCCCCGGTGACCTTCGTGGTCGGTGGGGCGTTCTTCACCCGCTACCTGCGCCGCCACCACCCGCTCTCGCTCAGCCAGCTGCTCGCGGTGCTCGCGGTCGCCTTCACCGTCGTGATCTGTGTGGCCTCGGCGACCCGCGTCGGCTACGTGATCTACCCGCTCAACCTCGCCCTGTGGTCCTCGATCACCCGGCGGACCGTGGTCGAAGAGCCCGAGCGCGTCGCGGTCGCCGTCTAGACCGTCTGGGAGTTCTGGAAGAGGGTGAAGCTCCAGCGGACCCGCCCGGCCGGGGTGGCGAGGACCGTGACGCCGATCTCCCAGTAGAAGCCGTCGTTCGAGGAGCGCTGGAACAGGTACTGGGGGTGGCCCGTCGGCGAGGGGCTCGTCGAGAAGAGGCTCCAGCCAAGGGCCGGCAGGTGGGCGCGGTAGAAGCCGAGGACCTCGCCACTCGTGGCGTGGGTCGTCGCCAGCTGCTCCACGCAGTCGAAGTCGCCGGCGCCGAGGTTGAGGGTGTTCGAGCCGGGACGCGGGGCGGTGCCCACGGGGAAGACGAAGCCGCTCACAAGGTCGTGGGGCACCTCGAGCGGCTGGTCGCAGTAGGCGAGACCGGCGACGAGGGGCCGCTCGACCGCGAGGCCGCCCACCACCACCGGCGCCGGGCCGCTGCGCGTCACGACCGGTCGGGCCGTCACCCAGTCGACGATGAGGAACGTGGCGAGCAGCGCTATCCCCACGAGGGCGATCGTCGCGGCCGGCCAGATGCTCGTCGTCGTGGTGAGCGGGGGGCGAGGGGTGTCGCTCACCGTCCCCATCCGAAGTGGTCGATAGGCCCGCGCCCCCGGCCCAGGCGCCAGGTCGCGGCGCCCTCGAGGGCGCGGCGCACGTACGCCTTGGCCTCGGCCACGGACTCGTCGACCGAGCGACCCCGGGCCAGGCCCGCGCAGATCGCCGCCGAGAGGGTGCACCCGGTGCCGTGGTCGTTGTCGGTGGCGACGCGCACGCCGTCGAGCACGCTGACGGCGCCCCCGACGATCAGGACGTCGGGGGAGCGGTCGAGTGCGCGTAGGTGCCCGCCCTTGACGAGGGTGGCGGTCGCGCCGAGGGCCGCGACCCGTCGGGCCAAGGCGACGAGGTCCTCGACCGTGCGCACGTCGTGAGGGTCGACCTCGACGAGGGCGGCCGCCTCGGCGAGGTTGGGGGTGACGACCGTCGCCAGGGGCACGAGGCGCTCCCGGTAGGCCTGGACGCCACCGTCTTTCATGAGGTGGTCGCCGCTCGTGGCGACGAGGACCGGGTCGACCACGAGCGGGGCGAGGAGGCCGTCGGCGGCGAGCGCGGCCACCCGCTCGACCACCTCGGGTGTCGCGAGCATCCCGGTCTTCACCGCGGCCACGGCGAAGTCCCCGACGACGGCGCGCACCTGGGCCGCGACCTCGTCGGGGGTGAGCACGGCCACGGCCTCGACCCCGAGGGTGTTCTGGGCCGTGACCGCGGTGAGGGCCGAGGTGCCAAAGACCCCGAGGGCGGCGAAGGTCTTGAGGTCGGCCTGGATCCCGGCGCCCCCACCCGAGTCCGAGCCGGCGATGGTCAGAGCGACCGCGGGCTGCACGTGTCAACCCTAGTTTCGCCGCGGCGCAACTACGCTGAGCACAGTGAGAGAGCAGCTGAGCGTCGGCTCGTTCGAGTCGGACTCGTGCCTGGTCTTTGGTACGGGCGGGTTCCGGTCCCTCGAGGTCCTCGAGGCGACCCTGGAGGCCGCCCACGTCACGATCGCCACGGTCGCCCTGCGCCGGGTGGACCCGTCGGTCGAGGGCTCGCTCTACGACGTGCTCGAGCGCAACAAGGTGGCCCTGCTGCCCAACACCGCCGGCTGCTACAGCGCCCGCGAGGCCGTCGCGACGGCTCGGCTGGCCCGGGAGGCCTTCGAGACCGACCGGGTGAAGCTCGAGGTGATCGGCGACGACCGCACGCTGCTGCCCGACGTCGTCGAGACCCTGGCGGCCGCCGAGGAGCTGGTCGCCGACGGTTTCGAGGTGTGGGCCTACACCAACGACGACCTGGTGGTCGCCCAGCGGCTCGAGCAGGCCGGCTGCGTGGCGGTGATGCCGCTCGGCTCGCCGATCGGCTCGGGACTCGGGGTGCGCAATCCCCACGCCGTGGCCCTGATCTGCGAACGGGTCGGGGTGCCGGTCCTGCTCGACGCCGGGCTGGGGACGGCCTCGGACGCGGCGCTCGCCATGGAGCTGGGCTGCGCCGGGGTGCTCGCCGCCTCGGCCATCAACCGCGCCCTCGACCCGGTGGCCATGGGCGAGGCCGTCGCCTCGGCCGTGCGGGCCGGCTGGCTGGCCCGGCGGGCCGGGCGGATCCCGGCCCGGCTCTACGCCGAGGCCTCCTCGAGTGCCCTCGGGCGACCCGACCTGTTTGCCGAGTAGGCCGGGGCTAACTACACTCGTGTAGTCCGGGCGAATCCCGGCTACCTCGGTCGGGAGGGGGAGATGGGCGACAGCGACTTCGGATTCAGCGGACCCACCGTGTGCCGGCTCACCGGCGTGACCTACCGTCAGCTCGACTACTGGGCGCGCACGGGCCTGGTCACCCCCTCGATCGCCGTCGCGCACGGCAGCGGCTCCAAGCGGCGCTACGCCTACGCCGACATCCTCGAGGTGAAGGTGATAAAGCGCCTGCTCGACGCCGGGGTGTCGCTCACGCGTGCCCGCCAGGCGGTGGAGTGCCTGCGCCGCGCACTCGGGGCCGACCTCGCCGCCGCGAGCCTGGTGCTCTCCGACGCGGGCTCGGTCCTCGCCCACGACGACGGGGAACTGGTCGACCTGTTGCGCGGGGGCCAGGGCGTCTTCAACATCGTCCCGCTCGCCACGGTGGTCGCCGAGCTCTCGACCACCCTGAGCGAGGAGCCCTCGACGTCGGAGAAGGGGGCCGTCACGGCGTGAGCTCACCCCAGCGTGGCGGGGACCCCCGTCGTCGCCACCCGAGCGCCGCGGCCCCGGCGGGGGGCGCCTTCGCGCACCCCTCCGAGGCCCTCTTCGCCCGACTGCTCACGGTGTCCGGGCACGACTGGCTCTACGAACCGGTCGAGTTCCCGCTCGAGTGGGGCCCCGACGGCACGCCCACGCGGGCCTTCCGCCCCGACTTCTACCTGGCCGGGCCCGGCGTCTTCGTCGAGCTGACCGTGCTCGCCCAGCGCCTGGTGACCCGGAAGAACCAGAAGGTTCGCCGGTTCCGCGAGCTCTACCCCGAGGTGCCCCTGGTCGTGGTGTACCGGCGCGACTTCGAGCGGCTGCTCGAAGTCGCGCGCCTGGGCCCCCCCGTGGAGGAGGCGGCGTAGTGGACGAGCGCCGCAGCCACCTCTACGACGTCCACGTCGAGCTCGGGGCGAAGATGGTCCCCTTCGGCGGCTGGGAGATGCCGCTCGCGTACCCCACGGGCACCGTCGCCGAGCACCTCGCGTGCCGGCGCGACGCCGTGGTGTTCGACGTCAGCCACCTCGGGACGGTGCGCTGCGAGGGACCGGGCGCCTTCGACGCCGTGCAGGCGACCCTGACCAACGACCTGACCAAGGTCGGGCCCGGCCGCGCCCAGTACACCCACCTGCTCACCGAGGACGGCTTCGTCGTCGACGACATCATCGTCTGGTGGGTGGAGGAGGGCTCCTTTGACGTCATGCCCAACGCCTCGAACACCTCGGGGGTGCTCGGAGCCCTCCCGGGAGTCGACGTGACGAGCGAGCGCAGCGTCCTCGCCGTGCAGGGGCCCCACGCCCGCGAGCGTGCGGCGCGCGTCGATCCGCGCTTCGGCGAGGTCGCCCGCAACCGCGTGGTCCGCCTCGACTACGCGGGCGTCGAGGTGCGCGTGGCCGGGACCGGCTACACCGGTGAGCCGGGGATCGAGATCGCGGCCCCCAACGAGGTGGCCGAGCGGCTGTGGCGGGCCCTGGTGGGAGCCGGGGTGACCCCAGCGGGTCTCGGGGCGCGCGACACCCTGCGTCTGGAGGCCGGGCTGCCCCTCTACGGCCACGAGCTCTCGCTCACCTCGACGACCCTCGAGGCGGGCCTCGGCTGGGTGCTCGGCTGGAACAAGCCGACCTTCCGGGGCCGGGCGGCCGTGGAGCGCGAGCGCGCGCGGGGCCCGCGACGGCGCCTGGCGGGGCTGGTCTCGGCGGGTCGCCAGCCCCTGCGCGAGGGGGCTGAGGTCCTCTTCGAGGGCCGCCCCGTGGGCTCGTTGTCCTCGGGGAACTACTCGCCCGTCCTCGAACGCGGGATCGGGATGGGACTGCTCACCCCGGGGCTCGAGGTCGGCCAGGCCGTCACCGTCGCCCTGCGCGGCCGCGAGGTCGCGGCGAGCGTGGCCGACCTGCCCTTTGTCGCCAAGGAGTCCTGATGGCCGACTACCTGCCCCACACCCCCGAGGAGGTGGCCACGATGCTGGCCCTCGTCGGGGTCGACTCGCTCGAGGGCCTCTACGCCCACGTGCCCTCCGCGGTGCGCCTGGCCGGGGGACTCGACCTGCCCGCGGGCGTGAGCGAGCCCGACGCGGCGGCCCTCGTCGCGGGCTACGGCGCGCGCAACGGCGCGCGCGCGAGCGAGCTGGTCTGTTTCGCCGGCGCCGGCGCCTACGACCACGAGGTTCCCCCGGTCGTCCGGGCCCTGGCGGGGCGCAGCGAGTTCGTGACCGCCTACACCCCGTACCAGCCCGAGGTGGCCCAGGGGGTCCTCCAGGCGATCTTCGAGTACCAGACGCTGGTGGCGCGCCTGGCCGGTCTGCCGATCGCCAACGCCTCCCTCTACGACGGCGCGACGGCGCTCGTCGAGGCGCTCAACATGGCCCACGGGGCCACGGGTCGCTCGCGCATGCTCGTCTCGTCCGGGGTGCACCCGCACTGGCGCGCGGTCGCGCGCACCTTCGCCGCCGGCACCGGCCACGAGGTCGTCGAGGTGCCCCTCGTCGGCGGGCGCACCGACTGGTCCGGGCTCGACCCCGAGGGGGTCGCCGCGGTCGTCGTCGCCTACCCCAACTACCTCGGGGTCCTCGAGGACCCCGCCGAGGCGAAGGCCCTGGCCGAGTCGGTCGGGGCCCTGCTCGTCGTGGCCGGCGACCCGGTGGCCGCGGGCGTGCTCCGCTCGGCCGGCTCGTGGGGGGCCGACGTCTTCGTCGGCGAGGGCCAGCCCTTCGGCACGGCCCTCTCCTTCGGCGGCCCCTACCTCGGACTCTTCGCCTGCGCCGAGGACCAGGTGCGCCGCCTGCCCGGGCGCATCGTCGGCGAGACGCTCGACACCGAGGGCCGGCGCGCCTACGTCACGACGCTGCGCGCGCGCGAGCAGGACATCCGGCGCGAGAAGGCCACCTCGAACGTCTGCACCAACCAGACCCTCATGGCCGTCACCGCGGCGATCCAGCTGGGCTGGCTCGGGACGGCGGGCCTGCGCGAGGTGGCGACGCGCTGCGCCCAGGGCGCCCACTACCTCTTCGACGAGCTGGTCGGGCTCGAGGGGGTGACCCCGGTGACGACCGAGCCGTTCTTTCGCGAGTTCGCGCTACGCCTGCGCCGTCCGGCGCGCGAGGTCATCGCGCGCCTCGCTCAGGAGGGGATCCTCGCCGGGGTCGCCCTCGAGGCGCTGGTGGGTCCGGGGGACCGCTCGATCGACGCGCCCGAGGACGTGCTGCTCGTCGCGGTGACCGAGCGGCGGACCCGGGCCGAGATCGACCACTACGTCGCCGCGATGAGAGGAGCCCTCCAGTGACCGCGAGCCCCGCCGGGCGAGCCTCGTCGGCGCCCCTCATGGGACGCGACGCCGAGCCCACCCTCTTCGAGATCTCGGTGCCCGGGCGGCACGCGTACCAGCTGCGCACCACCGACGTGCCGGCCCGTCCCCTGGCCGAGCTGGTGCCGACCGCCCACCTCGCCGAGGCGCCGGTGGCGATCGCCGAGGTCTCGGAACGCGACCTCGTCGGCCACGTGACCCGGCTGAGCCACCGCCAGTTCTCGGTCGACCTCGGGATGTACCCGCTGGGCTCGTGCACCATGAAGTACAACCCCAAGTTCTGTGACGCGGTGGCGGCCGACCCGGGTCTGGCGAGCGTGCACCCGGCCGCCCCGGCCGCCCTCACCCAGGGCTGGCTGGAGGTCCTGGTGGACCTCGAAGAGCGGCTGTGTGCGATCACCGGCATGGCCGCCGCCACCCTGCAGCCGGCGGCCGGGGCGGCCGGCGAGCTGACCGGGCTCCTGCTCATGCGCGCCTACCACGAGAGCCGCGGGGACGTGCGCCGACGGGTCATCATCCCCGACTCGGCCCACGGCACCAATCCCGCCTCGGTCACCCTCGGCGGCTACGAGGTCACGACGGTCCCCTCCAACGACCGGGGCCTGGTGGACCTCGAGGCGCTGCGCGGCGTGCTCGGACCCGACGTCGCGGGCATCATGCTCACCAACCCCAACACGCTCGGGCTCTTCGAGGAGGAGATCGTCGAGATCGCCGCCGCCGTCCACGAGGTGGGGGGACTCCTGTACTACGACGGCGCGAACCTGAACGCCATCCTCGGGGTCGTGCGCCCCGGCGACATGGGCTTCGACATCGTGCACATGAACCTGCACAAGACCTTCGCCACCCCCCACGGGGGCGGGGGCCCGGGGGCCGGACCGGTCGCGGTCGCGGCGCACCTCGCGGACTTCCTGCCCGGACCGCGCGCCGTGCGCGAGGGCGCGGGCTTCACCTGGGCGACGCCCCCCCGCTCGATCGGGCGGGTCCACGGCTGGCACGGCAACGCCCTGGTCCTCGCGCGCGCCCTCGCCTACATCCACGTCCACGGGGCCGAGGGCCTGACCCGGGTGGCCCAGCACGCCGTGCTGAACGCCAACTGGCTGCGCCGGCGCCTGGCGGCGATCCTGCCGGCCGCCCACGACCGGATGTGCATGCACGAGTGCACGCTGCGCGCGACGCCCCTCAAGGACGCCTACGGGGTGCGCGCCCTCGACGTCGCCAAGGCCCTCCTCGAGGAGGGCTTCCACGCGCCCACCGTCTACTTTCCGCTCATCGTGGACGAGGCCCTGATGTTCGAGCCGACCGAGACCGAGAGCCCCCAGACCCTCGAGGCCCTGGCCCAGGCGATCGAGCGCATCGCCGTGCGCGCGGCGACCGACCCCGAGGGGTTGCACCGCGCGCCCCAGACGACCCCGGTGGCGCGCGTCGACGAGGCGCGCGCCGCGCGCCACTTGGTGGCGACGGCCGACGCACCCCGTCCCTAGGGGACAGCGTCACCCCGCGGGGGCGCGTCCGTCCTCACCCTCGCCGGCGCCCGGTGGTACGTTTCGTCTCGACGGGGGGGGGTTCGTCGTGGGTCGTGGTGGGGGTCGTCTCTCGCGGATCGGAGCCGTCGCGGCGGCCCTGGCCCTCGCCGGGGGCGTGCTCGTCGCCGGACCGCCGGCCGAGGCGAAACTGGCCCCGAAACACGTCGGCTCGGTGGCGGCGATCCTGGCGCGCAACGACGCCCTCAACAACGAGGCCAACGCCCGTTTGAACTACGCCGAGCAGGCGGCCCACGAGGCGGGCACGGCGCTCGTGCTCGACGACGCGGCCTTCCGCGTCGCCAAGCTGGCCGGCGATCGGACGCTCGACGGCGCCCACTACGTGCCCTTCAGCGAGCGATTGATCTCGGCCGCGGTGCCGGCGCAGTCCTCCTATCCGGTGCGCATCGCCGCCGAGACGAGCACGGTCCTGTCGAGCGGGGCGCCGAGCCAGCCGAAGGGATGCGCCCAGACGGGTGCCCTCGACGTCCTGGCCCGGGACAGCGCCACCAGCCCGTGGCGGGTGACGCTGGAACCGTACGTGCCACGGCTCTCGGTGCTGCCGGCCTTCGCCCGTCACCACGACCACGGGAGCTTCGCCCCCTCCCACGGCCTCTCGATGCCGGCCGCCGCGGTGGGTGCGGCGGTCGCGAGCGCGTTCCGGGGTCGGGCCGCGACCGGCGCCGGCGACACCCTGGTGCCGGCGCTCGACTACACCAACACCCGCACGTGTGCCCACCCCGTCGTCTGGGACCCCCGACCGTGGACGGGGACGCGCAACGGGCTCGCGCTCTCGTCCCGGTTCGGCGTCGTGACGCCCACCGACGCCGTCGGGTTCGCCACGGTGGGAGGGGGAGCGTTGGTCGCGCTCACGATCCGTGAGCAGTACAGCGAGCGGCCCCAGGTCGCCGGCGACTACGTCCAGTGGGGCCACGGGAGCTTCACCCCGTGGGACCTCTTGGCGGTGGGCCACTACGCGACGGTGACCATCGTCGTCGACCAGCAGGTCCTCGTCCTCGATCCGTCGGCCGCCAGCGGCCAGCCGGCGCGCCTGGTCGGGTCCTACAACGGGGTGGTCAGCGTCACCGGGACCCCCGTGGGCTGAGCGGGTCGGGGACCTTCCCCCGACGCGCGGCGACGCGCAGGCCCGGGCCAACCGCGGGGGACGTAAGGGCCCAACGGGCGCCGCGGGCGGGCCACCGTGCGCGAGACGGGCGACGGGTCGCTCCCCGTGGCGCGACGGCGAGCGTCCGAGCCCGGAGCGGTCCTTCGCCGGGCCCCGGCCGCGGGCGTCAGTCCCGGCGGGAGAATCCCTGGATGGCCAGGGCGAAGAAGACCACGGCGAAGCCGGCGACCATCACTAGTTCGAGCCAGACCGGCAGGGTGTAGCCAAAGAGGGTCACCGTCGCCGAGAAGCGCTGGGCCGCCACCGGTGGCACGTTCTGAACGGCGAAGACGACCTGGCGGAGCGGGGCGACGGCGTAGGTCAGGGGGTTGAGACGGGTCAGGACGCTGAGCCACACCGGCAGGCCCGTGAGGGGGAAGAGCGCGCCGGAGAGGAAGAGCATGGGGAAGAGCACGAGCTGCATCACGACCTGGAAGCCCTCGATGCGGCTGATCCGGCTGGCCACGAAGACCCCGAAGGCGGTGAGGGCGACGGCCATCACGAGCTCGAGGCCGATCACTTCGAAGACGAGCGCGACGGTCAGGTGGACCCCGATGAGGGGCGCCAGGGCGAGCATGATCGTGCCCTGGACGGCGGCCACGGTCGCCCCACCGAGGGTCTTGCCGGTGACGAGGCTGGCGCGGCTGACCGGGGCCACCAGCATCTCGCGCAGGAACCCGAACTCCCGGTCCCAGACGATGGAGATGGCGCTGAAGATCGCGGTCGAGACGACACTCATGGCCACGATGCCCGGGAAGAGGAACTTCTTGAAGTCGAATCCCTCGGTCGAGCCCACCAGGGTCGACATGCCGTAGCCGAGGACGAAGAGGAAGAGGAGGGGCTGGGAGAGGCTGGTCACGATCCGGGTGCGGTTGCGCTCGAAGCGGATCAACTCGCGCTCCCACACCATGGCGATCGTGCGCAGTTGGTGCCCCCGCGGCAGCGCCGGTCCGCGCCGTCGGACGTCAACCGTCGTCATCGGCGGTGCGCCCGCATCGCCCGGACCCGGCCGGTGAGGGGAGGCGCCTCGCCCTCGCGGATCTCGCGGCCGGTGTAGTGCAAGAACACGTCCTCGAGGGTCGGACGATGGACGTGGACCGAGGTCACACCCCCACCCACGAGCTCGAGGAGCCGAGGGACGCGACCCTCGCCGTCGGCGGTGAAGACCCGAACGCCCTCGGCGACGCGTTCGACGTGCTCGCCGGCCTCTTGCAGTCGCGTGCGGGCCGCGTCGTCGTCACCGGTGTGCAGGTCGACGGTGTCCGCGCCGATCACCGCCTTCAGCTGCTCGGGCGTGCCCGAGGCGACGATCACGCCGTGGTCGATGATCGCGATCCGATCGGCGATCTCCGCCTCGTCCATGTAGTGGGTCGTCAAGAACACCGTCACGCCCTCCTCGGCGCGCATCGTCGAGACGTCGTCCCACATCAGGGCGCGCGTCTGGGGGTCCAGGCCGATGGTGGGCTCGTCGAGGAAGAGGACGGCCGGGGTGTGCAGCATGCCCCGGGCGATCTCGAGTCGGCGGGCCATGCCCCCCGAGAAGGTGGAGACGAGGTCGTCGGCGCGGTCCGCCAGCTTCACGAGGTCGAGCACCCGGGCGATCCGCGCGCGCCGCTCGGCGCGCGGGACACCGTAGAGGACGGCGTGGAAGCGGAGGTTCTCCTCGGCGGTGAGCTGGTCGTCGAGGGTCTGCTCCTGGAAGACGAGTCCGATGCGGCGCCGGACGCGGTTGGGCTCGGTCACGACGTCGTAGCCGTCGATGCGCGCGGAACCGACACTGGGCGTCGCGAGGGTGCAGAGCATGCTGATGGTGGTCGACTTGCCCGCACCGTTGGGGCCGAGGAAGGCGAAGACCTCGCCGGGCGCCACGCGGAACGACACCCCGTCGACGGCCCGGGTCGGACCGAAGCTCTTGGCGAGGCCCTCGACCTCGATGGCGGCCGACAGGGGGTCCGGGGTGTCGGTGCCGGGACCGACTCGGGCGAGTCCGACCATGGGGCTCCTCTCCAGCCCCCACTCCACCAGGGCGCGGCGGCCCGCCCCTACCGACGATGGTCCCGTGGGGGACCGCTCCGGGTCAGGGGTCCGGGCGCCGGGGACGAGGAGGCCCGCCCCGCGCGAGACGGCGCCTCCCGAGCCACCAGCGTCAGTCGGGCCGGCTCAACCGGCCGATCCCCTGAGGCGGGCTAGGGCTTCCTGTCCACGGGTTGAGGTTGCACCCTCGACGCGATAGAGGGTCCGGTGGTGGACTCTGTGGTTCCTACCAAGAATCCAAGGAGACCAC
>JAKBNL010000005.1 GCA_021831035.1 Actinomycetes bacterium
CGTTCCGAAGCGACCAGAAAGGCGGTGCACCCACCCCTCACCAAGTAGTCTCAGCAGCATCCCACTGCGGCTCTCAGGTGGGGAATTTCGATGATCGAGAGTGGGGAACTTCCGGAATCCTCGTCACAGCCGGAAAGTCGTCGCGTGCGCTTCCCTTCACGGCAATGGTGGCAGTAGTCATAGGGCAGTTTCGCACACCAAAGGTGGTGGTGGCGAGCAGTACCAGTACAGGGAAGGGGCAGTGAGACGGGTACCACTCAACAACTTGTAAGACGTACCGCCGGAATCAATTTCGGCATCGCAGCGTAGAGAGTGGGAAGGTCAGAGCCATTGCCTTGGCCCCGCCGTTCGTCGCAATAGGCGTGAGGAACGACACCACCAATTCCGTCGCACTCGACTGGATGGCAGCAACCGGGTCTTGTCGAGTCGCCGTTGGGAGGACGGCGTTGGTGGCACACCAACCGGTGGATCGCGGCTTCAGCAATTCAAGGTGCTCTGACGTTGCGAGAGGAGAGCCGGCGACCGCGACGAGGGAGCCGTTGGTGGCGAGCGTCATGATCTGTCCGAACGGGGCGAACCGCCCTCCGACGGGTGCTCCGTCGATCTTCGGGAGTGTCACCGCAGTCCAGTGGACTCCGTCACGGGTGTAGAGGAGGGCGTCTGGCCTACTGCGATCGACAAGGAACTCGTTGCGAGACGCCGTGTCGATGAGCTGCTGGCTGCTGCACTGGTTCACCGATGTGACAGCACCCGCTGCGCGCCACCGCGTTGTGCCCCTGGACCCGTAGGAGGTGCCGACGAGCACGGATTGCTGCCACTCGGACATCCCGCACGCGCCCTGGGGAGCCTCGGGGCCAAAGATCACACACGGCGCACCGGCCGGACAATTCAGTTGCCCGTCTGTCCACGTACGCCCGCCCGTTGACGACGTCGCTACGACGAAGGTTGCCGACTGGCCCGGCTTCAGGGGGAAGAAGTAGTTGGGTGCGTAGAGCAACGCCAAGCCGCTCGGACGTTCGACGAAGCCGGCGAAGTCGGTCCGCGAGTAACCCTTCGGTGGTGGCACGAACCGCCAACTCCTACCCATGTTCGTGGTTACCAACGCCACGTCGTAGGAAGGTGGAATCAGCCCACCGTGAGCCGATTGGAATCCGACGTAGACGGTCTTCGGATGGAGCGGGTCCAGCGCGATGTCCTCGCACGTGGCGACCGGTCTCGTACTCCCGGGCAGACCGGACAGTGCCAGGTGGGCGCGCTTGAGCATGGGTCCCACCGCGGTATCTGGGACCAGCGTCGTCCTGCCTGCGCCCGAGGAGATCTCGACGCTATTAGAGGCGCACCACCCAGTAGTCGCGCTCCTGGGCTGAGCGGCGATCGGACTTCCCCACGCGGAGGGCTGGATGAGTGAGGGGCGCACGACGCCCAGCGACGCCCACGGGACCGAATGACCACTGGTCGCTGCGCTCGATGGCATTGCCGCAGCGACGCTCGCACCAAACAGGGCGATGGCGAAAACGATTCGGCGGAATGTGACCACGCTCCACTGTGGCACGCCGTTGTCATCAATGGCGGGTCAGGGATTGAGACGCTCCATGACCGAAAACTTCCTTCGCAGACCCAGCGCCGGCGGTCCGACACCAACTCCGCATCGGACCACCGTTCCACTTGATTGTTCTGGAACAACTGGTATGAGGACCGGTTCGGGCGCTATCCGTTCCAGATTCGGAGGTTGGCTCCTTGAGCAGCTTTCGAAAGACCAATCAAATAGGCATTTCGCCATCCGCCAGCGGCCCGACGGATGGAGATTGGCATTGGAAATGCATGACCTCCGTTTTCCTGAGGTTAGTTCAAGTGACGTGCTGACAGCTCTTGCAAGTCCGACGGACGCATCTGCGATGAGAAGGCCGTGTCGTGCTTAAAAGCGTGCACCCCGAGATTGGAACGTCTCGTCGTCAGTCGTCTGCCGGGTCACCGTCGGAGGGTTGGTGAACCCTGAGGTAGCCGCTCGACGCAACACCGCCCTTGAGATCGACAAGATCATCGTCGCGCGCACCTTGAGCAGCCATGCTTAGTAGATAAGAGACACCGCCAAGGCTCCCAATGAGATCCGCCTGCCAGTAGTTCTGCCCAAGCGCGACCGTGACGACTGCGCACAGGAATGCGGCGCAGATCATCACGACGAAGCTCACTCGGGATGCTTTCAGAAGAACTTGCCGCTGGCGCTCGTCTGCTCGGCGTCCGTAAATCGCCCCAAGGTCACTGTCACT
Organism: Actinomycetes bacterium; assembly: GCA_021831035.1. GTDB lineage: Bacteria > Actinomycetota > Acidimicrobiia > Acidimicrobiales > RAAP-2 > RAAP-2. Next base: position 2,268 of record JAKBNL010000005.1, read on the forward strand.
CCTAGTTAACGCGAAATAGCCAACACCGAGTAGCAGCGTGACCACCTCCGCAATCAAGGCGTCGCGCCAGGAATGGCCGATGGCGACGGCTCCCGACAACACAGTTCCGGCCACGGTGACGACCGCCGGCGCTAGGACGTGTGGGTGTCTGGTCTTAGTCATGGTTCGGCCCCTTCTCTGGATCAAAGAGTTTGTCGAGCGGCACGTCGAAAAATCGCGCGAGTCGAAACGCGAGGGGTAATGACGGGGAGTATCTTCCCCCCTCGATGGCGATAATCGTCTGGCGGGATACTCCAAGCGCCGAGGCCAGCTCCGATTGAGATAGTCCCTTCAAGTGGCGCTGTCCTCGAACGTCGTTCTGCACGATGTAAAGGGTACTTGACGTAGCGATACTTGTCAAGTAACCTTTACTATGCGCGACGCTTTTGATTGAGGAGCAAGCCAACGTGGACACTGCGTCGATGATTGAAGTCCGGCGGAGGCCCGCCATCGTCCAACCCGCAACTCGATACAAGGTTCTCATCGACGGCGTCGTCGTCGGGAAGCTCGCTCTAGCCCAACACCTCCGAGCGCCAGTCGCGCCCGGCCGCCACAGTGTCCAAGTGAAGGTGTACTGGATGTCGAGCAAACCACTCGTCGTCGACGTGGCGCCGGGTGAGGTCGCCTCGATTGACGTGTGGCCAGACGCCAAGCACTTTTGGCGCGAGTTCATCAAGCCAGCCACGTTTATCCGCGCCGAACTCGCCGCGTGAAAGTAACTAATCGTGGAATAGAACGGGCAGCCGCTTGTTCGTCGTAAGTCGTGGAAGACGATGGCTGCTCGTCGGTGATGTCGTCAGCGACGTAGTCAACGTCTCGACCCTCACACATCGTGTCCCCTCTTTCGCGAGCCCATCGCGAAGGTTGACGGAACGGGCCAGCGATCCAAAAAGCGGCGGGCGGGTCTTCGAAATGGGGGACGAGTAGCCGTGCACCGTATTGGTTCTCTCTTCGTCCTGCGTCTTGACGGCTTGCCCGCCCGCTCTACTTGAGGGCTTCGTCAGAATCGCTGTGACGATTGCCCAGGGCGTCGTCCGTTGCACGTTCGAGTGCATGGGCTCGTAGACGGCTCCGAGGGCCCACCCAACAAGCCCTTGCCCCATCCGCTAGCGGTGCGCGGCGACAACGAGGTCACTGCGGCCGCCCTTGCGGCGCTTGGCGTCAAGCGTCGCCACTCGAGGGACCGTCGTCGGTGTGGTCGGCCAGGGAATACGAAAGCCGCAACCCCTTACGGGAACGAAGCGGCGACCGCGTCGACGAGCCCCTTCCAGTCCGCTCCCGGCTCGTCGGAGAGGTGGCGGGCGACGAAGAGACGTGCACTGGCCAAGGCGGGCGCGTCTTCCGCGTGGGCGACGCGCAGCATCGTCGCGGCCTGAACGAGTCGGGACACCCGCGTCACGGCCCGGCGCACGTCGGAACCACCGAGCGACTCCACGTGACCGGGCTGGAGCGGCTCGAACGAGAGGGCGAGCGCCTCTCGGAGCGTCGCCGCGAGGGCGCGCGCGCCGTCGGGAGCGCGATCGATCTCACTCGTGAGCCACCGCTCGAGTCCCGCGGTGACGAGGCCCTTCGCCGCGTCGCGCTGGATCTGGGCACAGAGCACGTGGTGCGTGCCCTCCCAGCTCTCGAAGACCACGGCGTCGCGGTAGAGGCGAGGCAGGACGCTGAAGTCCTCGATCGTGCCGTTGCCACCGAGGATCTCGATGGCGTCGTGGACGCACGCCGTCGCGTCGAGCGAGGTCACGACCTTGAGGGCGTTCACGAGGAATCGGTGTGCGGCGACCTCGTCCTCGGTCGCGGTGCCCTCGTCGAGCCGGCCGACCAGCGCGGTGAGGGCGAGCGTCGAGGCGATCGCCGCGTCGGCGTGGGCCCGCAGGAGCGCGACCTGTTCCGCGACCGCGTCGAAGTCGGCGATCGCCCGCCCGAAGGCTCGGCGCCGGGACGCGAAGGACGAGGCGACGAACCAGGCACGACCCATGATCCCGGCCGCGCCCACGGCGTTCAGCCACCGCGACGTGTTGAGGAGCTCCTCGACCGCGATCGCGAATCCCTCATCGACCTCGCCGATGGGATACGCGAGGGCGTCGGTGAAGTCAATCTCGGCCGAGGCGAGCGCACGGGTGCCGAGTTTGTCCTTCAGGCGGCGGATGGCGAAGCCGTTGGGCGTGATCCCGTCGAGGGTGCGCGGGACGAGGAAGCACCCGAGTCCCCGAGTCCCGGCGGCCGCGCCCTCGGGACGGGCGGAGACGGCGAAGAGATCCGCGTCGGCGACCGAGCAGAACCACTTCTCGCCCGAAATCCGCCACGCGCCCGCCACGTCGGCGTCCGGCGCCGCGCGCACCAGGTTGGCCCCGACGTCGCTGCCGCCCTGGACCTCGGTGAGGAATTGGGCTCCGCGCGTGGCGTGGGTGCTGTCGAGCGCGCGCAGTCCCGGGACGTGGCGCTCGGCGAGAGCGCGGTCGGCGCGACGCTCGAGCGCGCGCCGCAGCCCGATCGTGCACACGATCGGGCACGCGATACCCCCCTCCCCGACGTGGGTGAGGAGGAAGAAGAGCCCGGCGAGGCGCAGGTCGCCCGCGAGGGTTGTGTCGGTGTCGAGCAGGCCCGCCCCCCAGGCGGCGCGGGCCGCGACGTCGTGCGCCGGGTGGAACTCGATCCGCTCGACCCGGCGGCCGACGCCGTCGTAGGGGACGTGACGGGGCAGGTCTCGGTGGGCTTCGCACCGCGCGACGGCCGGGTCGATGACGGTGGCCACCGTCGCGGCGAAGCCGTCGATCTCGGCGACCCACGAGGTGGGCAGCGGCTCACCGGCACGCAGGGCGAGGTGCTCGACGAGCGTGGGGTGAGCGCGCGACCACCCGACCGACGCTTCGGCGACCCACCGCTCTAGGTCCTCCCGTCCGGGGTTCTCCGCTTCGCTCTGCACGTGTCCTCTCTAGCGCACCGCGACCATCCTCTGCCGGTCCGTCCGGGCGTTGGGACCAACGCCCCTAGGGGGGTGCGGTCCCGCGTCACTACAACGGTGGTGAAGCGACGAGCGCAGGAGCCGCTGGGACAAGGAGGCTCTATGAGCACTCAGGACACTCGGTCCGGTGCCGTGGCGTCGTCGCGTCGCCAGATGTCGGTGCGCAACGACCAGAAGGCGCGAGCCCTCGGACTCACCTCGGCCACCGGACTCGTGATCGGCAGCATCGTCGGTACCGGAGTCTTCACCATGCCCGCCGTGATGGCCGGCGCGGGCACGATGAGCATCGTGGTGCTCGCCGTGATCGCCCTCGGCGCGACGCTGCTCGCGGTCATGTTCGGACAGTTGACTCGTCGGGTCCCCTCGAGCGACGGCGGGCTGTACGCGTACGCCCGCCACGAGTTCGGGGACTTCGCGGGGTACCTGACGGGCTGGAGTTACTGGATCCAGACCTGGGCCGGCAACGCGGCCATCGTCTCCTCGTGGGTCTTCTACGTGGACGCCCTGTTCAACTGGGGTCACCCGAGCGGTCTGCAGAACTGGGCGGTGGCCCTGGTCGGACTGTGGGTGCCGGCGATCATCAACCTCTTCGGCGTGCGCCAGATGGCGTGGTTCCAGAACCTCACGGTGGTGCTCAAGTTCCTGCCGCTGCTCTTCATCGGCGTCGTCGGCTGGTTCTTTGTCCAGTCCGCCCACTTCGGACCCTTCAACGCCTCGGGCGGGAGTCTCTACGGCGCCATCGGCATCGCGGCCGGCGTCGCCCTCTTCTCCTTCATCGGGGTGGAGGCGGCGGCCATCACGGCCAAGCGGGTGCGCGACCCCGAGATCAACGTCGGGCGGGCCTCGGTGATCGGGACGGTCGCCTCGGCCCTTCTCTACGTCCTGGTGACCGCGGCGGTCATGGGACTGGTCGCTCACCAGACGCTCGTCACGACGGGCTCGCCGTTCGTCAACGCGTTCCACTCGATGTTCCCGGGCACCTCGTGGGCCCCGCGCTTCATCGCCGCGGTCGCCGTTATCTCGGGTATCGGGGCCCTCAACGGCTGGACGCTCATCGTGACCGAGACCTCCCGGGCCGTCGCCCAGGACGGCCTCTTCCCGGCGCCCTTCGCCTGGCGCGACGCCCGGGGCACGGCGTGGTTCGGCATCCTCGTCGGCACGATCCTGCCCTCACTGCTCATGCTCTGGCGCTACGAGACGAGCTCGGGCCTCACCGTCTTCACCTACCTGGTGAACCTCTCGGTGGTGACCGTCGCGATCCCGTACTTCTTCTCGGCCATCGCCCAGCTCACCTACCTCGTGTCCCGGCGGCGCCGCGTCCAGGGCTGGGCCCTCGCCCGAGACCTCGCGATCTCGGGGGCCAGCGTGCTCTTCTCGATGTGGGTCACCTTCGCCTCGGGTTACCAGGTCGTCTACCAGGCGCTGGTGGTCGTGGCCGCCGGACTCGTCCTCTACGCCTTCATCGCCGCCCGCCGTCCGCGTCACGAGGTCTCACCCTCGACGCTCGACGAGTACGGCCACCTCACGGTCGACATGGCCCTGAGCATGGGCGAGGCGAAGGCCGCGCCCGACGGCGGCCCCGTCGCGGTCCCCGAGAGGTAGCGCCATGGCCCTGCACGTCGACTCCGAGGTCGGAACGCTCCGACAGGTCATCCTCCACCGCCCGGGCCTCGAACTCAGTCGCCTGACGCCGTCCAACATCGAGAGCCTGCTCTTCGATGACGTCCTGTGGCTGAAGCGGGCCAAGGAGGAGCACGACGTCTTCGCCGAGAGCCTGCGCGAGCGTGGCGTGCGCGTCCACTACTTCGCCCAGCTCCTCGGCGAGGTCCTCGACGACCCCGAGGGCCGGACCTTCGTGCTCGATCGGCTGTGCACGATCGAGCGCTTCGGCTCAGCCCTCGCGGGGTCGATGCGCGCCTACTTCGACGACCTCGACGGCCCGTCGCTCGCCGAGCGGCTCGTCGGGGGAGTCTTGAAGGCTGAGCTCGCCCCCCTGCGCGCGCACAGCCTGGCCTGGGAGATGGCGCGGGCCGACGACTTCGTGCTCGCACCACTGCCGAACCACCTCTTCCAGCGCGACAACTCCTGCTGGGTCTACGGCGGCGTGACCGTCAACCCGATGGCCAAGCCCGCGCGCCAGCGCGAGAGCCTCCACGCGAAGGCCATCTACCGCTACCACCCGCACTTCGCCGAGGAGAAGTTCGTGACCCTGCTCGACGAGGAACGGCCGGGGTCGTCGCTCACCCTCGAGGGTGGCGACGTCCACGTGCTGGGCCACGGGGCGGTGATGGTCGGGATGGGGGAGCGCTCCACCCCGGTCGCGGTGGAGACCCTCGCGCGCCGGCTCTTCGAGACGGGCCAGGCGACCCGCGTGGTGGCCGTCGAGCTGCCGCGCAGCCACGCCTTCATGCACCTCGACACCGTCATGACGATGGTGGACGAGGCGACGTTCGTCCTCTACCCGTACTTCGACCGCCACCTACGCAGTTGGACCCTGGAGCCGGGCGACGAGCCCGACACCGTCGTGCCCCGGCGCAACGCCGACCTCTGGGCGACCCTCGCCGAGGTCCTCGAGGTCGAGCGGGTGAGCGTGCTCACCACCGACGAGGACGTGCGCGCCGCCGAGCGCGAGCAGTGGGACGACGGCACGAACTTCCTGGCCCTCGCCCCGGGCGTCGTGGTCGGCTACGACCGCAACGTGGCGACCAACACCATGCTGCGCCACCACGGCATCGAGGTGGTGACGATCTCGGGCAGCGAGTTGGGTCGGGGTCGCGGTGGGCCGCGCTGCATGACGTGTCCGATCGAGAGGGAGGCGCGATGAGTGTGCTCACCGAGACCCTGCACGGGCGGAGTCTGCTCCAGGACGCCGACCTGTCGCCCTTCGAGGCGGCCGAGTTGCTCGACCTCGCGGTCGCGCTGCGCGAGCAGAAGCGGGACCGGCGCGAGGTGCGCCGCCTCCAGGGCGCCAACGTCGCCCTCATCTTCGAGAAGACCTCGACGCGGACCCGCTCGGCGTTCGAGGTCGCCGCCCACGACCAGGGGGCCCACGTCACCTACCTCGGCCCGGGTGAGACCCAGCTCGGTGAGAAGGAGACGGTGCGCGACACCGCGCGGGTCCTCGGGCGCATGTACGACGGGATCGAGTTCCGCGGTTTCGCCCAGGTCGACGTCGAGGAGCTCGCGGCCCACGCCGGCGTGCCGGTCTGGAACGGGCTCACGGATCAGTGGCACCCGACCCAGCTGCTCGCCGACCTGCTCACGGTGCGCGACCACAGCGACAAGCCCCTCTCGGACGTCGCCTGGTGCTTCGTCGGCGACGGCCGCTCGAACACCGCGAGCTCGCTGCTCGTCGCCTCGGCCCAGATGGGGATGGACGTGCGCGTCGCCGCGCCGCCGGCCCGCCAGCCCTCGCTCGAGGTGCAGGCCCTGGCGGCCGACCGGGCTCACCGCTTCGGGGGGATCGTGAGAGTGACCGACGACCCGGTGGCCGCCGTGGACGGGGTGGACTTCGTCTACACCGACGTCTGGCTCTCCATGGGTGAGCCCGAGTCGGCCTGGGACGAACGGGTGAAGCTGCTCCTGCCCTACCAGGTCAACGCCGAGCTCCTCGAGACGACCGGCAACCCCGACGTCAAGTTCCTCCACTGCCTGCCGGCACTGCACAACGCGGGCACGACACTCGGCGCGAGGCTCCGCGAGCGCTTCGGCCTGGACGCGCTCGAGGTGACCGACGAGGTCTTCGAGTCGTCGGCGTCGATCGTCTTCGACCAGGCCGAGAATCGGCTCCACACCATCAAGGCCCTCATGGTCGCGACCCTCGCCGACGCGTGAGCCGCGTCGTCGTCGCCCTCGGGGGCAACGCCCTGCTCCAGCGCGACGAGCGCCCGGGCGCCCAGGTGCAGTACCACCACGTCGAGGGGGCGGCCGCCCCGCTCGCGGCGATCGCCGCCCAGCACGACCTCGTCGTGACCCACGGGAACGGCCCCCAGGTGGGCCTGCTCGCCCTCGAGAGCGCGGCCGACCCGGACCTCGAGGCGCCCTACCCCTTCGACACCCTCGGCGCCGAGACCCAGGGCATGATCGGCTACTGGCTCGCCCAGGCGCTGCGTAACGCGAGCGGCGGGCGCGAGGTCGTCGCCCTCGTCACCCAGACGGTGGTCGACCCGGCCGACCCGGCCTTCGCCCACCCGACGAAGTTCGTCGGCCGGCCCTACGACGAGGCCGAGGCCCGCGCGCTGGCGGCCGCCCGGGGCTGGGTGGTGCGACCCGACGGGACCCGGTGGCGGCGCGTGGTGGCCTCGCCCGAGCCCCTCGAGCTGGTCGAGGTCGCGGTCTTGGAGCGGCTGGTCGTCGCGGGGGTGGTGCCGGTATGCGCCGGCGGGGGTGGGGTGCCGGTCGTGCGCGAGGGGGGACGGCTGCGCGGGGTCGAGGCCGTCGTCGACAAGGACCTGGCCTCGGCGCTCGTCGCGCGGGTCCTCGGGGCCCAGACCCTGGTCATGGCGACCGACGTCGCCCACGTCGAGCTCGACTACGCCACGCCTCGCGCCCGGCCCCTCGAGCGGGTCACCCCGGGCGAGCTCGCGGCGATGACCTTCGCCCCGGGCTCGATGGGCCCCAAGGTCGAAGCGGCCCGGCGCTTCGTGGCCGCGACCGGGGGGCGGGCGGCCATCGGCGCCCTCGCCGAGCTCGAGGCCCTCGTCGCCGGCTCGGCCGGTACCCAGGTCGTCCCCGACTAGGTTCGTCGGCGTGTCCGACGCCGACCTGCCCTCGCTGGTCTCGATCGAGGCGACCCTCGACGGGGTCGAACGGGCGCTCGAGCGGCTGCGCGAGGGTGTCTACCGGCGCTGCGCCGAGTGCGGCGGCCCGCTCGAGGCGGCCGACCTCGAGCGCGACCCCCTCGTGGTGACCTGTGGCGCGCACCGGGCGCGGGACTGAGCTACTTCTTGGTCGCCCAGAAGATCTCGGCGATCGCGTCGATCTCGTCGAGCAGTCGGTCGGCCACCACGACGTCGTTGGTCTTCTTCGCCTCGCCCGCGGTCTTGGTGGCCATCCAGAAGAGGTCGTGGAGGTTCGGGAAGGCCTTCAGGTGGTCGACCTTGAAGTAGTCGGTCCACAGGACCCAGAGGTGGTGCTTGACCAGCTCGCAGCGCTCCTCCTTGATGAGGGTGGCGCGCACCTTGAAGTCGGGGTCGTCGGAGGCGTTGGCCTTCTCCATGATCGCCTTCACGGACTGGGCCTCGATGCGGGCCTGGGCCGGGTCGTAGACGCCGCAGGGCAGGTCGCAGTGGGCCGAGACCACGAGCGGACGGGTCGAGCGGTCGAGCCAGTCGTTGACACGAGAGAGGAGGGTCATCGGGCTGCCTTTCGGTCGGCGCCTCAGTGGCGCGCTGTCACCGCTCAGGTTAGCGACGCACCGCGATAGCGTCGCGGGCCGTGGGACGGGCATGGGAGCGGGTGGTCCGGCGCCTCGTGGTCGAGGGCGCGTCGATGGCGCCCACCTACCAGCCCGGCGAGCGCCTGACCGCCCTGCGGCCGTGGCGCCGAGTCCGCGTGGGCGACGTCGTGGTGGTGCGCGACCCCCGCGACGCCGGGCGGTGGCTGCTGAAGCGCTGCGTCGCCCGGTCGGCCCGGCGCATCGAGGTACGCGGCGACAACGAGGCCGCCTCGACGGATTCGCGCGACTTCGGGCCGCTCGACGTCGCCGCCGTGGCCTACGTCGTGCCGCGGCCCCGACCCGCCCCCGTGGCGATGCGGACCGCCCCCCACGAGGGATAACCCCTAAATCAGACCGGCGAAGTCGCCATTAGGATGCCCCCGTGACGCGCCTGACCGTGCTCTCGTACCACACCTCGCCGCTCGCCCAGCCGGGCACCGGCGACGGCGGCGGCATGAACGTCTACGTCCGCGAGCTCGCGAGCGCCCTGGCCCGTCTCGGCCACGAGGTGGACGTCTACACCCGCCGCGACGCCTCGGGCCAGCGCGACCACGTGGTGGTCGAGCCGGGGTTGCGGGTCCACCACGTCACGGCCGGCCCGGCCGGTCCCCTCGAGCGCGCGGCGCTGGCCGCCCACGTGGGCGAGTTCGCCGACGGCGTCGCGGCCGCCCTGCGCTGCACCGGGGTGCCCGACGCCATCCACGCCAACTACTGGCTGAGCGGGCTGGTGGGCCACCGGCTCAAGCACGAGCTCGGCGTGCCGCTGGTGGCGACGTTCCACACCCTCGAGCGCGTCACCGCGGGGGCGATGGAGGTGGCCTCGACCGAGCGCGCCGACGCCGAGGCGGCGATGATCGCCTGCGCCGACGCGGTGCTCGCCAACTGCGAGGTGGAGGCCGACCAGATCGTGGACCTCTACCACGCCGACCCGGCGCGCGTGCACGTGGTCCCCCTCGGGGTCGAGCACGCCTTCTTCGCCCCGGGGGACCGGGGCCAGGCCCGACGCGCGCTCGGACTCGACGACCGGCGGGCCTGGCTCCTCTACGCGGGGCGGCTCCAGGAGCTCAAGGGAACCGACCTCGCGCTCGAGACGCTCGTCGAGCTCGTGCGCCGCGGCCGAGACGCCGCCCTGGCGATCGTCGGCGGGCCCTCGGGACCGGGCGGGCGCGCCACCCTCGAGCGGCTCCACGACCGCGTCGTCGAGGCCGGGGTCATCGACCGGGTGCGCTTCGTGGCGCCCCAGGCCCACCACCTCCTCTCGACCTGGATGCGCGCGGCCGACGTGACGCTGGTGCCCTCGCGCGCCGAGAGCTTCGGGCTGGTGGCCCTGGAGTCCTCGGCCTGTGGGACCCCGGTGGTGGCGAGCGCGGTGGGCGGGCTCACGACCCTCATCGACCACGGCGCCACCGGCTACCTGCTCGACGAGCGCGACCCGGCCCGCTGGGCCGACGTCGTCGAGCGCTGCGTCGACGTCGAGCGCACGACGGCGCTGTCGAACGCGGCGGTGCTGCGCGCGCGCGCCTACACCTGGCGTCGGGCCGCGACGACGCTCGCGGAGCTGGTCGGGGGCCTCGCCGTCGGGGACCTCGTCTCGTGCTAGGTGACCCGCGCCCCGCTCGCCGGTGAGGACGCGCCGCGGCGTCTCGACGCGACGATCGCGCGCTGGGCGCGCGAGTGGCCGGGGACCCTGCTCGGGGTGGAGCACCGTGACGAGCCCGACGGGGCCGGTCACTACCACTGGCTGATCCGCCTGCGCGGCGCCGAGCGCGACGTCGTCACGCTCTGGCTCTCGCTGCGCCAGCGCACCGTGCACCTGGAGTGCGAGCTGGCCCCCGCCCCGGGCGAGCGGCTCGAGGAGGTCTACCGCTTCTGCCTGGTGCGCAACCGCGCCCTACGCGAGGTACACCTCGCCCTCGGACCCGAGGACGGGCTCTACCTGGTGGCCGAGGTGCCGGCCGGCGAGGTGACGCTCGAGCGCCTCGACGAGCTCGTCGGGGCGACGGTCGCCGCGGTCGAGGAGCTCTACCCGACCGTGATGGCCCTCGGCCACGGCACCTGGTTTCGCCGTCGCTCGCCGCGGCCCTAGCCTGAGGCCGTGGCCTACCGACTGGTCGTCCTGGGTGCGGGCAAGATGGGTTCGGCGCTGGCCGAGGGCCTGCTCGAGGCGCGCTGGTGCGCGCCCGGGGAGCTGGCCCTCGTCGCGCGCAGCGTCGAGACCCGCGGGGCGCTCGCCGAGCGCTTCGGTGGCGTCGACGTGCTGGCCGGGGTGGAGGAGGCCGTCGTCGACGCCGACACGGGAGTCGTGCTGGCCGTGAAGCCGGACTACGCCGAGTCCGTGGCGCGCGTCGTGGGCGCGACGGGGGTCACGCGCGTGCTCTCGGTCGTCGCCGGGCTCTCGAGCGCGCGCCTCGAGGCGGCCCTCGGACGGCCCGTCGCGGTGGTGCGCGCAATGCCGAACACCCCGGTCCTCGTGCGCCGGGGGGCCACGGCCATCGCCGGCGGGGCGCATGTGACCGCGGCCGACCTCGACTGGGCCGAGTCGGTGATGGGGGCCGTGGGCACGGTGGTGCGGGTCGCCGAGCGTCACCTCGACGCGGTGACCGGCCTGTCGGGCCCCATGCCCGCCTACCTCTACCTGGTCGTCGAGGCCCTCGTCGAGGCCGGGGTCCACCAGGGCCTCGAGCGCGCGGTGGCGACCCGCCTGGTCGTCGACTCCTTCGCCGGGGCCGGGGCCCTCCTGCAGGCGACCGGCGAGACGCCCGAGGCCCTGCGGGCCCAGGTCACCTCGCCCGGGGGCACGACGGCCGCCGGGCTCCGGGTGCTCGAGAGCCGGGCGGTGCGCTCGGCCTTCTTAGAGGCGGTGGCCTCGGCGGCCGAGCGCAGTCGCCAGATGGGGCGCTGAGCCGCTGCACTAGCGTTGGCCCGTGGCGACCCGCGTGCGCTCCAGGCGCCTGTCGGAGCCGACGATCTCGCGTCTGCCGGTCTACCAGCGCATCGCCGAGGGCTTCGTGCGCCGAGGCGAGACGCGCATCGACTCGCGCCAGATCGGTGAGCTCGCGGGCGTGACCCCGACGACGGTGCGCCGGGATCTCTCGGGGCTGGGCTCGTTCGGCACCCGCGGCTCGGGCTACGAGGTCGCGGTGCTCATCGAGCGCATCGCCGACGCGCTCGGCCACGACCAGAGCTACGACGTGATCGTGGTCGGGGTCGGCAACCTCGGCCGGGCGCTCGTGAACTCCTCGAACTTCCTCATCCGCGGCGCGCGCCTCAGCGCCCTCTACGACGTCGACCCGGCCGTCGTCGGCCAGTCGGTGGCCGGCCACGTGGTGCGGCCCCTCGACGCCCTGGTCGGTCCGGCGACCCTCGGGGTGATCTGCACCCCGGCCGGCTCGGCCCAGGACGTAGCCGACCGGCTGGTGGGGGCCGGAGTGCGGGCGATCCTGAACTTCGCGCCCCAGGTGGTCTCGGTCCCGCTCGGGGTGGCGGTCCACTACGTCGACCTCTCCATCGAGCTGCAGATCCTCATGTACCACGTCCTGCACGGGACCGGGCCGCTCGCCGGGGGCGTCCTGCACTCCGTCGGCCTCTCCGGCGGCTCGCCGCGGCGCGGCTCGTAGCATGGTCGAAGAGCCGGAGGGACCGTGGCACTGATCTCAGTGGGAATCGATCACGAGCACGCGCCGCTCGAGCTCCTCGAACGGGTCACCGTCGCCGAGGGGGACTGGCCCAAGGTGCTGCGGACCTTGGCGTCGCACCGCAACGTGCACGAGGCCGTCTTCGTCTCGACCTGCCTGCGCACCGAGGTCGTCGCCGTCGTCGACCGCTTCCACGACGCCATCGACGAGACGACCCGGGTCCTGTCCGAGGCCAGCGGGGTCGAGGTCGCCGCCTTCACCGACCGGCTGAGCGTGGCCTTCGAGCACGACGTCGTGACCCACCTGTTCGAGGTCGCGGCCGGCCTGCGCTCGGTGGTGCCCGGCGAGTTCGAGATCCTGGGCCAGCTGCGCCGGGCCCTCGAGCTCGCCGTCGAGGAGCAGAGTGCCGGGCCCGTCGTGGGCGAGCTGTTCACCCGGGCGATCGCGGCCGGCCGGCGGGTGCGCGCCGAGACGGGGATCGCCCGGGGCACCACGAGCTTCGCCCACGCCGCCGCCGCCGCCGGCCTCGAGGAGCTCGGCGGCGACCTGGCCGGGTCCCGGGCGGTGGTGGTCGGCGCCGGCCAGATGGGCGCCGGGGTCGCCCGGGCGCTGCTCGGCGCCCGGCCCGGGCCCGAACGCCTGACCCTGGTGAATCGCACGCCCGAGCGCGCCGCGGCGCTGGCCGCCGACCTCGACGACGACCGGGTCGAGGTCGAACGGCTCGAGCGGCTCGACGCGGCCCTCGAGGGCGCCCGCCTGGTCGTGGTCGCGGTCGAGACCGCGACGCCCCTCGTCCAGCGCACCCACCTCGGCGGGCGCCCGGGGGTGGTCGTGGTCGACCTCGGACTGCCGCGGGCGGTCGACCCCTCGGTCGACGGCCTCTCGGGCGTGGTGCGCATCGACATCTCGCACCTGCGCGAGCGCGTCGACCGGGCCCTCGGGGACCGGCGCGAGGCGATCGACGCCGCCCGGGCGATCGTGGCCAGCGAGGCGGCCCGGTTCCTCGACGACCAGCGCGCCCGGGGGGCCGCGGTCATCGTGCGCGAGCTGCGCGAGCACTTCGACGACGTGGTGGCCGCCGAGCTGGAGCGACGCGGTCACGATCTGGCCGCCCTCGACGAGGCCGGGCGCGACCTCGTCGCCTCGGTGGTGCGCTCGGTCGTGGCGAAGATCGCCCACCGGCCCACCGTCGCGCTCAAGGAGTCCGCCGGGACCGACCAGGGGACGCGCCTGGGCGAGGCGGTGCGCGCGCTGTTCGACCTATGAGCCTGCGCCTGGCCACGCGGCGCTCGCCGCTGGCCCTGGCCCAGGCCGACGCCGTCGCCCGCCGCCTCCGGGCGCACGGCGTCGAGTGCGCGATCGTGGAGGTGGTGACGGGGGGCGACCGCGACGTCACGAGCGCGCTGTCGGCCCTGGGCGGCCGAGGCGTCTTCGCGCTCGAGGTCCAGCGGGCGGTGCTCGAGGGCCGCGCCGACGTCGCGGTCCACAGCGCGAAGGACCTCCCCAGCGCGTCGCCCGAGGGGCTGGTGCTCGCGAGTGTGCCCGAGCGGCGCGACCCCGTCGACGTCCTGGTCGGACGGACCCTGGCCGGCCTCGGCCCGGGCGCGACCGTGGCCACCGGCTCACCGCGACGACGGGCCCTCTTGCTCGAGCGCCGTCCGGACCTGCGCGTGGTGGGCCTGCGCGGCAACATGGCCACTCGTCTGGCGGCGGCGGGACGCGACGGCGTCGACGCGGTGGTGGCGGCCGCAGCCGCCCTCGAGCGCTTGGGGGTGGGCCCCGAGGTGCTCGAACGCCTCGACCCGACCTGGTTCGTGCCCCAAGTGGGCCAGGGCGCCCTCGCCCTGGAGGCGCGCGAGGACGACCACGACACGCGCGAGACCCTCGCCCTCATCGACGATCGCGCGGCCCACCGGGCGCTCCTGGCCGAGCGGTCCTTCCTGGCCGAGCTCGGCGCGGGCTGCGCCGTGCCGGTCGGGGCGCACGCGACGGCCGACGCCGACGTCCTCGAGATCGCCGGGGTGATGCTCGACGTCGACGGCGCGCGCAGCGCGCGCGCGAACCGGCGCGGGTCCGACCCGATCGCGCTCGGCCGCGACCTGGCACGTCACCTGCGCGACGACCTCGGCGGCGGGACGTTCACGGCGGTGCGCTAGTGCGCGCGGTGCTCACGCGCGAGGGGGGGCGCAACGACGCGGTCCGCTCGTGGTTGCCCGCCGGGTGGTCGGTCACCGAGGTCCCGGCCACCACCACCCGCTACGCCCAGCCCGCGGCCGTGGCCGCCGCTGCGGCGGCGGGCGGACCCTACCGCTGGGTCGTGGTGACGAGCGCGCGGACCGCGCGCTACGCCGCGCTCGCCCCGGGCGCGCGCGTCGCGGCGGTGGGCCCGGCGACGGCGCGCGCGCTCGAGGACCGCGGGATGGACTGCGCGGTGGTCGGTGACGCCGGCGCCCTCGCCCTGGCCGGGGCGATCGACGAGGGGCCGGTCCTGGTGCTGGCGGCTCGGGGCGGCCGGCGCGAGCTCGTCGAGGCGCTGGACGCACGCGGGCTGGCCCGGACGGTCGTCGAGTGCTACGAGACGGTCCCGGTCGCGCTCGGCGCGCGCGAGCGGGCGCGGCTCGCGGTGGCCGACGTGGTCGTGGTCGGGGCGCCCTCGGCCTGGTCGGTCGTGGCGGACTCGGTGGCGCCCGACGCCTGGGTCGTGGTGCCCGGCGAGACGACCCGGTCCGTCGTCGCCGCCGATCACGACCGGGTCGTGGTGGCCTGGGGCCCGGGGGCGAGCGCGGCGCTCGCGCGCCTCGCGCCGCGCCGGGGACCCGGGGGAGGGGCCCAATAGGCTGGCCCCGTGTTCCCCGCCCAGCGACCCCGCCGTCTGCGCGCCAGCGCCGCCCTGCGCGACCTCGTCGCCGAGACCGACCTCCGCGCGTCCCGGCTGATCGCGCCGCTGTTCGTCGCCGAGGGGCGCGACGAGCCCCGGCCGATCCTCTCCTTGCCTGGCCACTCCCAGCACACGCTGGACTCGCTGCGCCGCGAGGTCGAGGCGCTCGCCGGGGCGGGGGTGGGCGCGGTGATCCTCTTCGGGGTCCCCGAGCGCAAGGACGAGACCGGCTCGGGGGCCTGGGACCCCGAGGGGGTCGTCCAGGTGGCCCTGGCGCGCCTGCGCGCCGACGTCGGTGACGACCTGGTGGTGATGGCCGACCTGTGCCTCGATGAGTACACGAGTCACGGCCACTGCGGGGTGCTCGACCGGCGTGGCGCGGTCGACAACGACGCCACCCTCGAGCTCTACGCGCGCGTGGCGCTCGCCCAGGCCGCGGCCGGGGCCCACGTGGTCGCCCCGAGCGGCATGATGGACGGCCAGGTCGGCGCGATCCGCTCGGCCCTCGACGGGGCCGGCTTCAGCGACGTCGCCGTCCTCGCCTACAGCGCGAAGTACGCGAGCGCCCTCTACGGGCCCTTCCGCGAGGCCGTGGCGGTCGAGATCGCCGGCGGGGGAGACCGGCGCGGGTACCAGCAGGACCCCCGCAACCGCCGCGAGGCGCTGCTCGAGGCGCGCGCCGACGTCGACCAGGGGGCCGACATGGTCATGGTCAAGCCGGGGATCGCCTACCTCGACGTGCTGAGCGACCTGCGCGCCGCGCTCGACGTGCCGGTCCTCGCCTACCAGGTGAGCGGGGAGTACGCCATGGTCAAGGCCGCCGACGAGCGGGGCTGGATCGACGGGCGGGCCGTCGCGCTCGAGCTGCTCACCGCCCTGCGCCGGGCCGGCGCCGACGCGATCCTCACCTACTTCGCGCGCGAGCTGGCCGGGGCGCTGTCGTGACCAACGACGAGTGGTTCGCGCGCGCGCGCGCGGTCATCCCCGGGGGGGTCGACTCACCGGTGCGCTCGTTCGCCTCGGTCGGGGGCGTGCCCTACACCGTCGCGCGTGGCGTGGGGGCCTACGTCGAGGACGTCGAGGGCCGCCGCTACCTCGACTACGTCCAGTCCTACGGCGCCTCACTGGTGGGTCACGCCCACCCCGACGTGGTGGCCGCCGTGGCGCGCGCCGCGGCCGACGGGTCGACCTTCGGCGCGCCCACCCCGGGTGAGGTGCTGCTCGCGGAGGCCGTGACGGGCGCCGTCGCCGGGCTCGAGCAGGTCCGGCTCGTCTCGTCGGGCACCGAGGCCGTCATGAGCGCGGTGCGCCTGGCGCGCGGGGCGACGGGGCGCGACCGCGTCGTGAAGTTCGACGGCTGCTACCACGGTCACTCCGACGCCCTGCTCGTGGCCGGCGGCAGCGGGGTCGCCCAGCTCGGGCTGCCCGGCTCGGCCGGGGTCACCGCGGGGGCCGTCGCCGACACCCTCGTCGTGCCCTACAACGAGGTCCCGACCCTGGACGAGACGGTGGCCTGCGTGCTCGTCGAGCCGGTGGCCTGCAACATGAACCTGGTCGCGCCCGGCCCGGGCTTCCTCGAGGGGCTGCGCGCCGAGTGCGACCGCGTCGGTGCGCTGCTCCTCTTCGACGAGGTCATTACCGGCTTCCGCCTGGCTTGGGGCGGGGCCGAGGAACACTTCGGCGTCACCCCGGACCTGTGGTGCTTCGGCAAGGTGATCGGCGGCGGGCTACCGGTGGGCGCCTTCGGCGGACGGCGCGCGACGCTGCGCGCCCTCGCGCCCGAGGGCCCCGTCTACCAGGCGGGGACGCTCTCGGGCAACCCGCTCGCCACGGCGGCCGGGCTCCAGGTCCTCGCCATGGTTGGCGGGGACGAGCTCGCGGCGCTGGCCGAGCGCGTACAGGGGCTGGCGCGCGCGATCGAGGCCGCGGTCACCGACGCCGGTCTCTTCTGCCGGGTCCCCTCCGTCGGGGCCCTGGCCGGGATCTACCTCGCCGAAGAGGAGTTCGCGACGCCGACCAACGCCGACGAAGTGCGCGCGCTGGCGACCAACGGGCTCTACCCCCGGTTCTTCCACGGGATGCTCGAGCGCGGCGTCGCCCTGGCGCCCGGCGCCTACGAGATCCTCTTCACCTCGCTCGCCCACAGCGACGCCGACCTCGCGCGCACGGCCGAGGTCGCCGGCGAGGTGGCGCGTTCGCTGCGCCCGTGAGCACCGTCGTCAGCGTCGGCTGGAGCGTTCGGCCGTCCTTCGTCCCCCACGGCCCCACCGAGCCGGTGACCCTCCTCGTCGACGACGCGGCCCTCACCCAACTGGCCGGGGCGCCGCCGGTCGCCTGGCAGACGCCCTGGGGCGAGCTCGGTGAGGTGGAGCTCGTGCGCGCGGCCGGCCGGATCGGGCTCGCCGCCACGGTCGGCGGGGTGCGCTACCTCTGGCGTCGCCGCGGGGTCGACGGGTTCGACGAGCTGGCCGCGCTGGTCGAGGCTCACGGCGGGGTGGTGCGCCGGGGTCGGCCGCGCCTCGCCCTGGCGGTGGTGGCCGCGGCGGTGCTCGTGGCGTCGGTCGCCGCCGGCGCGGTCGCCTGGCTGGTGCGCCGCGGACCCGACGAGCTGGCGAGCGCCCGCGGCGCCAACCTGACCCTGGCGGACCTGCCCCCCGGCTGGTACGCGAACAGCGAGGGCGTCCTGTCCTACATCGTCCCGCCGGCCAGCAAGGTCTACACCTCGACCACCACGACGGCCCCGAGCGCCGCGACGGGCGCGAACCGGGCCTTCGCCGCCGCCGCGTCGGTCTTCCAGACCTGTCTCGGGGTCAGCGCGCGCGCCGACCGCGTCTACGGGGCGGCCGGCCAGCAGCCCGACTACCAGGTCTCCTCGCCGGTGTTCGAGAGCAACCTCGGCGGCGGTGGCGAGATCGCCTCGGTCGCCCAGTACTACCGGACGACGACGATGGTGCGCCGCGACACCGCCGAGATGAGTCGCGCCGGCTTCGGCCGCTGCTTCGTCGACTCCCAGGCCGCGCTCTTGCTGGGTGAGGAGGGCCAGTCCGCCCAGGCCCCGCCGGGGGCCGTGTCGTGGCGGCCCCACACGCTCTTGTCGTCGGTCTTCGCGCGCGGGGGCTACGTGCGCCTCGACGTGCCGCTACTGAGCGTCAGCCTCCAGCTCGTCGTGGCGGTCGTGACCCACGGCCACTACGAGGTGACCCTCGACGCCCTGGTGCCGTCGTTCGACCGGGCCCGTGGTCTGATCGAGAGCCTCGTCGCGACCATCCAGTCGCGCGTGAGCACCCCCTCGGCGCGCGCGGCCTAGGACTCCTCGTCGAACAGGACGGCCCAGACCGACTCGGGCAGGGCGCGGGCCAGGCGCACCGAGGCTCGGTAGGCGCGCTCGCCCGGGCCGGGCTCGTCGTCGCGCATGAGGTTCGCCATCACCACGAGGAGCTCGTTCATCACCGGGGCGACCCGCAGGCCGGCGCCGACGCAGGCCGCGAGCACCCGGGGCTCCGAGAGCAGGCGCACGAAGGCCCGCGCGAGCAGGTAGTAGTCGCCGTAGCGAGCCTCGAGGCGCGCCTCGTACCCCTCGAGCGCCGACGGGTCGTCGGTGAGGAGGGCCTCGCCGAGCACGGCCGCGGCGAGCCGGCCGGTCTCGTAGCCGTAGGCGATGCCCTCACCGTTGAAGGGGTTGATCGCGCTGGCGGCGTCACCGACGACGAGCGTGTTGGCCCCCGCGCGGGGCCCGCGCGCGAACCCCATCGGGAGTCGCCCACCGGTCGGCGCCCCGAGGGCGGTCGTCGCGTCGAGCCCCCAGTCGTCGCCGATCTGGGCGACGAAGCGCTCCTGGAGCTTGGTGGTGTTGACCCCGCGCCACGCGCCGGCCGTCGAGAGCAGGCCCACGCCCACGTTGAGCCGGCCGTCGCCGAGGGGGAAGACCCACCCGTAGCCCGGGACCGGGCGACCCGACTCGTCGCGCAGCTCGAGGTACGAGTCGATCCAGGGCTCGTCGTGGCGGTCGCTGGCGTAGTAGCCCCGCAGCGCCATCCCCATCGGCCAGCGGCGGTTGCGCGTCACGCCGAGGGCCCGGCCGAGACGGGAGTTCTGCCCGTCGGCCGCCACCACGTAGCGCGCCCGCAGCGCGGCGCGCTCGCCGGTGTCGACGTCGCGCACGACGACCCCGCGGACGCCCCCGAGACGCCCGGGCGCGCCGGGGGAGGGCTCGAGCGGGTCGGTCGCCTCGGCGTGGGTCAGCACCACCGCACCGTGGGCCGCCGCGTGGCGCGCCACCAGGTCGTCGAGGTCGAAGCGGGTGATCGTGTAGCCGTAGTCGGGGAAGCGCGGGTGCGCGGGCCAGGACATCTCGAGCGAGGCCCCGAAGCCGTGGGCGCGCAGACCGCGGTAGCGGTGGCCGTGGGTCGCGACCTCGCCCTCGAGGCCCATGTCGGCGAGCTGGCGCACCGAGCGCGGGGTCAGCCCGTCACCGCAGGTCTTCGCGCGCGGGAACTCCTTCTTCTCCACCACGCACACCGACCAGCCCGCGCGCGCGAGCCAGTAGGCGCAGGCCGAGCCCGAGGGGCCGGCACCGACCACCACCACGTCGTAGGGGGTCGCGGCCACACTCGACAGGGGCTGGTCGGGCACCCGGACACCTTAGGCGCGACGGGGCGCGGCGCCGGTGTGCGCGCGTCGGAGGGAGGTTCGCGGACCTGGTAGAAAAGATGGACGTGAGCCAGTACCTCCCGCTGTTGGTGATGCTCGCGTTGGGCGTCGTCTTCGTCGGCGGCTCCCTGATCGCGTCGGCCGTCCTCGCCCCGCACAAGCGCCCCACCGACGCCAAGCTCGCCCCCTACGAGTGTGGCATCGTGCCCGAGATCGAGTCGCCCCAGCGCTTCCCGGTGCGCTTCTACCTGGTGGCGATGATCTTCGTGATCTTCGACATTGAGGTTGTCTTCATGTACCCCTTCGCCGTCGTCTTCCACCAGCTCGGGGCGTTCGGCCTCGTCGAGGTGCTGATCTTCTCGGCCACGGTCTTCGGGGCCCTGCTCTTCCTCGTGAGCGAGGGGGCCCTCACCTGGGGGCCGGTCAAGCACCTCGTGCGCGCGATGCCCACGCGCACGACGTCCTCGACGATCCAGCGCGTCGGCGCCGAGGGTGAGCGGGTGGCCTGATGGCCCTGGAGGACCTCCACCACAACTTCCTCACCGGACGGCTCGAGGACATGGTCCGCTGGGCCCGACGGGCCTCGGTCTGGCCGGCGACCTTCGGGCTCGCGTGCTGCGCGATCGAGATGATGGCCGCCGGGGCGGCCGACTACGACCTCGCGCGCTACGGGATGGAGGTCTTCCGCAACTCGCCGCGCCAGGCCGACCTGATGATCGTCGCGGGCCGGGTCAGCCAGAAGATGGCCCCCGTGCTGCGTCAGGTCTACGACCAGATGATGGAGCCCAAGTGGGTCATCTCGATGGGCGTGTGCGCCTCGTCGGGCGGGATGTTCAACAACTACGCCATCGTCCAGGGCGTCGACCAGATCGTGCCGGTCGACGTCTACGCGCCCGGCTGCCCGCCGAGCCCCGAGACGCTGATGCACGCGATCCTGACCCTGCACGAGAAGATCCGCACCGGTGAGGTGCTGCGCCGCCGCGAGGGCGCGACCCCGCCCGCGGCGGGATCCGACGGCTGGACCCCGGAGGTCCCGGTGACGGTGAGGCTG
This sequence comes from Actinomycetes bacterium, assembly GCA_021831035.1. GTDB lineage: Bacteria > Actinomycetota > Acidimicrobiia > Acidimicrobiales > RAAP-2 > RAAP-2. The sequence goes on from JAKBNL010000005.1 coordinate 22,923, forward strand.
GGTACGCCCACGTGATCCCCCTGCCCCCAATGGCCCCTCCCGGCGTGGCGTGCGCGGACGCTCTCGCCTGCGACGTCGCCTGCTTCCCGGCGCGCGACGCCTACCTCGACCTCGTGCGCGCGTGGCGCGAGGACGGCTTCGAGGTCTGCGCCGACCTCTGTGGGGTCGACTACCTCGGTCACCCCGGTCGGTCCCTGCCCGAGGGCGTGGTCGCGACCCGCTTCGAGGTCGTGGTGAACCTGCTCAGTGTCTCGACGCGCCGGCGCGTGCGCGTGCGGGTGCAGGCCGGCGATCGCGAGCCTCGCGTCCCCTCCCTCTTCGGGGTCTACCCCGGGACCGAGGCGATGGAGCGCGAGGCCTTCGACCTCTTCGGGATCCTCTTCGACGGCCACCCCGACCTGACGCGGATCCTCATGCCCGAGGACTGGGAGGGTCACCCGCTGCGCAAGGACTACGCCGTCGGCCGGGTCCCCGTCCAGTTCAAGCAAGCGCCGGGACCGCGGTGAGCGACGTGACCCACGAGACCACGGTGCGCGTCGCCGAGCGGGTGGAGCGGCTCACGGCCGAGACCTCCGAGGGCCCCCAGGGTCTGCTCGAGCGGCGCGCCACCCGCCGCGACGAGCTCGGCCGCGAGGTCGGTGCCGTGCTGCGCGGCACGGGGCTCGCCCTCGACCCGCGCGACGTCGACGTCGAGCGCAGCGACGACGAGACGATGATCATCAACATGGGCCCGGCGCACCCCTCGACCCACGGGGTACTACGGCTCATGCTCGAGCTCGACGGCGAGTACGTGCTGCGCACCAAGCCGGTGATCGGCTACCTGCACACGGGCATGGAGAAGACCGGTGAGACGCTCAGCTACGTCCAGGGCGCGACCAACGTGACCCGCATGGACTACCTGAGCCCGATCTCGAACGAGCTGGGCTTCTGCACGGCGGTCGAGACCCTGCTCGGGGTGGAGCTGCCGGCGCGCGCGGTGTGGATCCGCATGATGATGGCCGAGCTCAATCGGGTGGCGTCGCACCTCGTGTGGATGGCCACCAACGGGATGGACCTCGGCTCGACCTCGATGATGATCTACGGCTTCCGTGAGCGCGAGCTGATCCTCGCGTTCTTCGAGAAGACGACCGGGCTGCGCATGAACAACAACTACGTCCGCCCCGGCGGGGTCGCGGCCGACCTCCCCGACGGGTGGGAGGACGACGTCACGGTGATCTGCGACACCATCCTCGAGCGCACCGACGAGTACGACGAGCTGCTCACCGGCCAGCCCATCTTCCGGGGCCGGATGGAGGGCGTGGCCCCCATCTCGGCCGAGGAGGCGATGGCCCTGGGGGTCACCGGTCCGATCCTGCGCTCGACGGGGGTGGCGTGGGACCTGCGCCGCACGATGCCCTACCTCGCCTACGACCAGGTCGACTTCGACGTCATCGTCGGCACCTACGGCGACAACTTCGACCGATTCGCCGTGCGCCTCAATGAGATCCGCGAGTCGATCCGCATCGTGCGCCAGTGCGTCGAGCGGATGCCCCTCGGCGACTACCGCGTCCAGGACGCGAAGGTCACCCCGCCGCCGCGCGCGCGCATCGACGAGTCGATGGAGGCCCTCATCCACCACTTCAAGCTTTTCACCGAGGGCTTCCAGGTGCCGGCCGGCGAGGTCTACACCGCGATCGAGTCACCGCGCGGGGAGCTCGGCTGCTACCTCGTCTCCGACGGCGGGCCGCACCCGTTCCGGCTGCACGTGCGCGCGCCGAGCTTCGTCAACCTCCAGGCGGTGCCGCTCATGATGCGCGGCGGCATGGTCTCGGACGCGATCACCGTGATCTCCTCGGTCGACCCGATCATGGGCGAGGTGGATCGGTGAGCCACCTGCGCGTCGACCTACGCCAGCGCGCCGAGGAGCTCGTCGCCCTGTACCCCCGTCCCCGCTCGGCGATGCTGCCGTTGCTGCACCTGGTCCAAGAGCAGGACGGCTACGTCAGCCCGGAGGGGATCGACGAGGTCGCCGAGCTCACCGGCACCACGCCGGCCGACGTGCGCGGCACGGCGTCCTTCTACGACATGTTCCACCTCGAGCCGGTGGGCCGCTACGTGGTGGGGGTGTGCACGAACATCGCCTGCCTGCTGGCCGGCGGTGAGGAGCTGCTCGCGCACGCCTCGCGGCGACTCGACTGCGCGGTCGGCTCGACCACCGACGACGGCCTCTTCACCCTGGAAGAGACCGAGTGCCTGGCCGACTGCGGCCACGCGCCGTGCGTGACGGTCAACCACCGCTACGTGCGCACCACCACGCCCGAGGCCTTCGACGCGATGATCGACGAGGTCCGCCAGGGCCGGCGCGACCACGAGATCCCCGACCACGGCACGCTCGTGCGGGTGCGGCGTAACGGTGGCCTGCGCGTCCCCGACGAGGTCATCGCCGCCGAGCGCGCCGCCGCCAAGGCCGCGCGCGCCCGCCGTCTCGAGGGGGCCGGCTGATGGCCGTGCTCGACGCGCCCCGCATCGTCACCTCCCGACTCGACTTCGAGGACTCCCACACCCTCGCGCGCTACCTCGCCACCGGCGGCTACACGGCCCTGCGCAAGGCCCTCTCGATGCACCCCGAGCAGGTCGCCGCCGAGGTCGACCAGGCCTCCCTGCTCGGACGCGGCGGCGCCGGCTTCCCGGCCGGGCGAAAGTGGTCGATGCTGCGCCCGAGCGAAGTCGCCTACCTCGTGGTGAACGGCGACGAGTCCGAGCCGGCCACCTTCAAGGACCACCTCCTCGTCGAGCGTGACCCCCACCAGCTCGTCGAGGGCGTCATCATCGCGGCCTACGCCCTGCAGGTGAACCGGGCCTTCATCTACCTGCGTGGCGAGTTCGCCCTCGGCCTGGAACGGGTCCAGGCCGCGCTCAACGAGGCCTACGACCACGGCGCGCTCGGTCGAGACGTCTTCGGCTCGGGCTTCTCCCTCGACGTCGTCGTCCACCCGGGCGCCGGCGCCTACATCTGCGGCGAGGAGACGGCCCTGCTCGAGGGTCTCGAGGGCAAGCGCGGCTTCCCCCGGATCAAGCCCCCCTTCTTCCCGGCCGCCCAGGGGCTCTACGGCGAGCCCACCGTCGTGAACAACGTCGAGACGATGTCGAACCTGCCCTGGATCGTGCTCAACGGTGGGGCGGCCTTCGCCGCCCTGGGGGCCGGGCGCTCGACCGGCACGCGCCTGTTCGCCCTGGCGGGCCGGGTGAACCGCCCCGGTGTCTACGAGGTCGAGATGGTGAAGAACACCTTCCGCGACCTGATCTACGACCCGGCCTTCGGCGGCGGGGTGCCGGGGGACCGTCCGGTGAAGGCGTTCATCCCCGGTGGGGTCTCCGCCCCGTGGTTCGGACCCGACCAGCTGGACCTGCCCCTCGGCCAGGACGAGGTGGGGGGCCAGGGCTCGATGCTCGGCTCGGGGTCGGTCGTGGTGCTCGACGACACCTCGTGCGCGGTGCGCGCGGCCTGGCGGATCACCAAGTTCTTCTCGCGCGAGTCGTGCGGGCAGTGCACCCCGTGTCGCGAGGGCTCGGGCTGGATCGAGCGCGCGATGTACCGGCTCGAGCACGGCGGCGGGCGCGTCGAGGACCTCGACCTCCTGCTCGACCTGTGCGACAACATCGCCCCCGGGCTCACCTGGCCACCCCAGCAGACGACCATCTGCGTGCTCGGCCCCTCGATACCCTCGTCGGTGCACGCGGCGATCGAGATGTTCAAGGACGAGTTCCTCGCCCACGTCGAGACCCAAGGATGCCCCTTTGACTGAGACGCGCACCTCCGTCACCGTGACCGTGAACGGCCGCGCCGTCGAGGCGGCGCCGGGTGAGTTGTTGATCGACGTCGCCGAGCGCGCGGGCACGTACATCCCTCGCTTCTGCTACCACCCGCGCATGGAGCCGGTCGGGATGTGTCGGATGTGCCTGGTCGAGGTGGAGGGCCCGCGGGGCGCGACCCTGCAGCCGGCCTGCTACCAGCGCGTGAACGACGGCATGGTCGTCACGACCGACTCGCCCAAGGCGAAGAAGGCCCAAGAGGGGGTCCTCGAGTTCCTCCTCGCCAACCACCCCCTCGACTGCCCGGTCTGCGACAAGGGCGGCGAGTGCCCGCTCCAGGACCAGACGCTCACCCACGGTCCGGGCGAGACCCGCTTCGTCGAGGAGAAGCGCCACTTCGTCAAGCCGATCGAGATCGGCCCGCTCGTGCTGTTGGACCGGGAGCGCTGCATCCAGTGCGCCCGCTGCACCCGCTTCGCCGCCGAGGTGGCCGGGGACACCGAGATCGCCTTCGCCGGGCGCGGCGACCTCATCGAGGTCGCGCCCTCGCCGGAGCGTCCCTTCGCGTCGGTCTTCTCGGGCAACACGGTCCAGATCTGCCCGGTCGGGGCGCTCACGGCCAAGCCCTACCGGTTCGCGGCCCGGCCCTGGGACCTCGAGCAGGTCGAGAGCACCTGCACCCAGTGCGCGGTGGGCTGCCGCCTCGCGGTCCAGTCCTCGGGCAACCGCCTGACCCGGGTGCTGGGCGTCGACTCGGATCCGGTGAACCACGGCTGGCTGTGCGACAAGGGTCGCTTCACGCTCGACGCGGTCGACGGCCACGAGGGGGCGAGCGATCCGCTCGACCCGAGCCACCGGATCACGAGGCCGCTCGTGCGCCGTGACGGGTCCCTGGTCGAGGCGACGTGGGGCGAGGCGCTGGCGCGCGCCGCCGACGTCCTGCGGGCGGCCGGCGAGGTCGACGGCGGGGTCGGGGTCATCGGCGGCGCGGCGCTCACCAACGAGTCGGCCTACGCCTGGGCGCGTCTCGCGCGCGAGGTGCTGCGCACCGAGCACGTGGACGCCCAGTACGGCGACGGGCTCGACGCGCGACGGGTGCTGGCGCTGCCCGGCGCCACGATCGACGACGCCGCCGCCGCGCGCGTCGTCCTAACCCTCTGCGGGGACCCGCGCGAGGAGCTGCCGGTGCTCTTCTTGCGCCTGCGCGGTGCGCTGGTGCGCCCGGGGCACGACCTGGTCGAGCTGGCGGTCGGCCCGTCGGCGCTGCACCCGCTCGCCACCGTCTCGATCCCGGTGCGCCCGGGTGAGGCCCACCGAGTGGTCGAGGCCCTCCTCGACGAGGGGCGCGCGCCCGCGGACCTCGGCCTCGACGAGGACGCGCGCGAGCGCGCCCGACGACTGCTGGACGACGGGGAGGGGGTCGTGGTCGTCGCCGGACGCACCAACCTGGCCGAGGACCCCGCCGTCGTGGAGCGCGCGCTCACCCGCCTCGCCGAGGGTCTGCCGCGCGCCACCTTCCTCGTGGCGTCGCGGCGGGGCAACGTGCGCGGGGCGATCGACGCGGGACTCGCGCCCGGGCTACGGCCCGGGCGGGTCCTCGCCGCGGGCGGTCGCGACACGCCGGCCCAACTGGCCGCCCTGCGCGAGGGCGCCCAGCGGGCCGTCCTGGTCCTGGGTGACCTCCTCGGCAACGTCCTCGACCGGACGGGGGCCGAGGCCGCGCTCGAGCGCGCCGACGTGGTGGTCGTCGCCGGACACGGGGGAGCGACGCTCGCTTACGCCGACGTGGTGCTGCCGGCGGCGGTCCAGCACGAGCGCACCGGGACCGTGACCAACCTCGAGGGTCGGGTCACCGCGGTGGTGCCCAAGGTCGTCGCGCCGGGCGCCGCCTGGCCCGACGTCGCGATCGCGGCCGAGCTGGCCCGATCCCTGGGCGCGGAGCTCGCGATGGACACGGTCGAGGACGCCGCGCGCGCCCTCGAGTCCTCGACCGGCTACCCGGCCCTCTCGGTCCTGCTCGACGCGACGAGCGAGGGTCGCCTCGCCGGGGGCGCGGGCGCCCCCGCGCCGCGCCGACCGCTCGACCCGATGGCCTTCCCGGGCATCCGCTCGGCCGAGTGGGTCGGCCTCGGGGAGTCGGCCGGAGACGTCGTCGAGTCCGCCCCCGCCGCGGCCGCCCCCACCCTCGCCGCCCCCACCCTCGCCGACCTCGGCTCGGCCCCGGTGCCCGAGGTCCCCGGGCGCGACGCCTACGGCCTCGCGCTGCGGGTCGCGCCGCGCCTCTACGACCACGGCGTGGCCGTCACCGGCTCGCCCGCGCTCGCGGCGCTCGTCGGACCGACCGTGGCCCGCCTCCACCCGGGCGACCTCGACCGCCTCGGGCTCGACACCGGGGGGCGCCTGGTCGTGCGCGGCGCGGGCCGGACCGTCGAACTGCGCGTGGCCCGCGACGCCCAGGTGCCCCGCGGCGTCCTCGAGGTCGCCTTCGGCGCGCTCGGTGACGAGGGCGAGGACGTGAACGCCCTCGCCGACCCGGGGGCGCCCATCACCCAGGTGAAGGTGGAGGCGCGATGATCGCCGGCGCGGACCCGCTCTTCGCCCACGGGGTCACCGGGATCGTGATCCTCATCGTGCTGATCAAGGTGGTCGTCGGCTTCGCCGCCTGGATGGGCGCGGTCACGATGATGATCTGGTTCGAGCGCAAGGCCATCAGCGACATGCAGAGTCGCATCGGCCCCCAGCGCTGGGGGCCGTTCGGCCTGCTGCAGACCCTCGCCGACGGGATCAAGTTGTTCTTCAAAGAGGACCTCGTCCCGGCCGAGGCCGACCGGCTGGTCTTCAAGCTCGCGCCGTACCTCTCGCTCGTGCCGGCGCTGGTGACCTTCGCCATCGTGCCGATCGGCGGGACCCTGCACGTCGCCGGCCACGCGGTCCAGCTCCAGGTGGCCAACCCCCCGATGGGGATCCTCGTGATGCTGGCGATGTCGGGCATCTCGGTCTACGGCGTGATGCTCGCCGGCTGGGCGTCGGGCTCGAAGTACCCGCTGATCTCCTCGGTGCGCGCGAGCGCCCAGATGATCAGCTATGAGGCGGCGCTCGGGATCACCGTGGTGACGGTGATTCTGGTGAGCCACTCGCTCACGACCCACGGCATCGTCCTCGCCCAGGGCCAGGGGGTCTGGCACTGGAACGTGATCCGCCTGGGGGTGGTGCCCTTCGTCATCTTCTGGATGGCCATCACCGCCGAGCTGAACCGACCGCCCTTCGACGTGGTCGAGGCCGAGAGCGAGCTGGTGGGCGGCTTTAACACCGAGTACTCCTCGATCCGCTTCGCCCTGTTCTACATGGCCGAGTTCATGAACACGATCACGATGTCGGCGATCATCGTGACGCTCTTCTTCGGCGGCCCGGCCGGCTGGGTGCCCCCCGTGGCCCACCTCCGGTGGGTCTTCCCGATCCTGTGGTTCCTGGTAAAGACGGGCATCTTCGCCTTCTGCTACGTCTGGTTCCGCGCGGCGCTGCCGCGACTGCGCTACGACCAGGTGATGGACCTGGGCTGGAAGCGGCTGATCCCGCTGAGCCTCGGTTGGATGCTCATCGTCGCCGGGTTCCTGGTGGCGCCGGGTTGGGGGTTCGTCATGGCCGCGGCGGTGCTCCTCGCGTCGGTGGTCTTGGCGATCGCCTTCGAGCGCGGCGCGTCCCGCGCGACCGGCCCCGAATCGGTCCTCGAGCCCGTGGGACGCCGGCCGCTGCCCGAGGAGCGCCTGCGGGCCCTCACCGACCGGGAGGAGGGGTAGTGGCGCGCGGCACGGACTTCTTCGGCGGCTTCAAGCTCACCTTCAAGCACCTCGCGCGCCCGCGGGTGACGGTCGGCTACCCCGCCGAGAAGCGGCCCAAGCAGCCCCGCCAGCACGGGCGCCACGTCCTCAACCGCTTCGAGGACGGGATGGAGAAGTGCATCGGGTGCGAGCTGTGCGCCGGGGTCTGCCCGGCCAACTGCATTCACGTGCGCGGCCTGGACAACCCGCCCGATCACCCGGTGAGCCCGGGGGAGCGCTACGGCTACGTCTACGAGATCAACTACCTGCGCTGCATCCACTGCGACATGTGCGTCGAGGCCTGTCCCACCCAGGCGATCACCGAGTCCAAGCTGTTCGAGTTCTCCTTCACCAACCGGGCCGACGCGATCTACACCAAGGCCGAGCTCTTGGTCGACGACGACGGCAACCCCCAGCGCCTGCCCTGGGAGGACTGGCGCGAGGGTGAGGCGGCGATGACGGGCGGCTGGATGCGCGCGACGTCCCCCTCCGGCGACGCCGCCTTCGAGGGCGTCGTGCAGTGGTCGGGCGAGCTCGGCTACGGCCAGCGCGCGCCCGAGGGCGGTCAGTCGGGCCGGCGCGACGACGCCGCGACGGGCACCAAGTCGCTCCGGCGGGCCTTCGTGCGCCACCTGCAGCCCGACGACGTCCCCGCCGACCTGAGCGGCCCGGTGGCCGCGCTCGAGCGGCTGCGCGAGCGGCTCCACCGACGGAGGAGGGGCGCGTGAGCGCCACGGCGTACGCCCTGCCCTCGATCGTCGTCTTCGTGACGGCGGCCCTGCTCATCGTGGTGGGCGCGCTCGGCGTGCTCGCGGTGCGCAACCCGGTTCACGCGGCGCTCAGCCTCATCCTCACGCTCTTCGGGGTGGCCGTGGCCTTCATCGCCCAATCGGCCGACTTCCTCGCCGCCGTGCAGGTGATCGTCTACGCCGGGGCGATCGTCGTGCTGTTCCTCTTCGTCATCATGTTCCTCGGGGTCGGACGCAGCCGCCACGACCACGTCGAGCCGCTGGTGGGCCAGCGGCCGCTGGCCGCCCTCGGCGTGGCCGTGACCGTCGGCGGGATCATCGCCCTGCTCGCCAGCTCGCACTGGGTGACCGGGGCCACCTCGGTCTCGGGCTCGTCGCTCGCCAAGGGCACCGGCAACGTCCACCAGCTGGGGACGGCGGTGTTCACCACCTACCTCTACGCCTTCGAGGCCACCGCCGCGCTGCTCGTCATCGCCGTCGTCGGGGCCGTCATCCTCGCCCGGCGCGAGCGCGTGACCGAGGGGGCCGAGTGAACGTCCCGGCGGCCTGGTACCTGGTGCTCGCGGCGGTGCTCTTCGGCATCGGCGCCTACGGCCTCTTGACCCGACGCAGCGCGCTCATCATGTTCATGTGCGTCGAGCTGATGCTGAACGCCGTCAACCTGACCTTCGTGACCTTCGCGCGCACCCTCTCGGACATCGGGGGCCAGGCGAGCGTCTTCTTCGTGATGGTGGTCGCCGCGGCCGAGGTGACCGTGGGGCTGGGGATCGTGGTCGCGGTCTTCCGGCGCCGCCACTCGACCTCGGTCGACGAGCTGAACGAGATGAAGGGCTGAGATGGCGGCGCTGGCGACCCTGATCCTCCTGCTGCCCCTGGTGGGGGCGGTCCTGGCGATGAGCCTGCCCCGGCGCGCCCCCGAGCGGGCCGTGGGGTCGCTCACCACCGGCGTGGTCGGGGCCAGCTTCGTCCTGGCCGTCGCCGCCTTCGTCGTGCTGCTCCACCACCAGCACCGCGAGTTCAGCGTGCACCTGTTCACGTGGATCTCGGTGGGGAGCCTCCACGTGCCGGCCTCGCTGCTGGTGGACCCGCTCTCGATCACCATGGCGCTCTTCGTCACCGGGATCTCGGCGCTGATCCACCTGTACTCGATCGGCTACATGCACGGCGAGCGCGACTTCCGCAAGTTCTTCGTGTACTTGAACCTCTTCGTCTTCTCGATGCTGGTGCTGGTGCTCTCGGGCACGCTCGTGATGACCTTCGTCGGCTGGGAGGGCGTGGGCGCGTGCTCCTACTGGCTGGTCAGCTACTACTTCGACCGCGACAGCGCGGCCAGCGCCGGCAAGAAGGCCTTCCTCTACAACCGGGTGGGCGACGTCGGGCTGCTGCTCGCGATGTTCCTGCTCTTCAGCCGACTCCACACGCTCAGCTACCTCAGCGTCTTCTCGCGCGCGGGCCAGCTCTCGCCCACCGTCGCCACCCTGGTCGTGCTGGCCCTGTTGCTCGCCGCGACCGGCAAGAGCGCGCAGATCCCGCTGTTCAACTGGCTGCCCGACGCGATGGAGGGCCCCACCCCGGTGTCGGCGCTCATCCACGCCGCGACCATGGTGACGGCCGGGGTGTACCTGCTGGTGCGGATGTCGCCGGTGCTGGCCCTCTCCTCCTCGGGCCGGCTCACCATCGCCATCATCGGCGGGGCCACCGCCTTCGTGGCGGCGACGATCGCCACCGCCCAGCGCGACATCAAGAAGGTCCTGGCCTTCTCCACGGTCTCCCAGATCGGCTACATGGTGCTGGCCGTCGGGGTGGGCGCCTACAGCGCGGCGATCTTCCTCATGGTCGCCCACGCCTTCTACAAGGCCCTGCTCTTCCTCGGCGCGGGGTCGGTCATCCACTCGCTCCACGGCGAGCAGGACCTCGGGCGCATGGGTGGCCTCGCGCGGTTCCTGCCACTGACCTTCCCGACCTTCCTCGTGGCGTGGCTCGCGATCGCGGGCATCCCCCCGTTCGCCGGCTTCTTCGCCAAGGGCGACGTCCTCACCAACGCCTACCTCCACGACAAGGCGCTCTGGGCCCTCGGGGTCGTGACCGCGGTGCTGACCGCCTACTACATGAGTCGGCTCTTCGTCCTGTGCTTCCGGGGTGAGGAGCGCTTCCGCGAGGTGACCCACGGCGCCGACCCGCACGAGTCGCCGTGGGTGATGACCCTCCCGCTCGTGGTCCTCGCCGTCCTCGCCGCGCTGGGCGGGGTCATCGACCTGCCGTGGGCCCACGGACGGTCGCTCGCCACGTTCTTGCACCCGGTGCTCGGCTACGTCGCCCCGGTGGCCGGCGCGACGACCGCCACCCAGTGGACGCTCGCCGCGGTGGACGTCGCCGCGGCCGTGGTGGGCCTGGCGGCGGCCTACAGCGTCTGGAGCTCGCGCTCGAGCGACCGCCGCTACGAGTGGCCCTTCCTCGCGCGCGTCTGGCACTGGAACGACGCGTACGACGCGGTGTTCGGGCGACCCCTCACGCGCGTCGCGGGGGTGGCCGAGGCCGTCGTGGAGCCGCGCGTGATCGACGGCGCGGTGGCCGCGGTCGCCGGAGCCGCCCGACGCAGCGCGCTCGGCCTGCGCAAGGCCCAGTCGGGCTTCGTGCGCCACTACGCGCTCGCCACCGCCCTCGGGCTGTGCGTCGTCGTCGTCTACCTGGTGGCGAGGGTCGGATAGCCGTGCACTCCTCCTGGTACCTCGCCGCCCTGCTCGTCGTGCCCCTGCTCGGCGCGCTCGGGGCGCTCGGCGCCGCGCGCGCCCGCGACGGCGCCTACCGCGTCGCCGTGGCGACCTCCGTCGTCGAGCTCGCCCTCACCCTCGTCGTGGCCTTCCTCTACGACCCGCGCGTCCCGGGCGCCCACACGCTCGACTTCGCCACCCGCCACGTGCTCGCCGCACCCTTCGGGCTGGCCTACGACGTCGGGCTGGACGGGATCAGCCTGCTGCTCGTGGTGCTGACGAGCCTGGTGCTCTGCCTCGCGCTGCTCGGCGCGCGCGACCGCCGCCGCGAGCCGGCCTTCGTGGCCTGGCTGCTCGTGCTGACGGCCTGCACGATGGGTAGTTTCCTCGCCCAGGACGGCCTCGAGTTCTTCGTCTTCTTCGAGCTCACCCTCGTCCCGAGCTACTTCATCGTGGCCGAGTGGGGCGGGGCCGAGCGGGCCCGCGCCGCGCTCAAGTTCTTCGTCTACACCTTCACCGGCTCGGCCGCGCTGCTCGTGGGGCTGATCTACCTCGCCGTCGCCCACCAGAACCAGGTCGGCGGCCCGCTGACCTTCGCCTTCTCCGCGCTGGCGGCGACGACCCTGAGCCACGGGACGGCCGTGTGGCTCTTCGTCGCCTTCGCCGTCGCCTTCGCGGTGAAGAGCCCGATCTGGCCGCTGCACACCTGGTCGCCCCTGGCCTACGCCGAGGCCCCCACGGGGGGGTCGATCGAGCTCTCGGCGCTGCTGGCCAAGCTCGGCTCGTACGGGCTGCTGCGCGTGGCCGTCGGGCTGGTGCCGCTGGCGCTTATCGACGTGCGCCCGGTGGTGCTCACCCTCGCGGTCATCGGCATCCTCTACGGCTCGCTCGTCGCCTGCGCCACCCCCGACCTCAAGCGGCTCGTCGCCTACTCCTCGCTGGCCCAGATGGGCTTCATCACCCTGGGGGTGATGAGCGGCTCGGCGATCGCCACCGAGGGGGCGCTGCTCTTGATGTTCAACCACGGCGTGATCACCGCCGGCTTCTTCTTGCTGATCGGGTTCGTCGAGCGCCGTCGCGCCAGCTACCAGATCCGCGACCTGGCCGGACTCCAGGGGCCGGCGCCGGTCCTGGCGGCCCTCTTCACCGTGGTGATGATGGCCTCGATCGGCCTGCCCGGGCTCTCGGGTTTCGTGAGCGAGTACCTCATCCTCATCGGCACCTTCGCCACCCACGCCTGGTGGGCGGCGTTCGCCACGCTCGGCGTGCTGGCCTCGGCCGCGTACCTGCTCTGGGCCTTCCAGCGCGTCTTCCACGGCCGCGCGCAGGGTCCCAACGAGCACCTCGAGGACGCCCGGTCGGCCGAGCGCTGGGTCATGGTCCCGGTCGTGGTGCTCGTCGTGGCCCTGGGCGTCTTCCCCCAGCCGGTGCTGAACCGGATCGCGCCCTCGGTGCACCAGCTGGTCGCCCACGAGATCGCGGCGGTGCACCCGTGAGCCTCACCATCCCCTCGATCCACTACCTGGCCCTGTTGCCGGTGCTCACGATCTTCGGGGCCGCCGTGGTGCTGACGGTGCTGAGCGCCCTGGCGCCCCGGCCCCTGCGTCCCGCGGCGTCGCTCGCGGTGGTGCTCGCCGCGTGCGTCGCCGTCGTGGTCGAGGCGGCCGTCCAGTGGTCGTACGTGGCCGACCACGGGGCGACCACCACCGTCGCCCACGCGGTCGTGCTCGACGGCTTCGCCGTCGTGGGGACCGTCGCCGTCGCCGTCGCCCTCGCCCTCAGCGCCCTCGTCGTCTACGACTGGGGCGCGCGCGCGAGCGTGTTCGGGGCCGAGGTGCCGGTGCTCGCGCTCGCCTCGAGCGCCGGGGCCCTGCTGATGGTCCAGGCGAACGACCTCGTCGTCGTCTTCTTGGGCCTCGAGACGCTCTCTTTGGGGCTCTACGTGCTCGCCGGCGTCGACCGCCACCGCAGCGGGTCGTCCGAGGCGGCGCTCAAGTACTTCCTCCTGGGTGGGTTCGCCTCGGCGATCTTCATCTACGGGGCGGCCCTCGTCTACGGCGCGACGGGCTCGACGAACCTGAGCGCCATCGCCTACTTCCTCGGCACCAACGTCGTGCTGCGGCCCGGGCTGCTCTACGCCGGCGGGGCGCTGCTGCTCGTGGGCTTCGGCTTCAAGGTGGCGGCCGTGCCGTTCCACCAGTGGTCGCCCGACGTCTACCAGGGCTCGCCCACGCCGGTCACGGGCATGATGGCCTCGATCGTGAAGGTCGGCGCCTTCTTGGCCCTGGTGCGCGTGCTGGTCTCGGCCCTGGGCACCCAGCTCGACACCTGGCGGCCGATCCTCTACGCCCTGGTGATCGCGACCTGCGTGGTCGGGGCCGTGCTCGGCCTCGCCCAGCGCGACGTGAAGCGACTGCTCGCGTACTCCTCGATCAACCAGGCCGGCTTCATGCTGCTCGGGGTGTGGACCGGCAGCGCCGCCGGCGCGGCCGGGACGCTCTTCTACGTCCTCACCTACGCGCCGGTGGTGGTGGCGACCTTCGCCGTGGTGACTCTGGCCGGTGGGGTGGGCGACACCCGCCACTCGATCGACGGCTACCGGGGCCTGGCCCGGCGCCAGCCGTGGCTCGGCGGGGCGCTCATCGTCCTGCTGCTCAGCCAGCTCGGGGCGCCCCTCACGGTCGGGTTCTACGCGAAGTACGCCGTGCTCTCGGCGACCCTCGCCTCGGGGGGCGGGGCGCTGGCCCTGGTCGCCCTGCTCTCGGCGGCCGTCGCCGCGGCCTTCTACCTGCGCTGGGTGATGGTGCTGGTGGCCGAGGACGCCGAGGACGACGCCGAGCGCGTGGCGGTGCCGCGCGCGACCGGCCTCGCCATCCTGGCCGGGGTGGCCGTGGCGCTGGTCTTCGGGGTGTGGCCGGGTCCGGTCGCCGCCTGGGCCCAGCACGCCACCCTGCTCTTCCTCCCGTGAGGGTCCTCGTCGCCACGTGCGCCGGGGACGGGGTCGACCCCGACGGCCCGCTGCTGCTCGAGGCGCTGGCCGCCGAGGGACTCGAGGCCCGCCTCGCGGTCTGGGACGACCCGACCGAGGCGTGGGACGACGCCCTGGTCGTCATCCGCTCGACGTGGGACTACACGGCCCGGCCCGAGGCGTTCCTCGCCTGGGCCCGCGCGGTGCCGCGCCTGCTCAACCCCTACCCGGCCGTGGCCTACTCCTCGGACAAGCGCTACCTGCTCGACCTGGCCCGGCGCGGGGTACCGGTCGTCGAGAGCCTCGTCGTCGAGGTCGGTGACTTGCCGGACCTGCCCGCGGGCGACCTCGTCGTCAAGCCCGTGGTGGGGGCGGGCTCGGTCGACGCCGCCCGCTACCGCGCCGACGAGCGGGGGGCGGCCCTCGCCCACGTCGCCCGCCTCCATCGCGCCGGTCGCGCCGCGCTCGTCCAGCCCTACGTCGCCTCGGTCGACGCCGAGGGGGAGACGGCCGTCGTCCTGGTCGACGGCGAGGTGACCCACCTCATGCGAAAGGCCGCGCTGCTCAACACCGACCCGCTCGAGCGCACCGCGCGCTATCGCTTCGGCCAGATGTCCCTCGCCGCGCGCGACGCCACCGTGGAGGACGTGGCCCACGACGTCCTGGCGGCCGTCGCCGACCGCGTCGGGGGGAGCCTCCTCTACGCGCGGGTCGACCTCGTGCGCACCGACGCCGGCTGGGCCGTGCTCGAGCTCGAGCTGGTCGAGCCCTCCCTCTTCCTCGGGTTCCACCCCCCGGCGGCGCGACGCCTGGCGTCGGCCGTGCGGGCTCGCCTCTAGGGCGCCCCGCCCGGGGCCGGGTCGGGAGCGCCGCGCGAGCGGACCCGGCCGGCGTCGACGGCGTTGACCCGTCGCGAGACCAGGATGAGCACGGTGGGCACCAGGCACACCAGGGTCATCACGACGTAGTACGTCCTCACCCCGACGGCCGCGGCGAGGGCGCCGGCCACGACGAGGCCGACCGGCGAGAGGCCGAGCGAGACGAACCAGTCGACCGAGCTGGCCCGACCCATCATCTCGGCGGGAACCTCCTCTTGGACCATCGACTCCCAGAAGACGTTGCCGATCACGATCGAGGCCGAGACGACGACGGGGAAGACGGCCACCTCCCAGAAGCTCGTCGCGACGCCCATGACGAGCCCCGACACCGTCCCGATCCCCCAGACGGCGAACATCGTGCGGATCCGTCGACGCGGCATCCTCAGGTTTCCCGCGACGAGGCTCATCAGGGCGCCCGTCACCCCGCCCACCGTGAAGATGAGACCCACCTCGACCTTGGGGGCGTGCAGGACGTGGCGCAAGAAGTAGGGGACGAGCACGCTCTGGGGCACGAGGACGAACGCGTTGACCAGCGCGACCGCGAGCAGGCACGTCCAGAACCACGTCGTGCGCCGGACGTAGGCGAGGCCCTCGCGGACGTCGTGGAGCATCGAGGTGGTCTCGGTCCGTTCGGGCACGGGCACCGGGCGCATCGCGAGCAAGAAGCCCGCGCTCACCGCGAAGGTCGCCGCGTCGATCCCGATGGCCCAGGCCGTCGAGTAGGCGGCGAGCAGGCCGCCGATCGCCGGGCCGATCATGGCGCCCATCAGGTTCGACGAGAGGGGACGGATCGCGTTCATCGCCGGCAGCAGCTCGGTGGGCACGATCTGGGGGGTGAGGGCCGCGTAGGCCGGCATGAACAGGGCGTCGAAGAGCCCGAAGACGAGGGCGAAGACGATGAGCTCGGCGTAGTGCAGGGCGTGGGCGGCGATGACCGCGGTGAGCCCGACGCAGAGCACGAAGCGCGACCCGTCCGAGACGAGCAGGAGCGCCCGGCGGCTGATGCGGTCGACGACGGCCCCCCCCACGAGGAGGAAGGCGACCATGGGGGCCATGCGCGCGGCGGCGAACCAGGCGAGCATCGACGCGCTGTGGGTCGTGTCGAGCACGAGCAGGGTGAGCGCCACCAGGGCCACGCCGTCGCCGAGGTTGGAGACGGCCTGGCCCGTGAGCAGCAGGGTGGGCTCGCGGTGCTGGACGAGCCGGGCCACGGCGAGCCTTCGTTGCACCGGACGACCCTAGGGCGCCGCGGCGTGACGGGGAGGTTACGGCCCCTCGACCGGGCCGCCCCCGGCGCGCCGGCGCTCGAGCGAGGTGTCCGGCGCGGCGACGAAGCCGAGCACCACGCGCTCCACGGGGGACCCGTCCGCTAGGGCCCGCAGCCGCTCACGCGGCCGAGCCGCGTCCCGCGTCGCGCGCGGCCGCGAGGACCTCCTCGGGGGTGACCGTGGCCGGGCGGTTGAGCGGGTCGTGGACGAGGAGTCGGCCGAGCAGCGGCAGCTCGGTCAGGCTCTCGGCGCGCAGCGTCGCCGCCGCCACGGGCACGAAGCTCTCGGCCGCGGGGTAGACGAGGTAGCGCGGCTGCCAGTCGGGCTGGTACTTCGCGTTGAAGCTCCACAGCGACTCGATCGGCAAGATCCCCGAGAGCCGTCGTAGCGCCCAGCGCTCCATCCGGGTGACGACGGTGCCGGACTCGTCCTCGAGCACCGAGCGGAAGGCGGCGAAGTTGAGGCTGAGTCCCTGGGCGCCCTGGCGGGCCAGGTGGAAGATGGTCGAGCACAGCGCGTAGTCGATCAGCCCGTTGGGGTGCTCGCCGGGGTCGCGGCGCATGAGGTCGAGCGAGTAGCCGTTGATCCCCGGGGCGGGCACGAACTGGCAGGCCGCGGCCGGCGCGCCGTCGGGCCCGTTCACCACGGTGAGCAGCAGGCCCCGGTCCTTGGGGTCGAAGAGCCGTCCCAGCATCATCGAGAAGCCCCGCTCGCCCTCCCCGCGTCGCAGCCGCGCCGCGAGCTCCAGCACCGCGGCCACCCGGCCGGGCTCGACGTGGGCCGGGTCGAGGAACTCGACGCTGTAGCCGCGGCGCTCGAGCCGCGTGCAGGCCTGGCGGAGCCCCTTCATCTTCTGGCCCGCGAGCGAGAAGCTCGGGCAGTCGACGACGGCCTCGTCGCCGAGGTAGATCGCGTGGAAGCCGCTGGCGTGGTACACGGGCAGCCAGCCCGCGCCGGCGCCCATGACCCCCACCGTCCAGCCGTGGGCCTGGGCGAACTCGCGGAAAGCGCCGAGCACCTCGGCGCGCTCGGCGACCGGGCCGATGGGATCGGGCGAGACGAGCGCGACGCCGCCGTAGACGGCGTAGGCGACGAGCGAGTCGCGGAAGAAGAAGAACTGCTTGTCGTCGCGCAACGCGAAGTAGTCGAGGGTGCCAGCGCCGTGGCGGGTGACGATGTCGCGGGCGCGCCGCTCGGCGAGGCGGCGCTCGGCGCTGAGGGCGGCGCTCGACAGCCGTCGGTCGACGACCGGTCGGGTGACGAAGTAGAGGGTGGCGACCACGAGGGCGACGCCGACGGCGAGCATCACCGGGTCGAGGAAGTCGCTCGGGCCCTCCGGCAGGGCGATCGAGGTGATCCCGACCAGCCGCTCGGTGCAGGCCAGGACCACCACCCCGAGACTCGGCAGGTGGTCCTCGGCGACGGCCTCGGTCCCGAACGTGGCGGCGAGCACGGCCACCACGGCCGCCAGGGCCAGGCGGGGCGCGGCCTCGGCGGCGCTGGTGCGGTCCGAGACGGCCCGGAAGGCGTCGCGCTCGATCACCAGGGTGGCGAGCAGGGCGGCCGCGACGCCGATCGCCACGATCGTCCCGCCGCGCAGCGCGTGCGCGACCAGGGTCACGGCGAGGGTCGCCGCCGAGAGGAACCAGGCCCGCCGCTGACCCCGGTGCAGTCCTCGGGCCAGCATCACCAGGGCCACCCCGGCGACCGCGGTCAGCGCGGCGGCCGACTTGGCGACCGCGACCGGCAGCACCGACAAGACGAGGTGGAGGTGGCTGTGCAGCGGTCGCACGGTGGTGACGGCCACGTTGAGCAGGCCGTCGGCCAGGATCGACCACGAGACCCACCGGCGGATCACCCGATGGCGGCGCTGCTCGTCGAGCCGCTCGGCCGAGACCGGGTAGGGCCGGCCGCGGGGCCACGCGCCCACGACCGAGGTGGTGGGCGAGGGAGCGGGCCCGGTGGGCGCGCCGGCGACGATCCGCTCGAGCGGGGTGCCCCAGACGCGGTTCGACTCGCCGGCGAGCAGGCGCACCCTGAGGGTGCTCGCGGCCTCGATCTCGACCACGCCCAGGCGCTCGACGGCCACGAAGACGGGGGGCAGCCCGAAGCGCCCCCGACGCTCGACGAGCACCCGGCGCGAGGGTCCGGGCGAGACGCTCACGCCCTGGTCGAGGTAGGCGAGGGCGGGCCCGAGGGCGCCGCCGACGACGGCGCCGGCCCCCCCGCGCTCGACCACCCGGCGGGCGAACTCCAGCGCGTCGACCCCGTCGACCCGGGTGAGGGCGAGGGTGTCGGGCGGACCGGCGGGCGCGCTCGCGCGCCGCGCGAAGCGCCGACGCACGACCCACCCGGCGAGCGCGGCGAGCGCGGTCTCGGCGGCCGCCACCACGACCAGCGCGGCCGCGAGGTTGGCCCAGAAGCTGCGGGTGGTGAGCAGGTGAATCCGGTAGTGGTGGTGGACGAGGTGGTCGGCCACCACCGAGAAGAGGCTCCACAGGTCGAGCAGCAAGAACGCGACCACGGGCAGCCACACCCAGGCCGCGAGGCGCCGGTAGAGGAGTCGGCTGGCGGCGAAGCGCGCCAGCGCCGTGGGGTCCTCGACGCGTCGGGCGTCGGTGCGGTCGCGGGCGTCGACGACGGCGTCGGCGAGCTCGGTCACGCCCGCCGCGACGACCACGTCGCGCACGTCGTTGGCCGTGGCGACCTGGAGGACCACGTCGCGCGCGACGGCCACCCCGTGGGCCGCGAGTTCGCCCTGGGCCGCGGGGTCGCTCAGCAGGTCGTGGTCGCTCGCCCCGGGCAGGACGATCAGTTGGCGGCCGGCGCGCTCGGTGAAGGCGCGCAGCGCCCCCCCCAGGGGCGACAGGGTCGTCAGGGTCTCGGCCACGAAGGGCCCGGGCCGGGCCCCCTCGGGCGGCGCGAAGAGGCCGCCGGCCACGATCACGACCGCGGGGTCGTCGAGGCCGTTGAGCAGCTCGACGAGCTCGTGCAGCGCGCGGCCGCTCGGGTCGCTCCGGGGGGAGAGGGCGAGGTCGCCCACGACGTAGACGTGGTGGCCGTAGGGGACCGGGAGGGTGCGTCGGCCGGGTACTGCCACGGGGTCTAGTCTCGCAGACACCGCCCCCGGCCGCCCACTGACCGGGCGGGACCGTGACGACCGTGGAGATTCCCGCCCCCTCCCCCGAGAACTGGCTCTGGCGCGGCGACCCCCGCCCTTCGGGGGCCTCGGTGATCTTCGACGTCGACGGGGTCCTCGCCGACGCCGCGGGCCGCCAGCACCACTTGGACCGTGGGGACTGGCGCCGCTTCTTCGACGAGGTGGGCGGCGACCCGCTGGTCGAGGAGGTGGCGCGCCTGGCCGAGCTGCTCGTGGCCGACCTCGTCGTGGTGCTCGTCACGGGCCGGCCGCGCCGGGTCCAGACGGCCACCGTCGAGTGGCTCGAGCGCCACGGACTGCGCTGGGACCTGCTCGTGATGCGCGACTTCGGGGACTACGCGGGCGTCGAGCGCTACAAGCGCGCGACGCTGCACGACCTGCGCGCCCGCGGCTACGACGTGCGCCTGGCCCTGGACGACGACCCGCGCAACCACGCGATGTACCTCGACGAGGGCGTGCCCTGCTTGTACGTCCACTCCGGCTACTACCTCTAGTCCGCCAGGCGTTCACGCACCTCGCGCGCGGCGCGTCGGCCCGAGCCGATGGTGGCCGGCACGCCGACCCCGTCGTAGGCCGCGCCCGCGAGGGCGAGCGCGAGGGGGCGCGCACCGGCGCGGGCCGCCTCGACCAGGGACGCGTGGCCGAGCTCGTACTGGGCCAGCGCCGAGGGCCAGCGCGCGACGTGGGCGGCGCGCACCGGGCCGATCCGCCCGAGGAGGTGGCGGATCTCGTCCTCGACGCGCACGACGAGCGCGTCGTCGTCGAGGTCGCGCCAGCGCGTGTCGTCGCTGCGCCCGACGTGGGCGCGCACGAGCACGTCGTCGTCGCGACGCAGGTGGGGCCACTTGCGGTCGAGGAAGGTGAGCGCGGTGACGAGCATCGCGTCGGGTCCGGGCCACGCCGTGGCGAGGGGGACGAGCAGGCCCGTGCCGGTGGCGGGCAGGGTGGTGGGGGCGCGCTCGAGGCTGAGGGTCACCACGGCGACGCCGGCGCTGCGCACCCTCGACAGGGCGGCGAGCGCCCCGTCGTGGCGCCCGGCGAGGGCCGCCGTGACCGGGGCCGGGGTGGCCAGGACCACCGCGTCGGCCGGGGTGGTCGTGGTGGCCGTGTCGACCTCCCACGGGTAGGGACCCGCCGGGGTGCGCCGGAGCGCGGTCACCGCGGTGGCGCGGCGCAGCTCGACCCCGCGCGCGCTGAGCGCGGTCGCGAGGGCGTCGGGCAGGGAGCCGAGCCCGCTCGTGAGCGTGACGAGGGCCGGTCCCGCGGTGCCACTCGCGTGGCGCGGACCGGGGGAGGTGGGCCCGCCCTCGCCCAGGGCGACGGCGAGTGACCCGCCGCGGCGGGCGGCCTCGAGCAGCGCCGGGAAGACCGAGCGCGCCGAGAGCTCGTCGATGCGCCCGGCCTGGATCCCCCCGAGGAGGGGCTCGACGAGGCCGAGGGCGACCTCGTCGCCGAGTTTCGCGCGCACGATCGCCCCGATCGTGGCGTCCTCGCCCACGGTCAGGCGCGCGGGCCAGCGCCGGTCCCGGGCGAGGGCCCAGCGCGCCCGACGGCTCAGCCCGGGCCAGCGGCGCAGCGCCGTCGCGTCGGTGGGCACCCCGAGGGTGAGTCCGGTCGGGAGCTCGCGGGCCGCCCCGCGCAACCAGATCCACGCGCCCGACGCGGCGATCGGTTCGAGGCGCTCGGCGAGGCCGAGCTCCTCGATCAGCCCCAGCGCCTCGGGCCGTCGGGCCAGCACCCCGTCGGGCCCGACGTCGAGGACGCGTCCGGCGAACTCGATCGTGGCGAGCGGCCCGCCCACGCGCTCGGAGGACTCGATGAGCTCGACGCGCGGGGTCGCCCCGTCGGGACCCGGGGCCCCGCCACTCAGCTCGTAGGCCGCCGCGAGACCGGCGATGCCGCCACCGACGACGACGACCGAGCGGCGGGCCACCTAGGCGGCCGCGAGGACCACGTCGGCCAGGATCGACGTGAACGCGGGGTCGTCGTTGAGTGAGGCCGTGCGCACGAGGTGGAGGCCCACGTCGCGCGCCACGCCCTGGGCCTCGACGTCGATGTCGTAGAGGACCTCGAGGTGGTCGGCGACGAAGCCGATCGGACACGACACGACGTCGGTCACCCCGGCGGCGGCCAGGTCGCGCAACACCGCCAGGATGTCGGGCCCGATCCACGGGTCGGCCGTGCGCCCCGCCGACTGCCAGGCGGTGGTGAAGCGCGTCACCCCGGCCAGCGCCGCGGCGCGCTGGGCGGAGTCGAGGAGCTGGTCCGGGTAGTCGTCACCGCGCTCGAGGATCCGCTGGGGGAGGGAGTGGGCGCTGAAGACGACCACGGTGGACGGCGCGCGCGCCGGGTCGAGGGTCGCCAGGGCGTCGGTGACCCTCGCGGCGATCAGCTCTAAGAAGCCGGGGGTGTCGTACCAACGGCCGATCGGCGAGA
Organism: Actinomycetes bacterium; assembly: GCA_021831035.1. GTDB lineage: Bacteria > Actinomycetota > Acidimicrobiia > Acidimicrobiales > RAAP-2 > RAAP-2. Next base: position 44,703 of record JAKBNL010000005.1, read on the forward strand.
AGCGCACCGCGGGTCCCAGGGCCTCACGAGCGCGCTCCATGTACTGGTCGGTCGACATCGACGAGGAGTGGGGGGCCAGCGCGAGCCCGACGACCTCACCGAAGCCCTCGTCGCGGAAGGCGGTGGCGGCGTCCTCGAGCAGGGGCGGCTCGTACTTCGAGCCGAAGCGCACGTCGAAGGCGCCCGGAGCCCGCCGCTCGAGCTCGGCGCGCAGTCCCGCGACCTGCGCGGCGGTGCGCTGGGCGAGCGGCGAGGTGCCCCCGATCGCGTTGTAGCGCCGCTGGAGGTCGGCCAGCAGCTCGGGGGTGGGCGCGCGCCCGTGGCGGATCCGCGTGTAGTACGCCTCGACGTCGTCGGGGGTGGTGGGCGTGCCGTACGCCATGACCAGGACCCCGGTCGTCATCGCACGCCCGCCTTGCCCTCGTCGTGCACCACGCGGACCACGGCCTCAAGGACGCCGGGGTCGGTCGAGGGCAGGACGCCGTGACCCAGGTTGAAGACGTGCCCGGGCGCCGCGCCCGCCTTGGCGAGCACCTCACGGGCGGCCTCGATCGCCAGAGACGGCGCGCCCAGGCAGCGCGCCGGGTCGAGGTTGCCCTGGACGGCGCGGTCACCGACGCGCGCACGTGCGCGATCCAGGTCGACGTGCCAGTCGACCCCCACCACCGAGGACCCGCACCCGGCCATGAGGTCCAGGATCTCCCCGGTTCCCACGCCGAAGAGGATCGTGGGCACGCCGAGGTCGGCCACGCCCTCGAGGACGCGTCGGGTCGGCTCGAGGGCGAAGCGTACGTACTCGTCGCGCGTGAGCGCGCCGGCCCAGGAGTCGAAGAGCTGGACGGCCCGCGCCCCGTGGGCGACCTGGGCGCGCAAGAAGGCGACGGTGATCGCCACGAGCCGATCGCACAGCCGATCGAACAGGTTCGGATCGGCGTGCATGAGCGTCTTTATCACGCCGAACTCTCGGGTGGGGGCGCCCTCGACCAGGTAGCTCGCCACGGTGAAGGGTGCGCCGGCGAAGCCGATGAGCGGCACGGAGGGGTCGAGGGCGGCGACGACCTTGTCCACGGTGGTGGTCACGTGGACCACGTCGTCCTCGACGAGGTCGCGTAGGCGCTCGAGGTCGCGCTCGTGGCGGAAGGGGTCCTCGACGACGGGCCCGCGCCCGGGCACCACGTCGATACCGAAGCCGATCGCGTGGTAGGGCACGACGATGTCGGAGAACAAGATGGCGGCGTCCACCCCGTAGCGCCGCACGGGCTGCAGGGTCACCTCGCACGCCACGTCGGGCTGGGCGATGGCCTCGAGGATCGAGCCGCTCGAGCGCAGCGCCCGGTACTCGGGCAGCGAGCGGCCCGCCTGGCGCATGAACCACACGGGCACGTGGTCCACCGACTCGCCCCGGCAGGCCCTGAGGAAGGCCGATTCGCTCACCGCGCCCCTTTCGACCGGCCCAATCTAGGCGGACCCCGACGGACACGATTCCGGCGCGTCCGGCCTCGCCTAGAATCGTTCCTTCCCTATTCCAAGGACGGTGAGCCGATGGCCCACGAGCGTGAGATCGCCGAGGAGCAGGCGTTCCTCGACCGCGCCCTGGGAGCACTCGATCACATGCGCCGCGAGGCCGCCTCGATGCGCGACAGCGTCGCGGTGGCGACCATGCGCGGCGCGGGCGACCTCGTCGAGCGCGACGTGGTCATGGGCACGGCCCTGCACCGACTGGACCAGCTCTCCATCGGCGACCAGGCCCTCTTCTTCGGCCGCATCGACTACCACCCCCGCGAGGACGGCCGGGCCGAGACCTACCACGTGGGGCGCCTCGCCGTGTCCGACGAGGGACTCAACCCGCTCGTCGTGGACTGGCGCGCGCCGGTCGCCGAGGCCTTCTACCGCGCCACCGGAGTCGAGCCCCTCGGCCTGTCGCGCCGACGTCACGTCGCGATCCGGGCCAACGCGGTGGTCGGGGTGGAGGACGAGTACTTCGCCGACGAGCGCGGCGAGCTCGACCTGCCCGAGGACGAAGTCCGCGCGGCGACCGACGAGGGCCTCATCGAGGGGGGGCTGGCCCTCGGCGGGCCGGGAGCGCTGCTGGCCGCCCTCGGGCGCGCGCGCACCGGGCGCATGGGCGACATCGTGGCGACGATCCAGGGCGAGCAGGACGAGATCATCCGCAGTCCCCTCGCGGGCATCCTGCTCGTCCAGGGCGGGCCCGGCACGGGCAAGACGGCCGTCGCCCTGCACCGGGCCGCCTACCTGCTCTTCACCCACCGCGCCACCCTCGAGCGCCAGGGCGTCCTCGTGGTCGGGCCGAACCCGCTGTTCCTCGACTACATCGAGAACGTGCTGCCGTCGCTCGGTGAGTCCGGCGTCACGCTCTCGACGGTCTCGGGGCTCGTCACCAACGTCGAGACGCGCGCCGAGGAGCCCGAGGCCGTCGCGCGCCTGAAGGGCGACCTGCGCATGGTCGCGGTGCTCGCGCGGGCGCTCGGGACCCGTGAGCGCCCGCTCAAGAACGACGTGGAGGTCCCGCTCGGTCGAGCGGTCCTCGTGCTGCGGGCACGCTACACGCGCGACGCGGTCGAGCGGGCGCGCCGTCGCCCGGGGACCCACAACCAGCGCCGCTCGGCGGTGGGCCGCGAGCTGGCAGCCCGCATGGCCCAGGAGTACCTCGCGCGCGCGCGCCGTGAACCCGACGAGGGCGGGTCGCTCGAGGAGCTCGCCGAGCAGATCCGCCTCACACCGCAGTTCAAAGAGGCCCTCCAGCGGATCTGGCCGCGACTGTCGGGCCAGGAGCTGCTCCACGACCTCTTCGGCGCGCCGGCGCTGCTGCGCGCGGCGGGCCGCGGGGTGCTCAGCGAGGAGGAGATCGCCTCGCTGTACCGGCCCCGGTCGGGGTCGGTGGACGACGTCGCCTGGACCAAGGCCGACGCCGCCCTCATCGACGAGGCCCGCGTACTCGTCGGGCCCCGACGCCGGCCCCGCTCGGCGACGAAGCCCGACCCGGCCGCGGGGCTCGGGGTCGACCTCGACGCGTACGCCGGTGACGTGCGCGCGGCCGCCCTGCGCGAGGCGCAGCGCCTGGCCAGCTCGGTCGCGGCCGAGCTCGACGAGGCGGAGTTCGCCACCTACGGCCACATCGTCGTGGACGAGGCCCAGGACCTGTCGCCCATGGAGCTGCGGGTCCTGAAGCGACGTGACCTGTCCGGCTCGATGACGATCGTGGGGGACATGGGCCAGGCGACGAGCGCCAGCTCCCCGGCGTCGTGGGACGCGCTGCTCTCGGTGCTCGAGCCGCGCCGGCCGCCGCGACGGGTCGACCTCACGGTCAGCTACCGCACCCCGGCGGAGGTGCTCGACTTCGCCGCGCCGACCCTCGCGGCGGCCACGCCCGACCTGGTGGCGCCGCGCCCGGTGCGCCGCGTGGGGGTCGTCCCCGAGGTGATCGAGGTCGAGCCGGCCGGTGTCGGCGCCGCCACGGCCGCGGCCGCACGGCGCGCGCTCGGGGAGGTGGCGCCGGGCCGGGTCGCCGTGATCGTGCCCGACGCGAGCGTGCCCGACACCCTCGACGCGCTGCGCGCCGCCGGCCTGGCCGCGGTCGACCCGCGCGCCGCGGGGGGGCGGGGACTCTCGGCCGACCTCGTCGTCGTGCCGGCCGAGGGGGCCCACGGGCTCGAGTTCGACGCCGTGGTCGTGGTGGGGCCCGGTCGGATCGCGGGACGCGGCGCCGCCCCGGGGGAGGCGACCTCCGCCCGGGGCCTGCGGACGCTCTACGTGGCCCTCACGCGCCCGACCCGTCGACTCAGTGTCGTCTCGGGCGAGACGCTCCCGCCGAGCGTGCGCGTCGTCCTCGACGAGCGCCGGCGCAACGAACGGGCCGTCGAAATCGGCTAGAAAAGAACCCGTGAGTCAGGCCGCCCCCACAAGCCTGGCGAACGCGGGGAAGATCGTTCACGACCGTCCGCCGATGCTCGCCATCGGCGTGATGATCTGGCTCGGCTCAGAGCTGATGTTCTTCTCCGGCCTGTTCGCCGCACTGTTCACGATCCGAGCGCACCTCGCGTCGTGGCCCCCCGTGGGCACGAAGGTCGACACCCTCCAGGCCGGCGTCTTCACCGTCATCCTGGTCGCCTCGTCGTTCACGATGCAGTGGGCGGTGTGGCTGATCGAGCACCGCCAGCGCGGCAGGGCCCGCAACTGGATCATCGTGACGATCGTGATGGGGACGCTCTTCCTCGGCAACCAGGCCTACGAGTGGACCCACCTGGCGACGCGGTGGTACACGAACTCCTACGGCTCGATCTTCTTCATCACGACCGGCCTCCACGGACTGCACGTGTTCTTGGGCCTGGTGGCGATGGGCTTCCTGCTCTTTCGCATGCGCGGCCGCCAGGGCGACCCCGGTGAGCTGTCGACCTTCCAGGCGGTCAGCTACTACTGGCACTTCGTCGACGTGGTCTGGATCGGCCTGTACTCGTCCCTGTTCCTGCTCAAGTAGGTCCCTGGTGCGTCGTCCCCCCCTCGCCCGTGTGAGCCTCGCCGCCGTCGTGGCCGCGCTCGCCCTGGGACCGCTCGCCGTGTTGGTCGGCGCGGCCGGGGCGGCCCCGGGGCCGTTCCAGACGACCCGCCACAACGCGGGTACGCCCAACTCGAGCCAGGTCACGCGCAACGCGAGCGGCCAGGTGGTCTCCTACGGTGACAAGTGGATCACCTACAACGCGCCCTCGCCCGCACTCACCCAGCTCGGCCAGGCGCTCTACATGGAGAACTGCGCGTCGTGCCACGGCACCAAGGCGAACGGCGTGCCGGCCGCCGGGACGGTGGGCGCGTACCCGAACCTGGTGGGCCTGGGGCCGGCCACGATCGACTTCTGGGTCGTCTCGGGCCGCATGCCCGCCGCCGACCCGGCCGCGGTGCAGGCGCCGCGCCGCCAGCCCCGCCTGACCCCGACCCAGGCCGAGGCCATCGCCGCCTGGGTCAACTCGCTCTCGCCGAGTTACCCCTACATCCCGGACCCGCACGTCAAGCGGGCCAACGTGGCGACCGGCATGGCGCTGTTCGCGCTGAACTGCGCCGCGTGCCACACCATCGAGGGTGACGGCGACGCCCTGGCGTACTCGACCTTCGCGCCGTCGCTGCGCCACATCCCCGCCTACCAGGTGGCCGAGGCGATCCGTACCGGCCCCGGCAACATGCCGCGCTTCACGGGCAACCTCTCGGACCAGCAGGTCAACGACATCGTCGCCTACGTCACCGAGTACATCCAGCACCCGCAGAACCCCGGCGGCTTCGGGCTCGGCCAGCTCGGTCCGGTGGCCGAGGGCTTCGTGGCCCTGGTGATCGGCCTGGGCGTCCTCGCCCTCATCGCCTACTGGATCGGGGAGCGCGCGTGAGCGACGAGTCTCGCACCCCGGTCGCCCTCGCGGGCCTGCGCGCCGACGACCCGCACCTCGAGCCCTCGGCACGCAACCCGCACGTCGTCGAGGCGGTGATCGCCGGGCTGATGGTCGTGGGCACCCTCTGCACCGCCGGCTTCGGCGCGGCCTTCTGGGTGAACGCCAAGCCGTGGATCCTCGGGGCGACGCTCGGCGGCGGCCTGCTGTTCCTCGGGCTCGGGCTCATCGCCTGGGGCAAGTACCTCATGCCCCGGGGACCCTTCGTCGAGGAGCGCCACCCGCTGGCCAACGACGCGGCGGAGCGCGAGGGCCTCGCCTCGGTCCTCGTGGACCGCGGCGCCTCGGTCATCAAGCGCCGCCCGCTGCTCGGCGGGTTGCTCGGCGGCGGGATGGGCATCTTCGGGATCGTCGCGCTCTTCCCGCTCCTGCGCAGCCTGGGGCCGCTGCCCAAGGGGACGCTCTTTCACACCGACTGGCGCAAGGGGTCGTACCTCGTCGACCAGACGGGCCGGCGCATCCACGAGGGCGACCTCGCGGTGGGCTCGATCGTCACGGTCTTCCCCGAGGGGACCGAGAACACCGACCGGGGCCAGGCCGTCGACCAGACGGTGCTGATCCGACTGTCCAACGAGAACTACGTCACCCAGAAGGGTCGCGCGACCTGGGGCCCGAAGGGCTACGTCGCCTACTCCAAGCTCTGCACGCACCTCGGGTGCCCGGTAGGCCTCTACGAGCAGCAGCTGCAGCTGCTCGTCTGCCCCTGCCACCAGTCGATGTTCAACGTGACCGACGGGGCGCTGCCCACCTTCGGACCGGCCCCGCGCCCGTTGCCCCAGCTGCCCCTGTACATCGACGCGGAGGGCTACCTGCGCGCGCAGGCGGACTACGACCAGCCCGTGGGCCCGGGCTTCTGGGAACGGGGGCGCTCATGAGCGACGTCGCGGGGGCCACGACCACCAAGCGCGCGCGCCGCGGCGGCGGCGGCCGGTACGGACGATTGGGTCAGGTCGTCAACGAGCTCGACGACCGCCTGGGCGTCGCCAAGGGCGGCCGGACCTTCCTCGACAAGATCTTCCCGGACCACTGGTCGTTCATGCTCGGTGAGATCGCCCTCTACTCGTTCCTCGTGCTGCTCGTCACCGGCGTCTTCTTGACCTTCTACTACGTGCCCAGCTCGGCGCTGGTGACCTACCACGGCCCGTACCTGCCGCTGGATGGCCAGCGCGTGACCGAGGCCTTCGCCTCGACGGTCAACCTCTCGTTCAGCGTCCGCGCCGGACTGTTGATGCGCCAGATGCACCACTGGGCGTGCGATATCTTCGTCGGCGCGCTCGTCGTGCACATGGCCCGGGTCTTCTTCACCGGAGCGTTCCGCAAGCCCCGCGAGCTCAACTGGACGATCGGGGTCACGCTGTTGACGCTCGCGATCGCCAACGGGTTCCTCGGCTACTCGCTGCCCGACGACCTCGTCTCGGGCACCGGCATCCGCATCGCCTACTCGATCATCCTGTCGATCCCGGTCGTGGGCACGTACCTCGCGTTCTTCGTCTTCGGCGGGAACTTCCCGGGCACGGCGATCATCCCGCGCTTTTTCATCCTGCACGTCCTGATCATCCCGCTGGTCATCCTCGGGCTGGTCGGCGCCCACCTCGCCCTCCTCGTGCGCCAGAAGCACACCCAGTTCCCCGGGCCCGGTCGGGAGGAGAACAACGTCGTCGGCTCGCCGATGTTCCCGGTGTTCATGGCCAAGACCACCGGCTACCTCTTCGGCGTCTCGGGGGTCATCGCCCTGCTGGGCGCGTTCGCCCAGATCAACCCGATCTGGCAGTTCGGCCCCTACGACGCGTCGCGCATCTCCTACGCGGTCCAGCCCGACTTCTACATGGGCTTCCTCGACGGGGCCCTGCGCATCTTCCCCTCCTGGTCGTTCATGGGCTTCGGCCACACGATCCCCTTCGAGGTGACCATCCCGGCGGTGATCTTCCCCGGGTTGCTCTTTGGGTTGGCCTACGCCTGGCCGGCGCTGGAGCGCCGGGTCACGGGCGACCACGCGATCCACCACCTCCTGGATCGACCGAGCTGGCGGCCCAAGCGCACGGCCGTGGGCGTCGCGGCGCTCGCGTTGTTGAGCGCGCTGTTCATCGCGAGCTCGACCGACGTGATCGCCAACTTCTTCCACCTCTCGCTCAACACGGTGCTGTGGGCGATGCGCGTCATCGTGATCCTCTCACCCTTCGTCGCGTACCCCATCACGTACAAGATCTGCAAGGAGCTCCAGGGGGTCCACGGCGCCGGCAAGCGCAAGACGCCGAACCTGGTGGTGCGCACCGACGAGGGCGAGTACGTCGCCGAGCCGACCCCGGCCTACCCCGAGGACGTCCACCACGAGCTCGATCCGACCCCCGTGCCGACCTTCATCGAGGAGCCCGAGCCCGAGTCGGCCGCGCCGGGCGTGCGGATCGTCGAGCGCTAGTCCGAGCCGCTCGGCGCCGCGGTCGCGACGCCGAGAGACGCGCCGGCGCGTGGTCGGTGCCTAACATGGGCCCGTGCCGGCCTCCCCCGACCCGAAGTGGCCCGCGGCGACGTCGCTCGTGGGCCCCGGGGGCGAGGGTCGGGCCACCGTGGCCGTCGTGGGGGTGCCCACCTACTCGACGTCGGTCACGCCCAGGTCGTCGCGGTCGACCCCGGCGGCGTTGCGCGAGGCGCTGGCGCGCTACTCGACCTGGACGACGAGCGACGGGCGCGACCTCGCCGCACTGGTCAGCGTCGTCGACGCGGGCGACGTCGACGACCCCGACGGCGAGGGGGGCGTGGAGCGCACGCGCGCCCTGTGCGCGACCCTGCCCGCCCGTGACCTGACGGTGGTGCTGGGCGGCGACAACGCCGCCACCTGGCAGGCGCTCGGCGCCCTCGCGGGAGAGCGCCTCTCCGAGTTCGGCCTGGTCACCCTCGACGCCCACCTGGACTTCCGCGAGGGTCGCTCCAACGGGTCGCCGGTGCGCCAGTTGGTCGAGTCCGGCCTCGTCGGCGCGCGGGTCTGCCAGGTGGGACTCGCGGACTTCTCGAACTCCGCGCCCTACGCCCGGGACGCGCGCGCGGCCGGTCTGCACGCGATAGCGCGCGCACGCTTCTACGACGAGCGCCCCGAGGACCTCGCCCGCGAGGCGCTGGCGCTCGCGGGCGCGCACGGGGGTCCGGTGTACGTGGACGTCGACCTCGACGTGGCCGACCGGGCCGTCGTCCCCGGCTGCCCGGGAGCGGCCCCGGGGGGGCTGAGCGCCGCGGAGGTGCGCCGCTTCGTGCGCGAGGTGGCGAGCTCCTCGCAGGTGGTCGCCCTCGACGTCACCGAGATCGACGTGGGCCGCGACGCGCCCGACGAGCGGACCGTGCGCCTCGGGGCCCTCGTCGTGCTCGAGGCGATCGCCGCGCTCACCCGGCGGGCCGCGTGACGGTCGCCGTCGGGGACCGACCCCTCACCCGCGCCGAGGTGGTCGCGGTGGCGCGGGGCTTCGAGGCCGTGGCGATCTCCGACGACGTCCACCGTCGCCTGGCCCACCAGCGGCGCGCCATCGACCGTCGGGTGGCCTCCGGCGAGCCCGTCTACGGCCTGTCGACGGGCTTCGGCTCGCTCGCGACCACGTTCATCTCGCCCGACGAGCGCCGGGACCTGCAGCGCTCGCTGGTGCGCAGCCACGCGGCCGGGGTCGGCGAGCGGGTCGAGGTCGAGGTGGTGCGCGCGATGATGGTCTCGCGCCTCGCCACCCTGTGCAGCGGCGTCGCCGGGGTGCGCCCGGTCGTCGTCGACACCTACGCCGCCCTGCTCAACCACGCGGTGACCCCGGTCGTCCACGAGTTCGGGTCGCTCGGCTGCTCGGGGGACCTGGCGCCACTCGCCCACGTGGCGCTGGCCCTCACGGGCGAGGGCGACGTCCTCGACGCCGGGGGCGCGCGTCGGCGGGCCGCCGAGGTGCTCGCCGAGGTGGGCGTCGCGCCGGTCGAGCTCGCCGAGAAGGAGGGCCTCGCGCTCATCAACGGCACCGACGGGATGCTCGGCCAGCTCGTGCTGGCCCTCGACGACGTCGCCGCGCTGCTCACCCACCTCGACCTCGCGGCGGCGCTCTCGGTCCAGGCGCTGCGCGGCACCGACCGCGCCTTCGTCGAGGAGCTGATGGCCCTGCGGCCCCACCCGGGCCAGCGCGCCAGCGCCCAGAACCTGATGGCCCTGCTCGAGGGCTCGGCGATCGTCGCGTCCCACCTGGAGGACGCCTCCCAGGTCCAGGACGCCTACTCGCTGCGGTGCGCGCCCCAGGTGCACGGCGCGGCCCGCGACACGTGGCGCCACGCGGCCGCCGTCGCCGACGTCGAGCTGGCGTCGGCGATCGACAACCCCTCGGTGCTACCCGACGGGACCGTCGCCTCCAACGGGAACTTCCACGGGGCGCCGGTCGGCTACGTCCTCGACTTCCTCGCCATCGCCGTGGCCGACGTGGCCTCGATGGCCGAACGGCGCACCGACCGGCTCCTGGACGAGTCGCGCAGTTACGGCCTGCCGGCCTTCCTCGCCGACTCGCCCGGGGTGGACTCGGGGCTCATGATCGCCCAGTACGCCCAGGCGGCCCTGGTGAGCGAGATGAAGCGTCTGGCGGCACCGGCGAGCGTGGACTCGATCCCCTCCTCGGCCATGCAGGAGGACCACGTCTCGATGGGCTGGCACGCGGCGCGCAAGCTCCGCCGGGCCGTGACGGCCCTCGGCGGGGTCGTGGCGATCGAGCTGATGGCCGCGTCGCGCGCCCTCGCGCTGCGCGCCCCGCTCGCCCCCTCCCCGGTCGGCGCGGCCGTCGCCGAGCGGGTCAACGGCGTCGCCGGGGGTCCGGGCCACGACCGCTGGCTGTCGCCGGAGATCGCCGGCGTCGTCGACCTGGTCGAGAGCCGCGAACTGCTCGAGCTCGCGGCCCGCTACGTCACCTTGAGCTAGGAGGACCATGGAAGGCGCTCGTCCGGTCCGCGCGCCGCGCGGGACGACACTCAGCGCTCGGGGCTGGCCCCAGGAGGCGGCCCTGCGCATGCTCCAGAACAACCTCGACCCCGAGGTGGCCGAGCGACCGGACGACCTCGTCGTCTACGGCGGGACGGGGCGGGCGGCTCGGGACTGGGCCAGCTTCGACGCGCTGGTGCGCACGCTCGGCACCCTCGGCGACGACGAGACGATGGTCGTCCAGTCGGGCCGACCGGTCGGGGTGCTGCGCACCCACGAGTGGGCCCCCCGGGTCGTGATCGCCAACGCCAACCTCGTGCCCGACTGGGCCACGTGGCCCGAGTTCCGCCGCCTGGAGGCGTTGGGGCTCACGATGTACGGCCAGATGACCGCGGGGTCGTGGATCTACATCGGGACCCAGGGGATCCTCCAGGGCACCTACGAGACCTTCGCCGCGGTCGCCGAGCGACGCTTCGAAGGGACGCTCGCGGGCACACTCACCCTCACCGCCGGGGCCGGGGGCATGGGCGGGGCCCAGCCGCTGGCCGTCACCATGAACGACGGCGTCTGCCTGGTCATCGACGTCGACCCCACGCGGCTCGCCCGGCGGGTCGAACAGCGCTACCTCGACGAGTGGACGGCCGACCTCGACGACGCCCTCGAGCGCGTCCTCGTCGCCAGGGCCCAGCGTCGGGCGCTCAGCGTCGGTCTGGTCGGCAACGCCGCCACGCTCTTCGCCGAGATCCTGCGCCGTGGAGTGGCGGTGGACATCGTCACCGACCAGACCTCGGCCCACGACCCGTTGAGCTACCTGCCCGAGGGGGTCGACCTCGGCGACTGGCACGACTACGCCGAGAAGAAGCCCGAGGAGTTCACCGACCGGGCTCGCCAGTCGATGGTCCGTCACGTCGAGGCGATGGTCGGCTTCATGGACGAGGGCGCCGAGGTCTTCGACTACGGGAACTCGCTGCGCGGTGAGGCGCTCGCCGGCGGCTACCCGCGCGCCTTCGACTACCCCGGCTTCGTGCCGGCCTACATCCGCCCGCTCTTCTGCGAGGGCCGGGGCCCCTTCCGCTGGGCCGCGCTCTCGGGCGAGCCGCGCGACATCGCCGTAACCGACCGCGCCGTGCTCGACCTGTTCCCCGAGAACGACCGACTGCGGCGCTGGATCACCAAGGCCGAGGAGCGGGTCGCCTTCCAGGGGCTCCCGGCGCGAATCTGCTGGCTCGGCTACGGCGAGCGCGACCGGGCCGGAGTCGCCTTCAACGACCTCGTGGCCCGGGGTGAGGTCGCCGCACCCGTGGTGATCGGGCGCGACCACCTCGACAGCGGCTCGGTGGCCTCGCCGTACCGCGAGACCGAGGGGATGCTGGACGGCTCCGACGCGATCGCCGACTGGCCGCTGCTCAACGCCCTGGTCGCCACGGCGTCGGGGGCGTCGTGGGTCTCGATCCACCACGGGGGAGGGGTCGGCATCGGCCGCTCGATCCACGCCGGACAGGTCTGCGTGGCCGACGGCACCGACCTCGCGCGCGAAAAGCTCGAGCGGGTCCTCACGAACGATCCCGCGATGGGGGTCCTGCGCCACGTCGACGCCGGCTACGAGCTGGCCGAGGCCACGGCCGAACGCACCGGACTGCGGGTGCCGCTGCGCGAGCCGTGACCTCGACCCTCGTCACCCACGTCGGCGAGCTCACGACGAACGACCCGACCCTCGGCGACGCGACCCCGCTGGGGCGACTCACGGCGGCCGCCTTCGTGGTGGAGGACGGACGGGTCGCCTGGGTGGGGCCGGCGAGCGCGGCGCCCGAGTGCGACACGCGCCTCGACGTCGCGGGCGCGGCCGTCGTGCCCGGGTTCGTGGACTCCCACACCCACCTGGTGTTCGCCGGCGAGCGCAGCGACGAGTTCGAGGCCCGCCTCGCCGGGCGGCCCTACGACGGGGGCGGGATCGCCCGGACCGTGGCCGCGACGCGCGCGGCGGGCCGTGACGAGCTGCGCGAGGGCGTCGCGGCCCGGGTCCGGGCGCTGCGCGCGGGCGGGGTGACGACCCTCGAGGTGAAGTCGGGCTACGAGCTCACCACCGAGGGCGAGGCCCGCGACCTCGAGCTGGCCCGTGAGGTGACCGAGCAGGTCACCTGGCTGGGTGCTCACGCGCTGCCCCCCGAGTTCGCCCACGACCGCGCGGGCTACCTGGCCCTGCTCACCGGACCGATGCTCGAGCGCTGCGCCCCGCTCGCTCGCTGGGCCGACGTGTTCTGCGACGTGGGCGCGTTCGACCTCGACGAGGCCCGTGCGGTCCTCGAGGCGGCCCGGTCGAAGGGGCTGGGCCTGCGCCTGCACGCGAACCAGATCGCCCACGGCGGGGCCGTGCGCCTCGCGGTCGAGCTGGGCGCCGCCAGCGCCGACCACCTGACCCACCTCGACGAGGGTGACGTGGAGGCGCTGGCCGACTCCTCGACGGTCGCCACCCTGCTGCCGGGCGCGGAATTCTGCACGCGCTCGCACTACGCCCCGGCGCGCCGACTCCTCGACGCGGGGGCGACCGTCGCCCTGTCGACCGACTGCAACCCCGGGACGAGCTACGTGACCTCGATGGCCCTCGTGATCGCCCTGGCCGTGCGCGAGATGGGCCTCACCTGCGACGAGGCACTGTGGGCGGCGACGCGCGGCGGCGCGCGGGCCCTGCGCCTGGACGACGTCGGCCACCTCGGGGTGGGCGCGCGCGCCGACTTTCTCGTGCTCGACGCGCCCCGGGCCGCCCACCTCGCCTACCGTCCCGGCGCGGACCTCGTGACGACCCACGTCGCGACGGTCCCGGAGCCGCCGGCCGCGCCCGGCGCCGACGCGCCGGCGCACCGGGCGCGGGTGGCGCGCGCGTCGGCCGCGGCCACCCTCGAGGTCTGCGACCTCGTCGTCGCCTACGGCGACCGCGTGGCCGTCGACGGCATCGACCTCACCATCGCGGCCGGGGAGATCCTCGGCCTGCTGGGGCCCAACGGTGCCGGCAAGACCTCGACGCTGTCGGCGATCGAGGGGCTCGTGCACCCCCGGCGCGGGAGCGTCACGGTCGACGGGCTCGACGCGCTGGCCCACCCGAGCGCGGCCCGGGCCCGACTGGGGGTCCAGCTCCAGGCGAACAGCTTCTCCCCCGACCTCACCCTGGCCCAGATCGTGCGGCTCTTCGGGGGGCTCTACGGGGTGCGCCTGAGCAGGGAGGCCGCCATCGATCGGCTGGGCGAGGTGGGACTCGACGGGGAGGCCGGACGGGGCTGGAAGCACCTCTCGGGCGGCCAGCAGCAGCGACTCTCGTTGGCCGTGGCCATGGTCCACCAGCCCTCGCTGCTGCTGCTCGACGAGCCCACCGCCGGGCTCGACCCCCAGGCCCGGCGCCAGCTGTGGGGGCGCATCGACCAGGTCCGCGCGAGGGGGGCGAGCGTGCTGCTCACGACCCACTCGATGGAAGAGGCCCAGGCGGTCTGCGATCGGGTCGCGATCATCGACCACGGGCGCCTCCTGGCCGAGGCGTCACCGACCGCGCTCGTCGAGCGCTACCGCGACGACGCGCGCGTGCGCGCCGTCGCGCGCGGCGCGGTGACCCTCGAGGACGTGTTCATCGGCCTGACCGGGAGCGACCTGCGTGAGTGAGACCCCCGCGACCCGCGTCATGCTCGGCGCGCTGGTGCGCGCCGACCTGCTCGTGCTGCTCAAGGGCCGTCGCTCGATCGTGGTCGGGCTCCTCCTGCCCCTCTGGATCCTCTTCATCACGAACGGCCACAAGGGGACCCAGACGATGGGCGGCGCCTACTACATCATCGGGATCGCCGTGGCCTACGGGCTGGCGGCCTTCGGGATCATGGGCTACGCCACCCGGGTCGCGCGCGATCGCGACACCGGTGTGCTCCAGCGCCTGCGGGTGACCCCGGCGCCCTCGTGGATGGTGATGGGCAGCCGCCTGCTGGCCCAGAGCGTGGCCAACCTCGTGGTCTCGCTGGTGGTGGTGGTGGTCGGGGCGACGATGCACCACCTCCACCCCAGCCTCGGCCAGTACCTCCTCGTGCTCGTCGCCTCGACGCTCGGCGGGGCCGTGTTCCTCGCGATCGGCCAGGCCGTGGTCGGTCTCGTGCGCTCGGCCGACGCGGTGAACGCGGTCGGGCGCGTCCTGCTCGTGGCGCTCATCTTCCTCGGACTGTTCGGGGCGAGCGGCGTGCTCGGCGCGACCTGGGAGTCGATCTCGCGCTGGAGCCCGGTGGGGTGCGTCATGACCGTCTACGCCGGCGTGCTCGACCTCGCGGCGTGGGGGTCGACCCAGTGGCTCGCGGTGCTCGCCTGCGCGGGCTACGTCGCCGTGACGGGCGCGCTCGGGGTGCACTGGTTCCGCTGGCAGAGCGCCTGAGACATCGGCGGTGGGGGGGCGCCCCTAGGGTGCACCTATGACGACTCCCGTTGCCCCCAGCGACCTGCCCGCCACGCTCGGCGCCCTCCGCGCGTCGGGCTACGTGTCGCGCCCCGTGCGCGCCGAGATGCGCGAGAACCTCGAGGCGCGCCTGACCGCCGGCCAGCCCCTGACGGCGACCGTGCTCGGCTACGAGGACTCCGTGCTGCCCCAACTCGAGACGGCGCTGCTCGCCGGCCACGACGTCATCCTGCTCGGCGAACGGGGTCAGGCCAAGACCCGCATCATCCGCTCGCTCGTCGAGCTCCTCGACGAGTGGTTGCCGATCGTCGCCGGCTCGGACGTGCGCGACGACCCCTTCCGCCCGATCTCGGCCCACGGGATCGCGACGGTCGACGAACTCGGGGACGACACGCCGCTCGAGTGGGTGCACCGCAGCCGTCGCTTCGCCGAGAAGCTGGCCTCGCCCGACACCTCGATGGCCGACCTCATCGGCGAGGTCGACCCGATCAAGGTCGCGGGCGGACTCTACCTCGACGACCCGCGGGCGCTCAGCTACGGCCTCGTGCCCAAGTCGAACCGCGGGATCTTCGCCATCAACGAGCTGCCCGACCTGGCCGAGCGGATCCAGGTGGGCCTGTTGAACGTGCTCGAGGAGCGCGACGTCCAGATCCGGGGCCACCTCGTGCGCCTGGACCTCGACGTCATGGTCGTGGCGACGGCGAACCCCGAGGACTACACCAACCGCGGCCGGCTCATCACGCCCCTGAAGGACCGCTTCGGCAGCCAGATCCGGACCCACTACCCCGACGACCTCTCCACCGAGATCGCCATCGTGCACCAAGAGGCCCACGTGCCGGCGACGCCGGTGCCGCTCGTGGTGCCCTGGTTCATCGAGGAGATCGTCGCGCGGGTCAGCCACGTGGCGCGACGCTCCAACGCCATCAACCAGAAGTCCGGGGTCTCGGTGCGCCTGTCGATCGCCAACTACGAAGTCGTCGTGGCGAGTGCGCTGCGCCGGGCCCTGCGCACCGGGGACGCGGCGGTGGTGCCGCGGGTGAGCGACCTGAGCGCCCTCGTCCAGTCGACCCAGGGCAAGATCGAACTCGACACCCTCGACGACGCCGAGGCCGACCAGGTCGTGTCGGCCCTGGTGGCCCTGGCGGTGCGCCAGTGCTTCGCCGAGACGGTCCTGCTGGAGGAGGCGCCCGAGATCGTGGCCGCCTTCAACGGCGAGGTCGTGGTGCACACCGGTGACGACCTGCCCGACGCGCAGTACCTCAGCGCCCTCGAGGCGCTGCCGGTGCTCGCCGGCCCGGTCGATCGCCTGGCCGGACCCGGCGCCGGCCCGGGGGAGCGGGCCGCGGCCCTCGAGTTCCTCCTCGAGGGCCTCTACCTCACCAAGCGGCTCGCCAAGGACGCCTCCGGCGCCCGGGCGCTCTACCGCTCGAGGGCGCGGTAGTGGCCGTCCGGTACCGGTTCCGCCGCTTCGGCGAGGGTGACGACTTCGACGACGTCGACGCCGACGAGCTCCTCGGGCGCCTGGTCGACGACCTCTTGGAGGACGGCGACCTCGAGGCGGCCCTCGACCGACTGTTGCGCGAGGGCTTCGAGACGGGCGACGGCGAGCACGTCGAGGGGCTGACCGAGCTGCTCGACCGGTCGCGTCGGCGCCGCCGCGAGCTCGAGGCCCAGGCCGACCCCTCGGGCGAGCTCGAGCGCTACCGGGAGTGGCTCGAGCACGTCGAGTCCCTCGAGGCGACCGGGCTCGAGGGACTCCTCGAGCAGGCGGAGGCCTCGGGCGACGAGCGCCGGCGCGAGGTGACCCGCGACCTCGTGGACCAGCGCCGGATGCAGCGCGACCTCATGAGCGAGCGCTTCACCGAGCGCCTGGGCGAGTACCGCGAGTACGAGTTCGTCTCGGCCGAGGCGCGCGAGGAGTACGAGCGGCTGATGGCCGAGCTCGAGCGCGACGTCCTGGACACCTACTTCCGCCAATCCAAGGAGTTCCTCGGCCGGCCCGACCCCGCCGAGCTCGCCCGGCTGCGCGAGATGATGGACGCGCTCTCGACCATGATCGAGCAGGACCGCCGGGGCGAGGCGCTCGACCCCACCTTCGAGGAGTTCATGGGGCGATTCGGCGACTACTTCCCGGGCGCCGAGAGCCTGCAGGACGTGGTGGCGATGATGGCCGAGCGGGCCGCCGCCGCCGAGGCGATGTTCAACTCCCTCTCGGCCGACCAGCAGGCCGAGCTGCGTTCGCTGATGGACCAGCTCCTGGGCGACCTCGACCTGAGCTTCTCGCTCACGCGCCTGACGGCGAACCTCCGCGAGGCCACGCCGCAGATCGACTGGAACCGGGCCCACCGGCTGCGCGGTGACGGTGGGTCGTTCGCGGACTCGACCGACGCGATCGAGCAGCTCGGCCAGCTGCGCCAGCTCGAGGACTTCCTCGGGCGGGCCGACCCCGCCCAGGGACTGCCCGAGGTCGACGTCGAGGCGATCCGTCGCCACCTCGGCGACGACGCGGCGCGTCACGTCGAGCGGCTGCAGCGGGCCCTCCGGTCGCTGCGCGAGAGCGGCTTCGTCGACCGCAACGGTCGCCGACTCAAACTGAGCGCGAAGGGCGTGCGCCAGATCGGCCGACTGGCGCTGCGCGCCCTCTTCGCGCGCCTGCGCGACACGCCCGACCTCACGGGCCACGCGAGCGCGACGCTCGCGCGCGGCGGCGACCGCGAGGAGACCTCGACCCCGTGGGAGCCGGGCGCGCCGGTGACCCTGCACCTGGGTCACACGCTCTACAACGCGCTGGTGCGCCAGGGCCCGGGCACGCCCGTGCGGCTCCACCCTGACGACTTCGAGGTCGAAGAGTACGAGGCGCTGCGCCGCTCGGCGACGGTCTTCGCCATCGACCTGTCGCTGTCGATGGCGATGCGGGGCAACCTCGTGCCGGCGAAGAAGATGGTCCTCGCGCTCACTCAGCTCATCGCGAGCCGCTTCCCGCGCGACTACGTCGCCGTGGTCGGCTTCGGGGAGCGGGCGGTGGAGCTGCGCGTCGAGGACATCCCCTCGCTCACCATCGACTACAACTACGGCACCAACCTCCAGCACGCCCTGGCGCTCTCGCGCCACCTCTTGCGCCACGAGCGCGGCGAACGCCAGGTCGTGGTCGTGACCGACGGCGAGCCCACCGCCCACCTGACGGCGACGGGCGAGCCGTTCTTCGCCTGGCCGCCGGTGCGCGAGACCCTGGACAAGACCATGGCCGAGGTGCTGCGCTGCACGCGCGCGGGGATCACCATCAACACCTTCGCCCTCGACATCGAGCGCAGCCAGTTCCCCTTCGTCGAGCAGATCGCCCGGGTCAACGGGGGGCGGCTCTTCTACACCGACGTCGACGACCTGGGCGCCTACGTGCTCGACGACTTCGTCACCCACCGCCGGGCCGTCTAGGCCCCTCTCAGTTTCCATTTGCGCTGCGGGCCCTGGCCGGGCCACAATGACACGGTTGTAATTACACCGGTGGCGTCAGCGGCCGACAGGGAGGGAACGTGGACATCGTCGAACTGCTGGGTGGCCTCGAGGACCGGGGGTGGCAGGCCCGCGCGAACTGCATGGGCGTCGACCCCGACCTGTTCTTCCCCGAGCGGGGGGCCTCGACCCGTGAGGCCAAGGAGGTCTGCCGGGGTTGCGTGGTCAAAGAGGAGTGCCTGGAGTACGCGCTCGACAACGGCGAGAAGTTCGGCATCTGGGGCGGGATGAGCGAGCGCGAGCGTCGCCGGCTACGGCGCGCCCGGGCCCTCGAGCGCCGGGCCAAGGCCGGCTGATCTCACCCGCGTCTCGATCGTCGCGGCCTCGCTGAGCCCGAGGCGCGCCCGGCGCGCTGGGTCGGTGCGCTCGAGCAGTCCCCGGGGTGCGAGGCCCACGAGCTCGCAGTCCACGATGCGCGCCTCACCCAGGCGGGCGCTCACCGCGTCGTACACCTCGCTCGGGCCGACCGCGAGGGGGTCGAGGAGGTTGCAGCTGATCTGGGGACCCGCCCGGAGCGCGAAGGCCAGCGCGCGCACGTGAGGCCCGCGCAGCGACCGGGCCACCGCGCGGGCCTCGTCGAGGGTCGTGTCGCGCAGGCGCAGGTTCCACGCGACGAGGATCCCGCGCGCGCCGAGCGCGCTCGCGCCCAGGCGGGGGTGGGGTCGGCCGGGCCCGAGGTCGGGCACGAGCGCGGTGAAGGCGTGGCGGCGTACCTCGGGCAGCGTGCGCACGGAGCCGTCGGCGAGCGGGCCGTAGAGGAAGACCGGCACGCCGAGCGCGGTGGCGAACCAGGTGGCGGCGGCGTCGCGGGCGCGCACCGCGGCCGCGAGGTCGTCCTCGAGCGAGACGAAGGGCACCACGTCGAGGGCGCCGAGGCGGGGGTGGACGCCGACGTGGCCGGTGAGGTCGAGTCGCGCCGCGGCGACGCGTGCCATTCGGCGCAGGTCGGCCTCGAGCGAGACGGGCGGGCCGATCAGCGTGAGGACCGCGCGGGCGTGGTCGTCGTCGTGGTGGAGGTCGCGTAGCGACTCCCCGGCGAAGGCCCCGAGGAGCACGGCCTCGTCGCGCGAGGGGACCGAGAGGTTAGCGACGCACTCGAGCACCGCTACGAGGCGGCGCCCCTCACCCGCAGGCGGCGACGCTCGCGCGCGATGCGGCGACGCTCGCGTTCGCTCTTACCGCCCCACACGCCGTGGTCGACGTGGTTGGCCAGCGCGTACTCGAGGCACGCGTGCGCCACGGGGCAGCTGGCGCAGATCCGCTGGGCCGCGATGACCCCGACGCCGTCGCGGGGGAAGAAGGTCTCGGCGGGGTAGTTCCGACACAGACCGTCGGCCATCCACTCGGTGTCCATGGGACCTCCTTCACCCTCACCCTAGCCATGTCGGGGGACCGCGACCCTTTACATTTCGTGAGACCTCGCGGCCCGGTTTCGCCGGCGCGCCGGCCCCGGGGCCCGGCACGGGGCCCCGGGTAGACTGAGGTCGAGAGGAGCGCCGTGAGCCACGTCCCCACCAGCGAAAGCACCGAGGTCGTCGAGCCCGTCGGCCACGTCCAGATCGTCTACCTGGGGCCCGTCGCGCCCCACTGGGAGTGCCGGATGGTCTACGGCGACGAGGAGCAGATCCAGGCCTTCGTCGACCGGGTGGACGCCCGCCTGCGCTTCCTGCCCCCCCACGACCCCCAGTTCCGCCGGAACCGGGAGCGGGTGAACCGTGACGCCGAGCGCGAGGCCCTGATCGTGGAGTGGAACCTCGGCTACGACGAGGAGCCGGCCCAGGCCTAGGCCAAGGGCGAGGTCGTCACCCGCTCGAACCACGCCTCGGGCTCGTCCAGCTCGGCCTCGGTGGCGAGCCCGTCGACGCGCAGCAGGGCGCCGAAGACCTCCAGGCCGTGGGCTGCGGCCAGGGTCGCGACGAAGCGCACGGCCTCGTCCACGTGGGGGCCCTGCAGCGAGATCCCAAAGAGCGCCGCGGCCGCGTCCTCACCCCGGGCATCGCCCAGGCGGTGGCGCAGGACGGCCTCGGCGAGCGCCGGACGCGGTCCGAGCAGCGACTCGGTGACCGACTGGGCGACGGCGTTGAAGTAGGCCGTCAGCACGGCCGTCGCGGCGTTGATCGCCCGGGTGGCGGGGCTGTCGTCGGGGACCTCGAGGCCCTCGAGCAGCGACGACGGGTCGTTCATCAGCGCGGCCAGGTCGCCGCCGTCGGCGAGTGACTGCAGGCGGCCGAGGATGTCGCCCTGGACGGCGCGGGCCTCGCCCGCGGCGTCGAGCAGCAGGGCGCGCAGGGCGTCCCCGGTGCCGGGCTGGGTGAGCACGCGCGAGGCGACGAACTCCTGGGCCAGGGCGAAGACGTAGACCTCGTCGTGGCCGAGGCTCCAGGCGTCGGCGAAGGCGGTCAGGTTGTTGAGGACGATCAGGTGACGCCCGTCGACGCGCGGCAGCGCCAGCGCCGCGAGGGACCAGGCGCGCTCGGAGAAGTGGCCGGCGACCGACCCCGTCTGGAACCCCGTGAACAGGGGGCCGACGGTGGCGGCCATCTGGGCGACCAGGGCGCCCTCGTCCCCGTCGGGTAGGGCGGGGGCCGCGTCGCTCGCCCCGAGCAGCGGCTCGAGCAGCGGTCGCCACTGCGCGAGTGCCGCCAGCGTGAGGGCCGTGCGGTTGGTCACCTCGAGCGACGGGTGGACGTCGGTGCCCAGCAGGGTGGCCACGTGGCGCGCCACGAGCGGGGCGAACTCCTCGAGGCGCGGCCGCTCGACCGGCGACGGGTTGGGGTCGCCGTCCTCGCCCCGGGCGACCGAGACGGCCAACTGCTGGGCCGCCTGGTACCAGGCGTCGGGCCCCTGGCGACCGAGGAGCGAGAAGATGTCCCCGAAGATCTCGCCGAAGGGGTTCTGGGTCACGGGGTCACTCTAAAGGGGCAGACCGGGGTGACCGTCGTCGTGCGCAGCGCACTGCCCCGCAGGTAGGTGACCTTCACGGTCGTGTACGCCGGGGTCAGGTAGATCATCGAGCGCAGGACGGCGAGGTCGTCGGTGTCCCGCCCCGACCAGGTCATGAGGACGTCCCCGGGGCGCAGGCCCGCGTGGGCGGCCGGGCCGTAGGGGGTGACCGAGAGGAGGCGCACGCCGCCTCCCTGGACCGACGCGCCGGTGACCCCAAGGTCGGCGTGGCAGCCCCGCCCGACCTCGAGGACCTCGGCGACGCGCGCCACGAACTGCGCGCCGTACCACCGGTGGTTGGCCGAGAGCACGGCGACGACCCGGCCCCGCGCGTCGACCGCGATGGCGTAGCGCAGCCCCCACAGCGCCCGACCCGACGGCGTCGTGAGGTAGCGCACCACGCCCTGGGAGTCGTTCTGCGGGTCGCCGAGCGTGGTGACCGCCCAGTCGTAGCGGGGCCGGGCGAGCAGGTAGGGCACCACCGGCGCGACGACGGTGACCGCGGCGCTCGCCGGCATGGGGTCGAGGTGGACCGGGGACACGAGGGTGCCGAGTCGCACGACCGAGAAGCCCATCACGTCGTCTCGTCCGATGAGCGACACGGCGAAGTCCACGTGCCGCGCGTTCGTGCCCTTGACGAGGGCGTTGACGGGGATACGCACCGTGGTGACCGCGAGGTGACCGGGCAGGACGAGCGCGGCGGCCGTCGACATCCCGTGGTCGGTGATGATCGTCAGGTTGACGGTGTCGGCGGCCACCGCGCGCGCGATTGCCGGCAGGGCGTCCAGGACGACGTTGCGGTGCGTCGTGGTCGTGGTCGGGGGGGTGCCGCGGTTCGCCACGAGGACGCCCCCGCCGGCGACGAGGAGCACCGCGGCGAGCAGGGCCACCGCGCGCGCCAGGCGCGACCGGGGCGAGGGCCGTCGGGGCTCGAGGTCCTCGAAGCGGGGCAACTCGCTCGGGTGGACCCACGGGCGCGCGGCGGGGCCCGGCCGCCGGTGACGACGAGGCCACCCTCCCCACCGCCGATCCCCGTCCGCCACCCCGGCCAGGCTACCGAGCGGTGGGGGCGCCACGCGGGTCGCCCTAACATCGTCCTCCGTGGCTCTCGACGTGGCACTCGACATCGGGACCGCCCAGACGCGCCTGGCGACGGTCGACCGGGGCGTGATCGTCGACGAGCCGACGCTCGTCGCGATCGACACGAGCACCGGCGACGTCGTCGACGTGGGTCACGGCGCGCGCGAGGTCGTGGGACGCACCTCGCGCCACGTCGTCGTCTTCCGACCCTTCGCCCAGGGCACCACGATCGACTTCGACGTCACCGCCCGGCTGATCGCCCACCTCTTCGAGCGCGCCGGGGTCTCCAAGCTGAGTCGGGCCCGAGTCGTCATGAGCGTCCCCTCCCTCGCGACCGCCATCGAGCGGCGCGCGTTGCGTCAGGCCGCGATCCAGGCCGGCGCCCGCGAGGTGAGCCTGATCGAGGCGCCGCTCGCCGCGGCGATCGGCCTCGGCCTCCCGGTCCAGGATCCGGTGGGCTCCGCGGTGACGGTCCTCGGGGCGGGGGCCTCGGAGGCGGCCGTCATCTCACTGGGCGGGATCGTCAGCGCGGGCGCCCGGCGCGTCGGCGGCAACGACATCGACGCGGCCATCGCCACGGCCCTGCGCACCCGCCTCGGGGTCGTCGTCGCCCCCACGGCGGTCGAGGAGATCAAGTGCCTGCTCGCGTCGGCCCGGGGCCGGTCCCTCGGGATGTCCCAGGTCGTGCGGGCGCGCTCGGTCGAGCGGGGGGAGCTCGTCGAGGTCGAGGTGACCGCCGAGCTCGTCAACACCGCCCTCGCGGACGTGATCGCCGCCACGGTGCGGATGATCCAGGAGTGCCTGGCCGAGACCGCGCCCGACCTCTCCCAGGACGTCAGCGCGCGCGGCCTCACCCTCGTGGGTGGGATGGCCCAGCTCACCGACCTCGACGAGCTCGTCGCGACCAGCACCGGCGTCGAGGTCGCCGTCGCCGCGCACCCCGACCTCGTCGTCATCGAGGGGCTGCGAGCGTGCCTCGAGGAGATGGCCTCGCTGCACGCCCTGTTGCGCACCGCCGACCGCTGAGCTAGCCCGACCCCTCGCCCGGCGCGCCCCCGAGCTGCTCGGCGGCGGCGCGCACCTGCCAGTCGTGGTCGGTGAGCGCCCTCGCCAGCGCCGCGTCGACCTCGGGTCCCTCGAAGGCCGCGAGGGCCACCACCGCTCGGCGGCGAACGGGTGGGCGGTCCTCGAGCGCGTCGAGCACCGCGGGCAGCCCCCGGGGATCGCCGATCGCCCCGAGCGCCGCGACCGCCGACTCACGACAGCGCGGGTCGTCGTGCTCGCGCGCCACCCGCGCCAGGGGCCCGACGGCCGAGGCGTCGCCGATCTCGCCCAGGGCGAACGCCGCGGCGTCGACCGCGAGGGGGTCGACGTCGTCGAGCCCGCTAACGAGGGCGTCGCGCACCGGGGCCGCGCGCGGCGCCCGGCGGGCGGCCTGCTCGCGCGCCTCGCGCCGTACCGCGGGGTCGCCGTCGGCGACGAGGGCGCACCAGCGCGCCGCGTCGAGCTCGCCGCGACGGGCGAGACCGCGGAGGGCGACGACGCGCTCGCGGGTCGTCCCGTGTGCCAGCGCCCCCTCCAGCCGGGCGAGCGACGCGGCCCCGGTGTCGTGACCGGCGCGCACGAGGGCCTCGAGGGGGACCGCTACCGTGTTCCCATCGTCGGACACGTCCCCATTCCACCACCCGACCGCGTCCGGCGCCGCTGGCGGACCCTCGCCGGTGCCGTCCTCGCCCTCGTGCTGGCCGCGGTCGTGGCCGCCCGGATCCCCCTCAACGAGTACGCCCTGACCCCGGGCAACGCCACGCCGGTCACGCCGCTGGTGAGCGTGCACGGCGTTGCGACCGCCCGCCACCCCGGGACGATCTACCTCACCGACGTCTACCTCCAACAGCTCAACGCGCTCTCGTGGGTGACACTGCACCTGTCGAGCCAC
This sequence comes from Actinomycetes bacterium, assembly GCA_021831035.1. Taxonomy (GTDB): domain Bacteria; phylum Actinomycetota; class Acidimicrobiia; order Acidimicrobiales; family RAAP-2; genus RAAP-2. The sequence goes on from JAKBNL010000005.1 coordinate 68,957, forward strand.
GTCCAGTTCGTCCCGGCCGACGCCCTCACCCCGCCCGGGGTGCCCACGTCGGAGCTCGCGGCCCAGGGCTACCTCCAGATGCGCGACGCCCAGCTCGCCGCCGAAGTCGAGGCGTTCCGGACCGTGGGCTGGCGTGTCCCGGCGGCCCGGGTCGGCGCCACCCTCACCGGGGTCGTCGTCCCCTCGCCGGCGTCGCGCGCGGGACTGGCCGTCGGCGACGTCGTGACCGCCGTCGGCGGCCGTCCGGTCCTCGACGCCTGCGGCCTCGTCGCGGCCCTCCACGGCCTCGCCCCGGGCAGCGTCGTGCGCCTCGGCGTGCGACGGGTGCGCATCTCTCCGACCGGGGTCCTCTCGTGGCGCCCGGCGCGCCGTGTCAGGGTGAGGACGACGGCGCCCCCCGCGGGGGTCGCGTCGAGCGGCTGTCCCGGCGTGTCGGGGCCGGACCGCTCCTTCCTCGGGGTGGCGCTCGAGGACGACGTCGCCTACCACCTCCCGGCGCGCGTGCGCATCGACACGGCCAACATCGGTGGTCCCTCGGCCGGGCTCGCCATGACCCTGGCCCTCGTCGACCTGCTGAGCCGGCACTCGATCACCGGGGGTCGGGACGTGGCCGCCACGGGCACGATGGCCGTCGGCGGGGCGGTCGGTCCCGTCGGCGGGGTGGCCGAGAAGGCGGTCGCCGTCGAGCGCGCGGGGGCCCGCGTCTTCATCGTGCCGCGTTCGGAGATGGGCGCGGCGCACTCGGGCGCGCCGGGGCTGCGGGTCCTCGGGGTCACCACCCTCGCCCAGGCGCTCGCGGACCTGCGCTCCCTCGGCGGAGCCGCCCCGGACCCGCTCAGCGCGCCCCGGGCCACCTCGGGCTAAGGCCCCGGCGACGAGGTCCGACGCCGTAGGCTCTAAGGGATGGACGACCGGCGTATCCACTCCTCGAATCGCCTGACGTCCGCCGATCTCGCCCGGGTGAACTTCAACGTCGTGCGCAAGGGCGGCTACGACCCCAACGAGGTCCGGATGCACCTCGAAGCGGCGGCCCGCGAGATGGCCCACCTCGAGAGCCGCGTGCGCGAGCTCCACGAGCAGCTCGCCGAGGCCCGCCGCCAGGCGGCTAACCCCGTCCTCGACGAGGCGACCCTCGCCGGGGCCCTGGGCGCCCAGAGCGCCGCGATCCTGCGCTCGGCCCACGAGGAGGCCGGGCGGGTCACCGCCGAGGCCCAGGAGCGGGCCGCCCAGATCTTCTCCGACAGCCAGCAGCGCGGCGCGGCCTACCTCGTCGACGCCCAGGAGCGGGCCGCCGCGCTCGTCACCGAGGCGGAGAACACGGCGGCCCAGATCGACCACGACGCCCGCCTGGCGGCCGAGCGGCTCATCGAATCGGCGAAGGTCAACGGCGAGGCCCTCATCGAGCGGGCGCGGGAGCAGGGTCGCGCGATCGTCGAGCAGGCCACCGGAGCCCGCCGGACGGTGCTGAACGACCTCGCCGTGAAGCGTAAGGCGCTGCATCTTCAGATCGAGCAGCTGCGCGCCGCGCGCGACTCCCTGAACGGCTTCATCGGGTCGGTGCGCCAACGGGTCGACGACGTGCTCTCGGAGGTCGCGACCTCGGACGAGGCGGCGCGCGCCGCCGCCACCGAGGCCCTGCGCCAGTCGGCCCCCGCGCCCGATCCGACCGAGGAGGAGCTCCTCGCCGGGACGCCGTTGCGCGAGGTGCCCGAGGTCGTCACCACCGCCCTCGAGCCGGGCGCCGTCTCGGCGCCGCGCGCGTCCGGTGAGGCGCCGCGGACCGAGGAGACACCCCGGACCCGCCGACGGGGGCGCTCCGAGTCGGTCGAGGTCCCGTCCTCGTCGCCGGGCCCCGCCGCGGGCGACGAGGGCGACGAGATGTCGGGCACCGACGTCGTCAACGAGATCTTCGCCCGTCTGCGCAAGGCCACGCTCGAGGAGCGTGGCGCGAGCGCTCCGGCGCCCAAGCGCGCGGCGGCCCGCCGGGCCGAGACGCCCGACGACGAGCTCTTCCACCGCCGCGACGCCGCTCTCGCCGAGCCCCTCGGGGTCCTCACCCGCCGGGTCAAGCGGGCGCTCCAGGACGACCAGAACGTCGTGCTCGAGCGCCTGCGCGACGTGACCGCGATGATCACCACCGAGCTCGAGGACGAACGCGTCCAGCGCTCGCGCTACGCCGACGCCGCCTACGAGGCGCTGGCCCAGGCGGCCGCGGCCGGGGTGGCGTTCGCCCGTGGGTCGGGGGCCGCCCACGACGCACTCGTCGACCGCGAGACCCTCGACGAGTGCGCGGCCGATCTCGCGGTGACCGTGGTCGTCGCGTTGCGCAAGCGCATCCTCTCCGAGGGCGCGGGCGACGGCGCCGAGCGAGCCAACGCCGCCTACCGCGAGTGGCGCGGCGCGCGGGTCGAGCGGCTGTGCGCGGACGTGGCGCGCCGGGCCTTCAACGCGGGCGTGGTGGCGGCGACCGACGGCGCGCCGCTGCGCTTCGCCGTCGCCCCCGGCGACCCACCGTGCGACCTGTGCGCACGTGACGCCGGGGTCCGCGACCAGCGAGCGGGCGAGAAGTTCCCCAGCGGGTCGCCGTACCCCCCGCTGCACGCGGGCTGCGCCTGCGCCGTCGTCCCGGCCTAGGGCCCGTAGGCTCGTCGCGTGCGCAGCCCGACCGACCTCCCGCCGCGCCCCCGTCGGCTCGGACGGGTGTCGCGCCGGTTGTGGGTCGGCGTGGGGATCCTCGTCCTGCTGGTCGTCTTCTTCTCGCTGCGCAACGTCGCCACCGTCTGGACCAACGAGATGTGGTTCGCCTCGATCGGCCAGACGTCGGTCTTCTCCACGCTCTTTTGGATCCGGGTCGGCCTGGGTCTGACCTTCGGCGCGGTCTTCTTCTTCCTCCTCTGGCTCAACCTCCTGCTCACCGACCGCTTCGGGGCGCGGGACCTGACCTTTGAGCCCGAGGACGAGGTGGTGCGGCGCTTCCAGAACGCCGTGCGGCCCTACGCCAAGCGGATCTACGCGGCGATCGCGCTGGTCTTCGGCCTGGTCGCCGGGCTCAACGCCACGGGCGAGTGGCAGAACTACCTCCTGTTCGCTCACGCCCGGCCCTTCGCCGCGACCGACCCCCTCTTCCACAAGAACGTCGGCTTCTACGTCTTCACCCTCCCGTTCGTCTCGTTCTGCGCGACGTGGCTGCTCGTCACCTTGATCGTGACCCTCGTGGTGACGGCGATCTTCCACTTCTTGAACGGCGGCATCCGCGCGGCCAACGTCGCGCCGCGGGTCTCGCCACGGGTGAAGGCGCACCTCTCGGTGATCGGCGCGGGGATCGCCGTGATGAAGGCGGTGGGCTACCTGTTGGCCAAGTGGGACCTGGTGCTCTCGACCAACGCCTTCGCCGAGGGCGCGGGTTACACCGACGTCCACGCCCGGATCCCGGCCCTCACGATCCTCTTCTTCCTCTCCCTCGCCGCGGCGGCGATCCTGCTCTACAACGTCCGTTCCCGGGGCTGGTCCCTGCCCGCCGTCGCGGTCGGGCTGTGGGCGTTCGTGGCCCTGGTGATCGGCGTCCTCTACCCGACGTTCCTCCAGGCGCTCAAGGTCAGCCCGAACCAGGAGAACCTGGAGGCCCCCTACATCCAGCGCGACATCATGGCTACGCGCGCCGCCTACGGGCTCGACGCCGTCGCCTACCACCCCTTCGCGGGGGCCTCGTCGATCACCCCGTCCGAGGTCACGGCCGACCTGGCGACACTGCGCAACATCCGCCTCTGGGACCCGTCGAGCAACATCTCGCTCAACACGGTCACCCGCCGCCAGGCGATGCGCTCGTACTACACCTTCCCGAGCCTCTCGGTCGACCGCTACTACGTCAACGGCAAACTGACCCCGGTCCTGATCGGCACCCGCCAGATCGACCCGTCGAACCTCCCCAGCCAGAACTGGGTGAACCAGCACCTCGTCTACACCCACGGGATCGGCGTGGCGGTGGTGGCGGCCAACACGGTCGACTCCGCGACCGGCAACCCGATCTTCGAGGTCGGCAACATCCCGCCGAGCTCGACCGGCGGGCTGCCCGTGCTCACCGAGCCGGACGTCTACTTCGGCCTCGACCAGTCGGGCTGGGTGGTCGCCGACACCAAGCAGCCCGAGCTCGACTACCAGGTCAACACCGGGGCCAACGCCGGCACCCCCGTGTACACCCACTACCGCGGGGGCGGCGGGGTGCCGGTCGGGGGGCTCTTCTCGCGCCTGGCGCTGGCGCTGCGCCTGGGGAACTTCAACTTCCTGATCTCGAACCAGATCACCTCGCAGAGTCGGGTGATGTTCGTGCGCGACGTGCGCCAGATGGTGAAGAAGGCCGCGCCCTTCCTCAGCTTCGACTCCAAGGTCTATCCCGTGATCGCCAACGGTCACGTCGACTACGTGCTCAACGGGTACACCACGACCTCGCAGTACCCCTACAGCGAGAACGCCGACCAGCTCACGCCCACCATCGGGGGCCTACCGAGCTCGCTCAACTACGTGCGCAACTCGGTGGTGGCGGTCGTCGACGCCTACACGGGCTCGATCCACTTCTACGTGATCCACCCGAGTGACCCCATCATCCAGGCGTACCGCTCGGCCTTCCCGACGCTCTTCCAGCCGATGAGCGCGATGCCGGTGACGATCCGCGACCACCTGCGCTACCCCTCGGACCTGCTCGCGGTGCAGGCGGCGGTGCTCGGGCGCTACCACATCACCGGGGCCAGCTCCTTCTACTCGGCGTCGGACCGCTGGGAGGTGACTCCGACGACCGGCGCCGGGAGCCCGGCCTCACTGATCTCGTCGACCCAGCTCGTGGCGAGCAACGGCCAGGTCATCGGCACCCAGCTCTCGCCGATGAGCCCGATCTACCAGGTCGGCGCGCTGCCCAACTCGACCGGCCAGCAGCTGCTCGCCATGCTCGACTTCGTCCCGGCGGGCAACTCGTCACGGGTTCAGGGGTTGAGCGCCATCCTCGCCGCGACGAGCGACCCGAACGACTACGGCCAGCTCAACGTCTACGAGACGCCCCGGGGCACGACGGTGACCGGCCCCCTCCAGGCCGACTCCGAGATCCAGCAGAACTCCAAGGTCAGCTCGATCATCACCCCGCTCGACCAGCACGGCTCCCAGGTCCTGCTCGGCAACAACCTCACGGTTCCCCTCGATTCGAGCGTGCTCTACATCCGGCCGCTCTACGTGACCAGCACCTCAAACCCCATGCCCGAGCTGCGCTACGTGATCGCGGTGTTCAACCAGCAGGTCGGGATCGAGCCGACCCTCGCCGGGGCCCTCGCCGACGTGCTCGGCCCGGCGGCGCGCGCGGTGGGCGGGACGACCCCGGCCGGCTCGGGCGGCTCGTCGACGACGCCGACGGGCGGCTCGACGACGCCCGCGTCGTCGAGCGTGGCGAGCGAACTCCAGCGCGCCGCCGCCGCCTACGCCGCGGCCCAGAACGCGCTCGCCGCGGGCGACCTCGGGGCCTACCAGCGCGACGTCGAGGCCATGGACCAGGCCATCCGGGCGGCCCAGAGCGCCCTCACCAAGGGCTAGGCCCGTCGAGCGGGCGGGCCGAGGAGTCCCTCGGGGTCGAAGGCGGCCTTCACCCGGCGCTGGAGGGCGACGAGGGCGGGGTCGGTGAGCTCGAGGTAGGCCTCCCACTTATCGCGGCCGAGGCCGTGCTCGCCGCTGATCGCCCCGCCGAGGGCGATCCCGGCGCGGTAGAGCTCGACGAGCAGCCGCTCACGCACCGCGTCGTCGGAACAGAACACCGAGAGGTGCACGTTCCCGTCGCCCACGTGGCCACAGCCCGTCACGAGCGCTCCGTGCTCGCCGGCCAGTCGGGCGACGTCCTCGAGGTAGCGCGCGACGTGGGCGCGGGGCACCACGACGTCGACGATGTCGTTGGCGCCGGCGGCCTTGGCGAACCAGAAGGCCCGCTCGCGCCCGGCGATGAGGTCGTCGGCGGCGCGGCCGTCGAGGACGAGGGCGTCGAGGGCGCCGGCCGCCTCGAGGATCTCGTCGCTCGCGGCGAGGTCCTCGTCGAGCTGGGCGGCCGTGCGGGTCTCGAGGACGAGCACCAGGTAGGCCGCCGTGGCCGCGACGCGCTCGGGCGCGAGCCCGAGGGTGAAGGGGGTCTCGCGCACCAGGACGGCCATCGTGAGCGCGTCGATGTACTCGAGCAGCGACGGGGTGAGTCCGGCGCGCAGGAGGCGGGTCACCGCCCCGGTCACCGCGTCGAGCGAGGCGAACGGGGCCAGCACCGTCGCGCGATGATCGGCCCGCGGGGTGAGCCGGACCGTGACCTCGGTCACCAGGGCCAGTGTGCCCTCGCTGCCGATGACGAGCTGGGTGAGGTCGTAGCCCGAGGAGAGCTTCGCCACCGGCGCGCCGGTGCGCACGACGGAGCCGTCGGCGAGGACCAGCTCGAGGGCGAGGACGTGGTGGCGGGTGACGCCGTGGCGCACGGCGCGCATTCCTCCGGCGTTGGTGTTGACGTTCCCGCCCAGGGTCGAGGACGTCTCGCCGGGGGCGACGGGGTAGTGGAGGCCGTAGGGCGCCAGGTGCTCGTTGAGCTGGCGCAGCGTGACGCCGGCCTCGACGACGGCCACCTGATTGGCCAGGTCGACCTCGACGATCCGGTCCATCTGGTCGAAGCAGACGACGAGGGACCCCTCGACCGGTTCGGCGCCCCCCGAGAGGCCCGTGCCGGCGCCGCGCGCGGTGATCGCCACGCCGTGGCGGCGCGCCCAGCCCACCAGGGCCACGACGTCGTCGCGGTCGACGGGTCGCGCGACGGCGTAGGGCTCGGCCCCGCGCGGGTGGAGGCTCTCGTCGTGGCGGTCGTCGTCCGCGAGCGACCCCCGGTGCGCGAGCGCTATCCCGAGGCTGTCGAGCTCGGCGCGTGCGCCGGGGCCGGGGTCGGGCACGACCTGCACGCTAGTTCGCCCGTCCGGGCCTGTTGGGCCCGGACGGGCGAACGAGCGTGCGAGCGGCTACAGCGTCTGGAAGGGGAACATCACGGTCTCCTGCGGCCCGCCCGATCCGAAGCGCAGTGTCATCACGTGACGACCACGGGCGAACCTCGCCGGGGCCACCAGTCGGAGCACGATGCGCGTCTTGGAGACCCTCACGACCGTGACGCGGGCCCCCGGCGTGGAGGCCCTGGGGCGGCCCGGGAAGTTGGCCCCGAGGACGGTGAGGACGGCGAGGTGGCCCGGCACGGCTGTGCCTGCGACCCGGTGCACCACCGGACGCAGCGAGCCCGACACCGTGAGGCTGAAGGTGAAGGTGCCGGTGTCACCGGCGGCGTCGCTCGTCGTGCCGCTCACCGTGTAGGTGCCGGCGTTGAGCGATCCCGCGACCGTGACGAGCCCGGTCGTCGAGACGTTCAGCTTCGAGCTCCCGCTCTGGGTGTAGGTCACCGCGCCACTGGCGCCGCTCGTCACGAGTTGGGCCGAGAAGTGGCTCGAGGAGGCCGCGGTCGTGGACCCCGACATCGGCAGGTTCTGGCTGATGACCCCGGACTTCACGGTGAAGGGGAACGAGGCGCTGATCCAGCCGAGACCGTTGACGGCCGGCCCGCAGGGGCTCGTGGTCGAGCCGGGGTAGGGCGTGAGGTCGAGCTCGCAGACGTAGACCTCGTAGGTGGTGCCCGAGGTCGCGCTCGCGGGCACGCTGAGCGTGCCGCTGAGGGCCGGCGGGATCAGGTCCTTGCCGGTGTAGCAGTCGTTCGAGATCGCCAGGTTCGACGGCGAGGAGACGAGCGGCGTCGTCGAGGCCGGCGCGTACCACAGGACGCTCATCGTCGCGGTCGGGGCGTTCCCGTAGCCGCCGGCGGCGCACGAGGCGGGCGGCGTCGCCGGGGCGGCGAGGCCCTCGTTGGCCTGGATCAGCTGGATGGCGTCGCCCCACCAGTAGCCCGTCGCGCCGGCGGCGTCGGTCACGTCGACGGTGCTGCCGGGCGCGCCCGTGCTCTGGACGGCGCTGATCGTCGGGTCGGCCGGCGTCATGAGGGCTTGGCTGGCGTACTGCAGCAGGAACTCGGCCCCGGCGACCGGGGTGTTCTGGGCGGTCACCGCGGCGATCGCGCAGCCGAAGACGCCGGCGTTGATCTGGGCCTGGGTCGGCGGGCACTGGGCGTTGGGGTCGGACGCGCTGTAGGTCGCCGGGATCGCCACCGTCGCCGTCTCGCAGCTCGAGCCGGCCGGACATCCCGTGTCGGTGGCCGAGGGCGCGAACTGGGCGAGGGCGCTCGTGTCGACCTCGCCGGTGGGCACGACGTTCGCCGCGCCGAGACTCGCGAGGAGCGTCGCCTCGACGGCGAGGGCGGCCTGGGAGGACTGGTTGCAGTCCAGGGTCACCTGGGTCGAGCCCCCGACGACGCCGGCGATGATCGTGCCGTTGACGATCACCCCGGGTCCGGTGCTCACCGCGGCCGTGCACACCGGCGCGGCCGTGGCGCGGCCCGCCAGCGCGGCGCCGGCCGGCACCGCGGACACGCCGGCGACGACCAGCAGCGACGACGTCGCGGCGACCACCAGGGCCAGGGCACGGGACCCGATGCGGCCCCCCCTCGATAGCAGTCTCATAGAGACCCTCCATTCGCGTACAGGACCGGCACTAGCCCGGCCAGAGCGATGTTACCGAGGTCCGCGCTGGTCAGGCCGGTCGCGCCTGAGGGGCTCCTTCTACCGGGTCCCTCGGCCAGGCCACGACGGGCCCTTGGACGCTCACGGCGACACGCTCACCCCGGACCGGGAGCCGCGAGGGGTTCGCCACGCGCGCGAGCAGCCCGGGCGCGCCCGGGGCCTCGGGGCGAAGCCGCACGACGGCGTCGTGGCCGTAGAACTCGGTGTCGAGGACCTCGGCGCACGCGGGACCGACCGGCCCGCCGACGATGACCTGCTCGGGGCGCACCAGCACCTCGACCGCGCCGGCCCGAAGGGGCGCGGCGGCCTCGTGGTCGCCGAGGGCCGTCACGACCCGGCCGTCGCGGGCCGTGCCGACGAGCAGGTTGACCTCGCCGAACTGGCGGGCGAGGTCGGGCGTGGCCGGGAGGGCGTAGAGCCGTTCGGGCGTGTCGCACTGGGCGATCCGTCCGTCGCGGATGACCGCGACCCGGTCGGCGAGCGACAGCGCCTCGTCCTGGTCGTGGGTGACGAGGACGGCGGTGGCCCCGGCGTCGCGGATGACGCGTCGCACGTCGGCGCGCAGGGCCGCCCGCAGTCCCACGTCGAGCGAGCTGAAGGGCTCGTCGAGCAGGACCAGGCGTGGGTCGATGGCCAGACCCCGGGCGAGCGCCACGCGCTGCTGCTGACCGCCGGAGAGCTCGTGGGGGTAACGCCGCCCGAGGTCGGCCAGGCCCACCAGGGCGAGCAGGTCGGCGACGCGCGTGCCGCGACGCTCCCGGCGCGAGAGGCCGAAGCCGACGTTCTGGGCCACGGTGAGGTGGGGGAACAGGCTGCCCTCTTGGGGCACGTAGCCGACGTGTCTTCGCTCGGCCGGGACGAAGGTGGCCGCGTCGTCGACGGCCTCGCCGTGCACGCGCACGACGCCGGCGTCGGCGCGCTCGAAACCGGCGATCACCCGCAGCAGGGTCGTCTTGCCACTGCCCGAGGGTCCGAGCACCGCCACGACCTCGCCACTCGCGATCGCGAGGTCGATCCCGGCCAGGACCGGGGTCGCGCCGTAGGCCTTGGTCACGCCGGTGACCTCGAGGTCCATCACGGCAGCACCCTAGGGTCGAGGGCGCTCGCGCGCTGCGTGGGGAGACGGTCGAAGAACCGCCCGAGCAGGTAGGCCGGGACGGCCGCGACGGCCATCATCGCGAGGGCGAAGGGCGCGGCCTGGCCGTAGGCGAGGTTCTGCTGGTACGCCCAGAACTGGGTGGCCAGGGTCTGGGCGCCCGTCGGGATGAGGATGAGCGTCGCGGTGAGCTCGGTCACCACCGAGAGGAAGACCAGGCAGAACGCGGCGGCGAGCCCCGGCGCCACGAGCGGCAGGGTGACCCGCGCGAAGACCCGGGCCCGGCTGAGACCGAGCGAGCCGGCCACCTCCTCGAGGGCACGGGGCGCCTGGGCGACCGAGGCGCGCACCCCGACGAGCGCGAGGGGGAAGAACATGAGGGCGTAGGCGAGGACGAGCAGCGCTGCGCTCTGATAGCCGAGCCCCCCGAGGTGCTGCTCGGTGAACGACGAGAGCGCGAGGGCGACGACCACCCCCGGGACGGCCAGGATGAGCAAGGTCGACTGGGACAGGGCCGAGCGCAGCCGGCTGGGGTGGCGTACCACGAGCAGCGCGATCGGCAGGGCCATGAGCGTGGCGAGGAGCCCGGCCGCGGCCGCGTAGGCCGCGGTCGTGAGACCGGCGCCGACGAGGGAGTCGCCCGTGAGGGCGCTCGGCGCTCCGTCGGTCATCCAGTAGAGGGTCGCCCCGACGGGTACGCCGAGGGCCGCTACCACGAGGGTGACCACGCCCACGAGGGCCGGTGCCGTGGCGCGACCGAGGCGTTGGGGGGCGTGATGGCGCGCGGCCCCGCGCGCGACGCGCGCGCCGTGACGCTCGCGCACCAGGTTCTGGACTACGAGGGCCACGAGGGACAGTCCGACCAGCACCAACGAGAGGGCGCTCGCCGCCGCGAGGTCGAAACCGACCGAGTACTCGCTGAAGATCTCGGTCGTGAAGGTCTGGTAGCCGAGGATCTCGAACGCGCCGTACTCGGCGAGGATGACGAGGGTGACGAGCAGGCAGCCGCCCAGGATGGCGCGGCGGGCCTGGCCGACGGTGACGCGCCAGAACCGGGCGAGGCGCCCGAGCCCGAGGCTGCGCGCGACCTCCTCGAGGGCGGGGTCCGCCCCGCGCAGGGCGGCGGCGACCGGGAGGTAGACGAGCGGGTAGACGGCCAGGGTCATGACCAGCACGGCGCCCCAGTAGCCGGCGACGCCGGGGGCGATCGAGGTCCACCCGAAGCCCACGACGAAGTCGGGGATCGCGAAGGGGACCACGAGCAACGCCCCCCACAGCCGACGTCCCGGCAGGTCCGTGCGCTCGACCAGGTACGCGCAGAGGGTGCCGAGCACGGCGCACAGCGCGGTCACCACGACGCTGAGCCGCACCGTGTTCCAGAGCAGGCTCGCCGTGAGCGAGCGAAAGAGGAGTCGGGCGATCGGCCCCCAGCCCGCGTCGGAGGCCTGGACGACCAGGAACGCGAGCGGCCCGGCGAGCGCGAGGACGACGAGGGCGCTCGTGACCAGGAGCGTCACGGGTCGGCGCGTCGGGCGTCCCACCCGCGCGGGTCGCACGACCCCGACGGGCTGCGGCGGGGCCCCCACGCTCACAGGAGCTGGGCCTCGCGCAACAGGGCCACGGCGGTCGAGCCCGTGCCCAGCTGGGCGATCGTGATGGGATTGGGTTGCAGCGCGGCGAAGGGCGTCTCGGGCTGAGCCGTCACCACCCCCGAGGCGATCGGGTACTCGAAGCTGTCGGAGCGCGCGATGATCTCCTGGCCGGCTCGCGATACGAGGAAGCGCACGAGGGCCCCGGCCGCGGAGCGGTGGTGGGACGAGGCGAGCACGCCGGCACCCGATACGTCGACCACGTAGCCCGGGTCGCGCGGCGCGAAGGGGGCGAGCGCGGAGTGCATGGCGCCGGTGCCGAGGGTCGCGCGCAGCCGGTACCAGTAGTACTGGTCGATCACGGCGAGGCCGACCGCGCCGCGGTTCACCGCGAGCGTGAGCGCCTCGTTGCTGGCGTAGAGGTGTCCCGCGGCGTTCCTCTTCAATCCCTCGAGCCAGGCCAGGGCTCGGGCCCGACCCACGGCGCGCACGACGGCGGTGACGATGGGCTGAAAGTCCGTCTCGCTCGGGGCCAGCCCGAGCAGGCCCCGGTACCGGGACTCGGCGAGCGCCAGGATGCTGGTGGGCAACTTCGTCCGAGGGATTGTCGCGGGATCGTAGACCATGACGCTCACCCGGGCCGTCACCCCGACCCAGCGCCCCGTGGGCGAGTTGAAGCGCGAGGGGGTCGCCGCGAGCACGTCGCGGGGGAGGGGGGCGAGCAGCCCTCGGTCCTGGAGGTACTCGAGGGCGGGGGAGTTCTCGGCGAAGAACACGTCGGCGGGCGAGCGGGGCCCCTCCTCGACAATCTGGGCGTCGAGGGTGTTCTCGGAGTCGCTGCGGACCAGGACGTGGATGCCGGGGTGGCTCTTCTCGAAGGCCGCGACGAGGGCGTCGGTCGTCTCGACGTGCTGGCCGTTGTAGAGGGTGATGGTGGTGCCCGACACCCCTCCGCACGCGCTGAGGGCGAGGGCACCGGCGAGCAGCGAGAACAAGGGCGTCACGATCCGACGCGCGAGCGGGCCTCGAGTGTGCGCGGACCCGACGCGGTGGACCTTATCCGTGTGTGGGCGAACCATGGCTACCGGGCGGTTCACCTTGGGCAGGCTAATCGCATGCCCCTCTCTCACCGTCGGTCCGGGGACGTCTGACCAGCCGCGACGGCTGCGGCCCCTCGACGAGGGACCCCTGGACGCTGACCCCGAGGTGATCGTCGACACGCCGGTCACCTCGGGCTCAGCGTGTCGGGGTTGGTCGCGAAGCGATTCGTGGGTCCGGCGCACCCGTGCGGCGGACCGCCGTGGTCCTCGGACGTCGGGGTGCACGATGAAGCTCCCCAACGCGAGGTCGAGGCGATCATCGTCCTCGAACCGGTGGACCATTGCAGTGGCGATACCCGTCGGAGACCGACCGCGGGGCGCGACGACACCCGCTTACCAACCCCCAGAAATCAGGTGCACCGACCTCGCGTTCGGCCAGTACCTAGCCGTCACGACCGCCGCGTTCCGCCCACACGAGCCGTCTTACCCACTCATCCGAGAGGCCGGGACGGGGCCCGCTTGACGTCCTCGTCACCTTCGTGGTGTCGCGGCCGGAACTCTCAGTGCGGCGCGCGCGATGAACGGCGTCGTGACGCTGGTATAGTGAGTGACCCACCGCGGGGTGGAGCAGTCTGGTAGCTCGTCGGGCTCATAACCCGAAGGTCGCAGGTTCAAATCCTGCCCCCGCCACTACTGGCGGCTCTTCGGATTCCAGCGGGGTGCTCCGACGGGCCGAGGCCGGAGATCCGATGGTTCGCGGCGAACACGTTGAGTTGCGCCGGTGCACCGGCCGTTCATCTCAGCGGTTCGTTCGCTGTGGGAGCACCCTGTGGAGCAGTCCGCGAGACAGGAGTCCCAGTTGGTCGCGCAGCCGGGGCTCGTTGTAGATGATGAAGTCGTCGAAGCGGCTGGGTCCCCTGCGGTCGGCGACGGACCGAGCCGCCCGCCGGACCTCGAGCAACTGCGCCGCCGTCATCTGAAGGGGCCGCTCGTCGGGCTGGTACCTAGCCCCGAGCGGGTAGTCCTGGCCGTTGGCGCTCGTCATCTCGACGTGGCAACCGAGGACGAAGCTCACCGCCCGGTGGCGGACCAGCTCGACCATTCGATCCAGACTCTCGAGGAAGGCGGGATAGTCGAAGGCGTACAGGCGACCGGGGAGGACGGTGTCTCCAGTGAGAAGGACACCGCTCCAGGGGTCATAGACCGTAATCGCGGCTCGATGGTGTCCGGGGGTCGCGATGATCTCGAGAACCCGGCCCCCGAGGTCGAGGCTCACCATCTGCTCCGGCCAGGCGGTGAAGCCGAAGTACCTCTGCACGTCGTCCAGTTCCCTACCGACAATCGTGGTGGAGGGCCGGTCGAGGAACTGGCCGTCGGCCGCCACATGGTCGTTGTGTCCGTGACTGTGGGCGACGAGTAGCTCGTAGCGGGCTCGGGGATGCTCCGCCAACCAGCTGACTATCAGATCGTCGACCGTGGCCCGCAAGGGGAAAGAGGCCGGGTCGGCCGTCGCCCCGGTGTCGAACAACACCGCCCGCTCGTTCCCGAACAACAGGTACATGAAGGGCGCCTCGTGCGAAAGGCACTTGCTCTGACGCAATATCACCGTGTGCGGGTCGACCCGGTGGACTTGGATCGCCGGTTCGCCCGATCGGTCTCGGCGGGCAGTTCCGTGGATCCACCGGACGTTAATCAACGGGCTGGAGGCTCGCGAAGAGTCGAAGGGTACCTGGTCGTCATCCATGATCCGCGGCCTCCGGGAGAGCCGCCGTCGAATCCATGAGCGGCGTGATCGCCATAAAGCAGCGCGCGTGGCGCTGCTCGGGCCGCCTAGTGCGACGTCGCCCGTCGTCCACGTAGGGTGCCAGTAGCTCCAGCCACCGTTCCTTCAGCTCCGCGGCTTCGTCGGGCGACAGGACCGCCACCAGCGAGACGATGCCCGCCTTGTGCTGCCACTCGGGGCTCGCCCCACCGGCGCGCCCGGAATAGTCGAGGATCGCTTGCATCTCGCGTTCGACCACGAGGCGCTCCAGGTGCTGGCGCACCGTTGCGTCGTCCTCTGATCCCAACCTGACCGACAGGCGGTTCCCGGTCAGGCGCCACCGCCGCTCGCGGCGGTCGGTGCTGTCCCCGGCCTCTTCCACGAAGCCGTACTTGGCGAGTTGGCGCAGGTGGAACGAGCAACTCGCCTGGGAGGCGCCGAGCGCCCGGCCGCACTGCGCCGCCGTCGAGGGGCCGTCGGCGCCGAGATGCCCGAGCAGGTCCAGACGCAACGGATGGGCGAGAGCCCGGATTGCCTTCGGATCGCTGACCTCCATATCCCAAAGCTTAGTTTGGAATTCTGATATGTCAAGCATCTCTTTGACTTCTCGCGACGGGTCGTCGGTGGGGGCATCCGCGGGGGGAGGGGACGACTCAGTTCGACGGCGTTGCTCCGCCGACGGACACCCCCGCGCCGAGACCGCGTTGGCCAGCGGCACCGGGACGTGCTTGAACCGGCTCCTCGACCGTAGGCCCGCTGAGGGCGAAGGGCTCGCCCCTCACCAGTCACCCCGTGGACCTTCCGGGCGCGATTCACGCGGCCCTGGCCGCCCCGCCCGTCACCGTGCTGCCCATCAACCCCTTGACCGAGCACGTCGACGACCTCGGCGGCGCCGTGACGCGGGCCTCATCCTCACCCACGACGTTCCCGAGCCACGCGACGACGTCGTCTCGCCCGCCCGAGAACGGGCCGTCCACTGGGTAGGGACTCGAAACAGTGTGGCGGGGCGGGCAGGGCCTTCACGATCGCTCCCGACGGGTCGGTACCCCGACGTCGAGGTCGTCCGGAGCGCGATCGAAAGACCGGAGCCGCGAAGTTGCGAGTCCCAAGAGCGAGCGGAGGTTCGACGGGTGAACTCGTGACCCCGACGCGACCCGACGCGCCTGATGGGTAACCCTTCAGGCACTTTAATCAAGGGATGGATCTAAAGACGGCGGGAGCTGACCTCAGGGGAGTGCGCGCGCTCGTGACCGGAGGGACGAGTGGCCTTGGGCGTGCGATGGCGTACGCGATGGTCCAGGCGGGCGCTCGGGTGGCGGTGTCGAGCCGGGACGGGCGGCGAGCACGGGCCGCTGCCATCGAACTCGGTCCGACCGCTTTGGGCGTGGCGCTCGACGTCCGGGATGTCGGATCCGTGTCGGCGGCGGTCGATGCCGTGTACGAGGAGCTCGACGGTCTCGATGTCTTGGTGAACAACGCGGGCATCGGCATGCGAACCGTCAACCCGAGATTCATGACCGACCCCCAGCCCTTCTGGGAGGTGTCCGACGCTGGGTTTCGCGACGTGCTGGCGACAAAGGCGATCGGGACCTTCTTGGTCAGCCGGGAAGTAGTGCCACGCATGCTCAACGATGGTGGCGGGAGGGTGATCACCGTCTCGATGAACGAGACCACGATGGTGCGGCGAGGCTTCGTCCCCTACGGCCCGTCAGGGGCCGCGGTCGAGGCGTTCGCGAGAGTGATGGCCGCCGACCTCGAGGGTACGTCGGTGACGGCCAACATCCTTCTTCCGGGGGGTGCGACCGCCACGGGGATGGTGCCCGACGACGTCGACGAACGCGTGCGGGAGCACTTGCTGGACCCGTCGGTCATGGGGCCCCCGACGGTGTGGCTGGCATCGCCGGACGCGGACGGGGTGCACAACGAGCGGATCGTCGCGCGCGACTTCACCGACTGGCTGAGAGCTCGCGGTCGAAGGGCCGACGACCGATGAGGAGCGACCACTCGCGTCGCGATAGGCGAGCGTCGTCGGGCATCGCGCCTTTTTCGACTCGGGCGCCGTCGCCTGCCGTGGCGCCCCCGCGGTGCCACGGGTGGTCGGTCGTACCGGAGTTCCCGCGTGCCGGGACGCCCTGAGCCTCCAGGTGGACGCAGACGGTAACCACCCTCTCTCAACGTCGTCGAGGGCGACCACCGGAGTACGGCGGTGCGCCGTGGGGGTGAGAACGCCACCCCGACCGTCGGACATCTCAACGAGGTCACCGGCTCTCACCGTGAGAACGGCCGCGCGACCGGTCGCTGCGTAGATCCGCGACGCTTCAACGACCTCGACGGTCCCGCGAGACGGTGAGGCAACGTGACGGGGTGGCCCGGTGCCGCGGCGCCCCAACCCGCCCCAAAGGCTGAGGTGTACTCTCAGGAAAGTGGTAGGGAGTGGCGGGGCCTCCGGGCCCCGGCTGCCCCTCGGGGGTGAGGAGGGAATCCATGGGCGCGTACCGCGAGGCGTGGCGCAGGAGCATCGAGGACCCCGAGGGGTTCTGGGGCGAGGCCGCCAAGGCGATCCGCTGGGACCGCGAGCCGAGCCAGGTGCTGGACCGCTCCAACCCGCCCTTCTTCCGGTGGTTCCCCGACGGAGAGCTCAACACGTGCTTCAACGCCGTTGACCGCCACGTCGAGGAGGGTCGTGGTGACCAGGCCGCCCTGATCTACGACAGCCCCGTGACCGGGACGATCGCCACCCTCACCTTCACCGAGCTGCGTGACCAGGTGGCGCGCTGCGCGGGCGCCCTGCGCGACCTCGGGGTGGAGCGCGGCGACCGGGTCGTGATCTACATGCCCATGGTCCCCGAGGCGGTCGTCGCGATGCTGGCCTGCGCGCGCATCGGCGCGGTGCACTCGGTCGTCTTCGGGGGATTCGCGGCCCACGAGCTCGCCCTGCGCATCGAGGACGCCCAGCCGAAGGTCGTCGTCACCGCGTCGTGCGGCATCGAGGTGAAGCGGGTCATCGAGTACAAGCCACTGCTCGACGCGGCGATCGACGAGTCGAGCCACAAGCCCGAGCACTGCCTCATCCTCCAGCGCCCCCAGGCGGTGGCGAGCCTACGCGCTCCCCGCGACGTCGAATGGGCCGAGGCGCTCGCTCGCGCCACGCCGGCCGCGTGCGTGCCGGTGGCCGCCACCGACCCGCTCTACGTGCTCTACACCTCGGGCACGACCGGGCGGCCCAAGGGGGTCGTGCGCGACAACGGTGGTCACGCGGTGGCGCTGCGCTGGAGCATGGCCAACGTCTACGACACCCACCCGGGCGAGGTCTTCTGGGCCGCCTCGGACGTCGGGTGGGTGGTGGGCCACTCCTACATCGTCTACGCGCCCCTGCTCGCCGGTTGCACCTCCGTCCTCTACGAGGGCAAGCCGGTGGGCACCCCCGACGCCGGCGCCTACTGGCGGGTGATCGCCCAGCACGGGGTCAAGACCCTCTTCACCGCCCCGACGGGTTTCCGCGCCGTCAAGCGCGAGGACCCCGAGGGCAAGCTGATCGGCGACTACGACCTCTCGGGCTTCCGCTACCTCTTCCTCGCCGGCGAGCGGCTCGACCCCGAGACCTACAAGTGGGCGAGCGAGCACCTCAGCGTCCCGGTCGTCGACCACTGGTGGCAGACCGAGACGGGCTGGCCGATCGTCGCCGACCTGATGGGGATGGACCCGATGCCGATCAAGGCGGGCTCGCCGACCGTGCCGGTGCCCGGCTACGACGTGCGCGTCCTTGACGCGACGGGCCAGGAGGTGCCCGCGGGGACCGAGGGCGCGATCATGATCCGCACCCCGCTGCCCCCGGGCACCCTCTCGACGCTGTGGCGAAACGACGAGAACTACATCCAGACGTACCTCTCGCGCGTCCCCGGCTACTACCTCACCGGTGACGGGGGCCACTTCGACGAGGACGGCTACCTCTTCGTGATGGGCCGGGTGGACGACGTCATCAACGTGGCCGGCCACCGCCTCTCGACCGGCGAGATGGAAGAGATCATCGCCGGGCACCCCGACGTCGCCGAGTGCGCGGTGATCGGGGTCGCCGACGAGCTGAAGGGACAGGTGCCCCGCGCCCTCGTGGTGCTGAAGGGAGGGGTGACCCGCGACCACGCGACGATCAGCGAGGAGGTCGTCCAGCGCGTGCGCGACCAGGTTGGCAGCGTCGCGAGCCTGCGTCGCGTCGACGTCGTGGCAGCGCTGCCCAAGACGCGCTCGGGCAAGATCCTGCGTAAGAGCATGCGCGCCATCGCCGACGGGCGCGACGAGCCGGTCCCCTCGACCATCGACGACCCGGCGGTCCTCGAGGCCCTGAAGCCGATTCTGCGCACCGGCGCCTGACCCGGGCGCGGGACCGGCCCGGGCCCCTCGGCCCACGCCCGGGCCCGGCCCCGGCGCAATGGGACGTTGGTCCCGATGCGTCGACCGGGGCGACCTAGCACAATGGCCTATGGCCTCGAAGGCTGAGGTTGCACGGAGGGTCGCGGATGGTAGGTGAGTGGGGGCGCGCCGTTCGACTCTGGACGGCCGGCTGGAACCTGTCGCGTCGGTACGCGCCGAAGGCACCGGCGACGGCGCTCGCGGTCGTCGCCGTGCTCATGGTCGCGGTGACGGTCTTGCGCTGGTACGTCGACGGCGCCGGCCAGAGCGCGGCGCTCTTGTACGTCGTGCCGATCGCGCTCAGCGCGATGCGTTTCGGCCGCCGGGGCGGGCTCGTCTCGGCGGGCATCGCCATGGCGGCCTTCGTCGTTCTCGAGCTCGTTCGCTCCAAGGGTGACGTGGACCTCACCGGCTGGGTGGCGCCCTTGCTCGCCATGGCCCTCATGGGCGGTCTGGTGGGCTCCCTCAGTGAGGCCGCCGCGCGCAACGACGCGGCGCGCCGACTCCACCTGAGGGACTTCGAGGCGGCCGAGCGGGCCCGCCTCGCCGACCTCGAGACGAGCGACTCGATTGTCCAGCGCGTGGCCGCGGCTCGGTGGATGCTCGAGGTCGGTCGCAGCGAGGACGCTCTGCGGGCGCTCGAGGCCACCGTGAGCGACGGGATCGACCACCTGGGGAGGCGACTGCCCCCGCCCGAGCCCGACTCGCTCGCTGGCGAGGGTGCCTAGCGGAGCGTTCGACGCGTCGGCCGTGGCGCGGGCCGACGGCTCAGCGGGTCGGAGCGCCCGCCGGGTCGCCGGGTACGCCGTCGGGCGACGCGACCCCGGTCGGGTGGCGCAGCCACACCAGCGACTCGGCGTCGCCGAGCAACTCGAGCCGACGGCGCAGGACGGGGTTGTCGGTGGACTGGCTGGCGTGGCAGGCGATGGCCCGGCGCTGAACGGACCGGTCGACCTCGAGGCGGAGGTCGACGCCGGCGGCGTCGCGACCGACGAAGCCGGCTGAGAACTCGGCGTTGAGCTCGTCGGCCACCTCGTACGGCAGGCTCCAGGCGATTACCGGCGTGAGGGGCGCACCCTCGAGTGCGGCTTCGGTCGCGCGCACGTGGTCGGGGTGGCCGGTGATGCCGCCCACGTCGAAGACGACGAGCAGGTCGGCGCCGACCTCGCGGGCCGCCGCCGCCACGTCGGTGGCCAGTCGCTCGAGCGGCACCCCGGCGAGCCCCCCGTCGGGGTAGTCGAGCAGGTCGACCCGACCGACGCCCAAGACGGCGGCCGCCGCGGTGAGCTCCTCGCGACGGACCTCGCCGAGGGGGCGATCAGAGCGACCGAGTGTCGAGGCCTCCCCGTGGGTGAAGCAGAGCGTCGACACCGCGGCGCCGGAGACGGCGAAGCGTGTGAGGACGGCTCCGAGGCCAAAGCTCTCGTCGTCGGGGTGGGCGCAGACCGCGAGGACCGACGCCGCGACGGGCAGGGTGTCGATCGGCGCGGTCACGTTCACGCGCCGAGTCGGTCCGCGACCCTGACCAGCGCGGCGGCGACTTCCTCGGCGAGGGTCCGGTCCGCGGAGGTGTGGGCGGGGTCACCGAGGGCGAACATCGCGCGTGGATCGGCGATGGCCACCCGGGTGCGCCCGTCGCCCGCGTCCTCGAGCGTGACGTTGCAGGGCAGCACGAGGGCGAGCGACGGGTCCGCCGTGAGGCCCCGGTGGGCGAAGCCCGGGTTGCAGGCGCCCAGGATCGTGAGCGCGGGGCGCTCGATCCCGAGCTTGGCCCGGAAGGTGGCGGCGACGTCGATCTCGCTCAGTACGCCGAAGCCCTCGGTGGCGAGCGCCCGGCGCACCTCGACCTCGGCCTCGGCGAAGGGGAGGGCCAGGGTCACCTCGATGGCGTTCACGGGGTCGACGACCTCAGGCCTGGGCGGGCGCTTGCTCGGCGATGGACTTTCTCACCTCGTCCATGTCGAGTGCCTTCACCTTGCCGATGAGATCCTCCAGGGCGGCCGAGGGGAGGGCCCCGGGCTGGGCGTAGAGGAGGACCTGGTCGCGGAAGGCCATCAGGGTCGGGATCGACATGATGCCGAAGCCGGCGGCGAGCTCCTGCTCGGCCTCGGTGTCGACCTTGGCGAAGACGATGTCGTCGTGGGTCTCCGAGGCCGCCTCGTAGACGGGGGCGAACATCCGACACGGGGCGCACCAGCTCGCCCAGAAGTCGATCAGGACGATGTCGTTGTTGGCGACGGTGGACTCGAAGCTCTCTTGGGTCAGTTGGACGGTGGCCACGGTCTCTCCTCGGTGGTCGGGCTGCTGGGTTCCATTATACCCCCTGGGGTATCACTCGTGACGGCGCCGACGGGCTCACCGGTCCCGGCCGGCGCGGCCGGCGGCCCGGGCCCGACTCAGCGAGAAGAGGGCGGCCAGGGCCATGAGGCCCATGGAGGCGTAGAAGGCGTTGTGCAGCCCGGAGGTGAACGCGGCGGCCAGGCCGCGGGTGAGGCTGGTCGAGCCGACGAAGATGGCGAAGGCCAGTCGGCGGCTGACGCTGTGGGAGGCGATCAGCATCGCCAGGGAGAACGAGAAGACCATGCCCACGTTGGCGAAGGTCCGCAGCATCCCCGACGAGATGCCGAACGCCTGGGGCGGGGAGGCCTTCATCACCGCCGAGTTGTTGGCTGGGAAGAAGGAGCTGGCGCCGAGCCCGTTGACGACGCTGCCCGCGACGACCACCCAGAGGCCGGTCGAGACAGAGAGGTGGGCGTAGATGAACAGGGCCACCACCTGGACGGCCAGTCCGATAGTGGCCGGCACGACCGGCGAGACCCGGTCGGCCAGCCGTCCGGCCGCGGGGCCGATCGCCGCCCCGACGAGGTAGCCCGGGATGAGAAGCAGCGACGCGTGAATGGGCGTGAGGCCCCTCGCCCCCTGGAGGTACATGATGACGAGGAAGAGGACCGCGTAGTTCGCGAGGCCCTGGAAGAACGAGGCCAGCAGTGACGGGGTCATCGTGGGCACCGCGAAGAGCGAGAGGGGGAGCATCGGCTCGGCGGCGCGCCGCTCCACGAGGACGAACAGCCCGAGGAGGGCGACGCGCCCGACGAGGTAGCCCAGGATCGTCGCGTCGAGGGGGTCGGTCGCGAGCTTGGTCACCGACCACAGCACTCCGTAGAGCCCGAGCCCGAGCGTCGCCATGCCCGCGAGGTCGAGCCGGTGGCTGACCCGCGTCCCGTGCTCGCGCAGTAGCCGCAGGGCCAGACCCACTCCGACCAGCCCGATCGGGACGTTGATCCAGAAAATCCAGCGCCACGAGACGTAGGTCACGATCGCCCCGCCGAGGAGGATTCCCAGTACGGCACCGGCGCTGAAGCCGACGCCGTTGTAGCCGTAGGCCCTGCCGCGTTGCTCCTTGGGGAAGAGCTCGGCGATGATTGCGCCACTGTTGGCCGTCACCAGCGCGCCTCCGACCCCCTGGAGGAGACGGAAGGCGACGATCGAGGCCTCGTCCCAGGCGAGCGCGCACAGGGCCGAGCCCACGATGAACACGACGAATCCGGCTTCGTACATCCGCACCCGCCCGAACATGTCGCCCAGCCGCCCGACCTGGGTGGCGAGCAGCGTGATGACGAAGAGGTAGCCGATCACCACCCATATCACCGAGTCGAGTGCGACGTGCAGGCTGCGCTCGATCTCTGGGAGGGCGAGCACGACGATGGTCGTGTCGACCGCGGTGATCATGACCCCGACCATCACCACGACGATCGCCCACGCGCTCGAGGAGTGGGTCCCTCGGGGCGTCGCCGTGTCGGCGTCGGGGGGCGTGGGGACCGGGTCGGGCACCACGGAGCACCCTAGATCTTTCAGTCCCATTAGGCCGTCTCCGTGCGGGGGGATTACGCGTGAGGAGGACTACGGCGCGAGAGTCGAGCGCGCCGCCCCGACGGGTGCGCGGCGCGCCGGCCGGGGCGCCCGGGCGCCGCGGCGCCCGCCTCGCCCCGGTACCGGGGCCAGAGCCCCTGGGCGCGCACGACGTTGACCTGGGCGCTGTAGACGAGCAGCCGGGCGCCGAGGTAGACCCACGCGAGCAGCCCGACCACCGCGGCGAAGGGGCCGTAGTAGTGCGAGGCGTGGCCGACGACGTGGCCGACGTAGAGGGTACCGACGGCCTGCAGGCCCGTCCAAGCGACGGCGCCGGCGACCACGCCGGGCCACGTGACGGCGAACCCGAGGCGCCGGTTGGTCAGGAGCTCGAAGGCGAGGAAGAAGAGCAGGGCGTTGACCGCCAGCGCGCCGACGACGGCGACCACTCCCGCGGTGAGGGGCGGGAGCGCGTGAGCCAGGGGCAGTCCCGCCAGAGCCGTCGAGACGACGGTGAGCAGGCCGAGCGCGGCGAGCATCGCGAGCCCGCGCGCGGACGAGCGCAAGACCCCGGGCCGCTCGGCGCGGGGCAGGTCCCAGACGGCGTTCATCGCCCGCTCGAGGGCCCGGGTCACACCGAGTCCGGCCCACAGTGCCCACAGGGCTCCGACGCCCAGGGCGACCCCGCTGCCCCTGACCGAAGAGTCGAGGACACCCGACAGCGTGGGGAAGCTGCGCACGGCGCTCGCCAGCACGCGCGTGCGCAGCCCGGGGTCGCCGTGGAGGACGAAGCCCACGACCGACGCGAAGACCAAGAGCAACGGCAGGGCGGCGAGGAACCCGTAGTAGGCGACGAGGGCCGCCAGGTCGCCTCCGCCGTCCTCGGCGGTCTTGCGCACGACCGCCACGACGAAGGCGAGGGCGGGGGTGCGGCGCTGGAGCCGGTCGAGCCGGCTCAGCAGGCGGGCGAGTCGATCGGCCACGGGACCAGCGTGACAGACACGACGTGCCGGGGTGGCTCAGCCCAACTCCAGCACCACCGACGCCAGGTCACCGAGCTCGAGCCCCTCCGCGGCGCGCACGGCCGCCTTGAGCGGCACGACGTAGCCGCCGTCGCGCGGGAAGAGCGAGGTCGCGAACGCGGTGGCGCCCACGCGGCCCCGTACCGGGATGCACCCCCAGCCGTAGGTGAGCGTGGGGGCGACCGCGTGGATGAGCTCGGCACCCTCGGGCGGGACGGTGACGAAGTGGAACGGCGAGGGACCCCGCCAGTACCAGACCTCTCCCTCGAAGGCGATCTCCACGGTCGAAGGCTAGGCGGAGGCAACGACCGAGCGACGAGGGCCACGAACGGACCTACGTCCCTCGCCGGGCCCACGCGCCCGCACCTACGGTCGGGTTGAGGAGGTCGCGATGGCCAGCAGCGCAACGCACTGGGTCCACCGATGGCGGCGCGTGCGGGGCCGCACGCGCGCGCTCTTCCAGTACCAGAGCCACCACAACCCCCATCGGCCCCACCGCTACGGGGATCGTCCGAAGGAGCGCTGATTGATCCCCGCCTCGCCCGCTACCGAAGCGGCCGGGTCGTCCCCGGGTGTCGCCGTCACCCCGGGGCGCGCGGTCGATGCCGGGCCGAGGCGAGCGCCCGGCGGTCTCCCCGTCCGGGGCGAGGCGCCGATCGCCCTCGCCGGTGTCACCAAGCTCTACCGCGGCGGCGGTGGCGTGCGCGAGCTCACCCTCGAGGTGGGCTGGGGCGAGGTGTTCGGCTTCCTCGGGCCTAACGGGGCGGGCAAGACCACCACGATCCGTCTGCTGCTCGACCTCATCCGGCCCCAGCGGGGCGCGGTGCGGCTCTTCGGGCTCGACGCGCGCCGCGACGCCGCGGCCATCCACCGGCGGCTCGGCTACCTGCCCGGCGACCTCGCGCTCTACGAGCGGCTGAGCGCCCGCGAGACGTTCGCCCACTTCGCGCGCCTGCGCGGCGGGCCCGACGAGGCGACCGTCGAGCGGTGGGCGAGTGAGTTCGACCTCGACCTCGACCGGCCGGTCCGGGCACTCTCGCGGGGGAACCGTCAGAAGGTCGGACTCGTCGCGGCGCTCATGAACGAGCCCGACCTGCTCGTCCTCGACGAACTGACAATCGGGCTCGACCCCCTGGTCCAGCGGACGGTCCACCGACGGCTGCGCGAGGCGGCCGCCTCCGGCCGAACGGTCTTTCTCTCCTCGCACGTCCTGAGTGAGGTGGCCGAAGTCGCCGACCGGGTGGGGCTGATCAAGGACGGCCGACTGGTCGCGATCGAGCGGGTGGCCGAGATCCGGGCCCGGGCCGTGCACGCGGTGGAGGTGCGCGTGGGCGCCACGGCGGGCCTCGCGGGCCTCGCGGGCCTCGAGGGCGTCACGGTGCGCGAGCGCGTCGACGACGGTCTACGCCTCGAGGTCGTAGGTAGCCTCCAACCGCTGCTCGCCGCGTTGGCCGGGCTGGACGTCGTCGACCTGTCGGTCCACGAACCGAGCCTCGAAGACGTTTTCCTCTCCTACTATGACGGCGTCGCGCGCTAGGGGACGCCGGACGTGGCCGCGTCGCGGGGTGTTCGCCCGCGCGCTGCGCGAGGAGCGCCGCGGGCTGATCGGCTGGTCAGTGGGGATCGCCACCTACTGCGTGGCGATGCTGTCGGTCTTCCCCACGATCCACGGCAACCGGGCCTTCGCCAAGATCTTCGAGGCCTACCCCGAGGTGTTTCGCAAGCTCTTCAATGTCGCCGACTTCACCACCGGCCCGGGCTACCTCGGTGCGGAGATCTTCTCGGTGATCGCCCCGATGCTGCTCGCGCTCTTCGCCATCTTGTGGGGGTCGGACCTCGCGGCGGGCGAGGAGGACCGGGGCACCATCGACCTGCTGCTCGCCAACCCGGTGTCCCGGCGCCGGGTCGTGCTCGAGAAGTGGTCCGCCCTCGCGGTGGGCACCGTGGGGCTCGGGGCGGTCCTGGAGTTGACCCTCGGGGTGCTCGGCCCGCTCTTCTCACTCTCGGTCGGCTGGGCCGGGCTCAGCGCGGCGGTGATCGGCTCGGCGGCCTTCGCCCTCGCCTTCGCTACCCTCGCGTTGGCCGTGGGCGCGTCGAGCGGGAAGCGCGGTCTGGCCCGCGGTGTCGCGACCGCCCTCGCCGTGGCGAGCTACCTGCTCTCGGCCCTCGCGCCGTTGGTGAGCGCGTTCCAGCGCGTGGCCTGGCTGTCGCTGTGGGATCAGGCGCTCGGACACCAGCCGCTCACCACCGGGCTGCGCGTCGGGAATCTCGGTGTGCTCGCGGTCGTGGTCGTCGCGCTGCTGGCGGTCTCGCTGTGGGGCTACGACCGGCGCGACCTCACCACGTAGTCGGCTCCGTGGGCGAGGTCGAGGAGTCGCCGGGCCCGGGCTCGGGTCGGACGCCGAGCGACGCGGGTGACCTTCGCCCCTAGGGGTCGCGGGTCCGGAACCCTAGCGTCGTGGGTGCGGGGCCGCGTGACGATCAGGAGGGAGTCCCCGTGCGCACGAACCTCACCTCGACCGGGGGTCGTTCGCCGGCCCCGCGGGCCCGCGGAGGCTGGAGGGGGCCCGTCGCCGCGCTGGCCGTCGGTGTCGTCGTCGCCGGTGGGCTCGTGGGCTCCGGCCCCGCGGACGTCGTCGGCCCGACCACGGCCTCGGCGACGACCTTTCCCGCGTGCCCGACCCTCTCGACCTGGCCGGTCCGGCCGATCACGCCCGTCGAGAAGGCCACCCTGGTCCACTACTACCGGGCGCGCCACCTGACGCCGCTGCGCGTCGAGGGCAACCGCGTGTGGGTGCTCAACCTCGCGCTCGAGCGCGTCGGGACCCACTGGTGCGCGAACCCCGACGGGGGCCGGGCGGGTTACGTCGGGGTGGTGCCGACTAACGCCCGCCGCGCCGTCCTGGTGCGCGTGACGCACCGCCCGTACCCGGTGACCGGCTCGGCGACCACCTACGCCACCCTCGCCCTCGTGCCCGCGGGGTGGAAGGTCGTCTCGGACGACACCGCGCCGTGAGCCTCGCGTCGCGAGCCGGTGGGGCGACCCCGCACCCACGGACTTCGCCGGCGCGTCGCCCGCCCGCTCGCTCGGCGCTGGTCGTGCCGGCCGCGGTGCTCGCCGGGACCCTCGCGCTGCTCGGCGCGGGACTCGTCGCCCGCGCCGTCGGCGCGTCCTCGGGCGCCGTCGACGGGCCGTGGTTCGCGGCCGGCGTGGCCGGGGCCCTCTACAGCCTCGCCGAGGCCACCGCGAGCCTGCGGGCTCGACGTCTCGGCGTCGACGTCATCGCCCTCGTGGCGCTGGTGGGGGCGCTCGCGACCGGCGAACTGCTCGCGGCCGGCGTCGTCGCGGTCATGGTCGCCACCGGCCGCGCGCTCGAGGCGTGGGCCGAGGGTCGAGCCCGCCGCGACCTGCGGGCCCTCGTGGAGCGGGCCCCCACCGTGGCCCACCGGCGCGTCGGCGACCGGATCGCGACGGTCCCGGCCGACGAGGTCGAGGTGGGTGACGTCCTGCTCGTGGCCACCGGCGAGGTCGTCCCGTCCGACGGCGACCTCACGGGCCCGGCCGTCTTGGACGAGTCGGCACTCACCGGCGAGCCACTGCCGGTGACCCGCGAGGCGGCCACGCCGGTGCGCAGTGGCGTCACCAACGCCGGCCCGCCCTTCGAGATGACCGTCACGGCCGAGGTGCGCGAGAGCACCTACGCCCACGTCGTGCGCCTGACCGAGGAGGCGGAGCGCCATCCCGCGCCCTTCGTGCGCCTCGCCGACCGCTACTCCCTCTACTTCCTCGCCGCGACGGCCGCGGTCGCGGTGGCGGCCTTCGCCCTCGGGGGGGCGTCGCGCGCGGTGGCGGTGCTCGTCGTGGCGACGCCGTGCCCGCTGATCCTCGCCTCGCCGGTGGCCTTCGCGTCGGGGCTGTCGCGCGCCGCGCGCCGCGGGGTGGTGGTCAAGGGCGCGGCCGCGCTCGAACGGCTGGCGCGCTGCACGACGCTGCTCATCGACAAGACCGGGACCGTGACCATGGGTCGGCCCGAGGTGGTGGGTGTCGTGACCGACGCCGAGAGTGACCCCGACGAGGTCGTGCGATTCGCGGCCAGCCTCGACCAGACCTCGACCCACGTGCTGGCCGCCGCCGTGGTACGCGAGGCCCACCGACGTGCCCTGTCCCTCGAGGTCCCCTCGGGCGTGCGCGAGGAGGCGGGCCGCGGCGCCGCGGGGGAGGTCGGCGGCCGACGGGTGGCGGTGGGGACGGCTGAGTGGGTGGGCGTCGGGGAGGACGCGCCGGCGTGGGTGGCGCTCGCGCGCCGCCGGGTCCACTGGGAGGGTGCAACCGGGATCTACGTGGCGCTCGAGGGCCGGCCGCGCGGGGTGGTCCTCGTCACTGACCCGGTGCGCACCGACGCGGCCCACGCCCTGCGGGTGCTGCGGCGTCACGGCGTCGCGCGCGTCGTCATGGTCACCGGGGACCGGCGTGAGGTCGGCGACCTCGTGGGTGACGCCGTCGGGGTCGACGAGGTCGTCGCCGAGTGCTCGCCCGCCCAGAAGCTCGACGTCGTGCGCGCCGAGCGCGCCCTCGCGCTCACCGCGATGGTGGGTGACGGCATCAACGACGCGCCGGCCCTCGCCCTGGCCGACGTCGGGATCGCGATGGGCGCGCGTGGGGCGACCGCCTCGTCCGAGGCCGCCGACGTCGTGTTGACCGTGGACCGCCTGGACCGCATCGCCGACGCCCGGGCCGTGGCGACGCGGGCCCGGCGGATCGCGCTGCAGAGCGTCGTGGTGGGGATGACGCTCTCGCTCGGCGCGATGGGCGTCGCGACGGCCGGGCTCCTTCCGGCGGTCTGGGGCGCCCTCGCCCAGGAGGGCATCGACGTCGTGGCGATCGCGAACGCGCTGCGGGTCCTTCGCCGCCCCCGGGCCGACGTGGCACTGGCCCGCGGGGCGAGCGAGGCCATCTCCACCCTGCGCACCGGCCACGGGCCCGAGCGCGCGGCGCTCGCGGAGCTGGTCGCCGTGGCCGACGGGCTGGACCGGGTCGACTCGTCGGCCCTCGCCGCGGTGCTGGCGGACCTCTCGCGGCGCCTGGAGCGCGACGTCGTCACCCACGAGCAGCTCGAGGAGGTCACGTTCTACCCGTTGCTCGCCCGCTCCCTGGGCGGGGTGGACCCGACGGGCACCATGAGCCGAGCCCACCGCGAGATCGTGGCGCGAGCCCGCCGGCTGGCCCAGCTCGCCGCCGACCTCGAGGGGGCGCCCGGGGCCGCCCCCGACGTGGTCGAGGTCCGTCGCGCCCTGTACGGCCTCGAGGCAATCCTGCGACTGCACATGGACCAGGAGGAGGAGAGTTACTTCACCCTGGCCGAGACCTCGACCCCGGAGTCCGTGGCCCCCTAATCGGGTCGGCCGCGACCGACGGCGGCAGGATCCGCCCGCGCAGCGGGGCCACGCGCGTCACCGTCTCGACGACCAGAGCGCCGACGACGCCCAGGGCGAGGGCCCCGAGCTCGACGGGTCCGCCGGGGTGGGTCGCCAGGTCGAAGTAGCGCGCGGCCGGCCCCCAGGCGTAGGCGACGAGGAAGAGGGCGGCCATCGCCGCGACCAGCGCGAGCCGGCCCCGGGTCACGGGTCGCGCGACGACGGCGATCAGCCACAGCGTCACCACCGCCGCGGCCGTCACCGCCGCCACCCGGGCGGTGGCCGCCGGCGCGCCGTTCGAGCGGGCGAGCCCGTACGCGGCGAGGATGGCCGCGGCCGAGACGGTCCCGGCGACCACCGACAGGGTGAGGACCCGGCGCAAGAAGCCCGGCTCGAAGCGCCGGTCGTTGGGCCCGAGGGCGAGGAAGAACCCCGGGATGCCGATCGCGACCGACCCGACCAGGGTGAGCTGACGTGGCAGCAGGGGATAGGTCGAGCCCGCGATCGAGACGACGACCGACAGCACCAACGAGTAGATGTTCTTGGTGAAGAAGAGCGCCGCCACGCGCTCGATGTTGGCCAACGCCCGGCGGCCCTCGGCCACCACCGCCGGCATCACGTCGAAGTCGTCGTCGAGGAGCACCAGTTGGGCGACGCCTCGGGTGATCGCCGCGCCCGAGCCCATGGCGACGCCCAGGTCGGCCGTCTTGAGCGCCAGCACGTCGTTCACCCCGTCGCCGGTCATCGCGACCGTGTGACCCCGCGCGCGCAGCGCCGCCACCATCTCGCGCTTCACCTCGGGGGTGGAGCGCCCGAAGACGCGTGAGGACTCGACGAGCTCGGCGAAGGCCTCCTCTCCGGGGTGCAGGTCGCGTGCGTCGAGTGCGCGACCGGCGTCGGGCACGCCCACGGCCCGCGCGATGGCGCGCACGGTCGCTACCGCGTCGCCCGAGATGACCCGGAGCGTGACGCCCTGGTCGGAGAAGTAGGCGATCGTCGCCGCCACCGTCGGGCGGACGCGCTCGGCGAGGGCGACGAGCGCCACCAGTCGCAGGTCGTCCGGGAGCCGTTCGCCCTCGAGGGGCTCGTCGCCGTGCGCCAGTGCGAGGACCCGCGAGCCGGCCTCGGCCCACGACTCGCCGAGCGGTCGCAGCGCGTCGGGGTCCGCCCCCTCCACCATCTCGGGCGCCCCGAGGACCCAGGTGCCGTGGTCGGCGACGCGCACCGCGCTCCACTTGCGCGCCGAGCTGAAGGGAACCGATGCCTCGACCCTCCAGCCCGAGGTCGTGGTCCCGGCGGCCTCGGCGATCGCGGCGAGGGTCGCGTTCGCCCCGGTCGCCCGGGCCAGGGTGTCGAGGGCCGTGCGGACGTCGTCGTCGGCCGCGCCGCGGACCTCGAGGGCCGCGAAGGTGACGCGCCCCTGGGTGAGGGTGCCCGTCTTGTCCACGCACAGAGAGTCGACGCGCGCCAGGGTCTCGATCGCCGGGAGCTCCTGGACGAGGGTGCGCAGACGGGTGAGGCGAACCGCCGAGGCGAGGAAGGCGAGCGTCGTGAGCAGCACCAGCCCCTCGGGGATCATCCCGACGATCCCGGCGACGGCCAGGCGCACGGCGACCCGCCACGGCTCGTGCTGGACCTGGCGCCAGAAGAGCACCGGGCCGATCACGACCATGGCCCAGGTCACCCAGCGCAGGACGCGATTCACCGCGGCCACGAGCTCCGAACCGGCGAGGCTGAACCGGCGGGCCTCGGCCGCCAGGCGGTTCGCGTACGAGTCGCGCCCCACCCGAGTCACGCGCGCGCGCACGACCCCGGCCACGACCCAGGTGCCCGAGAGGAGGTCGTCGCCGGGGCTCTTGGCGACCGGCTCGGACTCCCCGGTCGTGAGCGACTCGTCCACCTCGGCCGCGCCCTCGACCACGACCGCGTCGACGCTCAACTGGTCGCCGGGGCGCAACTCGAGCAGGTCGTCGAGCACCACGTCCTCCACCGCGAGGTCGACGACGGACCCGGCGCGCACGGCCCGGGTCCGCGGGGCGCTCACCACGGCGAGCCGATCGAGCTGTCGCTTGGCCCGTGACTCCTCAACGGCCCCGACCACCGTGTTGATCACGGCGACCGCGAGGAAGGTGGCGTCGGGCAGGGCCCCGGTGGTGAGGGTGGCCGCGCCCAGCACGAGCAGGAGGAAGTTGAGCCGGGTGAGGGCGTTGCGCCGCAGGATCCGACCCCACGACTCGGAGGTGTCGGCCTCGGTGCGGTTGGAGCGCCCGTCGGCCACCCGCGCGGCGACCTCCTCCGCGGTGAGCCCGGTTGCCGTCGCGGCGGAGGGGGAGTCGGGGGGCTCGGCCATTGTCCCATCCTGCACCGGTGAGGGCCCGCGGGGCTCGGCCCGGTCGTCCACGGGTCCGGGGCTAGAACCAGACCCGCAGGACCGACGCCACCGCCACGGACCCGTCCTTCGCCGAACGGGTGAAGAGGATCAGCGCACCGGCGCGCGCCGAGGGCGTCGCGAAGCGCAGGACCCCCCGGAACGGGCCCACGGCCCCCATCGAGCCACCGTGGACGACGGCGCGAGCGATCGGCGCGGTCCGACCGTCGGCGCGCAGCTCGAGGTTCGCGACCCCCTCGAACGCGGTGCTCGTGCCGGTCACGGTGAGCGGGGAGCGCACGACTGAGAGCGACGGGGGCGACGTGATCGTGAGGTCCTGGCCCACGGCCCCGAGCACGCTCCAGGTCGTGGCACCGCTCAACTGGCGCACGAGCACCGTCGTCACCGGGCCGCCGCGGCCGGGCCGGACGTCGACCTCGCCTGAGCGGCTGTCCCCCGCGCGGTAGGCGCCGGTCACGACCGTGGGCAGGGCCAGGTAGCGCAGGGCGAAGGCCCGGGCCACCGCGACCGGGTCGGTGTAGCCCGAGCGCCCGAGGGGCCACAGCGCGCTCGAGGGCGGGGCGGTCGTGGTGGTGACGGGCGCGCCGGTGGTGGTCGTGGTGGGCGCGGGCGAGCGGGAGCTCGCGACCAGGGCCCACGATCCCACCGCCACGACCACCACGATCGCGAGGATCACGAGGGCGCGGCGCCTTCCGGTCACGACGTGACCCTACGGGCGCGGGCGGTCCCCACCTAGGGGCGAAGGTCCCCGCGAAGGCGCGGCGGGCGCGCTACTCGGTGGTGTCGACGATGAGCACCGAGCACGGCGCGCCGTGGGCGACCGAGTTGGGCACGCTCCCGAGCACTCGCCGCACGCCCTTCATCCCGCGGTTGCCGACGACGACGAGGTCGGCGTCGAGGTCCTGGGCGAACTTCACGATGACCTCCGCGGCGTCGCCCTTGGCGCTGTGCACGCTCGGAGTCACGTCGTGTCGCTGGGCCACGAAGGCCAGGTCCTGGAGCAGGACGTCCACGTCACCCTCGGAGGTGAGGTTGCGGAACTCCGCCGGCCGATCCGACGAGGGCACGGCCTTGGCCTCGAAGGCCGAGACGATGTGCAGCGACGCGCCGAAGTTCTTGGCGATGTCGGCCGCGGCCTCGACGGCGCGCTTGGCCGTCGCCGACCCGTCCGCTCCCACTACGACGGTGCTGAACATGACCCTCCCCTTCGCTGCGCTCATCCTACCGACGGGGTCCACGCACCGCCTCGACGCCCTCGCGGTGGCGGCGCCACCCCTGGACGAGTCCCCCTCGGCCGTGGATGTCTACGCCGTCGCCGACGCGCCGCGAGCCCGACGACGGGCCGGTCGAGGGCGGACCCCTCGACGACTTACGACTTCCGGGGCATGAGCGCGTCGCGCTCGCGGTGCACGCTGAGATAGCCCGTGGCGCCCCCGCGCGCGGCGATCGCGCGCCGCGCGCCGGCGGGCACCACGAGCAGCGTCCCGGGTTCGAGCGCCACCTCCAGCCTGTCGACCGAGACCGTGGCCGTCCCCGCGACGCCGAGCAGGACGACGTCGACGACGTCGTTGACGTGCTCGCCGATCGCCTCGCCGCCCTCGAGGCGCACGAGGTTGACGTTCACCCCGTTGCCGCGGGGGAGCGTCCACACCACGCCCGAGCCCGTCGCGTCCATAACGAGCGCGGCGAGGGGAACGGGTTCGGGGCTCATCGGTGGGCCAGGCGCCGACGCAGGTGGGTGGCGAGGACGTGGGCGCTCGAGTGCTCGAGGTCGCGGGTCGCGGTCAGCAGCACCACGGGCCCCGAGCGGGCCAGCGCGACGAGCTCGCCTACCGCACCGGAGCGGTCGTCGCGCAGCTCCTCGCGGTAGCGGTGGGCGAACTCGGCGAAGCGCTCCGGTCGGTGCCCGTAGAAGACGCGCAGCGCCGGCGAGGGGGCGACGTCCTTCAGCCACCGGTCGAAGGGCGCGCTCGCCCTGGCGAGACCCCGGGGCCAGAGCCGGTCGACGAGCAGGACCGTCGCCCCGTCGGGTTCGGGCGGGTCGTAGACGCGCCCCGTCGTGACCGCGCTCGCCCGAGCCACGACCTCGACCCTAGCCAGCGGTCTCAGTCGGCGCTGGGCTCGGGGGTGGGCGCGAGGGTCGGCGCGAGGGTCGGCTCGAGCGCCGGGCGCACCGTCGCGCTCCAGCGGGCCTCGACGTTGCCGTAGCGCCAGTAGAGCGCCGCCCCGGCCCAGGTCAGTACGAAGAGCCCGACGATGATGAAGCCGGCGGCGTTGATGTTGAAGCTCTCCATCAGTCGCCAGAAGCCGCCGTGCAGGTGGAGCTCGCTGGGCAGGAGGCCGAGGACCTCGACCGTGCCGATGAAGAAGCAGATCGCCACCGAGAGCGTGGTGATGGCGAGGTTGTAGAAGACCTTGCGCACCGGGTTGAAGAAGGCCCATCCGTAGGCGAAGTTCATGAAGACGCCGTCGAGCGCGTCGAGCAGGGACATCCCGGCCGTGAAGAGGATCGGCAGGCACATGATCGAGTACCACGGCAGGGCCTTGCTCGCGAGCAGCGCGGTCGTGGCGAGTAGGGCCACCTCGGTGGCGGTGTCGAAGCCCAGGCCGAACAGGACCCCGACGGGGTAGATCTGCCACTCCTTAGTGATCGAGCGCATCCATCGCCCGAAGAAGCGGTACATGAGGCCCCGGTTGTTCAGCTGGCGCTCGAGCTCGTCCTCGTCGTAGCGGCCCTGGCGCATCGAGCGGAAGACCCGGACGATGCCGTTGAGGATGACGAGGTTCATCACGGCGATGAGGTAGAGGAAGGTCGCCGAGACCAGGGTGCCGAAGACGCCGCCGAACTGCGAGAGCCCGGAGTGGGAGTGGCTCACCGCGCCGTAGACGGCCTTCTCGGCGAGGACGAGCCCGGCCCCGATGGCGACCACGATCGTCGAGTGGCCGAGGGAGAAGAAGTAGCCGAGGCTGAGGGGGCGGCGGGCGGTGGGGTCGCCCTGGCGGTCGTTCATGAGCTTGCGGGTGGTGTTGTCGATCGCCGAGATGTGGTCGGCGTCGAAGGCGTGGCGCGCGCCCAGGGTGTAGGCGAGGACGCTCACGCCGATGCCGAGGCCCTTGTAGTGGCCGGGCACCACGAAGGCGAAGAAGATCCCGAAGCCGATGACGTGCAGGGCCGCGATCGAGCCGAACATCCACTGGACCCGCCGCCACTCGGCGGCGCTGAAGGCGGCCCGCATCGCTCGGAGGCGACCGGCCGCGGGGGGCGTGGCGTCCATTCCTCTCCTTGGCGCGGGCCCCGGGGTGGGCCCGCCGCGGCCCAGCGTAGGGGTAG
Source organism: Actinomycetes bacterium (assembly GCA_021831035.1). GTDB lineage: Bacteria > Actinomycetota > Acidimicrobiia > Acidimicrobiales > RAAP-2 > RAAP-2. Next base: position 103,526 of record JAKBNL010000005.1, read on the forward strand.
TAGGAACCATTCGCAACAACGTCGGGTGAGCAGTAGGCAACTACTCTGTGAGCGTGGAGAGTCGGCAGTCGAGCGCCCCGGCGGGGGTCGACGAGGTCCTGGCCCGCGTGCGCGAGGCCGGGGGCCGGGCGACGACCTCGCGGCGGATCCTGCTCGAGCGCCTCTTCGCCGAGGGGTCCCACAAGACGGCCGAGGAGTTGGCCCACGAGGTCCAGCGGGTCGCCCCCGACGTGCACCTCTCGACGATCTACCGCAACCTCGAGGAGCTCGAGCGCCTCGGGGTCGTGACCCACGCCCACCTCGGCCACGGTCCCGCCACCTACCACCTCGCGACCGAGACGCACGGTCACCTCTCGTGCGAGTCGTGCGGGGCGACCCTCGAAGCCCCGCTCGGTCTGTTCGACGGGCTCGCCGACGCCGTACGCGCAGCCCTGGGCTTCGAGATCGACCCTCGCCACTTCGCGGTGCTGGGTCACTGCGCGGCGTGTCGCGCCCGCGAGGCCGCCGTCGCGGACGCCTAGGGCTTCCTGTCCACGGGTTGAGGTTGCACCCTCGACGCGATAGAGGGTCCGGTGGTGGACTCTGTGGTTCCTACCAAGAATCCAAGGAGACCACCACCGTGACCCCCGACGACGTTATCTACC
>JAKBNL010000006.1 GCA_021831035.1 Actinomycetes bacterium
GCCGCGCCCGCGGCGGCGGCGAGCGCCCCGGCGCTCGCCCCCCGCTCGACGCCCCCGGTACGCCTCTACGCCAAGCAGCACGGGATCGACCTCGCCGTCGTGCGCGGCACCGGGCGCGACGGGCTGATCACCCGGGCGGACGTGGAGGCCCTGCTCGCGGGCGCCCCGACGGCCGCCACCCCCCGGCCGGCGGCGACGGGCCCCACGACGACGTCGCGCTTCGTCGGCCACGACCTCGCCCCCTGGTCGAGCGGACCCGAGGTCGAGCGGATCCCCGTGCGCGGGGTGCTGCGCTCGATGGCCGAGGCGATGACCCAGAGCGCCTTCAGCGCCCCGCACGCGGCCGTCTGGGTGCGCCTCGACGCGACGCGCACGATGGAGCTGCTCGCCTCGTTGAAGGAGCGGCCGGCGCTCGCCGGCGTGCGCCTCTCGCCGCTCGCGATCGTCGCGATGGCCGTGTGCGACGCGGCCCGCCACTTCCCGGGCGTCAACTCCAGCTTCGACGCCGAGAAGGGCGAGGTCGTGGTCCGCCGGGTGGTGAACCTCGGGATCGCGGCCGACACCCCGCGCGGGCTCATCGTGCCCAACGTGAAGGGGGCCGACCGGCTCGACCTCGTCGGCATGGCCCGAGCGCTCAACGCCCTCGTCGACACCGCCCGGGCCGGGACGACGGCGCCCAACGACATGCTGGGCACCACGATCACCATCACCAACGTGGGTCCGTTCAACGTGGACGCCGCGGTGCCGATCCTGCCCCCGGGCACGGGGGCGATCGTCGCGGTCGGACGCGTGGCGCCCGCCCCGTGGGTCGTGGGCGGCGAGGTCGTGGTCCGTCAGGTCACCGAGCTCGCCATGTCCTTCGACCACCGTCAGGTCGACGGCGCGCTCGCGAGCCGCGTGCTGCGCCACATCGCGGACTACCTCGAGGACCCGGGCCCGCGACTCATCGCGGGCTGATCAGGCGGCGCGCTGGCGCAGGGTCTCGAGGGCGCGGTCCGCGTGGGCGCTCATCGAGACCTCGCTGGCCACGACGGCGAGGATCCGCCGGTCGGGGCCGATGACGAACGTCGTGCGCTTGACCCGCAGGAACCCGAGGGAGCGCTTGACGCCGTAGAGCTCGGCGACGCGCCCGTCGGGGTCGCTCAGGAGGGGGTAACCCAGGTGGTGGCGTCGGTCGAAGTCGCCCTGCTTGGCGACCTCGTCCATGGAGATCCCCACGACCGTCGCGCCGAGCGCGGCGAACTCCGCGGCGAGGTCGCGGAAGTGGCACGACTCGCGGGTGCAGCCCGGGCTGAGGGCCGCGGGGTAGAAGAAGAGGACGACGGGGCCGGCCGCCACCAGTCCGGTCAGGGTGCGCGTCCGGCCGTCCTGGTCGACGAGGGAGAACTCCGGGGCCAGCTCGTCCACGCGCACGAGACGAGCCTACGGGTCGAGTCGGAACCCGACGCCGCGCACGGTGATCAGGTGGCGCGGGTGGGCGGGGTCGTCCTCGACCTTCTGGCGCAGCCGCTTCACGTGGGTGTCGAGGGTGCGGGTGTCGGCGAGGTCGAGCCCCCACCACAGGGCGTCGAGGCAGGCCTCGCGGGTGACCACCTGGCCCAGGCGCGAGGCGAGCAGCGCGAAGAGGTCGAACTCCTTGCGCGAGAGGTCGACCTCGGTCCCGCGGCGCGCGACGGTGCGTCGGGCGAGGTCGATGCGCAGGTCGCCGAAGGCGATCACCTCGTGGTCGTCCTCGCCGGCCGGACGGCGCAGGACCGCGCGGATGCGCGCGACCAGCTCGCGCAGCCGGAAGGGCTTGGTGACGTAGTCGGCCGCCCCGATCTCGAGGCCCACGACGACGTCGACCTCGCTCGAGCGGGCCGTGACCATCACGACCGGCAGCCGCGTGGTGTCGTAGAGCTCGCGACAGAAGTCGAGACCCGACCCGTCGGGCAGCATCACGTCGAGGAGCACGAGGTCGGGCTTGCGCACGGCGAGCTGCTGGCGGGCCTCGGCGATCGTGCGCGCACCCACCACGACGAACCCCTCGACGCCGAGCCCGATGTCGAGGGCGTCGCGGTAGCTCTCCTCGTCCTCCACCACGAGGATCACCGGGCGCACGGGCGCCTCGACGCTCATCGGGGCCGTCGCGACGCGGGGGGGCGGGGGGCGGCACGGTCGACCTCGACCGGGGGACGCGGGGATCGACGCCGTGCCACGAGGGCCACGGTACGGAGTGCGGGTTACGCGCCGGTGAAGCCCGAGGGTCCCCGGGGTGGAGGGGAAATGAAAAGTGCCGGGGTCAGGCGTTGAGCGTGAAGCCCTGGTACGTGGCGCCGCGCTGGTAGCTGCCCACCCCGACGCAGGCCCCGGCCCCGGCGCAGGCGATCGCGTAGAGTCCGCCGTCGACCCCGACCGTGGTCGCCCCGTCGGGCAGGGCCACGCTCGCGCCCCGCCAGCGGCCCCCGGCGAGCGTGAGGACGAGGGCCTGGTAGTGACCGGCGTGGTCGAGGTAGGCCCCGCCGGCCCGACAGGGCCCCCCGACCGGGCAGGTCACCGCGACGACGCCCCCGTTGGGCCCGCCCGAGGTCGACCCCGCCGGGACGGGCATCCGGGTCGCCCGGTGCCACGCGCCGTGGGACTCGGTGGCGAGGAACCCCTGGTAGAGCCCGTTGGCGGCCACGTACTGCCCCCCGGTCGCGCACGCCCCGGGACCCGCGCAGCTGATCCCCTGGTAGCCGTAGAGCAGGACCTTGGGGTCCCGGCGGGCCCCGGCCGGCAGAGCGAGGGCGCTCGCCTGGGGCCAGACGGGCGAGGACGAGGAGTCGACCAGGGGCTCCACGGCCCCGCTGTGGCTGATGTAGGTGCCCACCGCGGTGCACTCCCCGTCGGCGACGCAGGCCACCTCGGCGAGCGTCGTCCCGGCGTAGGTGCTGGCGTCGGTGGGGGGCGCGACCACGCTCGAGGTGAGCGTCCCCGCGTCGAGCGTGACGGCGAGGCCCTGGGTCACGTCGTTCGCGTCGATGTAGGAGCCCACCGCGACGCAGTGGGTCGCATCGGCGCAGGCCACCTGGCTCAGTCCGGCGAAGGGGTCGAGGTTGGCCGGGGTGGGCAGGGACACCGCCTGGGCCGGGGCCCACCGGCCCCCGGTCTCGAGGGCGACGAAGGCCCGGGTGCGCGGGATGCGCGCGTCGTCGAGGTAGGTGCCCACCGCGACGCACGCGCCGGGCGCCCCGCAGGCCACCGAGCGCACGCTGGCGACCTGTCCGGGCCCGAGGGCGTTCGCCGGCAGCCCCACCGCCAGGGCCCGGGGCCAGGCGTCGCCCGACTGGTTCGCGACGAAGGCCCGGACGTCGCCCGCCGCGTCGGTGTACGAGCCGCCCACGACGCAGCGCCCCGGCGCGGGGCAGGCGAGGGAGGCCACGGTCGTCCCGGGGTTGGCGCCCGCGTCGAGGGGGGCCCGCAGCACGCTCGGGGCGACCCACCGGCCGGCGCGCTCGTTGAGCACGACCCCGTCGACGGCCCGTCCGACCCCGGTGTAAGAGCCCGCGGCCTCACAGACGCCCGGCGCGGGGCACGCGAGGGTGGTGAGCAGCCCGCTCGCCACGCCGGTGCCCCCGGCGGGGAGGGCCGCCCGACGGGCCGGAACGCGTACCGGGGCGGCCCCCGCGGCGTTCGCGAGGGGCGAGACGAGAGCGAACGCCACCAGCACGCACGAAGCCCGGTGCAGCGTTCTCATCGGCCCCTTCCTCCGAGCCCGACGTCGGCGGCTCTGGTCCTCAGTATAAGAACGGTCCTGGTCATGGGGGTTCTAGGGCAGGTCGACGATCCGGCACGGGATCGACGCGTCCTCGTCGATCCAGTAGCTGGCGCAGATCCGGTGGTAGCCGTCGGCGACGAGGAGCGGACGGTCCCGCGACGCGCGGCCGCGGACGAGCAGGACCGGCGAGAGCCGCTTGCCCTCGTGCACCTTGGCGAGGTCCTTGGCGACGTGGGCGTTGGTGCGCTCGAGGAGCGCCAGCCGACTCGCCCGCAGCAGGTCCTTCGCCAGGTAGAGCGACGTGGGCGCCTCGCGGAGGGCACTCGCGAGCGCGTTCGCCGTGGGCGGATCGAGCACGAGACTGAGGTAGCTCTCGGCGGCGGGGTAGTCGTGCTCCTCGGGGGCGTCCTGCCAGTGCTCGCTTCCCACGGGGCCTCCTCGGGGGCCGAGCCTAGGCGCACGACGCGAGGGCTCGCGTCGCCCGGGCGGTTCCGCGAGACCCGTCGGGACCGGCCACGACCGTGGGCGTGGCCGGTCCCACGTCGAGGGTCGGACCGACGAGACGCCCACGAGAGCCCACTCGGGCGCCGCCGACAGGGCGTCGTCCCCTTTCGCGCGTCTCACCACGGACGACGACGCAGCGCCGCGGCGATCGTCTCCCGTCCAGCGCCGATGCGGCCACCGCGTCGCGCCCACGGACCCGGTCCCCGCCGTGACCAGGGGGTCCCCTAGAATGGACGCGTCCCGCGGGCGTCGCGCCCGCCCGGGGTGTGAGACCGCCCCCAACGGAGGAGTGTCGTGAAGTACGTCGTGCGCGCCGTCGTGGCCCTGGTGGTGCTGGCCGGGGTGTACCTGGCCGGGCGCCAGAACTCGGGGGCCGACTCGACGACGACCACCTCGACGACCGTCGCGTCGTCCAGCTCGGTGTCGGCCTTCTACCTCGACGTGGGGGCGTCGGCCTCGCTCGGCTTCCAGCCGACGGGGGTCCCGCACCACAACGGCGCGCGCACCAACACCGGCTACGCCAACGACCTGGTCTTCCGCGAGGCGCTCCGGGGCGTCACCCTCAGCCTCGACCAGATCGGCTGTCCGGGCGAGACGGTCGAGTCCATGCTCTCCACCACGGTCGCCGACCACTGCTACGCGTTGCCGATGACCCAGCTGCGCCGCGCCGAGCAGGTCCTCCAGCAGGACAAGGGCCAGACGGGGCTCGTGACCATCGACCTCGGCTTCAACGACGTGCGCGTGTGCCTCATCCACCTCCCGGTGAGCTCGGCCTGCGTCGCCGGCGCCCTCGCCCGGGTCGCGGCGGACCTCCCGGTCATCGTGCGCGACCTCAAGGCCTCGGCCGGTCCGCGCGTGCGCTTCGTGGGCCTGCTCTACAACGACCCCTACCTGGGCTACTTCCTCGACGGCCCCGCCGGCCCGGCGGAGGCCACCTACTCGCTCGAGGTGATGGACCGGCTCAACGCCGTCATGGCGCACGCCTACCAGAGCGAGGGCGTGGCGGTGGCGAACGTGCCGGCCCTCTTCCAGACCGACGTGACGACCCGGGTGCCGGTCGACAACGTGGGCGTCATCCCCGAGAACGTGGCCGCGGCCTGCGCCTACACGTGGTTCTGCTACAAGACGCCCTTCGGCCCCGACGACCACCCAAACGACGCCGGCTACTCCCTCATCGCCCAGGCGATCGAGGCCGTCCTGCCCGCGCGCTGGTAGCCGCCCCGCGACCCGTCACTCCCCGTGGTGGTGCCCGCACCCCTCGCACTCGCCGGTGCGCGGGTGCGCGCGGCCGCCGTGCCCGTGGCGTCGCCCCCCACGCTCCGCCTCGTCGTCGCAGCACCCGTCCCACCCGCCGTGTCCGTGTCGACAGCAGTGGCGGTGCGCGGGCGACTCGACCCGCGACGCGATCCGGGCGACGGCGGTGGCGAGGGCCATCATCCCGAGGACCGGGGCGATCCGCGCGCCGAGGCGCGCGCAGCGTCGGCTGAGGGCCATCGGGTCGTGCCCGTGGTCGCCCGTCTCGTAGCGGTGCATGCTCACCTCGTCTCTCTCCCCGGTGCCGGTCTAGGCGACGGCGCCGGATCGGACTAGGCGCGAAGGTCCCTAGTCGGCCTCGGCGACGTGCCGCTCGTTCATCCGTCCCCGGCGACGGCGGCTGTGATCGATCGGCGGACTCTCGCTGAGCCTGGTGATCAGGTCCTCCACCTCGTCGAGCCCGACCGCCGGCGACCAGAGGAAGCCCTGACCGTAGCGACAGTTCACCCCGCGGAGCCGGTGGTACTGCGCCGGCGTCTCGATCCCCTCGGCGATCATCATCACGCCGAGCTTGCGTCCGAGGAGGAGGATCAGCTCGAGGATCGCGTCGCTCTGGGGGCTCGGCGCGGCCGGTCGCACGAACGACTGGTCGATCTTGATGGCCCGCGGGCGCAGCTGGACGAGGTAGGAGAGCGACGAGAACCCCGTGCCGAAGTCGTCGAGGGCGACGCCGACGCCGAGCGTCGCGAGCTCCTCGATGATGGCGAGGGACTCGGTGATGTCCTCGAGGGCGACGCTCTCGGTGATCTCCAGGAGCAGCCGATGGGGGGCCACGTCGTGGAGCCGCAGGGCGCGTCGCACCAGGTCGGGCAGGTTCCGGTCGTGGAACTGACGGGCCGAGAGGTTCACCGTCACGTAGGGCGGGTAGCCGTCGCTGCGCGGCAGCCGGTTCATCGCCTCGGCCGCCACGCGCAGCGCGAACGCCCCGAGGTCGTAGATGAGGTTGGACTGCTCGGCGAGCGGGATGAAGACGTCAGGGGGGACCGCGCCGCGCTCGGGGTGGCGCCAGCGCATGAGGGACTCGTAGCCCACGACCTCGCCGTTGGCGAGGTCGATGATGGGCTGGAACGCCATCGACATCTCGTCGCGCTCGAGGGCCCGACTGAGGTCCTGGGCGAGGGTGAAGCGGCTCACGGCCTCTAGGTGCATCGAGGGGGTGAAGACCACGACCCGGCCACGACCCTGGCGCTTGGCCTCGTAGAGGGCGATGTCGGCGCTCTGGACGAGGGTGGAGACGTCCTCGGCGGAGGGGTCGAAGACGGCGACGCCGACGCTGGCCCGCTGGACGAACGTCGTGCCGCGCAGGCTGAAGGGCGCCGCCATCTCCTCGAGGATGCGCTCGGCGATGGCGCGGGCCTCGCCGCCGCCGGCCATCTCCTCGACGAGGACGAGGAACTCGTCGCCGCCGAAGCGACAGAGCGTGTCGGTGGAGCGCGCGACGCGCCGGAGTCGGTCGGCGATGGCGGCGAGCAGCTCGTCGCCGATGACGTGCCCGTAGGTGTCGTTGACGCCCTTGAAGTCGTCGAGGTCGATGAGCAGCACGGCGCCGTAGCCACCGTGGCGACGGGCGCGGGCGTGGGCGTGGGCCAGGCGGTCCTCGAAGAGGGACCGGTTCGCGAGGCCGGTGAGCGGGTCGTGGAGGGCCCGCTTGGAGAGCTCCGCGGTCATCGTGCGCTCCTCGGTGACGTCGCGCTCGGAGAACACGAAGTACTGGGGCTGGCCGTCGGGCCCGACGGCCGTCGCGCGCGACACCTCGACGGTGATGATCCGTCCGTCCTTGCGTCGGTAGCGCTTGACGTAGCGCGTCTGGGGCGTCTCGCCGGCGAGGGCGCGACGGTGGCTCTCCTCGGTGATGCCGACGTCCTCGGTGTAGGTGAAGATCGTCGAGTCCTGGCCCACGAGCTCCTCGCGGGCGTACCCCACCATCTCGCACATGGCGTCGTTCACGTCGATGATGCGGTCCTCGAGGTCGGTGAAGGTCATCGGCGCCATGTTCTCGGCGAAGGCCACCCGGAACCGCTCGGCCAGCGAGACCAGCTCCCGCTGGTCCCGGTTGCGCTGGGTCACGTCCTGGCCGTTGACGAGGATCCCGCCGATGGCCGGGTTGTCGAAGGAGTTCGTGGCGACGAGCTCCAGGTCCTTCACCACGCCCGAGGGCGTCACGATCCGCAGGGCCTCGCGGATCGAGCCGCCGGGTCGCTCCATCAGGCTGAGGAACCGCTCGACGACCCGCTCGCGGTCCTCGGGGTGGATGAGCCCGAGGGCGTCGGTCCCGACGCCCTCTTCGGCGCTCAGCTCGAAGAACTGCTGGGCCACGGGGTTCCCGTAGAGCACGAACCCCCCGTGGTTGAGCACGACGATGACGTCCGAGGAGTTGTGGCCGACGGTCTCGAGGGCGGCGAAGCGCTCGGCCACGACGGGATCGGAGAGCCGGTGCGCGACGTGCGGCCCGCGCTCGCCCCGACCCTCGCCCTCGCTGTGGTCCACCCTGGTCCCCGTCGTCCGGCCCGATCCGCGCCGCCGCGAGACGGGGGGCGACGCGGCGGAGGGCTCGAAGGAGGCCATTCTCTCACGTAACCCGGCCGGGCCGCGGATTCGACCCTCGCCCGCGCGGACGCACCGGCCGACCGCGCGACGGCGAGTTGCTCCCGCGGCCTCCCTCGGGCGAGGCAAGAGCGCCCCGGATCGCGCGACGCGGTCCCCGTCGCCCGGGAGAGGTGTCCGCGCACCACGGGGCGCGGCGCGCGCCGGGGCGTTTCGGGCGTGGCCCGCCCCGCAAGGGCATGTTGGGACGGACCACCTCAGCTGAGACTGAGGCCACTTCGAGGAACTCGAAGGGTCATCCAGTGTCTCACCCGCGAGCCCGTTTTCTCCCTGATTGGGACGGATATTGAGTGGAGTTGGGGTGACGTTGTGGTGGCGCCGGGCTAGCCGCGCACGTACTCCGCGACCCAGTCGACGTAGAGCTGCTGGGGCGCCGTCGGGCACTGGCGGTGGAGGGGACAGAGGGTGCGCTGCTCGAAGTCGAGGGTCATCGGGACGCGCGGGATGTCGGGTCGCCGGGTGAAGCGGCCCCACACGCGCCCGTCGACGGTGTAGACGACGCTCGAGGGCGACCAGATCACGCCCCAGGTGTGCCACGCGGTCATGTTGATGCGCACGCCGCTGCGCACGATGGTGTTGGCCGTGCCGTAGTGCAGCGACGAGGAGGTCCACACGTCCGACCCGCCCGTCTCGTTGAAGTCGATCTCGGGGGGCCAGTGGTTGCTCGCGGGCCAGAGGAGCTCGGCGACGTTGGGACCCGGCCCGCTGAGCCGGGAGCGCACGAAGTAGGCGCCGTAGACGTGGGCCACCCCGCACTGGCACACGCCGCCGGTGAACCAGTGGAGGCGGTTGGCCGGGTTCGGGGTGGCGAGCAGCTCGAGCACGCCGCCGCTCACCACGGTGTTCGAGGCGCGGAACCGCCCGCCGGGGTCGCCGCCGGGGACCCCGGTGAAGAGGTACCAGCCCCTCGGGAGCGCGCTGCCCGCGAAGTCGGTCACGTAGGAGAGCCGGTATCCCGAGAGCGCGGTGCGACCCGGTGGGCCCTCGCCGGAGGGCTCGGCCGGGTTGGGCACCCCGACGGGGTAGCGGCCGTTCAGGTTGACCAGGCGAGCCGGGCCCCGTCCGAGCGGGGCGACCGAGGCGACGATCGCCACCGCCGCCACGGCGAGGGTGGCGCGTCGCACCCACCGGGCGCCCCGGGCGAGCGACCCCGCAGAGAGCATCCCCCGACCCTACCGGCCGCGGTCACGGCGCCCCGGGGGCCTAGGCGACGTCGATGGAGACCGAGCTCGCTCCCGCGAGACGGCTCAGCGAGGGCGTGAGCGTCCCGGTGACAGCGGCCACGATCACCCCGTGGTCCCCGAGTCGGGCGAGGCGGCTGAGCAGGTAGGAGCGCACGGCGCTCGCCCGCCGACCCGCGAGGACGACGTCACCGGGGCCGGCGGGGTGACCCACCACCGAGACGAGCTCGTCGCCCTGGGCGACGATCACGCTCGCCTCGGCGGCGACCGCCGTCTTCTGGGCGGCGCTCAGGTCGACGCGGCCCGACGTGAACGGGGCGAGGCTCGTCGAGTTCGGGCTCATCGCGTAGCTGGCGACCCAGTCGACCTGCGTCGACTGGTCGCTCGTGGGACAGGCGTAGCCCACCGAGCACCAGGTCTGCTGCTGGAGGTGGAGGGCCATGGGGACGTGAGGGACCTCGCCCGGGGTGGTCACGACCCCCCAGGCCCGTCCGTCGAGGGTGTAGACGACGGTGGTGGGCGTCCAGACGACGCCCCACGTGTGCCACTGGGTGAGGTCGACGGGGGTGCGCACCTGGACCTGGTGGTTGGTCACGCCCCAGTGGAGGGTGGCGAAGCTGAAGGTCGTGCGCCCGTCGGTCTCGTTGAAGTCGATCTCGGGCGGCCAGCCCGACTCGGGCCAGAGCAGCTCCACGACGGTGGGGCCCGGGCCGGTCTCGCGCGAGCGCACGAAGTAGGCGCCGTAGGTGGCGGCGGCGTCGCACTGGCACAGACCGCCGGTGACCCACTGGCCCCCGAAGGCTGGGTCCTGCCACGCGCTGAGCGAGAGCAGTCCCCCGCCAACGCTCACGTGGCTCGCCGACCACTGCGAGCCCGGGTCGCCCGAGGCGGCGCCCGAGAAGGCGCTCCACCCGGGGGGCAGGGCCGAGCCGGTGAAGTCGGTCACGTAGCGCTCGACGAAGCCGGGCAGTGCGCCGGGGCCCGGCGGCGCGACGCCCGACGGCTCGCTCGAGCTGGGCACGCCCACCGGGAACGCCGCCGCCGCGGGCGGCGCGCTCGGGCGGTGCGGGGGGTGGGGGCGGTGGGTCGCCGCACCCACGGCGGGGGAGACGACCATCGAGAGCGCAGCGACCAACCCGAGGCCGGCCAGTCGCGCGCGACGCCGGTTCATGGCTCCAGTATCGCCGGTCCCTGCGCCAATCCGTCTGGGAACGGCCTGAAAGTGACTCCCAACGCTCTGACCAGGTCCGCCCCGGGGACCGACGGCGCCGGGCGCACCAGGCCGAGGAGCGAGTCGGGTCGCACGGGCAGGGGCAGGCCCAGCGTCGCGCCCGCGCGCAAGAGCCCGAGCAGCACGGGCCAGGGCACGGGCAGGCGCGCGAGACGGCGTCGGCCCGCGTCGTGGGCGAGCGCCGTCATGACGGCGTCGAAGGAGACGGGGATCGGGTGGGCGAGGCCGACGAGCGCCCCGTCCACCTCGGGGGCGTGCACGAGGGCGGCGAGCCCCTCGAGCACGTCCGCGACGTGGGCCATGAACTGGTGCGTGCCCGGAAGCGAGGGGAGCAGGGGCAGGCGCGCCAGCCGCCGTAGCGTCCCCATCATCCCCCCGGCCGGCCCACCGTAGACGAGCCCCGGCCGGGCGACGGCGCCGCCGGCCTCGAGCACCGAGCGCTCGACGGCGAGCTTGGTGAGTCCGTAGACCTGGCGGGTGCCGAAGTACGCCGACATCGACGAGACGAACACGACGCGTCGCACGCCGGCGGCGCGGGCCGCGTCGAGGAGCGCGCGTGACCCCTCGACGTTCACTCGCCACAGCGAGGTCGGGTCGGTCGTGCGCAGGTCCCACGCGGCGTGCACGAGCGTGTCGACCCCGGCGAGACGCTCGGGGCGGTGCGCCCCGGCGAGGTCGAAGGGCTCGGGCCCGTCGTGGCGCAGCTCGAGCACGTCGTCGCCCGCGGCCCGCAGTCGGGCGACCAGCGCACCACCCAGGTATCCCGCCGCCCCGGTCACCGCGACCCGGGTCATCGTGCCTCCAGGGCGCTCGCGATGCGGTGGGCGTTGGCCATGATCGTCAGGGTGAAGGTCGTCGCCGAGACGGTGGGGAAGACGGAGGCGTCGATGAGGTGGACGTGGCGCCACGGGGCCACGCGCCCCAGGGCGTCGCTGTCGAGTCCGGGCCGGGGGTCGTCGCGGTGCGCGAAGCTGCCGCCAAAGTGGTAGCTCCGGGTCGGCGCCGACAGCGTCATCATCGGCACCACCGGCCAGACCCCGAGGTGGCGCCCGGCGCGCGCGAGCCGCCCGGCCACCTCGCGCAGGCGCCGGCGCGCGAGCGCCTCTCGGCCCGGCGTCAACGCGATGCTGACCCGCGCCAGGGCGTCGTCGGTGACCCCGGGGGTAACGGTGACGTCGAAGCCGGGCGACCACCACGACGGGAGGTAGCCCAGCCCCACCGTCACCCGACGCAGCAGCGCCTCGCCCAGGGGGGCCAGCGCCCCGTGGCGAAGCGGTCCGGGCAGCGCGGTGTCCATGGCGCGGCTGTAGGGGTAGCCGTGGATCTGGACGAGGTCGTGGCCGGCCTCGTCGAAGGGCAGGAGCAGGTTGAACTGGTTGAGGGTGAAGGTCCCCTCCTCGCGGGCGGCGTGGGTGGCCCGCGCGGACGCGAGGGGCACCACGAACTGGGCCGACTCCACCATCGGGATGGGCCGTCCCCACTGGGAGAGTGATCCCGCGACCAGGCGGGTCGTCCCGATGGCGCCGGCGGCGAGCAGGACGGCGTCGGCCTCGACCACCTCGCGCGGGCCGCCCTCGCGCGCTCGGACGACCACGTGGGGGCGCTCGGCGCGCTCGCCCACCTCGAGGGCGACCACGCCCGGGCGGTAGCGGACCCGGCCCGCCCCCGCGAGCGCGTCGATAGTGTGGGCGGCGGAGTAGACGAGGCCGTAGGGACAGCCCGTCATGCACAGACCGCACGAGACGCACGACGCCGCGCGCATCGCCAGACGGGCCCGGCCGACGAGGACCCCGGCGCCGCGTACGGCGAGGCGTCGACGCTCGTAGCGCTCGAGGACGCGCCGGGCGTTGCCCGCGAGTGGCGGCAGGGGATCGGCCGGCCCGAGGAGGGGGAAGTACTCGGCGAGGTCGTCCTCCTCACCGGCGTAGGGGATGGCCGCCAGGACCGCCCGGTAGTGGGGCTCGAGCTCGTCGCGGGTGAACGGCCAGTCCGCGAAACTGGCCGCCGAGTACGCCATCGTCTGGGCGCCCCACGCGTTGGAGAAGCCCCCGAGGGCCCCCGACACGACGTGGGCGTCGTCGGCGAGCCCCTCGCGCTGGCCGAAGTCGCGGAACGCGTAGTCCGAGCCGAAGGTCCGCTTCTCGGGCAGGCGGTGGTCGCGACGGGGCTCGGCCACGACGGCGACCCGGGCGCGCTCGTCGGGATCCCAGTTCGCCGGCGGGGACGACGCGAGGCGGCGTCGCGTCGCGTCGAGGTCGTCCTCGAGGCGACCCCCGACGTCGAGGATGGTGACCCGCACGTCGCCGCGCTCGACGAGCGCGAGGGCGGCGCCGGCCGCGGCCGGTCCGGCCCCGACGATGACGACCTCCATCGCGCTCACCGCAACCGGCCCGCGAGGTGACCCGCGGCTCCGAGGGCGAGGGCCGTGACGAGCACCCCGTAGCGCACCGGGCCGTAGAGGTCCCCACGGGCGAGGGCCCGCCCCTCGACGACGAGGCCCCGGGTCAGCGAGCGCAGCCCGAAGCGGAGCTCGGCGCGCAGGTTCGACGCCTCGCCGAGCCCGCGGAAGGCCGCGACCTTACCCCGGTTGACGAAGAAGCACCGCCGCCAGAAGTAGTCCCAGGTGAGGCGGGACGCCGGGACGAAGTGGGCGACGACGGCCTCGGGGTCGAAGATCACGGCGTCGTGACCGAAGGCGTGGGCCGTGCGGTGGCTGAGGTCCATGTCGTCGTGGTTGTCCGAGTGGAAGCCGCCCCAGGAGAGAAGGGCCGCGCGCCGAATCGACATGTTGGCGCCGATGAGGTGCTCGACGGGCCCCTTGGTCTCGGGCAGTCCGCGGTACGCGCAGCCGAAGACCCAGTCACACTCGAAGGGGATCCACCGCGGTCGGGCCGTCTCGAAGCGCGGCAGCGGTGCCCCGCCGACCGCGACGGCGCGCGGGTCGGCGTAGTCGGCGACGAGCCGCTCGAGCCAGTCGGGCGCGGCGGCGGCGTCGTCGTCGAGGAAGGCCAGGACGTCACCGGTGGCCAACTCGGCGGCGCTCGTGCGCGCCCCGCCGAGTCGCGAGTCGAAGCGATTCTCGATCACCCGCACGGTGAGGGCGCGATCGGCGAGCAGTGGTGGGACCTCGCGCGTGGCGCGCTCGAAGAGCTCGCGGTTGTGGTCGACGCTCAAGAAGAGCTCGACGGGCTGATACGTCTGGGCGCCGACCGAGCGGATGGCGTCGCACAGCAGGGCCCAGCGCTCCTGGGTATAGGCGCAGACGATCACGCTCACGCTGGGTGAGGGGGCCGGCGTCGTGTCGTCGTCGTGGCTCACCACGCCCCTCTCGCCGCCCGAAGGCGCGCCGGGCTCGTCCGATGCCCCCCCCGGTAGAATCCACAGGCATGTCGGGTGTTCCGGAGGTGACCTCGACGGACACCGATGGCGACCGCGCGGGTCACTCCAGCGTCGTGGTGGCCGCCCTGACCACCCTCATCGTGCTGGTCGTGGTGGCCTCGGTGACGGTCTTCGCCTACGCCTACACCCATCGCACGAGCGTCTTCTCGATCCATCCGCACGGTCCCACGCCCTATCCGATCGGCGTGCGCGACGCGACGGCGGTGTCGGGCATGGCACCCCCGGGACCGACGGCCCTCGCCCACTTCCATCAGGTGTACGTTACGACGTTCCCCGGTGCGTCCCTTCCCCCGGGCTGGTACCTCTTCACGGGCCCCCAGGCCGGCTCGCCCGGGGGCCACTTCGGCGCGCGTCACGTGACGGTCCACGACGGGACGCTGGAGCTGCGCACCTTCAAGGACCCGACCTTCAAAGACGCCTGGGTCACCGGGGGCGTCTGCCAGTGCGGTCGACCCATGACCTACGGCGCGTTCTTCGTCCGCAGCCGGGTCACCGGCGCGGGACCCAACGAGGTCGAGCTCCTGTGGCCGGCGAACAACCAGTGGCCCCCCGAGATCGACTTCAACGAGACCGGCGGGCGCGTGACGGCCACCTCCTCGACGATCCACTGGGGCCCGATCAACCAGATCGAGCAGCGCTTCGTCACCGTCAACATGACCCGGTGGCACACCTGGGGCGTCATCTGGACCAGGGGCGAGATCGTCTACACCGTGGACGGCCAGGTGTGGGGCACCATCGCCTCGCCCGAGGAGATCGCCCACGTCCCCATGACCCTGGACTTCGAGCAGCGGACCCTCTGCGCCCTGCGCCGCCAGTGTCCGACGCGCCCGGTCTCGATGGACGTGGCGTGGGTCGCGGAGTACGCCCCGGGTCACTAGGCCCGCTTCAGGACCGACGCGGTCGCCCAGGAGCGAGCCACGACGTAGCCGCGAGCGACGAGGTCGCGGCGCACCACCGCCATCCAGTCGTGCGGGTAGTTGAGGACCTCGACGCCGAAGTTCGACTCGGAACGGCCGAGGACGACGAAGGTCGGCGCGTGCTGGGCGAGCCGGCGCACGATGGCCGGAACCGGCGTGGCGGAGGTGGCGGAGCCGGCGATGTACTCGGTCACCTGACCCACGTCGCGCTGCCCCAAGGGCATGAAGTAGTTAGCCAGTCCGATCACCTGGCCCGGTCGGATGTGGTCGTAGACGTAGTTGACCGCGGCGACCTCGTCGGGCGTGAAGGACTCGTAGGCGTCGTTGCCGCCGCGCACCATCGTCGTGATGAGGGCGCACGCCGCCAGTACCACCGCGACCAGGACACGCGAGGAGCGCTCGAGCGCGTGGCGGGTCGTCGCCCAGGCGTGGCTGGCGATCGCCCGGTCGAGGTGCGCGGTGATCGACCAGGACGCCGGGGGACGAAGGAGCCCGAGCGGGCTCGAGAGCTGACCCTCCCGGCTGGGCAGGATGGCCGAGGCCGCGAGCATGCCCACGAACGGCAGGCCGTACAAGACGACGCGCATCAGACCCTCGCCGCCGTAGTTCTGCGCCGCCATCAGCAGCAGCGGCGCCGCGGACAACGCCTCCAGGGCGCGCGAGTCGGCCCGTCGGCGTACCACGCCGACGGCGGCCAGGAGGTAGATGGCCGCCGTGAGGCCGATGCGAGACTTCACCACGATGAGGTGGGTCACGGTACCCGTGACGCGACTCGTCACGTTGCTGCTGAGTTTCGAGCCGAGCTGGCCGATCGAGCCGAAGATGACCCCGAGGTGGCCCACCCAGTAGTTGCTGGCGCCGAGGCTCAGCCAGCCGATGGCGAACACGACGAGCAGGATCCACACCTCCGGGCGACCCAGCCGTCGGGCGAGGAGGAGGGCCGGGAGGGCCAGGGCCAGGGCGTAGGGGGTGAGCTGGTGGCTCATCGAGCTCGCGAGGAAGACGAGCGCGAGCACCGCGAGCAGGCCCGCGGTGACCGCGGGGGATCGAGTGGGCTCGGCGTCGTGGCCGAGGACCCGCCCCAGGCGGAGGAGCGGACGGCTGAAGGTCAGCCGCTCGCGCCACGACCCCGGGTCGTGGGGCGTGATCGCAAGGGGCCTCGGCCGCCAGAGGTAGAGCACCGCGGCGATGGCCACGAGGTAGAAGAGGTAGTTGAGCGCTTGGGGCGAGAAGTAGTCCTGCAGGATCCAGTTGGTGGAGTAGTACAGAGCGATGCCGAGCCAGCCCGCGCGGGGGCTGACCCCGCTGTAGCGGGCGATGACGAGCAGGGGCGGGAGGTAGGACAGTTCGATCGCCAGGGGGAACCAGTGGGTGAAGGCGATGGCCGAGTGCAGGCCGACGAACTCCGAGAGCATCGCCCCGAGGGAGAAGGCTCCGGGCCACGAGAAGCGCGCGTCGTAGCCGTTCAGGGGCTGGCCGTGGACGAGGATGTACTTGATGAAGCCGACGTGAATCCACGAGTCGGTCAAGACGGCGGTCGGCTCCACCGCTGAGGCGGTGCCGTAGAGGAAGAGCGCGAACAGCACCAGGTAGCCGATGAGTCGCGCCGTGCGCAGCGTGGGCTGTCCGAGTTCGACGGCGAAACCAGCGACCGCGAGGAGCAGGCCCGCGAAGTACGTCCAGCCGAGCACCGAGATCAGGCCGTAGCCGTTCATCGCGCCGTAGTCCGAGGTAGCGACGGCGTAGACCCACAGGAGGAGGCTGAGCCCACCGAGCCAGAGGGTCAACGGACCCGCGGCCAGTCGGGTCCACGTTCGGCGTGCGTCGGCCCACGTCATCGAGTGCGAGGGGGCGAGGGCGTCGCTCATCCGATGATCTTGAACCGGGCGTAGACGACGACCGCGAAGAGGACGACGGTGACGACGACCGACACGTCAAGGAAGCGCCACACCGCTCTCGTGAGCGGTACGTTCCAGATGCCGCTCGTCGCGCGAACCACGAGCAGGATCACGATCGCGACCAGGAGCACGAAGACGACCGGGGCACTCGCCGACGCCGCGTCGGCGACGATCAGGACCGGGGTCACCGGACCCCCCGGCGTCGGTGCTGGCGGACCTGGAGGGTTAGCGACCCGACACACACCAGGCCGAGGACCTCGCCGAAGCCCATCAGGTGCCAGAGGTGGACGGTGATGAGGATCTGGGCCGAGAGCATGAGGATCGTGAGACTCGCCGCGACGGTCAGCCCGAGTTCGAGGGCCGGCTGAGCCAGTCGCATCCAGCCCACGACGGCCCAACCCGGCACGAGCAGACCGAAGGTGAGGCCGACCACGAAGCGCACGGGACCGTGGACTTGGGCGAGTCCGAGAGCGACGATCGCGAGTGACACCGTGGCGAGAGCCACCGATACCCGCAGGCGGACGTTGTCGCCCGGGAGCGGGCCCGGTATCCGCCGGCGATGCGCCCCGCGTACCCCGAGGGCGAAGGCGCGGAGCGTCGTCGTGGTCGAGGGCGCCAAGGTCCCCTCGACACTCTCCGCGGGACCCTCACCGGGAACGCGGAGGGGTGGGGCGGACGTGGCGGGGGGTGTCTCGGGTGACGCCCCCGTCACCGGCTCGGGCGTCGTGGCGGGTTCGGGTTCGGGTTCGGGTTCGGGCGTGGAGACGTGTGCCGGTGAGGGGAAGAGGGCTGCGTGACAGCGTTCCAGGACGAGGCGACGGTCCTCCCTTGGGATGCGCGGCGGGTCGCAGTGCAGGCCCGGGTGCAAGACCAGGCGGTCAATCATCGAAGGGGTGAGAGGTCGCCCGTCTAGTCGCAGAACCCGCGTCGGACCTCCGTCGTCGGCCGGCAGCACGACGACCGCGTCGCGCAACTGGTGGCGCAGGGCCAGCCGGGCCAGGGTCTCGTAGACGAAGGCCTCGCCCGAGCGGTTCTGGGCGACCTGGTCCAGCTCCTGGGACAAGGTGACGGGGGGCGTCACCGGCTCGGCGTCAGGGCTCGTCATCGTCCTCGGAGGGGTCGGGGGGCGCCCGGGTGTCGCGCCTCCGGTCGGCTGCGGCCCAGGGCCGCACGGACGGCCATTTTACGGTGCTCCCCGGCCGACCAGGGTGGCGCCAAAGGTCAGCGGGGAGCGTAAGAGGCGACGGGCACCGCCGCCACCGTCGCCTGGCGCACGAGGCGTCCCACGAGGGCGTCCCAGTCGTCGGGGCCCGGAAAGCGCAAGGAGGCCAGGCGCAGGGCGTGGCTGAACGCCACGTGCACCGACGCCGGCCGGGCTAAGCTGGCGACCAGTCCCCCGGCGTAGCCACGGCGCAGCGCGAGCGCCGGTGACGAGACCATGGCCACCGTGGCGACTCCCCGATCCATGGTCACGTCGAGGGCGCGCGAGGCGTCGGTCGGATCGGCGATACCGGTCGCCGCCGACGAGCCCACGACCTCGAGGAGGTCGGACTCGGTCATCTCCTCGTCGATCAACTCCACCTGGGCGGCGTGGTGGCTCGCGCCGACCGCTTCTTCGACTTCGTGACCGCGGTGGCGCATGACGACGCGCAGACGACGGTCGTCGATCCACTCGTCGGGCACGGCGTCGAACGCCGTCAGGACCGTCGTCAGGGCCGCCACGTTGTCGCGCGGCAAGAACGCGGTGATCACCCCGTCGCCGTCGTCGCTCTGTCGACCCGTGAGGGCAAGGGTGGGGTGGACCCCGACCCGAGGTCCCCGGGCCCCCATGAGGGACCGGAGCGTGCGGGCGTCCTCGGCTCGTCCGACGAACACCTGGTCGGCGCCGTAGGCGCGCGAGCACAGGGCGGCGAGGTCGGACGTCCGTACGCCGGGCAGGCTCGCGCAGAGCACGACGGTCGGCACCCGGCGAAACCGCCCCACCTCGAGCAGGTCGTCCAGCCAGTCGTTGTCGAGACCGGGCCAGACGTAGGCGATGAGGACATCAGCCGTGTCGTCCACCCACTCGCGCAGGGCCCGGGCCCGGTCCTTCGCGCGCACCGGCGCGCGCAGGGTCACCACCCGGTCCTGGCTGTCGTCGCGCTGGACCGAGGCGAGCGACGGGGCACGGTGCAGTCCGGTGAGCTCCTGCTCGGAGAGGTCGACCTCGATGCGGGTCACCATGGCTCGACGCGACAGGGCGCGCACGAGCTCGGTGACGATGACCCCGGGGATCGTCAGGGCGAGGCCCGGGCCGGCGACGATCGCGTGGAGTCGATCGACCCGGGCGAATCCGAGCTCAGACATCGGCTATCCGGTAGGGGCGCAACCGCTCGAGCACGATGGTTCGGAAGATGCGCAGGCCGTCACGCAGGGCGTTCAGGCGACTCGTCCCGTGGATCCGGTGGGTCTCGTAGCAGGGGACCTCCGCGATGCGCAGCCGCCCCCGGCGGGCACGGATCCCGATCAGGGTCTCCACCTCGAAGCCGTCGGAGTCGATGTTGAGCCAGGCCAGCCGGTCGGCGCGCACGGCGAAGTAGCCGTAGGTCGCGTCGGTGTAGCGGGCGCCGAAGAGCGTCCGGATCAAGAAGCAGATCCCGGCGTCGCCGAAGCGCCGCAGCGGGGTGATGTCGGCCGACCCCGCCCCCTCCGCGAAGCGGCTGCCCTTCACGTAGTCCGCGCCCTCGAGCAGTGCGTCGCGGAAGCGCGGGATCATGGCGCCGTCCATCGAGCCGTCGGCGTCGATGGCGATCAGGAGGTCGCCCTTGGCCGCGGTGAGCCCGGCGCGCAGCGCGGCCCCCTTGCCGCGACGGGTCTCGTGCACTACGCGCACGTCGGGCCAGAGGGTCCGGGCGATGCGCTCGGAGTCGTCGCTCGAGCGGCCGTCGACGAGGATCACCTCGTCGACCCAGGGGGGGATAGTGTTGAGCACGTACGGGAGGTTCCCGGCCTCGTTGAGAGTTGGAATGACGACGGAAACCGTCGCGTCGTCAACTGTTAGGTTGCGATCCTCTTCGGGCCAACTGCGCCCCGACAAGGCCCCAGGGTTGATGCCCTGCACTTATCCCGCCCCTTGCTGGCCCTTGTGGCCGTAACACTTACAGAGGTCCCCCCGACTGTCAACCGCACCAACGTCCTGTTTCTGAGATGCCATCGGTGTAATTCGGACGTGACGACCGCGGCGTCTGCTATAAGTCGCCCCGACGCGCGGGTCGGTACACGGTGGACTCGCGGGCACGGCTCGCCTGAGAGGTCGAGTCGGTCGGGTGGCGAAACGGGCGCGTCGCTCAGGCGCCCGGGGCGTACTCGGCCACCCAGGCGACCTGCATCGACTGAGGCGCCGACGGGCACGCGTAGCCCGAGCTGCACCAGGTCTGCTGCTGGATGTCGAGGGTCATCGGGATCGACGGGATCGACCCGGTGTTGGTCACCTCGCCCCAGACCCGTCCGTCGACCGTGTAGGTGATCGTCGTCGGGGTCCAGATCACGCCCCACGTGTGCCACTGGGTCATGTCGAGCGAGACGTGCGACTGGACCTGGCTGCGGCCCGAGCCCGACGCGGCCCAGATGTCGCTCGCCGTCGACCCGTCGATCGCGCCGCCGGTCTCGCTGAAGTCGATCTCCGGCGGCCAGGTGTTGTTGGCCGGCCAGAGCAACTCGACCTGGGTCGGGCCGGCGCCGGTGACCCGGGAGCGCACGAAGTAGGCGCCGTAGGTCCGGGCGACCCCGCACTGGCAGAGCCCACCCGTGACCCACTCGCCGCCGTAGGCGGGGTCCTGGAAGGCGTTGAGGGTGAGCAGGCCGCCCGAGACGCTCACGTGCGAGCTGGCCCACTGCGCGCCCGGGTCACCGCCGGGCCGACCGCTGTAGGTGTACCAACCGCTCGGCAGGGTCGAGCCGCTGAAGTCGGTCACGTAGGACTGGGTGTAGCCGGCCATCGCGTCGGCGGCCGGCGGGGCGTAGCCCGAGGGCGAACTCGGGTCCAGGGTCCCGACCGGGAAGGGCGTGGACGGCACCGAGGCCGTGGTCGTGGTCGTCGTCGGGGGCTCCGTGGTCGTCGTCGTCGGTGGCGCGGTCGTGGTGGTGGAGGCGTCCGAGTTCGAGGAGCTACCGGACGTGCTCCCCGCCGTGGTCGAGGTCGTGGTCGGCGCCGACGTGGCGCTGGACGGAGCCGGGTCGATCGGGCCGGTGAGCGCGGTGGGCGAGACCGGGGTCACGGCCGCGACCCCGCCGGGCGCCGCGACACCGGGCGTGGTCGTGGTCGTGGTGGGGATCGCGCCGCGGCCGTCGCGGTACGGCCCGAAGGCGGCGAAGGGGCCGGAACTCCGAATGCTGGTGAAGGTGCCCGTGTGGGCCCCCGCGGCGAGGCGGGTGGCCGGGGTCGCGGCCGCGTCGAGGTTGATCATGGCGACCAGCACCGCCGAGGTGGCGACCAGCGTGGCGATCTTGGGGATCGGGTGGCGGGTGCGCCGGGACAGGAAACGGTTGAGTCGTGTGTACATGCCCTTGGTCATGGGCACCACGGTCCAGGACTCAGATAAAGGGCCGGCCTACCGTTCCCCAACGCGAGGTCAACTCATCCGTTATCCCGCCCCATCAGGTAGTTAGCGAAAAAAACTTCCGCACAACCGCCGGCGCGTCGCGTCCGCTCAGCCGCCGCGGGCGGCCCAGGCGTCGGCGACGATCTCCTCGAGGGAGGGGTGCTCGATCGTCCAGCCGAGCAACGCGTGGGCCCGCGCGTTCGAGGCCACCGCCTCGGCGGGGTCGCCCGGTCGGCGCGGCGCCGTCCGGACCGCGAAGTCGACGCCGGTCACGCGACGGGCCGCGTCCAGGACCTCGCGGTTGGTGTGCCCGACGCCGGTGCCTAGGTTGACCACGACCTCGGGGTGCTCGTCGAGGGCGCCGATCGCCAGAACGTGGGCCCGGGCCAGGTCGAGGACGTGGACGTAGTCGCGCACGCAGGTGCCGTCACGCGTCGGGTAGTCCTCGCCGTAGAGGTCGAGGCCGTCGCGCAGGCCCGCCGCCGCGTCGAGGGCCAGGGGGATCAGGTGGATCTCGGGGTCGTGACGCTCAGGGTGGGCCGGCGTCGCCCCGGCGGCGTTGAAGTAGCGAAGGCTGGCCGCGCGCAGGCGCCCGCGCGCGACGAGCCAGTGCAGGGCGGTCTCCACCTGGACTTTGGACTCCCCGTAGGGGCTCTCGGGGCGGGTCGGTCGATCCTCGGTTATCGGCATCGTGTCCTGGGTTCCGTAGACGGCGGCCGAGGAGGAGAAGACGACCTTGGGGCATCCCCCCTCGACGAGGGTGCGGATCAGCGAGAGGCTCTGGGCGACGTTGAGGTCGAAGAAGAGCTCGGGTGAGGCCATCGAGATCGCGGGCTCGATGCGTCCCGCGAAGTGCAGGCACGCGTCGAAGCGACCGAGTGACGCGACGTGCGCGGCGTCGCCGCAGCGTCCCTCGACGAAGTGCGCCCGCGAGGGCACGTTCTCGCGACGCCCGCTCGAGAGGTCGTCGAGGGCGACCACCTCGTGGCCCTCGTCGAGGAGCACCTCGGCCGTCGTCGCGCCGATGAACCCGGCGGCGCCCGTGACCAGGACCCTCATCGGTACACCCCCGACGGGTGTGCGCACCGCTTCACGCGTGGACCCTAACAGCCGGTCCGCCGGTCACCCGTAACGCGTCTCGTGTGCGATGGGTGGGCTCTCGTTGGGTATCGACTGGTAGCGTCGCCAGCGTCATCGGGCATCCGTTGGGGAGAGGAGGGTCCCGTGCCGTCTGAGAGCGACGCCCGCCCCGTCTCGCTGGCGGCGCTGCGCGACGCGTTCGCGTCGGGGCAGTTCCTCCTCGTCTACCAGCCCATCTTCGACCTGCGGACCAGCGCCTTCGTCGGTGTGGAGGCCCTGATCCGCTGGCGCCACCCCCGGCTCGGCCTGCTGGGGCCCGACGACTTCATCGAGACGCTCGAGTCGAGCGACCTCGTCGGACCGGTCGGACGGTGGACGCTCGAGACCGCCTGTGACCAGGGAGCCATCTGGCACGACGCGGGCTACCGCTTCCGGGTCTCGATCAACGTCTCGGCCCGCCAGTGGGCCGCGCCCGACCTGGTCGAGGACGTGCGCGACGCCCTCGACGACAGCCGCTTCGATCCGGGCCTGTTGGTGCTGGAGGTGTCGAGGGCCACCGTGCACGCGGACCCGGGCGCGTCGACGCGTCTGGGTGCGCTCGCCGCCCTGGGCGTGCACCGGGCGGTCGACGACTTCGTACCCGACGAGGGCGAGCTCGAGTACCTCTCCGACGTGGGCGTCGACGTCGTCAAGATCGCTCGGGCCTTCGTCGCCGGTCGCGGTGACGCCGAGGCCGAGGCCGTCGTCGCACTGGCGCGTCGGGCCGAGTCCCTCGGCATCCAGGTGATCGCGGCCGGGATTGAGGACGCCAGTCAGCGCGACCGCTTCGCGCGCGAGCAGATCTCCTCGGGTCAGGGCTTCGGGCTCTCCGAGCCCTACGAGGCCGATGAGATCGACCGCTACCTGGAGGACTTCTCGATCTTCTCGGGCAAGCCCCTCGGATGATGACCCGGCGCGCCACGTCGACCGCCGGCTCGCGGGCCGACGATGTCCCCCGGGACCGCGCCGGCGACCTGCGTCGGCGCTACGTCGAGTTGCGTCGCTCCCAGCGCCACGGCGCACCCTCGCCGCGGGGCGAGGAGGCGGCCCTCCTCGACGCGTTCGCCGACCTCGCGAGAGACGGTTTCGCCGACTGGGTGGCCATCGATCTCGTGGACGAGACGGGGGCGACGGTCCGCACCCGCCTCGTCGGCGCCGGTGAGGTCGGCGACGCCGTCTCGGCCCTCGAGCGGGCGGTGCCCGGTCTCGCCGGCGTGGTGGACCGGGTCATCGCGAGCGGGACCACCGAGACCTGGTCGCCCGAGGGTGGCGCGCCGCGCGTGGTCGTGGTGGGGCTGCGGGTGAAGGACCGCGCCTACGGCGCCGTGAGCTACGTCCTGGCGCCGGGGCGGACCCCCTACGACCGGGCCGACGTCGTCGCCGCCGAGGAGGCCGCGTGGGGACTCGCGGCCATGGTCGAACGTCGGCTCCTCCAGGACGAGAGTCGCGCGGCCCTGCGGGCGACCCAGCGCATGGCCCGTCAGCTCCACCAGGTGTTCGCGGCCACCGTCTCGGTGTCGGGAGCCCGTGACGAACTCGAAGTCGCGACGACCGTCGTCCAGAGCGCCCGCCGCGTCTTCGACGCCGATCTGGCCACCCTGGAGCTCACCTCCGGGCTCGCCGCCTGGACGGCCCGCGGCGAGGCTCGTGCCACCCTCGGCCGACGCGAGGACGTCACGGTGCCCACCAGTGACTCCGACGTCGCGCGACGGGTGGGTGACTGGCTGGTCGTGCCGGTCGCCGAGCGCGACACCCCCCGCTACGGCGTCCTGGCGGTGCGCCGCGAGGGCCGCGCCCTCTCCTCGGAGGATCTCGAGATCGCGACCCTGCTCGCCCAGGCCGCGGCGACGGCGCTGGGTTCGCGCGCCCTCGCCCGGGGGATCGAGCGCAGCGAGGCCCGCCTGCGCGCCCTCGTCGAGGCCGCGCCGGTCGGCATCGTCGAGGCGTCGGCCGACGGGACCCCGCGGTGGTGGAACCGGGCCGCGGAGCGGATCTTCGCCTGGTCGTCGCCGGGGCTCGGGGCGTTGCCCGCGGTGCCCCGGGCCCTCGCCCACGCCCTCGGCGAGCTCGCCGCCGAGGTGGGTGCGCAGGGGGGGCCGGCCGTGCGCGACCTGGTCGACGTGGAGGTGCGCGGACGGGCCCGCGACCTCACGACGGCGGCCGCCCGGGTGGAGCTGCCCGGCGAGCCCGACCCCACCCTCATGGTCCTCATCGACGACGTCACCGATCACCGACAGCTCAAGGCCGAGGTCGCCCACGCCCAGCAGATGGAGTTGCGCGGGCAGGTCGCGAGCACCGTGGCCCACGACTTCAACAACCTGATCACCCTCATCACCGGCTACGCGGAGATACTGGTGCGCGAGCTCGACGACGAGCGCCTGGCCGACATGGTGCGCGACATCCAGTCGACGGCGTCGAGGGCATCCCGGCTCACCGCGCAGCTCCAGAGCATCGGCCGGGCCCCGGCCCTGGACCCCGTCGTGCTCGCGCCCGCCGACGTCGTGCGCGCCAACGCCGAGGTCCTCGAGCGAGTCGTCGGCGGCGACGTCGAGCTCGAGTTGGCCCTGGGTGACGCCGGCGCCATCCGCGTCGACGCGGCCCAGTTCGAGCAGATGCTCCTCAACCTCGCCATGAACGCGCGAGACGCCATGCCCGACGGAGGTCGACTCACCATCGCGGTCGACGACGTCGAGGTCGACCCGGAGGGCGCCGTCGGGCTGGGCGTGGAGCCGGGCCGGTTCGTCCGGGTGTCGGTGACCGACACGGGGGTCGGGATGGACGAGGAGACGATGGCCCGCTGCTTCGATACCTTCTTCACGACCAAGGGCCCCCTCCAGGGGACCGGTCTGGGGCTCGCCTCGGCCCGCCGGCTGGTTGAGGCGAGCGGGGGCGCGATCACCGTGCGCAGCGCCCTCGCCGCGGGCACCACCTTCGAGGCGCTCTTCCCCGTCACTCGCGAGGCGGTCATCGTCGAGCTCGCGAACGCCGTCCCTCGGCGGACGCGGGGGTTCGCGACGATCCTCGTCGCGGAGGACGACGACGGGCTGCGCCGACTGATGGTCCAGGTGCTCAGTCGCAACGGCTACCAGGTCCTCGAGGGCGCGTCGGGCGAGGAAGCCCTGTCGCTGGCGGCGCGTTACGAGGGCCCGATCGACCTGCTCGTGAGCGACGTCGTGCTCGGGGGGATCACCGGCCCCGAGCTCGCGGTCGAGCTCCAGGGGAGCCGCCCGAGCCTGCTGGTCCTGCTGACCTCGGGCACGGCCGACGCCTCGGTGCTCTCCGGGCTCGACGCGGGGACCTCGACGTTCCTCGCGAAGCCCTTCCGTCCGAGCGCCCTGATCGACGGGGTCCAGGACCTGCTGGCGCGGCGCGACTAGCGGGTCGGGGGCTCGAAGCGGTAGCCGACGCCGCGCACCGTCGTGATCCACGTGGGCTTGTCGGGGTCGGTCTCGAGCTTGAGGCGCAGCCGGCGCACGTGCTCGGTGACGGTGGCCTCGTTCTGCCACTCCGGCGAGGACGCCCACACGTGCTCGAGGAGTTGGGGACGCGAGAACACCTGGCGCGGCGACTTGGCCATGAAGGCGAGGAGGGCGAACTCACGCGAGGTCAGCTCGATCAGGCGTCCGTTGAGCCGGACCTCATGGGTGTTCTCGTTTATCTGGAGATCCCCGAAGGAGATCGTCGGCGCCTCGATGCGGTGATGGGTCGCCGCGACCCCGGCCCGGCGCAGGACCGACTCGATCCGCGCGGATACCTCGCCCAGGCTGAAGGGCTTGACCACGTAGTCGTCGGCCCCGAGCTTCAGCCCGGCGATGCGCTCGGTCTCGAGTCCCCGCCCGGTGAGAAAGATCACCGGGACGTCGGAGAGGAGGCGGATCTCGCCGAGCAGCTCGCGGCCGTCCTCCTCGCCGAGCACGATATCGAGGATGACCAGGTCGGGCTCCTCGGCCGAGGCGAGCTGGAGGGCGCGGGCCCCGTCGTGGGCGACCGAGACCTGGTAGCCCTCGCTGGCGAGGTGGGTCTCGAGCATCTTGGTGATGCCGGGGTCGTCGTCGATGACGAGGACGGAAGTCACGGGCACCCCGTCCTCACGGTTCCGGGCCGGGATGGGCTGCGCACGGGGCCATTGTACGAAACGTCCCCCTCCCGAGTGGGACTAATCGCTCTCCGAACCCGGATCAGAAGGGTCGCTGAGGCACGGACCCGGGGGGTGCGGCTGTCAGACTTGTGGGGTGACGGTCCTGGCTGTTGAAGAGGAGCCGGCGACCTCGGCGACGGCGAGGCGACGCCCCCGGGACGAGGCGCTCATCCTGGCCGGGGTCGGGTTGCTGGCCCTGGGGACCTACCTCTGGCAGCTCTCGGTGCCCGAGCAGCTCTCCTTCTACGACTCGGGCGTGTATCTTGCGGCGGCGGTTCACCTCGTGTCGGGCGTCGTGCCGTACCGGGACTTCACCTTCGTCCAGCCACCGGGACTGCTCTACCTGCTCGCCCCCGTCGCCCTCGTGAGCCGGTTCATCGGCACCCACGACGGGTTGACGCTCGGGCGTGCACTGGCCTCGGTCGTCACGGCGGCCAACTGCGTGATGACGGCCGCCCTGGTCCGGCGCCACGGCCGCGTCGCGATGGTGGTCGCGGGCGTCGGCGTCGCGGTGAGTCCGGTGGCCTTCCTCGTGAGCTCGGCGATCAAGCTCGACCCCTTCTCCCTCTTCTTCGTGCTCCTCGCGGCCCTCGTGGTCGTCGGCCCCGGTGAGGTCGCGGCGCTCTCGCGACGCGGGTCGGTCCTGGCCGGCGTGGCCCTCGGGGTGGCCGGTCTGGTCAAGCTGTGGGCGTTCTTCCCCTTCGTCGCCATCGTCGCGCTCGTCGCCTGGCGGGCCCGAGGACGAGTGGCGGCCCTCGTCGCGTCGGCCGGCGCGACGTTTCTCGTCGGCGTGGCCCCCTTCCTCCTCGCGGCCCCCCGCAGCTTCGTGGCCGAGGTCTTCGTGGAGCAGCTGGGCCGCAAGGCCAACGCCGCCGACAGTGGTTCGCTGCTCTGGCGCCTGCGAGCCCTGACGGGCTACATCGACACCCTCATCGCGCCGAGCGCGAGGGTGGCGCTGATCGCCCTGGGGGCCCTCGCCGTCCTCGTCGTCTTCGCCTACCGACGATGGTCGACGGTGTCCGACGGTGACGCCCTCGTCCTCTTCGGCGCCGTCGCGGTCGTCGTCATGCTGCTGTCGAGCCCCGAGACCTACGACTACTACGACTACTACGCCCAGCCGTTCCTCGTCGCCCTGGCCGTCGTGGCCCTCTGGCGCGTGGGGGCGCGGGTGCGGAGGCGTGTCACCGCGCCCACGGTGGGGAGGGGGACGCGCCGACTCGTCGTCGGTGCCTCAGTGGCGAGTCTGGCCCTCGCGGCGGGGGGCCTGGTCCTCTACACGACGAGTTTCTACTCGGCCTACGCCTACGCCTACGGCTACTACGGGCGCTGGATGGGGCTGGTCACCCGGGTAGTCCCCGCGAACGCGTGCGTCGTCTACAACCAGGTCGCCTTCGGGGTGTACGCGAACCGGATCGTCACCTCCGACTCCTCGTGCCCCACGGTGGTCGACGTGTACGGCGAGTGGATGGCCAACGGCTACCAGCTCGTCGCGCCGCCGCGGTCGTTCTCGCGCGAGTGGCTCGGCTACTTCGAGCGGGCGCAGTACGTCGTGTTCACCCGTCGCCGGCCCGGCGACATCCCGTGGGACGGGCGCCTCACGCACTGGTTCGACACCCACTACCGCCTGGTGGCCAGCCAGCAGTTCGTCTTCGTGTTCCGGCACGAGGGTTCGCGGGGGAGATGAGTGCTGGCTACCCTCTTCATCGGCTGTGGGGTCCTGGGGCTCGCCGTGGGGTCGTTCCTCAACGTCGTCGTCTACCGGGTGCCGCGAGGCGAGTCGGTCGTCCGACCCGGCTCCCACTGTCCCTCGTGCGACGCCCCCATCCTCGCGCGCGACAACGTTCCCGTCGTCTCGTGGATCGTCCTCAGGGGGCGGTGCCGCCACTGCGGGGCCCGGATCTCGTCTCGCTACGTCGTCCTCGAGACGCTCACGGGCGCGACGTTCGCCGCCGTTGCCGCCCGGATGGGCCCCACCGCCGCGCTCCCGGCGATGCTGGCGGCGGTGGGCGCACTGACCGCCCTCGCCGCCATCGACCTCGAGCGGCTGATTCTGCCCAAGAGGGTCGTCTATCCCGGGCTGCTCGCCGTCACGCTCCTCCTCGTGGGAGCGGCGCTCGTCGACGGGTCGTGGAGCCGGCTGGGAGTGGCGGCCGGGTGCGCGGTCGGATGGTTCGTGGTCTTCTTCGTGATCAACCTGGCAGTCCCCCGGGCTCTCGGCTTCGGTGACGTGCGCCTCGCACCGCTGCTCGGTGTGACCCTTGGCTGGTTCGGCTGGCGCTACGCGGTCGTCGGGTTCTTCGGCGCGAACGTGGTCGGTCTGCTCGTCGGGCTCGCACTGATCGTCGCGGGGCGGATGCATCGAGGTCAGCCCATCCCCTACGGCGTCTTTCTCGCCGTCGGTACCGTGGCCACGGTGCTCGCGGGACCGACCGCCGTCGCGTGGATGGCGGGGATTCGATGAGGCGAGGGCTCCTCACGAGATGGGTGCTCCGGGGTCGTCAGACCCTGCCCTCCGCGTTCGTCGAGAGGCTCAACCGGCCGGTGCGGGGCTTCGCGGTCGTCACGGGGTGGATCGGGTCGACGGTCCTCTTCCTCCTCGTCGCCACCGGCCTCGGTGGTCCAACGGAGGGAGACTCGGCTGAGGTCGTCTACGGCACGTGGGCCGTCGCGCACGGCCATCTCGCGTGCGTGTATCCCGGCACGGGCGGACACCTCCCGCAGGGCTTCGCGTCCCCGTTCGCACTGGCGGCGCCGTTGTACGCCGTGGTCTCGGGCATCGTCTCGGCGGTGCTGAGGATCGGCCACGGTGTGCCCTTCCCCTCGAGCAGCGCCCTGGGACCAGGCTGTGCCCGCGGGTTCGACGCCATGTACCACTGGTCGACCGTGTCGAGCGCGATCATCCCGACGGTGCGCGTGGGCTACGTGACCTGGGTCGTGCTCCTCGCGGGTGTGGCCTACGTGGTGCGAAGCACCTCACTGCGGGGCACCGGGTGGGAGGTCCTGGTCGGATTCCTCGTCGCCGTCGCCCCGCCGGTCGTCATGTGCCTGACGTACTACTTCCACCCCCAGGACCTCCTCGCGATGGCCCTCGTCCTTCTCGCCGTTGGGGCATGGTTGCGTGGGCACGTCCTCGCCAGCGGCATCGCACTCGGTCTGGCGGTGACCAGTCAACAGTTCTCCGTCCTCGCCGTCGTGGTCCTCCTCGTCCTGTGCGAGAGAGCGGTGCTCGTCCGGTTCGCCGTCGGGCTCGCGGCGACGGTCGTCGCGGTGGACGGGACGTTCGTCCTCGCGAGCGGATGGCACGCCGTCAAGACCGTTCTCCTGGGGTCAAGCCGGGTCGGTTCGTCGGTGACCGCGCACGGGGGAACGGTGGTCTTCGCACTCGACCTGAAGGGAGTGGTCGCCTTCATGGTGGCCCGCGTCGCGCCGATCGTGGCGGCGGCCCTCGTCGCGTGGATCGTCCGCCGATGGGTGGGCCGCACCCCCCTCGCCGTCCTCGGCGCCCTCACGGCGGCCATGCTCTGCCGACTCGTCTTCGAGGTCAACCTCTTCGGCTACTACTTCATGGCGGTCACCGTGGGGATCGCACTGATCGAGGTGACGCGCCGCCAGATCGGGCGGGACGCCCTCGCCCTCGTCGGTCTGTTGGTCGTGGCCTTCGACCCCGAGCACGTGGCCCTGGTGGCGAACCTGACGACCTACGGGCTCTCCGTCTACTACGACCTCCCCATCGCGGTCTTCGCCCTCGGCGTCGCCGTCCTGCTCGTTGACGTCGTGCGTCGGCGGCCGTCGGTGGCGCTGCTGGCCTGGCTCGGCTTCGTGGCCCTCGCGGGGGAGGCCCATCTCTGGCACCGGTACTATCCCGTGTGGAACCTCCCCGAGTGGGCGTGGCAGGTCGTGCTGGTGCCCTTTGCCGGGGTCGTCGTGGCTCGTCGCCTCCTCGGGGCACGGCGCGCGGAGGCCGTCGCGCTGAACCCCGCCGAGGCCAACTAGAACACGAACTCCATGCGCAGTCCCTCGGAGTCCCACTCGGGCTCGCGCGGGATCCTGCGGGCACCGTGGCCGAAGACACGTCGTGCCGTCCAGAGCAGCGCCAACGAGTCGAGCTGGTGACGGAGGCTGACCCCGGGTGGGGGGTCCCGCAGGACGGTGTCAATCCCCCCGGGGATGTGGGAGTCGAGGACGTCGAGGCGCTCGTCGCGGCCCTCGGCCAGACGCTTTGACCGTCGCATGGAGGTGTCTCGGTTGAGCTGGTAGAAGCTCAACTCGGGGTTGCCCTCGAAGAGGACGCGCTGGCGGAACGGCGACATCTCGGCGGCGACCTCGCGGTAGCGCGGCAGGAGCGTGGCGGTGACGGCGTCGAGACCGCCCTCCTGCCAGCTCATCCGGCCCTCGAGGACGGCCCGGGTCGGGGCGTTGTGAATGGTCGCGCCGCGCGCGCCGAGCAGTCGACGGGCCTCGGCGTCGCACAGGCGCGGCGGGTCGCTCGGCAGGTCGCGATAGCCGACGGGCGCGTTGACGAGGAGTAACTCGTAGTTCGGTCGCTCGTCGAGCACCTCGGGGAACGTCGGGTACACCCGCGGGCGCTCCGGCGCGAAGGTCGCACCCTGCACCTTGGCCCCCTGGACGAGCCAACCCGGGGGGCAGGGGGTTATGGAGGCGATGATGTGGTACGGGAGGGTCGGGCCGCGATGGATGCTCATCGTGAACCTTTATACCCGCGCGGGAGCCCTCCCCAGTTGCTCGAGCGTACGCGTGAACTCCTTGGGTCGGGCGGTCGTGGCCATCGCGTCCTCGTAGGAGACGGTGCCCTCGTGCACGAGGCGGGCGAGGTCCGTCTCGAGCAGTTGCATTCCCTCGGAGGAGTTCGTGAACATAATGTTTTGGAGCTGGTTGCTGCGTCCCTCGCGGATGAGGTTGCGCACCGCGTGGGTCGCGACCAGCACCTCGAAGGTGGCGACCATCCCGCCGCTCGTTGTCGGGACGAGGCGCTGGGCGATGACGGCGCTGAGCGACGCGGCCAGCTGGACCCGGGTCTGCTCCTGGCGCCAGGCGGGGAAGACGTCGATGATGCGGTCGATCGCCTGGGGGGCGTCGTTGGTGTGGAGGGTCGCGAAGACGAGGTGGCCGGTCTCGGCCATCGTGAGGGCGATCTGGATCGACTCGATGTCGCGCATCTCGCCGATCAGCAGGACGTCGGGGTCCTCTCGAAGGGCCGAGCGGAGTGCGCGGTCGAAGGAGGGGCTATCGAGGCCGATCTCACGCTGGCTCACCGCGGCCTGCTTGTGGTGATGCACGTACTCGACCGGGTCCTCGATGGTGAGGATGTGACAGGCGCGGGACTCGTTGATGCGGTTAACGATCGCCGCCAGCGTGGTGGACTTCCCCGATCCGGTGGGGCCCGTGACGAGGACGAACCCCCGAGGCTGCTCGGCGACCCAGCCGGCTGCCCACGGGAGCCCCAACTGTTCGAAGGTGGGGATCTCGGTGGGAATCATGCGAAGGGCCAGTGCCACCTGGCCTCGCTGCGTGAAGGCCGAGCCACGCACACGGGCCTTGTCGCGCCACGAGAAGGCGAAGTCGACGTCGAGGTTGTCGACGAAGGTCTGCTTCTGCCTTTCCGACAGGAGGTCGTCGGCGATCTTCTCGATGTCGCTCCCGGTGAGGGGGGTCGCCCCCTCGAGGGGTCGGAGCCGCCCCGAGACGCGAATGCGTGGCGGGGAGTCGCTGGAGAGGAGCAGGTCAGATCCCCTCTGGTCCCACAGCGTCTGCATCCACTGATCGATCCTTGTGACGTCGCTCACTGGTGTCCCTCTCTAGAAACGGCCGAGGTGCCTGGCGTCAAGCCAGGCACCTCGGCCGATCAGGTTCTCTACGCGGTGCAGTTGCGTGAGCGTCAGCCGAGGCCGATCCCACTCTTACCGCACGTCTGGGGGCCGACGTACTGCTGCGGGGTCCCCGGCGTTCCGTTGTTGATCTTCGCCACATAGAGCTTGCCGCTACTGAGCGAGAACTGGTAGCTCCCGTTGTTCGGCCACGACTGGATGTACGGGCCGCCCTTGGTCGTGCTCGTCACCGTGAGGTCGGACGTGGTGATGTTGGTGATGCTGGGGTTCTGGGCGCGGAACGCCGACATGGCGGTCGAGACCGTCGCGCCGTCCGCCTGGCAGGCGGCGAGCTGGCTCTTGCCGGTCACCCCTCCGAGGGCGAAGATGACGACGGCGGCCAAGATGCCGAGCACCACGATCACGATGAGGAGCTCGATCAAGGTGAAGCCGTCGATCTCACCCGCGTCCCGACGGCGCTTGAGCCGCTCGTAGGTCGAAATCATTCTCTACTCCCTTGCTTTCTGTGGGATCCCCGACACTCGGACTTTCCCTTGCTTAACCCTGCCGCTTGTGCGGTTGCACGACAGGACCTAGCGCGAAGTGTAACCGAACCGGACCAGGTGAATTAGGACCATTCACGTGATTTGGGACGCGACCCTGGACGGGAACGGCCTGGTCAAGGCCTGTGAGAAAACCGTCGCGCGATTTGACGCACTGTTGTTGTTCGTTGTTCACGCAAAGGCGGCTCGTTGTGTCGTTGAGACGGGGCGATTCACCCTCACCGGTCGCACGACCACGGACATGGCGCGACGCACGTACCCCTTCGTCACCCCTATCGCGGGTCGCACGATCGTCTGGGAGGGTCGGGTTTCTGTGCCCATTGACTCGGGACCGGCGGGTCCCCTCGTCCTAGCGGGAAGACGTTCACCGCGATGCGCGTCCCGAGCGATTGGGTTCTCCGAACGTGTCGTTGCGAGGGGGCGTAGCGCGAGAGGCATCGCTGTTCCCGGACGGGTGGCCCATCACCGGACGGTCGTCCAACGTCGCCGCCGATCGTGCCTCCGAGGTATCGCATCACGCGGGAGTCGTGGGTGAGACTCCCGATCGCTCCGACGAGTCGATCGACCGCGACGTCGCCCATAAGTCAGGGCTCACCCTGCGCCCTCCCGACTGAGGCTGGCTCTTGTGGCTCCGGGGCCGGGTGTTCGACGTTTCGGGCGGTGCGTCGCGACCTGCAGTTGGTGGCCGGAGTCTCGATCCGGCGGCTGGAACTCGACGCGCTCGGTCGGCGCGACCGTCGCGGGGGAGACGGGGCAGGGCATCAACTCCGCTGTATCCCCACCTATCTCGACCAGGACCAAGGGGACTCCACTCGCGACCGGGCCCCTTGATCACGCCACCCGCGCGAACGCCACCCGCGAGCACGCCCCGACTTCGACGGGCAGCTTCCCGAGCGCGGAACTCGCGAGTCTCACCACCGGCTAACGGATCGCGCCCGGCGCTGTCAGGCCGCCGGAGAAGGAGGCGTCGCGCGCGGCGCCGGTGGTGAGGTCAAGGGGCTAACTCGACCGACTCCGTCGGCCGGTCCCGGTTCGTTGCACCGCGAATCTGGCGCGAGACGAGATTTCGCCGGCGATACTCCTCACGAGAACCAAACGGGGCGATCCACGTCGGCTCCCGGGTGACGAGACGATCGGTGCCGGGTTCGCGAGAGGGGAATGAGCCCTGTCGGGTCGCGACGCGCCCACGGGTCACGTCGGACTAGCGGGGCGGGGAGGGCCGGTGGCTACTCGCCTGGGCCGAGGCCGCTACGGCGTCGAGGTCGCCCAGACCCACTTCGTGATGAGCTGGCTGAAGCCACACTGACCGGTCTCGATGTTGCACTGGGCGACGAGGGTCACGCCGCCGTTCGCGGGGTAGTCGTCGAAGGTGACGCGGGCCTCGAGCTGCGGGGCGGCCTGACAGGTCGCCTCGCTCCCGTGGTCGTAGGTGCTCGAGCAGGCGTAGAGGGTGACGACCCGGGTCGCGGCCTGGGGGAGGCTCACGGTGGTCTGGCACCAGACGTCGATGGCGTAGCCGTTGACGTCGAGCGACGACACGGTCCCGCTGGCCGGCGCCCAGCAGTAACCGACGGGCTGGACGCCGTAGCCGTTGGAGTCGAGAACCGGGTCCGCGGGGACCGGGGTGTTACGGATGGCCTGGATGGCGGTGTCGACCGTGCTCGAGAGGGCGTAGTCGAGGGTCCGGACGTTCTGGAAGGTGTTGGTGTTGTTGAGGCTGCCCGCCGCCCAGTCGGCGAGCGGGATCACGATCAGGCTCACGGCCACGATGAAGACGAGGGCCAGGATCAGCGACGCCCCGCGCTCGTCACGGCCGGCCCGGCCGAGCCCGGGCCACTCATCGGGGCGAAGGACGCTCGAAGGACGGGGAGGACGGGCCACGCTCATCTAGGCCCCGGTCCCCGAGACGGTGGCGTTCGTGGAGTAGCCGTTGGCGTCCTGAGCGCTCGAGGTGACCGAGAACGTGGACCCCTGCTGGACGTAGCCCGTGACCGTCTCGGTCGAGCCCGAGACGCTCACCGTCGGGGTGTTGTAGAAGCCCGAGTAGCCCTGAGTCCAGTTGGAGTAGGGGCTCGCGCCGCCCGTTATCGAGAAGGTGACCTGCACCAGGTCGTAGTATCGGCCACCCCTCTTGAATGAGTACGAGTTCTTCGTGATCGTGCCCGACATCGACGGATCGGAGGAGATCCTGATCGCTAGGGTCGCCGAGCCCGTGCCCCCCACCGCGTCGGTGACCGTGAACGTGACCGAATAGGTGCCCGAAGCGACGCTCGCGTTCTGGCTCAGTAGGCCCGTCGGGCTGAGCGAGAGCCAGGCGGGCAGGCCCGTCGCCGACCAGGTGTAGGAGCCGGTGCCCCCGCTCGCGGTGAGCTGAGTCGACGGGTAGGACTGTCCGAGGTCTCTCGAGGGCAGTGACGCGGTGGTCACCTTCGGCCCCGCCTGGACGACCAGGGTGTACGCCCGCGAGGCGGTCTTGTTGTTGGCGTCGGTCACGGTGACCGTGACGTTGAAGGTGCCCGGGGCGACCGTCGTCGAGCCACTGATCTGGCCCGTCGAGGCGTTGATCGTGATGCCCGACGGCAGGCCCGTCGCCGACCAGGTGTAGGGCTGGGTCCCGCTCTGGGCGGTGACCGTCGTCGAGGGGTAGCTCTCGCCCTGTTCGACCGACGGGAGGGAGGCGGGCCCGGTGATGATCGGGGTGTTGGTCGCGGCGAACGTGTAGGTGGTCTGGGTGGTCACCCCGTTTGCGTCGGTCGCGGTGAGGGTGAAGCCGTAGGTGCCGCTCGTCGCGCTCGTCGTGCCCGAGAGCGTCGCCGTGGTGCCCGTGACGGTCAGGTTCAGTCCGTTCGGCAGGGTGACCAGGCTCGGGACGACGCTGAGGGTCCCGGTCCCGCCCTGGGCGGTGATCGTCTGGCTGTAGGCGACGCCGGTGTGGGCGTCGGGGACGGTGTTCGGGGAGAAGGACGGCGCGGGGTTGACCTGGAGCGTGTAGCTGCCGGTCA
The DNA here is from genome assembly GCA_021831035.1 of Actinomycetes bacterium. Taxonomy (GTDB): domain Bacteria; phylum Actinomycetota; class Acidimicrobiia; order Acidimicrobiales; family RAAP-2; genus RAAP-2. The sequence continues at coordinate 36,015 of JAKBNL010000006.1, forward strand.
CGGTCACCCCGTCAGCGTCGGTCGCCGCGAGGGTGAAGCTGTAGGTGCTCGGCGAGGCCGTGACGTTCGACGCGGTGATCGCGCCGGTGGAGGCGTTGAGACTGAACCCCGTGGGCAGCGAGCCCGAGGTGACGGTCCAGTTGGCGAAGCTCCCGGTCCCGCCGGAGGCGGCGATCGCCTGGCTGTAGCTCGCCTGGCCGTCGGTGGCCGCACTGAGCGCCCCGCTACTCGGGTTGAGGGTGGGCGCGGCGTTGACGACCAGGGTGAACGTCTGATTCGCGGTGATCCCGTCGGCGTCGGTCACGGTCACGACGACCGTGTAGCTGCCCGGGGTGGCGGTGTTGGTGCCGCTCTCGCTGATCACCCCGGTCGAGGCGTTGATCGAGAGGGTGCTGTTCGCGGGGAAGCCCGTCGCGGACCAGGAGAGGGGGGCGGTCCCACCCGAGGCGGCGATCGGCTGGTGGTAGGTGGTCTCGGTGTCGTCGATCGACGCCAGCGAGGTCGTCGTGATCGTGGGCGGGGCGTTGACGGCGAGGCCGACCTGGTTGGAGGTGACGCCGTTGGCCGACGCCTGGACGACCACCGCGCCGGGGGTGGCGCCGGTGACGGTGTCGGCCGCGACGCCCGCGGTGTCGTTCGGGGTGGTGAGGCCGGTCACCGAACCCGTGCTCGAGGCCAGCGACGAGAACGTCACCGGGGTCGAGCTGTCGGCCGTCTCGACGTTGCCGAAGTTGTCGGTCAGGGTGGCCGTCAGGGTCGAGTCCGTGGTGACGGTGAAGTTGGAGGTCGACGCGGTCAGGGCGATCTCCGACATCGGCCCGGGACCGGTGGGCGAGATCGGTTGGCTCACGGCCGGGGTCAGGTTGCCCGAGCTCGCCGTGATCGTGTACTCAGTCCCCACGACCCCGCCGAAGGTGCAGTTGGTCACGGTGGCGGTGCCGCCGATGGCGGTGAGCCCCGCGCAGTTGGCGATCACGCCGTTGCCCGAGGAGGTGAGGGTGATCACGTTGGTCGAGGACGTCACCACGTTGCCGGCCGAGTCCTCGACGGCGATGATCGGCTGGGTCGTGAGGAGGGCGTCGGCCGCCCCGGCCACCGGCTGCTGGGTGTAGACGAGCTGGGTGGCCGGCCCGGGCCCGGTCGGAGAGAACGGGGCGCTCGGTGCCGAGGTCAGCCCGCCGCCGGTCGCGGTCATGGTGTACTGCGTGCCCACCAGCCCGGCGAAGGTGCAGTTCTGGACGTTGACGTAGCCGAGGTCGGGAACCAGGTTGGTGCAGTTGGCGAGCCAACCGCTGGTCGGTGAGACCGAGAGCGAGACCGGCGCGGTGGCGGCTGTGACGACGTTGCCGTTGGCGTCCTCGTAGGCGAGGACCGGCTGAACGGTGAACGACGAGCCCGAGGCGCCGGCCTGGGGCGAGGTCGTGAAGACGAGCTGGGTCGCGATCCCGGTGATGTTGAACTTCGAGCTGGTGGCGCTGGTGAGCCCGCTCCCCGAGGCCACGAGGGTGAGCCCGTTGCCGTAGGCGCTGCCGTGACAGCCCGAGTAGGTGTAGGTGCCGTGGCTCACCGAGTAGCTGCAGCCCCCGAGGGTCTCCCCGGAGCCGGTGATGGCCATGCTCAGGGCGGGCGAGGAGTTGATCGCGACGTTGCCGAACCAGTCCTCGACCTGGACGACCGGCTGGACCGGGAAGACGCTCGAGGGCGAGTTGCTCGCGACCCCGGTCGGGCTCGTCTTGAAGGAGAGCTGGGACGCTGGGCCGGGGCCGGTCACGAAGTAGGCGTTGGAGGTCGCGGGGAGGGCGGCGTCGGACTGGCTCGCCGGGTTGGCGACCGCCGTCATCGTGTAGTTGGTCGCGGTCGTGGGCGGGTTGGAGGCCGGGTTGTAGTAGTAGCCGCCCCAGAAGAGGCAGCTCGAGGGGATCGCCGCGGTGCCGTTGGTGACGGTGACCGTGACGGTCGTCTGAGACGTGGCGTTCGAGCAGCCCGTGAAGGCCCCTCCCGAGGAGGTGAAGGTGATCGTCCCGTCCCAGGCCGGGTTGACCTGGCCGTTCGCGACGTTCTCCACCGCGACCGTCGGGTCGCTCGCGAAGGGGCTCCCGGCGGCCGCGGCCACGGGCTCGGTGCTGAAGACGAGCTGGAACTGCGCGGCCGCGACGGTGAAGGGCTGGCTGTCGACCGGGGTGAGACTGCCATCGGAGGCGGTGAGGATGTAGTTCCCGCCCGAGCCGAGGGTGCAGCCGGTGAAGGTCACCACGCCCAGGATCTCGTTGCCCTGACAGCCCGAGAGGACCCCGGTCGAGGGGGAGTTCGCCGAGATCTGCAGGATGACCGGTGAGAGGTCGGTCGTCACGACGTTGCCGGCCGAGTCCTCGACGGCGATCACGGGCTGCTGGGTGAGGGGCGAGCCGGCGTAGCAGGTCGCCCCCGGACAGTCGGGCTGCTTCAAGAAGACGAGGTGGTCGGCTCCGCCGCTGGTGAGGGCGTCCCCCGTGTTGCCGACCGGGTAGTCGACGACGAAGCTGTTGGAGTACTTGGTGCCCACGAGGGTGATCGTGATGAGCTGGGGGGCCCCGGCGGCACAGGTCGGCGTGAAGGCCGTGCCGTTCCAGTACTCGACCGCGCCCGTCGAGGCGTACTGGACGACGTAGCCCGGGGTCCCACTCTGGGCGTTGGTGGTGTAGGGCGCGGGCAGCGGGAAGCCCTGGGTGGTGCTGTAGAAGGGGTAACCGCTGATCGGCGTGGTGCAGGCGTCGGTGAAGAGGGTCGGCCGGTTCTCGATGGCCGCGATGACCTCCTCGCTCGCCGTGGCGAGGATCGTGTCGGTCCGGGCCAGCTGGCGGTGCTGGGCGGAGGCCGCGATCGTCGTCGTGAAGGCGATGATCAGGGCGAGCGCGGCGAGGGCGAGGACGACGAGGGCGAGGAGGACCTCGATCATGGTGTCACCGCGCTCGGACTCTCCCCGACGTCGGAGCCACCCGGGCCCGAGGGGCCGCGCGGTCGTGCGGGGCGTCTCGGCGATCGGGCGCACGGGTCGCGAACTCATCCGAGCCTCCCTGGTGAGTGCGGGTTCTCGGTCATGAGAGGAGCAGTCCGAACGCGGCGGCCTCGAGGCCGGCGCCGTGCAGGGTCATCGTCCAGGTCTTGGGTGTCTCGGACTCGACCATCGCGGTGCCGGTCTTCAGCCCGATGTTGACGTTCGAGGGCACCGAGCACAGGACCGAGTAGGGACCGCCCTGCCAGGTGAGCCCGGTCCCGTAGTTGCAGGCGTTGCCCACCGGGTCCGAGGGGAAGGAGTCCCCGTTGGCCGCCCACTGGGAGTAGCTGTAGGTCGAGCTCGAGTTGTTGGGCATGACGAGGATCGGCTGGTCCGAGGTCCAGCCGATGTACTCCCCGGCGTCGGTCGACTCGGCGTCGGCCCCCACGGCCCACCAGCCCGTCGCCTGGGAGCCGTTCGCGGTGATCACCGAGATGTTCTTCAGCGTGATCGTGGTCGTGCCCGAGCCGGTCTGGTACAGGGCGGGCTTGCCCGAGATGCCCGTGTAGAAGGGCGACCCCGTCGAGCAGCCGCTTCCGCTCGAGGAGCAGTAGTTCCCCAGGAAGGCGTTCTGCCAGGTCGGCAGGGCGGAGGGGTTCACGGGGACCCCCGAGATGGAGAGGCAGAAGTACAGCTTGGAGCCGCCGGGGAGGTCGACCTCCATCTGGAGGCACCCGCTCTCGGCCGCCAGCAGGTTGTTCCCGGTCAGGCTGGAGAAGTCCACCAGGCACATCGAGGAGGCGTAGTAGCCCGTCCCGGGGGTGGCGAAGTTGCACCCGGCCGTCGACGAGACTGTGATGGGCTGGCCACCGGTCGAGATCGCCGGGGAGGCGGCCGCGGGCACGGCCGCGAGCGTGTACTGGTAGGCCGAGAGGTCGGTCGAGGTCTTGGCGGCCAGGGCGAACTCGACCCGGGTCACGTTGAGGCTGCTGTCGGTGGCGTCGACGACCGGGACCCACGAGGTCCCGGCCGCGACGTCGAGGACCCCCTGGAGACCGTTGGCGTCGGTGCTCGAGGGCTGGTTGAAGACCTGGGCCGAGGCCTGGCAGGCGGAGGTAAGCCCTGATGCGCAGGGTGGCTCCACGTTGTAGGCGACGGTCGTCGAGGTGACCGGGGTCGTGGAGTAGCCGCTCGTGCAGTACTGGCGCACCAGCTCCCACTGCCCGCTCGTGAGGACCTCGGCGTAGCTGACCACCGTCGCGTAGCCCCCGCTCGACCGCGCCCCCCAGGCGAGGCCGAGCAACTGGTACTCCCCGGCCGGACCGCACTGGTCGAGGGTCTGGCCGGCGGCGGTGGTCACGGCGAGGGCCGAGGAGACGTCGTTCTGGTAGGTCGAGGCGACCACCTGGGAGTCCACGGTGTCGCCGAGGCGGCTCGACACCCCGCTTTGGAGCTTGAAGACCGAGATCAGCCCCAGCGAGAGCGCGCCCACGATGAGCGGCATGATCACGACGACGATGAGCAGTTCGATGAGGGTGAAGCCCTCCTCATCCCGGCGCGCGCGGCGGCACGCCACACACGCGCGAGGAGAGGCGTGTCCCTCGCCTCTCCGAGCGGCCCGACACCCGCCCCGCGCCGCCACTACTGCACCTTCACCTGGTTGTAGACGCCGTACATCGCCGAGATGAGAGCCACGGCGACGAATCCGACCACGACGCCCATGAAGATGATGATCGCGGGCTCGAAGAGGGAGGTCGCGCGCTCGAGCTTGGTCTCGAGCTCGCGGTTGTAGTAGGCGGCGGCGACCTCGAGCTGCTGATCGAGGGTGCCGGTCTCCTCGCCCACGCGGAACATCTGGCGCGCCGCGGCGGGGAAGAGCTCGGTCATGTTGATCGGTCCCGAGATGCCCTGGCCCTGCATCATCTGCTCGCGCACCCCCTCGAGGGCGCGCCGGTAGACGAAGTTGTTGGCCGAGTCGGCGGTCACGGCCATCGAGCGCGGCAGGTCGACGCCGGCGCGCAGCATGGAGGCGAGCACTCGACAGACGCGTTCGACGATGGCCGTCTCGGAGAGGTCGCCCAAGACGGGCAGCTTGAGCAGGATCTTGTCGAGGGTGGCCTTGCCCTTCACGGTGCGGCGCATGGTGATGAACCCGCCCACGAGGATGATGACGAGGGCGGCCTCGAAGTACCAGTTGTGCCCGATGAACGACGTCGTGTCGAGCAGCATCACGGTCACCAGGGGCAGCTTCGCGTTGAGGCTCTTGAAGAACACCTCGAAGCGCGGCATGACGAAGACGGCGAGCACCACCACGACCACGACCGACATGACCGCGACGACCGACGGGTAGATGAGCGCCGAGGTGACCTTGGAGCGGGCCTTCTCGTCGCGGTCGATGTAGTCGGCCAGCTGGTTGAGGACGTTGTCGAGGTTCCCGGTGAGCTCGGCCGACTCCAGGATGCCGACGTAGAAGTTGGGGAAGGCCTCGGGGTGGGTGGAGGCCGCCGCGGCGAAGGTGTCGCCGGCGCGCAGCCGCACGGTCATGTCCTCGAGGACCCCGCGCATCATCTTGTTCTGGGTCTCTTCGGTGATGACCTCGAGGGCCTCCATGATCGGCACGCCCGCGCGCATGAAGACGGCCAGCTGGCGAGTGAAGTTGGTCAGGTCCTTGCGCGGGACCTTCTTCTGGGTGATCTCGAAGGCGAGGATGCTCTTCTTCGGCTTCACCTCCAGGGGCTGGAGGCCGCGCTGGATCAGCGCGACGTGGGCCGCCCCGGTGGAGAGGGCCTTCTCGGTCCCCGAGACGGTCTTGCCGTCCTGGTCGAGCGCCTTGAAGGCGAAGTCCTGCAACTTGTCGGCCTTCGCGCGCGCCTTGGGCGCCTTCTTTGCGGGCGCGGCCACCGGGGCGCCCTCGCGCGCACCTTGACCCTTCTCGGCTCTCTTCAACAGGCTCATAGGGTGTACATCCCTCGGATCACCTCGGCTATCGACGTGATGTCGTTCTCGACAAGTCTTATTGCTTCTTGCTTGAGCGTGCTCATGCCCTGTTTAACCGCCATATTTCGCAGCTCCTCCTGGGTCGCCCAGCCGACGACCAGCCGGCGGATCTCCGAGGTCATCGTCAGGAGCTCGTAGACGCCGATGCGGTCCTTGTAGCCGGTGTTGGCGCAGAAGTTGCACCCGGCGCCGTGGTAGAAGACGCTCTTGGGGGCGCCACCGGACTCCTCGTAGAAGACCATCTCCTCGTCGGTCGGCGTGTAGGTCGTCTTGCACGACGGACAGATCCGACGCAGCAGCCGCTGGCCGACGACGCCGAGCACCGAGCTCGCGATGAGGAACGATTCGATGCCCATGTCGAGGAAGCGGTGCAGCGCCGAGACCGAGTCGGTCGCGTGCAGCGAGGAAAGCACGAAGTGACCGGTGAGGGCCGACTGGACCGCCACGCGCGTCGTCTCGACGTCGCGGATCTCGCCGACGAGGATGACGTCGGGGTCCTGGCGCAGGATCGAGCGCAGGCCGTTGGCGAAGGTGAGCCCGGCCTGATCGTTCGTCTGGATCTGGTTGATGGTGGGGAAGACGTACTCAACCGGGTCCTCGATCGTCATGATGTTGAGCGTCGGGTCGTTGACCTCGCTGAGCGACGCGTAGAGCGTCGTCGTCTTGCCCGAGCCCGTGGGGCCCGCGCAGAGGACCATCCCGAACGGCGATCGCACGAGCTTGGAGAACGTCGCGTGCGTCGCGGGCGGCATGCCGAGGTCGGAGAGCTTGAGGACCGAGCGCGTCTTGTCGAGCAGACGCATCACGCACACCTCGCCGCCGACCGTGGCGACCGTCGCGACGCGCACGTCGACCTCGCGACCGTCGATCATGATCGTCAGCTGGCCGTCCTGGGGACGACGGCGCTCGACGATGTTCATGTTCGCCATGATCTTGATGCGGCTGATGAGACCCGGGCCGATGGATCCGGGGAGGGTGAGGACCTCCTTCATCGCGCCGTCGATGCGGAAGCGCACCCGCACGACGTCACCGGTCGGCTCGATGTGCACGTCGCTCGTGCGATCGCGCATGGCCTGGGTGAGGATGCTGTCGACGAGCTGGACGACCGGGGCGTCTTCCGAGACGATCTCGGACTCGGAGACCTCCTGCCCACCACCGCGACGACGCGATCCCTCGACCGACTCGAACACCTGGACGAGCCGCTCGACGTTGCCGAGCGCGTGGTAGTTCGAGTCGATCGCCCACTTGATGTCGCCCATGGGCGCGATGAGCAGCTTCACCCGCTTGCCGCTCGCCTGGGCGAGGCGCGCCGAGAGCTCGTCGCTCGGCTCGGCGACGGCCATCGCGAGCGTGTCGCCGTCGAAGCGCACGGGGAAGCACATGTACTCGCGCGCGACGTCCTCGGGGATGAGGTCGATCACGGCGCTGTCGATCGGCTCGCGGCGCAGGTTCGCCACCTCGTACCCGAAGAAGGAGGCGAGCGCCTGGGCCAGGGTCTGCTCGGTCAGGGTCCCCACGCTGACGAGCACCTCGCCGAGGAGACCGCCGCCCGCCTTCTGCATGGCGAGGGCCTCGTCGAGCTGCGCCTCGGTGATGAGACCGCTGGCGACGAGCTGCTCGCCGAGGCGCTTGCGCCCGGCCTCACCCTGGGGGTCGGCGCCGGGCTTGGGCCCGAAGCCGGTGGTGCGGTCGTGGGTCGACCCGTTGGCCGAGCCGCCGGTGGAGGGGACCCCGGGCGCGGGGGGCGCCACGGTCGCGACCGACCCGCCGTCGCCGTCTCGAGACTTCCTGCGTAGCGCCACGGTTACCCCTTGCCCTTGTCTGTGCCCTTGCCGACCCCGCTCATCCGCGGGGCCCGTGGTGGAGAGATGACGTCGCCGAGAGAAAGGGCCCGAGTGGTCGGAGTCGGCGCCCACCCGCTGCCGTTCGCGCCTTCGCGAGAGCGATCAGTCAAGGTCATCGGCCCGACCACCGGTACCTCATTCGCCAGCGAGCGTACTTCACGACTCGGGAAAAAACGTGCATCATTCTTCACGAATCGTGCCTAGATGTACGCCCTTTCGTGGCACCTCCACGTCTCGGTGCGGTTGTGGCAAACTCCCGCACCCTTCCCAGTCCCTCTGGGAGAGTCTCGACAGTACGTGGTCAGCGTCAACGTTTCGTCAACTTATCCACACCTTCGAACGGGTCCCGAGCGGCCCGAGTTGTTGGGCTCGGCGAGGGTTCGGTTAGGGCCATCTCGACCATCGGCCGCCCCGACATTCCGTGGCTGAGGGGCTCACCGAGGGCCGAGGGGGGTGCGCGGCCGCTGTGATGACGGTCGGAGCCGGACGGGATCGCCCGATCAGCTGGCGCCCGACGGCACCAGGTCCGGTATCGAGTCCTAGACCCGCAGCGTGGGGCTAGGCCAGTTGCCCGCCCCGCCATCCCGTTGACCAGGGAGACGAATGGAGGACGTGGCTGGTAAGTCTCGACGGTCCCCACGGTCGGTGGCCGTCGCGCGGTCGCTACGCCCCAGGCGTGAAGATGAACGGACTCTCACGACGATTGCTGAGCCGATCCGAAGCGTCACCACGCTAACCAGGATTTACGCCAATGCGTCTCGGGGCGCGCCGGCCGCCGACGGCACCCGCGGCGGCGTCGGGCCCCCCGAGGCGACCCAGGCCGCCATCGTGAGCCCCAACGACCTCTCTCGGTCCGGCGCCGAGTGCACCCGGGCCGAGACGATCAGCTCGTCGGCACCGGTGCGTGCGACCAGCCCTGTGAGACCGGCCCCCACGGTCTCGGGACCACCGATGACGTGGCTCGCGAGGGCCTCATCGACCAGGGCGCGCTCGGCGGGTGAGTAGGGGTACGCGGCGGCGGTCTCGGGTCGCGGGAGGGGGCCCGGTCGGCCGACGGCGCGCTGGAGGGTCTGCAGCGCGCTCGGCCCGGCGAGGTAGTGAGCCTCGTCGTCGTTCGAGGCGCACACGACCGAGACCCCGACCATCACCCGAGGCGCGGTCAGGCTCGTCGAGGGCCGAAAGCCGGTGCGGTACGCCTCGAGCGCCGCGTCGAGGTGCTGGGGCGCGAAGTGGTACGCGAAGGCGAAGGGCAGCCCGAGCGTCGCGGCGAGGCGCGCGCTGTAGGTGGAGGACCCGAGCAGCCAGACCTCCGGCGCGTAGCCCGGTCCGGGCGTGGGGGTCGGTCGGGACGATCGCTCGGGGGCGAAGTAGCCGATCAGCTCGACGACGTCGTCGGGGAACGTGTCGTGGGTGAGCGCCGCAGCGCGGCGCAACGCGCGGATGGTGAGGGGGTCGGTCCCCGGAGCGCGTCCGACCCCGAGGTCCACGCGACCGGGGTGAAGGGCCTCGAGGGTCGCGAACTGCTCGGCCACGACGAGGGGCGCGTGGTTGGGCAGCATCACCCCGCCGGAGCCGACCCGGATGGTCGACGTGGCGGTGGCGAGATGGGCGATGAGCACCGCGGGGGCGGAGCTCGCGACCGAGGCCATCGCGTGGTGTTCGGCCACCCAGAAGCGCCGGTAGCCCAGCCGCTCAGCGGACTGGGCTAGGCCGGTCGTGGCCGCGAGGGCGCGCGCCGGCGTCGAGCCCTCGCCGACCGTCGCGAGGTCCAAGACGGACAGGGTGGCCACGGCCCCACCCTAGGGACAGGAGAGGACGGCGCGCTAGGTCGGCCCCGACTCTCGAGCGCCGACTCGAGGGCACCGCGCGGCGCAACGCGGGTCAAAGTCGGGGGACACATACCGACTGGGGGAACGCTGCTGAACAGGGGACTCACCTCGAAGACACCGGCGACGTCGTGCGTGGTCCGCCGGAGACGGGCCGTGGCGTGTAATCCAACCCCCGCTTCGCCGCGCGGGGTGGAGCGTCGGTGGCCTCATCACGGGTGAGGGCGAGGGACTCGAGGCACGCGCCGTCGCTACGAGAGCGGACGAACACGGCACCCACGGGTGTCACCCCGTCAACCAGGGATAACGCCAGTGACAATGGTCGTCGACTGGTGCGCGGTCAAACCGTGGCCACCGGGGGCGACGCGAGCCGGGCGTCTCGTCGGCGATGACCGTATATATATAGTCACGCGCGGGGGTTCCAGGTCGGGCGGTCATCCGATCCGCCCCTGCGTGGCGATGCTCGTCGCGTCGGGCTCGGACTCGGTTCGCCCCTCGCCACCAGTGGGGTCATCGCCAACCAACGGGGAGACCGAGCCTCCAGCGTCCCAGTGGAATCCCGCTAACCAGGTCAGATGCTCGACACCTCGCGGCGGTGGTCGTCGAGTCGGGAGAATCGCCGAATGCCGCGGTGGCGACGATGGTCCTCGAAACTTCGGGCCGCGGGGCGGCCCACCCCTAGTGGCAGACCAGGGTTCGACGCATGACGTCGTTGTCGGCGTCGGGGGTCGCGTCCGGGGGACGAGAGCGTCCCGAGTCGTTGTCCCGGGAGGGCGGGAGGGTCGTGAAGTGTTTGGGGTTCAAGATGGGCGGGGCCGTCGACAGGTGTGTCGGGATGGTCGGGGTGGTGCAGTGCAGGTAGGGGTGCTCGTGCGACACGAAGAGGGCGACCCCCACGCCGATGGCGAGCACCGCCACGACCGTCGCGATGAGGGTCTTGACCCCCTCGCTGAGGCCCGGTCGGGGCGACTGGGGTCGGGGGCCCTCGTTGGGGGGCGGGAGTACGTCCGTCACGGCTCTCCGATACTAGGGGCCGCGGCGGCCCGGCCACCCCGCTCGGCGATGGGACACTGGCCCTATGGACGAGGTGGACCTCTTCGTCGTCACCGGGGTGATGGCCGCGGGCAAGTCGACGGTGGCCGAGGCTCTGGCCCATCGCTTCGAGAGATCGGCCCACGTCCGTGGTGACGCCTTTCGCCGGATGATCGTCGCGGGCCGTGACCCGATCACCCCCCCGCTGTCGTCCGAGGCGGAGCGTCAGCTCGCGCTCCGGCGGCGTCTGGCCATCGACGCGGCCCTCGCCTACCGGGCGGCGGGTTTCACGACCGTCCTCCAGGACCTCTACCTGGGGGACGACCTCAGGGGGGTCGTCGAACGACTGTCGAGCGTGCGACCGCGCGTCGTGATTCTCTGTCCGAGCGCGGCGGCGATCGCCGAGCGCGAGAGTCGACGGGAGAAGACCGGGTACGGCGCCTGGGACGTCGAGACCCTGTGGCGCACCTTCATGGACACGACGCCGCGGATCGGGCTGTGGCTCGACACGACCTCACTCAGCGTGGACCAGACGGTCAGCGCGATCCTGGACGATCGCGACGCGTCGCGAGTGGATCCGACCGAGCTCGCCCGGTGGCGGCGCCGGCACGGTTCGGCGGGGCTTCCCCGCGGCGGGTGACCGGGTCCCTCGACGCGGTCGTGGGGCGGGCTCCACGGGGGATCGGTCCGCGTCGGGCTCGCCGAGCTCGACGAGGCTCGGGCGACCCCACGCGTGACCGCCCTCGCCGCCCCGTCGTCTCGGGGACGACGGGGCGGCCGGGGTCGGGGAGTGGTGTGGAGTGTCCGGGCGTCGTCCCGTCACCGCTAGAGCGCGGGCGGGTCCGAACGGGGGCGTCGACCTAGAACCGGGGCGGATCGGCGCGGCGGCGGACGCGGCGCACCGCGATGACGCTGCGCGCGTAGGCGAGGGGACCGTAGGCCATTCCCATCGCGTGGAGGAGGGCCGTCGTGCGCGGGTAGCTGGGTGCGGCGCTGAGGGATCGGGGCGTCGAGGGGCGGAAGAACATCTTGAGACCACGGGGCAGGCGCCGCAGGATCCTCCCGAGATGGCGAGGGTCCTCCGCGGCCAGCGCGCAGTACAAGGCGGTGAGGCCGACGCCGTAGCCAAAGACCTGCTCGCGGAACTCGTGGGGGGTCCGTCGATGCGAGTGGCGCACCAGCGCGGAGGGGACGAACGCCACGGTGCCGCCGAGCAGGAGGACCTCGATGAAGACCTTGAGGTCTTCCGCGCCGCGAGCGATGGTCCCGGCCCCCAGTCGCACGTCGAATCCTCCAGCGCGCTGGAGGGCCGCCCGTCTCACGGCCATGTTGTTGCCGGCACCGAAGCGACCCGCGGCGTACGGGAAGAGGGGGTCGGTCTTCCCGACGAGCGCGACGCTCCAACGCTGCGGCGTGAAGGTCTTGGTGAAGCCGCCGAAGAACTCTTCGAACCACAGCTGGGCCTCGGTGTCGAGCTCGGCCGGACGGACCATCCCGCCCACGGCGTCGACGTCGGCGTCGGTGGCGAAGGCCACGCCCAGGGCGCGTAGCCATCGTGGGTCGACCTCCACGTCGTCGTCGGTGAACGCTACGATCTCGCCGCGGGAACTGGCCGCACCGCGATTGCGCGCCGATGACGCACCCGGGAACCTCTCAACCTCGATCCGGACGTTCTCGAGGTCACTGAACGGTGGTATTGGGTCGCCGTCGCGGCGACGGTTGTCGACGACGATCACCTCGAAGGAGGGGTAGTCGCACGCGGCGACCGAACGCACCGCCCGATCGAGGAGGTCGACGCGACGATAGAGCGTGGGGATGACCACCGACATGGTCGGCAGGGCGTCGTCCGGGACACGAGAGAGGTCGGCGACCTCGGCGTCGCGGTACTCGAGCGCGATCCTCGCGACGTCGTCGTCGCCCAGGCCCTCGGATCCGAGAAGACGCTCGCTGACGCCGAGCACCTGGCCGGAGCGGAGCACTTCCAGCCAGATCCGACCCGTCGGCGACGTCGCGCTGTCTCGCTCTTTCGCGTCCAGGTCGAGCCGGACGAGCCGGACCGGGCTCGGTCTTTCGTCGTCGGGGACTTTCACGACGTCCACGATACGTTTGCCGGCGGACGCCGGATCGTCACGACGTGCGATGGAGGAAGGGACCACTTACTCTGTTCCCATGACCCAGGCTCGAAAGTGAGTTAGCGTCATGGGACCGCGTGTGTCAATCGTTGTGCCCGCGCACAATGAAGTGTCGAGGGTCGGCGGGCTGCTCGACGATCTCTCGGGCCTCGTGGCTCGGGGCGTCGCCAGTGTCGTCGTGGTGTGCAACGGGTGTACGGACGACACCGCCAAGGTCGCTAGCAGTCGAGAGGGTGTGCACGTCGTTGAGATTGCCCCTCGGGGCAAGAGTCACGCTCTTAACGCCGGTGACGTCGAAGCCGGCGACGTATATCCTCGGCTCTACTGCGACGCCGACGTTCGCATTGACGAGACGTCGGTGATCCAATTGACTCGGGCCCTCGACGGGGAGAGCGCGCGGGCGGTTGGACCGCGGGTGAACCACGATCTCGCCAACGCACACTGGATTGTGCGCCTCTTCTACGAAGCACTCGGTGCCCCAGTGGTGGCAGGCTGGATCAATCGCCACCTCGTGGGCCGTGGACTCTACGGCACGAATAGGGCCGGGCGTGCTCGCTTCGGTGAGTTCCCGCTCCTCATCGCCGACGACCTCTTCTTTGACGCTCAGTTCGACGAGGGCGAGCGCGTCATCGTTGCGGCGGCGCAGGTGACCATCCCCGTCCCGCTGTCGTTGCGCGAGCTGCTTCGCCGTGAGATTCGGGTGGCGGCGGGAAACCGTGACCTCTTTGTCCCACGAGCCCGGTCAGAGCTGACCCCCTATCTCGAAGTTCGCGCGGACAACTGGCGAGATCGCGCTGCCAACTTCGCTCGCTGGTTCCGTCAGGTTCGCGCGCGTGACATAGCACCGCTGGCCGTTTACTCCGCGGTTGTGGGGACCAGCCGACTATTACTCTTCGTTAGGAGCTGGCGAGGCTCGAGCCTCCCGTGGCGCTAGACGCCCCGACGTCAATCCACTGATCGCCCCTCACGACCCTCGGCTCTCGCCGGCTGGTGCGGCCCGGTGGAACGAACGTCCGGTGTCGCGATGGACGTCACGACGTGGGCGACCGTGATCTGGGGTGCCCCTCTAGCGGGGGTGACGGGGCCACGCCGGGCTGACGGGCGGCCCGGGCCCGGATCGTCTACTCGTCGAAGTCGGGCCCCGTCACGCGAGAAGACGGCGCGGGCTCGGCGAAGCCGACCGTGGGTTGTCGCGTCGACGGGAGCGAACCCATCGCAGCGTGCGACCCGTTGACCGTCCACGCGGTGGCGGAAGATGACTCCGGCTGCCGGGACGCCGTGGTCACGGCGCCTACGCCCCCTCTCGTGTTCGCCGGCCGTGAAGGCGGTGACCACGGGTTCGAACCGGGGGGAGCGGGCACGTGCGACCGTTGGGGCCCGCCTCGCCAAGATGACGTGAGAGCTCGGAGGCGCCGTCGGGCGACTCCTCGCACCCACCTGCTGTTGGGGTGCGCGGCTCTAGCCGGGGCGGCCGGTGGTCTCTCGCGCTCTCGCTGGGTCGCCGACGCCACTCAAGGGGACTGCACCGCCCATAGGTGTCTCGACCCTGATGGGGCGCCTCAACTCCGACTACGCGACCGGCACGCTCTCAATCCGTCGGTAGCGACGAATGGACATTGGGAGAAACATGAGCGCGGTAAGACCGGAATACACCAGAGACGCGATGCCAATTGAGTTGATGCCGTAGTGGCCGAGAAGCAGCAGAACGATGAGGACATAAACCACGCTGAAGACGACGTTGCGAGCGGTGAGCCACCACACCCGCTTGTCGAGCCAGGCGAAGGTGCTATAGAACACCATGACGGCCACACCCGAGAGGGAGATCAGGAGCATCCGCATCAGTGCTGTGCCGTGAGCGGCGTAACCCGCTCCGAAGACACGAAGGTACTCGGGCGCGAAGATGACGCCCAGCACGATCGACGGGACGAGAACGACCGTCAAACCCTTGATGGCTGAATTGGCATGTTGTCTCAGTGCATGAGGCTCGTGCGAGGCCTCAACGAGAAATGAGCGTGCGATGCTCCAGGCAAAAGTACCAAGACTGTTGGAGATCATCGCGGGCAAGTAGTAGTACGCGTTCTCCACGGCGCCCAAGCGCTGGATCACGAGAAGCGTCACCAGGGCAGGTAAGAAAACGGTCGTCAAGACCGAAGCGTACTGCGCACCCGAGAGGATTACGAGCTCACGCGTCGTGGGGAGGTCTTCAGTACGGGTAGACGCCTCAATGTGTCCAGGAATCCGAACGCGGAAGAGATACAGCGAAACGAGCGCATCAGCGACGATGACCGGGATGACCCACGAGATAATGGTGCCCTGGGCCTTCGAGACAATGAGGAAGCAGGGGAGCAGCGCGAGTTTCGCTATGCCGTAGCCGATGTTTTCAACGGCGACCCATCGAGATGCCCTTAGTCCAATCAGGGCGGAATCTTGTAGCGCAAAGATAGTCCACGCAATCACGGCGACAAGGAAGAACGCCTTACTGGCTATACCCTCCTCGAGGAAGTGGTGCCCGAAGCCCAAGACTTCGTATCCGACGCTAAAGACCAATGCCGTCGACAGGGTCAAAACGTAAGAGCGTGCGATGAAGCGTCGCGTGAGTTCCCCGGCTACGGGAAGGAAGCGCTCGAAAATCGATCCGAAACTGAGTTGAGCAATTGTGGCGAGTAAGACCATTGCCGCAATTTCGGCCGTCGTCTTTCCAATGACTGACGTTGGTGCGAGTCGTGCGGCGAGCACCCAGAACGCGACCCCCAACAGCGCCGACCCTCCCGAAGACACCATCAGCGCGATGGCGTTTTGGATGAGGCGATTTTGCCGTAGCGGGTGTTTCATCAACTCTCGAGACTTATTTGGCACCAACTTGCTCCCGGCAAAATAGGAACGTCGCTCCAAACGCTTGTAGGCAGGGTATCCCGAAGTCCGTTGCACGTTGAGGTCACCAGGGTGCCGTGTCGCCCTCACCCTTGGCCCGGGCTACTGGGTCCCTGCGGTCGGGCCTCCGCCCGAGGAGTACTCCTCGCCTACCCGATGCCCTGGGTCACTCTCGAGTGCGATGGCGTTGCCGAAGGGAACTGACTCAGTGAGATGCGGGTGTGTGATAGCGCTCTCCCACGGGACTCTTCGGGTTCCAGCGCGCAAGGGTACCCGGACCACCCCCGCCGCCGACGTCGTGACGACCGCATCGGCTTCCCCGGAGGTGACGACGTTGATTTCGTCGTTCGACGTTGCCGGTCACCAGATGCAGATCGATCGATTGGAACTCCGTCTCGCCGAGCCGCGGTCTGTTCGAGAATCCACCCTGAGAAGGGAGCCCTTCCCCCTACGTGACCAAATCGCCAGCGGATGAGCGAACTACTGGAACGACGCCGTGGTGATCGACGCCTCGGCCACGGCCACTGTGACGGAATGTGGTGGGAGGTGACCGATCGACAGTGGCCGCCGCCCCGGGTCCGTCGAGGTATCCGAACTGCACGACGGTCACCCAGATGAGCCCGGGGTTGAGGGGCGAGCCCTTCGACCCGAGGTTCTCGATGTCCTCGTGGCGAGCGAGGGCAGAAACGGACTTGTTCCACGACGTCGGTCACGCCGTCAACTGCTTGTCCACCGCTGGATAACCGTGTCCCCGTCGTCCAACTCACCGAGCGGGCGCGTACGCGAAAGGTCTGCGGACGGCCGTTCCGGCTATAAGGGGTTGCAGGGCTCGGGGCCCGTCGCGACGGTCTGCGCTGGACGGGCACGTGTGGTCGCCAGGGGCGAGAGCCTCTCTCACTCACAACGCCGCGTTGGCGTAGTGGCACCCGATTCTCGAAGCAGACACGGTGCATCGGATGTGGCTGCCACCCGAGGACATCGTGCCCGTCGCCGTCTCGGATAGAGCGCATGACAGGCGAGTTCGCCGGTGCGGCCTCGACAAACGCGCACCAGGAGCGTGCGCGGGACCGCGCATCTCGTCACACGGCGTGTCACTCAGAATCGACGCCGACCAGAGTGGTTACAAGCCACTCCGATCGATGGGCCGTGTAGATTACCTCCAACGGTGTGGCGATTCGGTTCTGAACCTCAGTCGAAGGGGTGTGATGCAGGTGATGCTCAGATTGCCGAGCCACCTTCGGCTGTGACGGCCACCGTGTCGTGGAGGAAGAAAGTCGCGTCCCGCATCGCCGATGCGCTCTTTGACCGCCGGCAACGGCTTAAGAGGACCTACCTGACTCGAGTCGCGGGTGAGCTCGTCGGGGTCGATCAACGGCTCAAGTGCTTCGTGGATGGCTCAGGGGAGTTCGCGGTGGCACGGAACAACTCGCGAATGGCGATTGCGGTGACGGAGACGCCGGTAGACGGAAGCTATCTAGTTCTGAAGTCGGGAACGGATGTCGCCTCAAGGCGAGAGCTCGATGTTGAAACGGCTTGTCTCAGCCAGATTAGGAGTGATCTCCTCGGGTCGGGATTCCTTGCGTATCTCCCTGAACGCATTGTCGCCCAACCCGATGGTCCTCTGCCCTTTATCGTCTACGCTTCCCCTTCGAGGTACACCGCGCTGGATGTGGCGCGCGCAGGTGGACTAGACGAGGATCTGATCACTGATGCTCTCGACACTGTTAGACGGTTGAAGGAGGAGACCTCGGTCATCGCTACCGCCGACCCGTCCCTCATTGAGAGGACAGTCGGACGAAGGGTCGACGTCATCCGAGAGCAATGGGGGGGAGCCTTCTTCTGGAGAGAGGATCAGAGCCGCCTCAATGTGCTACGGAGGGAGTTGGTCGCGTCGTTGGAAGGCTGTCGGGTCGAACAAGGATGGCAGCACGGGGACTTTTCACTGGGCAACGTCCTCATCGATCCGGTACGTCGCCGCGTGGCCGGCATAATCGATTGGGGTGGAAGTGCCTCCGACGAGATTGTCGGCGTCGACCCCTCGCTCTTCGCGCTCAGTGTGTTTGCCTTCCGCACGTCAACTGATGTGAACGCCAGTGTCGCACGTCTCGTCAAAGTCCTTGCGAGTCCCACTGAGAGGAGTGAGGACGAGCGGCGAGTGATCGAACGGATGAAGGAAGCGTGGCCCACGACTCAGGACCTGACTCTCATGCAGGGATTGGTGGTGACCTGGCTATATCACGTCGCCCACCTCTTCAAGATTCGATCCCCGAATGTCTTGGCTCCGGGACACTGGGTTCAACGAGAGAGCTCTCGAGCCCTCCGAGCCGTTGTCGAGTGGGGAATCCCGAACCTTCGGGCGGGCTTCAGGTCCTAGCGGTTAGCACGCGATCATGAGATTGCTGGTGCGGGCCCCGACGGGTTCGTGGTGCCGCATCTCAACCGCGTGAAGGGGCGTGAATCCAGGGTGGCACCGCGTCACTCGCTCCCGACGCCGCCCTCGAGCCCAACGCACCTATAGGTGGAAGAGTCCAACCATGGTGCGGGCGGACTTCGCACCGGCGAGGGGCGAGAGCCGAAGGAGTTGCTCGGTGGTGCGCAGCAGCGAGTAGTGGGTCAGGTAGGCGCCGACCTTGAGTCCGCGCGGCACGCTCGGGGCGATCACAATGGTGGGCACGTGGTTGGTGGAACCCGAGGTGTTCTCGTCGAAGGTGATCGCGAGGACCAAACTGCCCGAGCGGTACTGGGGACTTGACAGCACTTTGGGGACGAAGGTGCGCATCCACGTGTCGCCCGCGGCCACCGAGCAGTCGTGCATGTCGTGGCACAGGTTCGGAGTGACGAAGGTGAACGGCTGGGTGAACGAAGGCTGCGCGGGAAGCGGAACGTCGTTGCGAGCACACGTCGCACCGAGATCGGTGAAGTACGCCGCAGGGTTGTGCTTGGCGGCGTACTCACCGGCGGAGACCTTGTCGCAGGGCGTGGGCATCGATTCCACGTAAGAGCGCCACTTCCCGTTCAACTGGGAGAAGATGCTCTGAGCGGCGAGGGGATGGCTAGCCGGATCGTTGTCGTCGCTGATGCCCTGAGCGGAGCCGGAGGTGAGGGCGATGTAATTGGGCAGGCTGGGATGCGTCGTTCCGTGGTAATTGGTGGCGAGCCCGCATAGAGAGATGAGATGGTTGAGGTACGGCGCCTCGGGTGAGCCAACGACGCCGTAGCCGACATTCTCGAGAACTATCCAGACAACGTGCTGGTAACTCTGCGTTGCGGCGTGGACACCGCAGGGTTGCGCCACGGTTGGCGCCGTGTGTGCCGCGGACGCAGTCGTGGCGGGAAGGGTCACCAGAATGCTCGCACAGAGGATGGTCGCTCCAACTACTGCGCGGCTACGGATGCGGGATCGTATTCTCACGCCCGCGAGATTAGGTCGACACCACGGATATTGGGTGTCGGGTCTCGCCCCGCTTCGCGGGGCGGTCGTGGCCACGCCCAACGCCGCTCCACCGCTGACGGGAGCCACCCTGGAGCACGGGCGTCGACGCCTCCTGGGGGCGCGTGGCCCCACGGGCGTGTCGAGATGGCGCGCCTCGACGGGCGCACTTTCGGGGTCGAGGACGGGTGGGCCTAATCTAATATGGGCCAGTGAGGGACGTCGATCTCCTACTGGAGCTTGACGACCTCATCGGACGGTCGTGCGCTGAGGCGGCGGCGGGACGATGGCTCGACGCGTACTTACTGGCCGCGGGCGCCTGGCAGGTCTGCGAGGACCGTCACGTCGGTACGGGCTTAGCTCAACTTTCGGTGCTGCGTCACACCGCGGCTCACCGGTCACGACGTGCCCTTTCGGTTGTTGAGCAACTCTGGAGGGCTCGTGAATCGTGGTCGAGGACTCGCCGCCGATGGGGCCGTGGGCGACGTCTAGATCGCACCGAGACGATCCTCACCGAGGTCCTCGTGACTCTCGCGCGCCGTGTCCTTACCTCCACGACCGTCGACACGGACGCTGAGATAGTGGATCGGCTGGAGGAAGTGAAGGGTCTGGTGGGGCGTTTGCCCGGTCGAGACAGGGCGAGCGTATGCACGATGCCGTCATCCTTCCGCAGCTTCGACCAGCGACCCGAGGATGTCCTGACGTTGGTCGAGCGGCTCATCGCGGTGCGAGGGTACCCCGAGGCACCGGTCGTCGTAGGCGTTCGGACCTCAGGTGCGTATCTCGCCCCCTTGGCACTGGCCGCGCTGGAGGCGCGCGGAGTGGAAGGCGCGTCCATAATCTCAATGCGCCCGGGTGCCCACCTCAATCCGTACGCCCTATCCAGAGTCCGCGCTCGCGGCGCCGAGTCGTCATTCCTCATCGTCGACGATCCACCCTCCTCTGGTTCTGCGCTTGCGGCAGTCGCTCGCGGGCTACGCCGCTTCGTGGCCGACGCCGACAAGGTGACGTTCCTGGTCGCGACGATCACCGAGGACGGTTCGCTGCCCCAAGAACTGGATGACTTTCCCAGGGTGACGCTGCCCTGGGAGGAGTGGAAGATCCACTCGGAGCTCGCCGTGCCCAGGCTGGAGGGTGCCATCACGTCAGCCCTGTCAGCCAACGAGCGAGTCGTCTCGCTGGAGATCGTCGGCCCTGTCGCCCTGACCCGTCGGGAACACGTTCGAGTGACCGTCCGCGCGACGGTGGCGACCGCGGACGGTGACGTTGATCAAAGGCTCCTCGCCGTACGCGGCGTCGGCCTCGGCTATCTCGGGCGCGATGCGCTGCGAGTGGCGGAAGCGCTGGGGGGACTCGTGTCTCGACCCCTTGCGATGGTGGGTGCCCTCCTCGTCGAAGAGCCACTGGATGGGGACGGAGACGCGCCGCCCCCGTCACCCGTGGTGGTCAAGTATCTGGCTCGACGGGCAGCGACCCTCGGCGTGGCGAGAGACCGCAGCGGCGACCGAGGGCTCTCGGCGAGTGTCAGTGGCGTGGCGTCACTTCTCATGGTCCGCTCGCTAGGGCCGCGCGCCTCTTTGGTTGCGGCTCGCGTGCTCGGTCCGGCGGTGCGTCTCGTTCTTCGTGCAGAGCACCCCGCAGTGATTGACGGCGCCATCGGCCGACAGCATTGGGGGAAGCGCGAGGGACGCTGGGCCAAGCGCGACTACGCCGACGGGGCCTTCTCCAACAGGGACCTCGCGTGCTACGACCTCGCGTTTGATCTCGCGTCGTCGGCCGTCGACGGAGACTCCGAGCGTGAGCGGACGCTCCGAGCTCTTTACGCCGAGGCAGTAGGGGATCAGATTGACGAGTGCCGATGGCTGCTCTACACGCTGGTGGCCTTGTGGGATCGCCATCGCGCAGGGGAGCTCGATCGATTCGAGTACTCTCGTCGCCAATCCGCGGCCGTGGTCAACTTTTTGTCCGAGGTCTATCTCGGCGACCTCGCCCCCGTTCACAGTGGCCCCGTGGTAGCGCTCGACCTCGATGGGGTCCTCGAGACGTCCGGTGGGAGTTACTCGGCACCAGGAAGGCTTGGCATGGTGTCGCTTCGGGCCCTTCTGGCCCACGGCTATCAAGTCATCGTGGCGACCGGGCGGAGCGCGACCGAAGTGGTTGATCGGGTCCGACCCCTACGCCTCGCGGGGGGCGTTGCGGAGTACGGATCGGCCATCGTGACGGCCGATGGCGACGTCCACGCCGTGATTGACGCGGGTGCCCTCGATGCCATCTCGCACCTTCGCACCCGGATTGCCGCGCTCAATGAGATTGACGTCGATCCTGGATTCTCCTACTCCATTCGGGCCTCACATAAGCGTCACCTCGGGCGACTCTCGAGCGGTGAGATGCAGCAGCTCGTCCGCTGCATTGAGTCCGACGGAAGGGCGGATCTCCAGTTGATTCGAGGGGACAACCAGGTCGACCTGGTGGATAAGGGAGTCAACAAGGCGGCGGGGGTCGCCGCGCTCATTGGGCGCGACGGAAGTGAGGGTCCCCTCGTTCGTCTGGCCATGGGCGACACCGCCGCCGATCGCCCACTCCTTGAACGCGCCGAGCGTGCGGTCGTTCCCCGTAACGCCGTCGGGGAGCTTCGTCGGGACCGGTTCACCGTCACGGCGGGTCGATTTCAGGCCGGTGTCGTCGAGGCTGTCACTCGCGAGATCGGGCACCGACCGGGGGAGTGTTCGATCTGCCGGCTGCCGTCGATACGTCCCGAAGCGGATTTGATCGCCAAGGCACTCTCGCTCGCCGAAGCCGGAACGTGGCCCGGGTTACTTCGGACCTCACGACTGCTCTTGTGGGAGGCGCACCGTCGCGGGTGAGGGCTCGTCGGCGTGCACCGCGTGACTCGACGCGCGCGATCAGGGGCGTCGCCGCGTAACGGGTTACCCCAGACGACTGAGCCAACGAGTGGCGCGTCGACAGCGCGGGCGTAGACCACCCGGCCGATGGCCCAAGGCTAGTGATCGGCGAAGGTTGGAGACGGCCCACCCCGAGGGACTGCATCGTGTGGAACCAGGACGTGAACGGCGACACGGGTGTCGCTGACCACTGACGATCGCGGATGGTGGGTGATGCGGTGATTCATCTGGTCTAGTCCGGCGTCTCGATGTGCGTCGAACGGCTTGGGGA
The DNA here is from genome assembly GCA_021831035.1 of Actinomycetes bacterium. Taxonomy (GTDB): domain Bacteria; phylum Actinomycetota; class Acidimicrobiia; order Acidimicrobiales; family RAAP-2; genus RAAP-2. The sequence goes on from JAKBNL010000006.1 coordinate 58,295, forward strand.
TGCGGAGGTGCGACGGCTATCATCGCGCCGTCGTGACTACGTCGCCCAGTGATCAAGAGAGATACGTCGCCCTTCTCTCGATGGGGGGCACGATCGCGTCGGTTGCGCCGACGCCGGGGGCGGGTGTGATGCCGACGCTGGAGGCGGGAGACCTGACGCGCACACTCGACGCCCATGGGGGTGTCGCATTGTCTGCGCGCACGGTGCGACTCATGCCCTCGGCGAGCTTCACCTTCGACGACGTCCTCGCGCTCGTCCGCGCGGTCGAGGCGGCCCTCGCGGAGGGAGCGACCGGGGTCGTCGTCACCCAGGGGACGGACAACCTCGAGGAGGTGGCCTTCGTCATCGACCTGCTCATCGACGACGAGCGGCCCGTGGTCGTCTCGGGGGCCATGCGCTCGGCGGACGCGCCCGGTGCGGACGGTCCGGCGAACCTACGGGCCGCCGTCGCAGTCGCGGCGAGCCCCGACGCGCGAGGTCTGGGCACGCTCGTCGTGATGGGCGACGAGATCCACGCGGCCCGCTACGTGCGAAAGACGCACTCCTCGCGCCCCTCGGCCTTCGCCTCACCCGAGACGGGCCCACTCGGTCACCTCGTCGAGGGGGAGGTCCGCGTCGCGACCCGCGTCACCGCCCTCTCGCTCGGGGCCCGGGTCGACGCGATCCCCCCGGTGGCGCTGCTGCGCTGCGCGCTCGGTGACGACGGGCGCCTGGTGGGGACCCTCCTCGCCCGGGGCTACCGAGGGCTCGTCGTCGAGGGAATGGGTGCGGGTCACGTGCCCGCCACGATGGTCGAACCCCTTGAGGCGCTCGCGCGCGAGGTCCCGGTGGTGTTCGCCTCGCGCACGGGTTCGGGCTCGACGCTTCGCCACTCCTACGGGTACCCCGGCTCCGAGATCGACCTCCTCGGGCGCGGGGTGGTCGCCGCGGGCGCGCTCGATGGCCTGAAGGCCCGCCTGGCGCTTGCCCTGGCGCTCGGGAGCACCGACGACCGAGCGCTCGCCGAGTCCCGCTTCGCCGCGGTGGTCGCGGCGGTCGGCTAGGAGAGGGGCCCGCCCTCGTCGTAGACTTCGACGGTGAACACCCCCACCGTCATCGTCTGTGACGGCGACGAGACCGGTCAGGAGCTCCTGGAGGAGTCCCTGCGGGTCGTCGCCTCGGGCGCGCTCGGCGTCCCGGTCGACCTCGAGCACTTCGACCTCTCGCTCGGCGCGCGCCGCGCGACGGACAACGGTGTCGTCCGAGAGGCCGCCGGCGCGATGCGCGAGACGGGCCTCGGGCTGAAGGCCGCCACGATCACCCCGCCCGAGCGCGGCGGCGTCGGTTCGCCCAACCGCCTGCTGCGCGAGGGCATCGGTGGGTCGGTGATCGTCCGCACCGGGCGACGTATCCCCGGGGTCGCCCCGACCGTGACGGGCATCAACGCGCCGATCGTGGTCGTGCGCATGGCCGTGGGCGACGCCTACGGCGCCGCCGAGGGCCGTGACGGCGAGCCCGGGGACGACGGCGAGGTGGCCTGGCGCACCGAGCGCATCGAGCGCTCGGTCTGCCGTCGGGTCGCCGAGTACTGCTTCATCGCGGCGGCCGAGAGCGACGGCGTCGTCTTCGGCGGGCCGAAGTGGACGGTCTCGCCGACCTACGAGGGGATGCTGAAAGAGGAGATGGACGCGGCCGCCGAGCGCCACCCCGACGTCCGCTACCGGCCCGTGCTCATCGACGCCACCTACGCCTTGCTCATGACGGAGAACCACGAGCGCCCCCTCGTCATCCCGTCGCTGAATCGCGACGGGGACTGCCTGAGCGACCTCGTCATCGCGATGTTCGGCTCGATCGCCGGTGCGGAGTCGGTCCTGCTCAGCCTCGACGGCGAGCTGCGTCCGATCGTCGCGATGGCCGAGGCGCCCCACGGAACGGCGCCGTCACTGCAGGGCAAGAACGTCGCCAACCCGATGGCCATGCTCCTCGCGCTCGCCGCGGTGCTGGACCAGGCCGGAGCGCTTTCCGGGGGCGAGGCCTACGTCACGGCGGGTCACCGTCTGCGTCGCGCGACCCTCGCCGGGGCGGCCGAGGGCGTGCGCACCTTCGACCTGGGTGGCGAGGCGACGACGAGCGACGTCGTCGACGACGTCATCGCGCGCCTGAGCACCTGATCGGGCGGCCCGCGGGGGGACGGTGGCATACTCGTCTCGTCGTGGGCGACGAGGTGACCGAGGGGGTGCCATGAGTGAGGCGACCGAGCTGTTCCGTGAGGCCCGCAACTTCCTGGTGGCGAACCGTGACGACTACGCGACGGCCTACGCGGGCTTCACCTGGCCCCGTCCGACCCACTTCAACTTCGCCACCGACTGGTTCGACGCGGGGCTGTGCGCGAGCCACCCCGACGCCGCCGCCCTCACCGTCGTCGAGGAGGACGGCACGAGTGCGTCCTACACCTTCGCCGAGCTCGCCGACACCTCCAAGCGCCTCGCCGCCTGGCTGGCCACCTTCGGTGTGGGCCGCGGGACCCGGGTGCTGGTCCTGCTGGGCAACCAGGTCGAGCTCTGGGAGGTGACCCTCGCCGCGATGCGCCTGGGGGCCGTCATAATCCCGGCGACGACGATGCTCACCACCGACGACCTCGCCGACCGCATCGCCCGCGCCGGGGCGGGGGCCGTGGTGGCGCGCGCCGACGTCGCCCCCCGCGTGCCCGCCGAGGAGGGCCTCGTGCGCGTCGCGGTGGGCGGGTCCGTCGACGGGTGGCTCGACTACGAGACGGCCCGCGTCCACCCCGACCTCTTCGAGCCCGACGGGCCGACGCCGGCGGGCGATCCCCTCTTGCTCTACTTCACCTCGGGCACGACGGCCCGGCCCAAGATGGTCGAGCACTCCCACGTGAGCTACCCGATCGGCCACCTGTCGACGATGTACTGGATCGGGCTGGGCGAGGGCGACGTGCACCTCAACCTCTCCTCGCCGGGGTGGGCCAAGCACGCCTGGAGCTGCGTCTTCGCCCCCTGGATCGCCGGGGCGACCACGGTCGTCTTCAACTACGCCCGATTCGACGCCGGGGCCCTGCTCGACGTGCTCGTGCGCGAGGGGGTCACGACCTTCTGCGCGCCGCCCACGGTGTGGCGGATGCTGGTGCTCGAGGACCTGGGCCGGTGGACGACCTCGCTGCGCGAGCTGGTCTCCGCGGGCGAGCCCCTGAATCCCGAGGTGATCGAGGCGGTGCGTCGGGCGTGGGGGCTCACGGTGCGCGACGGCTACGGCCAGACCGAGACGACCCTGCAGGTCGTCAACTCCCCGGGCCAGGTGGTGAAGGTCGGCTCCATGGGCCGGCCCGCGCCGGGGTTCGTCATCGACCTCGTGGACCCGGCGACGGGCGAGCCCTCGAACGACGGCGAGATCTGCGTGCGCCTGGGCGACGCCCGCCCGGTCGGGCTGATGACCGCCTACCACGCCGACCTCGGCCCCGACGACGACCTCAACGAGCGCGCCACGGTCGGGGGTCGGTACCACACCGGCGACGTCGCCCACCGGGACGAGGAGGGCTACATCACCTACGTCGGGCGGGCCGACGACGTCTTCAAGTCGAGCGACTACCGCATCAGTCCCTTCGAGCTCGAGAGCGTGCTCATCGAGCACCCGGCCGTCGCCGAGGCCGCCGTGGTGCCCGCGCCCGACCCCGTGCGACTGTTCGTGCCCAAGGCCTACGTGACCCTCGCCCCCGGCCACGAGCCGAGCCGCGCGTTGGCGGGCGAGATCCTGGCCTTCTGCCGCGAGCGGCTCGCTCCCTATAAGCGGGTCCGGCGCCTCGAGTTCGCCGCGCTGCCCAAGACGATCAGCGGCAAGATCCGCCGGGTGGAGTTGCGCGCGCGCGAGGCCGGCGCCGAGACCGGGACCGGAGAGTACCGCGAGGAGGAGTTCGAGCGGTAGCCCCGTTCTCGCGCGCGACCGCGTCGTCCTCGGCGTGGCGGTCGAACGAGTTGTCGGATCGCGGCGGTGGTAGACAGGGCACCGAGGGTCGGACCGGTCATTGACACGACGCCTCTCGCCTCCGTAGATTCCTGCCCACCGTCGGTTAGTCCGGCGGGCGGGCCCGCCCTGAGGGAGTTCGACGTGCGCCTGGCTTCGATCCGGACTGGCCGGGGGCTGCGGCTCCACGTGAGGGGAGCGACGGGCTACGTCGACCTCGCCGACGCGACCGACGACGGGCGCCTGGCCACGCTCGCGGGTCTGTTCGGCGCGGGTGACGCGGGGCTCGCCGCGGCCCGACGCGCCAGCGAGCGCGAGGGCGTCGCGATCGAGCGCCACCTCTTCGGCCCGGCGACCCCGGAGGCCCCCCGGGTCCTGTGTCTCGGGGTGAACTACGCCGACCACGCCCGGGAGGGCGGCCGCGACGTGCCCAGCTGGCCCGAGTCGTTCGTACGCGGGACGGGCAGCGTCATCGGCCCCTACGACGACCTCGTCGCCCCGGCCCTCACCGAGCGCCTCGACTACGAGGCCGAGGTCGCCGTCGTGATCGGGCGGGGCGGTCGCTACATCCGAGCGAGGGACGCCTTCGACGCGATCCTCGGCTACGCCGCGATGAACGACGGCTCAGCCCGGGAGTGGCAGCGCAAGGCGACCCAGTGGACCCCGGGCAAGAACTTCGACGGGACGATGCCCATCGGTCCCGAGATCGTCACCGTCGACGAGGTCGACATCACCGACGTGGCGATCCGGTCGATCCTGAACGGCGAGGTGATGCAAGACGCGCGCACCTCGATGATGATCGTGAGCGTCGCGCGCGCGGTCGAGTACTTCTCGGGCTTCACGACGCTGCGCCCGGGCGACGTCATCGCCACGGGCACCCCGGGGGGAGTCGGCTTCGCGCGCACGCCGCCGGTCTGGCTCAAGCCCGGCGACCTGATCGAGGTCGAGGTGGGGGGCGTCGGGACCATCGCCAACCGGGTGGTCGCCGAAGAGGGTGCGCCGGCCGACTGGCCGTGGCGCCCGCTGGCGGTGGACACCACGGCCTTCTAGGCGGGCGATCACCGACGCCGCCGGGCGTCCAGCCGCGGGTCCGGGCGCTCAGGGGTCCTGGTGGCCGCTGCGGCCCAGGATGAGCAGGCCGAGCACCAAGACGAAGACGACCCCGAGACCCACCCCCAGGGCGACCAGAGTGTGGTCGTAGTCGCGATTCGTGAGCGGCCCGCCGAAGCTGAGGTGGGCCGAGGCGCTGAGGATGTCCCGCACGCCAGCCAGGATGCCGATGTAGAGGAAGGGTCGCACCGGCATCACCGCCGAGCGAAGCTGGCCGAGCACGGTGTAGGCGATGTCGAGGACGATGATCACGACCAGCACGCCGTCGATCGCCTGGATGGTGAGCTCGGGGAATCCGACCCGGTGCTGGACGAACTGGACGAACGTGTGGATAAGGATGACGGCCGACAGCGCCCACAGGGCGAGGACGACCCCGTACTCGAGCCCCACGATGAGCCGGCTCATGGCCTTGTCGAGGGTCGTGCTCGGACGGGCGTTCGGGTCGCTGCGCTCGTCCATTCGAGCAATGTAGCCAAGTCTGTGCCCTCGGGCGGCCCGCACGAGTCTCGGGGTCCGACCGACCAGGAGAGCCGGACGGCCCCGTGGGGGGTGCGCCAGCGACTAGGACTGGTCGGGGGACCGGGGTCGAAGGAGGCGTCGTGGGTGAGGCGGAGCGGTCGATCGAGCAGCGCGGGCGGTGGTACGAGGAGATGGACGAGGGCGTCACCTACCGCCACCGGCCCGGCCGCACGGCCACCGAGGCCGACAACGTGCTCTTCACGACCCTGACGATGAACCCCCAGCCCCTGCACCTCGACGCGGCCTGGTCGGCCGGCCAGCCCTTCGGCGAGCGCCTGGTGAACTCGATGTGGACCCTCTCGACGCTCGTGGGGCTCTCGGTGGGTCAGCTGACCCTGGGCACGCTCGTCGCCAATCTCGGGCTCACCGACGTCGCCTTCCCCCATCCGGTGCGGGTCGGCGACACCCTCTACGCCGAGTCGACGGTCCTCGCCAAGCGGCTCTCGCGCTCGCGGCCCGGTGAGGGTGTCGTCGAAGTCGAACACCGCGGGCTCAACCAAGAGGAGGTGCTCGTCGCGCGTTGTCGGAGGACGATGCTCGTGCGGCTCGCGCCCAGGGTCGAGGGGTGAGCTGGCTCTCGCCCGGGCCGGCGTGGCTCTTCTGTCCGGCCGATCGCCCCGAGCGCTTCGCCCGGGCCATCGAGACCTCGGATCTCGCGATCCTCGATCTCGAAGACGGCGTCGCGCCCGCCCGACGCGCGTTCGCCCGCTCGGCGCTGGCCGCGCTCGACGCGCCATCCGAGCGGTTCATCGTTCGTCTGAACCCCGCCGGGTCGCCCGAGCACGCGCTCGACCGCGAGGCGCTCGAGCACTGCGCGGCGACGGTGGTGTTGCTCGCCAAGACCGAATCGGCGGACGACGTGACCGCGCTCGCGCCCCGGCGCGTCGTGGCCCTGTGCGAGACCCCCGTCGGGCTGAGTCGCGTCGAGGAGATCGCCGCGGCACCGAACGTGGTCGCCGTCATGTGGGGTGGCGAGGACCTGGCGGCCGGCCTCGGGGGCACCTCGAGTCGGCGCCCCGACGGCTCGCTGAGCGACGTCAGCCGCTACGCGCGGGCCCGTACCCTCCTCGCCGCGCGCACCGCCGGGGTCGTGGCCCTCGACACGGTGCACGTCGAGATCGACGACGAGGCGGGGCTGCGGGCCGAGGCGACCGACGCGGCGGCCATGGGCTTCGACGCGACGCCGTGCGTGCACCCGCGCCAGGTGGCCATCGTGCGTGAGGCCTATCGGCCGACGCCCGGCCAGATCGACTTCGCGCGCCGGGTCCTCGACCTCTGGGGGGGGACCGAGGGGGTCATCCGCGTGGACGGCGTGATGGTCGACGGCCCGGTCGTCGCGCACGCCCGCCGCACGCTGCGCCGGGCCGGGGAGGCCGCCGACTAGGCCCCCGGCGCGGCGCCCTCGGCGAGGCCGGCGCTGGTGCCTGAGAGGACCTGCTGGTGGCCGAGGTCGAGCAGGCGGATCCAGCTCTGCTGGCCCATCGTGAGACAGATGAACCCGGCCAGCTCGACCAGCTCCTCGTCGGAGAAGTGACGGCCCAGCCGCTCCCAAAAGGCGTCGTCGGGGTTGAGCCGCCAGGTGATGGCCTCGGCGTAGGAGAGGGCGGCGCGCTGGCGCTCGTCGTAGTCGGCGCTCGTCTCGAAGTTCATCAGGTCGTCGACGAGGTGCTCGTCGAGCCCGCCGGCGCGGGCCCGCTCAGAGCGCTGGTTGCCGCAGTAGGCGCAGTTGACCGAGCGCGACACGTAGAGCCGGCAGAGCTCCTTCAGCTCGTGCTCGACCACGCCCTGGCGAAAGAGCGCCTCCCAGGCGTGGGCGAAGGACCAGAACGCCGCGGGGGAGTGGGCGCGCACCGCCGAGCTCTCCGGTCGCGGCGTGCCCTCGGCGGCGCAGCGGCGCAGCTCGGCCATGACCTCCTCGGGCAGGGACGCGAGGTCGGGGTAGGGGATGCGCGGTCCGTCGGCCATGGCGCCGAGGATAGGTCGCCGGCGCCGGCGCGCCACGGCTCGTCGCGCACCGCGCGAGCCGGGCCCGATCGGGCGTCGCGGGCCCGACCACGAGCCCCGGACCGGTCCCCGCCACCGCCGGCCCCGGTCCGTCACGACGCCCCTCACCAGGGACTCTCGTGGGGCTGAGCCGCGACCCACCGACACTCACAGGGAACTCACAGTTGACCCCCTCGGCGCGGGCGGTCAAGACTGCCCCCAGCGGACGCGCCCCTTGAGGCGGGCGAGTCGTCAGAGCGAGGGCCCCGCGGACACGAACGTGCGGAGCGGTGCCGGGGGCGGCGAGCGCCGAGCACCGGTACGAGGTCGCCGGCGGCCGGTGGGGACGAGGGCGTGGGGTGACATCGGTTCCCCCGATTCCGGAGTGGGCAGGTGACACATGAGGATCGGACTCATCGGCTTTGGCGGGACCGGCACGGCGGTGGCGTCGGCCGTCCTCACCCACCCGGGGCTCAGCCTCGAGTGGGTGGTGCGCCGCAGTGACAAGCTCGAGCTGCGCTCGGTCGCGGAGTTCCTGGGCGTTGACGCCTCGGTGGACGCGCGGGTCTTCCCCCGGGACGCGTTCCCGGTCGACGAGCTCCTCGACGCGATGCCCGTCGACGTCATCGTCGACTTCTCGTCCGAGGACGGGATCGACTACTACGGCCAGGCCGCGGCGCGGCGCGGCATCGCGATCGTGACAGCGATCTCGCACTACCCCGCCGACAGGGTCGAGCTGCTGGGCGAGTTGGGCGAGGAGACGGCCGTCCTGTGGTCGCCGAACATCACCGTCGGGATCAACTTCCTCATCCTCGCCGCACAGACCCTCCGGCGGATCGCGCCGAACGTCGACGTGGAGATCGTCGAGGAGCACTTCAAGTCCAAAGAGGGCGTCTCGGGCACGGCCCGCGTGATCGCCGAGGGCCTCGAGGTGGATCCCCGCACGGCCAAGTCCATTCGCGCCGGGGGCATCGTCGGGGTCCACGTGGTCCTCTTCGGCTTCCCCCAGCAGACCGTGCGGATCCGTCACGAGTCGCTCTCGCGCGAGGCGTTCGGCAACGGCGCGATCTTCGCCGCGGAGAGGCTGGTGGGCCTCGCCCCCGGCCTGTACAAGATGGACGACCTCCTGCTGCCCTTCGTCAGCGACGGCTCATCCCCGACCGCGTCCGCGCGCGGCGCGTGCGGGGACTGTCCGGCCACGGGCGACCTCGCGACGCTGCCCCGCTGAGACCCGGGCTCGCGGACCCGGTGTCGCCGCCGGCCAGCGCGCCGGCCCCCGAAGGCGTAAGAAGGGGGGCCCACCGGACAGGTGAGGGTGTCCGTCGCAGGAGGAGCCATGTCCCATCCCCGAGTCACGCGTCGCGCGGCCGAACGGGTCGCCCTGGCTGCGCTCGGCGTCCTCGCGGGCGCCCTGGGCCTCGCGGTGCCGATCGCGGCCAGGGCCGTCGCCGCGGCCCCGGCCGCCTACCGCTGCGCGAGCCTCCCGACGACGGCGCCCCGGGCCGGGACGACCGTGACGGTGTCGACCTCGCTCGGGCGGGCCCGCGTCACCTACCGCGCGACGACCACGACCGCGACCACCGTGCCCACCCCGGGGGTGGGCCTGCCCTTCCCCGGGGTGCTGCGGGTGAGCGACGGGGCGACCTCGTCCACCCTGGCACCGCCTCAGGGCTTCTCGGGCTCGGCGGTCGTCCAGCTCTGCGCCCTCGCCGACGGGTCGCGTCCGGCCGTCCTCCTCGGCGCCTACTCGGGCGGGGCCCACTGCTGCTTCGAGAGCGCGCTCTACGCGCCCACGCACGCGGGCTACGCCCTCGCGCTCGACGCGAACATCCGCTCGGTGAGCCCGGCCATCCGCTACGACCCGAACGGGGGACTCGCCCCCGCCCTCACGGAGGGCCACCTCGTGATGAAGAGCGGGGACGGGCGGTTCCCCTACCGGTTCGGCTGCTACGCCTGCACCCCGTCGCCGCTCGCCCTCTACCAGCTGCGCGGCGCGCGCCTGGTCGACGTGACCTCGCGCTACCCGGGCCCGGCGCGCGCGTGGCTCGCCTCGCTGCGAACGGCCCTGCGCCAGGCCGAGGCGCCCGGGAACCGGGGATCGCTCTTCGGGGTGCTCGCCGCGTTCGTCGCCCAGTCCTGCACGCTCGGGTCGGGCGCGCGCGCCTGGGCCGAGGTCGCGACCCTCGAGCACCGGGGGCTCCTCAGCGACGCCGCCTACCATCAGGCAGTATTCGTCACCCAGGGCTCCTACGTGCCGGCGCTTCGCCACTTCCTCCTCGGCGCCGGCTACTGCCACGGGGTGATCTAGCCGCTCACGGCGCGACGGCCCACTCGGCGCGACCCCACCGCCCGTGGCCCGGGTCCGCCGGGCGTCTCGACGGCGGGGAGCCCGCACCGACCAGGGGGCGACGACGCGGGCCTCCGGGGCGGAGCGGAATAGCGACCCGCGGCGCGGGGTTAATCCTTTCGTGCAGAGCCGCGGACCCTCGACGCCCGGGGCCGGCGTCGAGGTGACCGGTGACCACTACGGGGCGTCCGGCGGGTCGGGCCTCGCGCGCGGCCAGCTGCGCTTCGTGCGCACCGTGGCGCTGTCGGTGGGCATCCAGGGACCGGTGGCCGGGGTGATCGTCGGCCCGGCGATCCTCGCCGGGCTCGTCGGTGGGTCGGGGGCGCTCGCCTACCTGCTGGGCTTTGTCGCCATGTCCTTCGTGGCCTACGCCTTCGTCGTGTTCGCCCGCTCCTTCAGCTCGTCGGGGTCGATCTACGCGTTCAACTCGGCGGCGCTGGGCCCGACCTACGGATTCGTGTCGGCGTGGATACTGCTGCTCGTCTACCTCTCCTTCGCCGCCGCCGTCTACGCGAGCACCGCCGACATCGCCCAGACGCTGCTCGCGTCCTGGGGCGTGCACGTGCCGTGGGTGTGGCTCGCCCTGGCCGGCGTCGCCGTCACCATGCTCTTCGCCCACCGCTCGATCCGCTTCGCCACGACGGCGATCTTCGCCGTCGAGGGCGTCGCGGTGGTGCTCGTGAGCGTGGTGGTGGTCGCCGTCGTGGTGCGCCACGGCGTGGGCCACGCCCTCGCCCCGACCCCGTTCGGGCTGCACGGGCTCGGCCTCGGCGCGCTGGCGCTCGGCGTCGTGAACGCCTTCGGGGCCTTCAGCGGCTTCGAGGGGGCGGCGACCCTCGGCGAGGAGTCCACCGAGGCGACGCGCACCATCCCCCGGGCGATCGGCTGGTCGCTCGCGGGATCGGCTCTCGTCTACATCGTCGTCACCTGGATCGCCGACAACGCCTACCCCTCCCCGCACGCCCTCGCCGCCGACCCCGCGCCCCTCGTGCACCTGGCCGACCTCTACGTCGGGTCGTGGATGGGCACGGTGGTGAACGCCGCCGGGGTCGTGAGCGCCTTCGGCGCCCAGCTGGCCTGCGTCGTCGCGGCGAACCGGCTGATCTACGCGCTGGGGCGCGACGTGACACCCGAAGGGGGCGCGCTGCGCCGCCTCCTCACCCGCGTCCACCCCCGCTTCCGCTCGCCGTCGGGGGCGCTCGCGGTCTCGGGCACCGTGACCCTGGCGGCGCTGCTCGCCTTCTCGAAGGAGGCGAGCGCGGTGCGTGCCCTCACCCTGACCGTTGAGTTCGGCGCGTACCTCATCATCGTGGCCTACCTGCTCACCGTGGTGGCCGCCGGCGCGTGGGTGCTGCGCCGGGCCCGGCGGTCCGGCCCCGTGGTCGCCCTGGCGCTCGGGACGCTCGTCTTGGGCGTCGTCCTCTACGACACCCTCCACCCCTTCCCTCCGGCGCCCTTCGACTGGATCGTGGTGGCGGCGGGCCTGGCCGTGGCGGCCGGCCTGGTCTTGGCGTTCGCTCCGGGGGTGCGCCGGCGTCTCGCCGTCTCACCGCTGCTGGTGGCGGTCCGCCGCGCCCCGCGCCTCCCGCCGGCGGGCGCTCAGCCCGGCTGAGTGCCCGAGCGCCGCCGCACGGGACGACCCTCCACGGCCGGAGGACGCAGTGCCCGGGCGACGCGCGCGACTCTTTGGACGGCCGTCACCGCGACGAGGGCGGCGAAGGTCCACGCGACGGTCGTCGCCCCGGTCGGCCACGCGAGCACGACGGTGTAGGCGAGGATCGTCTCGGCCCCCTCGGCCAGTCCGCCGAGGAGGTTCACCGAGCGCTCGTCGTGGGCCACGCCGTGACGCTCGAGGATGGCCGACCCGCCGAGCAGCGCGGTGCCCGAGAGGTAGTAGGCGACCAGCAGCGCCACCGTCGCGAGGCGCGCCGCGGGCTCGACCACGGCGACCGCCAGCGCCAGCCCGGCGTAGATCGAGAAGTCCGCGACGAGGTCGAGGTAGCCACCGAGCTCGCTCGCGCCCCGGCGGCGCGCCAGCGCCCCGTCGAGGCCGTCGAGGGCGCGGTTCGCCCACCAGGCGAGGAGCGCGAGCGGCCACAGGCGCCCGAGCGCGGCGCCGATCGCCCCGAGGCCGACCAGCCAGCCGACCGCGGTCACGGTGCCCGCCCGCGCACCGCGGCGCTCCAGCGCGCCCGCGACCCGGTCGAGGGTCGGGGCGAGACGGCGACGCAGGCGGGCGTCGAACATCAGGCGGCCGGGGCTCCTCGACGTCGGGGCAGGGGGAGGCGCTGGGCCAGGTCGAGGTTCTCGCGCGGGTCGAGGACCCCGTGCTGCACGCAGGCCGGCACCGTGCGTCCGTCCTCGGGGTGGGCCATCAGGTAGGAGCAGGCGGCGAGGCGCTCTTGGACCGCACGGACCTCGGGATCGGCGGCGACCTCGCCGGCCTCGAGCAGCGCCCACGCCGGGGCGACCTCCGCGGCGTCCATGAACCGGTGCATCACGAAGGTCGTCAGGCGGGGCCGCTCGGCGAGCACGCGGCGCCACCCGCCGGCCCGGCGGACCGCGCGCCGGGCCCAGGCGAGGGCCGTCCCGACGAGCCGGGGGTGGCAGAGGGCGACGGCCCCGAGGCGTAGGGCCACGAGAGGCGCCGGGGCCGAGAAGTGGAAGCCGCCGAGGTGGGCGAAGAGCGCGTCGCGGGCGGCGAGGTCCCGGGGGTCGTCCTCGTCGAGCAGGCTCACCCAGCGCTCACCCGAGTAGAAGCCCCAGGCGGTGCGGTTGCAGCGCAGGTCGCCCACCTGCAGCACCCGGTAGGGGAGGCGAGCTCCGGCCCCCTCCTCGATCCGCGCCCACACCCGGTCGGCGTCGAGGAGCGAGTAGTCCGAGCGCCACCGTCGGTCGTCGCCGACGAAGGCGGCCGGCTGGAAGGAGAACATGCCGTAGCCCAGCCCACGGGCCTCGGCGAGCAGGTCGGGGATCTGGTCAACGTTCTCGGGGGTCACGGTGACGTTGTGGGCGAGGAAGGTGCGCACGCCGCGCTCGCGCAGGCGGGCGAACATCGCGGCCACTCGCGCGCGCTCGGGGGTGAGGTCGGTCTCGCGTTCCACCCGGCGCTGGCCGCGCCGTCCGCGCATCGTCGTGTCGATGTGCACGGCGAAGGAGAGCCGCGCCAGACGTCGCCGCCCGTCGGGCCCGGTCACCAGGCGCTCGAGGTAGTCGAGGTCGATGTCCCCGTGGGAGAAGCTCATCGGCTCGCGACCGTGGCGGCGCATGGCCAGCAGCGCCGCGGCGTGGTCGTCGGGGTCGAGCAGGGTCACCTCGCCGCCGATGAGCTGGGCGTGCGCGTGGGGCGCGCGCGCCTCGAGGAAGGCGATCTGCGACTCGACCTCGGCGAGGGTGTGGGGCCCGTCGACGCGCACGCGGTTCGCGTCCGCGGAGTGGTAGCAGGGCGTGCACGAGAAGTTGCAGCGGGGGAAGACCCCGTGGGTCCCTTCGCACTCGACGCCGAAGCGCCCCAGGGCCTGGGCGGGCGTGCGCACGTGCTCGGGCAGCTCCGCCCACCGTCGCGCGAGGGCGTCGCGCGCCGCGGGGCTGACGGGTCGCAGGGCGCCCCTCACCCGCTCGACGGCCGGCGACCACCGCCGCGCGGGCTCAGTCCTCATCGACCGCGTCGCCCTCGGCCAGGCGGGCGGCGAACGCGCGCAGCCGCTCGAGGGCGTCGCGGTCTTCGATCACGACCGGTTGGCCGTCGGGGGAGTCGTGAAGCACGTCGACGATGCGCCGGTACGTGTCGAACTCCATGCCGCAGCGCACGCAGGTCATCAGGTGCTCGCGGACCTGCGCGGCCGTGGCCGCGTCGAGCTCGCCGTCGAGGTAGTGCTGGAGCCAGCGCCCCATCGCGTGACAGGTGCGCATCTCGTCCACGGTCTCGCGCACGTGACGGAGCCTCTTCATCGTCGGGCGCCTTTCGTCGGGGCCAGGTCGGCCAAGATGAGGTACTCGCGCACGCTGCGTCGCGCGCGGTGCAGTCGGCTCATCACCGTGCCGACGGGGACGCCGAGCACGGCGGCGGCCTCGGCGTAGGCGAGGCCGTCGACGTCGACGAGCTCCATCACCCGCCGGCGGGCCTCGGGCAGCTCGCCCATCGCCGCGCGCACGGCGGCCGTGAAGGCGCGCGACTCGGTGAGCTCGGCCGGGTCGCTCACCCGGGTCTCGGGCACGGCCTCGGCGTCCTCGGCGCGCTCGAGGCTCTCGGGCCGACGTGCGCGGAATCGGTTGGCGCTGACGTTGCGCAAGATCGTGAAGAGCCACGCCCGGGGGTGCGCACCGTCGAAGGTGTGGATCGCCCGATAGGCGCGCAGCAGCGTCTCTTGGACCAGGTCCTCGGCGTCGTGGGGGCTCGAGCTGAGCGAGCGGGCGACCCGCAGCAGAGCCGGGAGCTCGGGCACGACGTAGCGCGAGAAGGGGTCCGACGCACCCGCACGCTCCGCCCCGCGGTGGCCCTCGGCGTCCATCACGGGTGCAACCCTCGCACGCACCGGTCTATTCCCGCTGCGAGGGCCGCGCGGAGCGCCCGGCGAACTCCCCGAAGAACTGGGCCGCGGCCTGCTGGATCGCCACGGACCAGCTGGGGTAGGGGTGGGCGGTGAGGGCGAGGCGCGCGGGGTAGAGCCCGGCGCGCAGGGCCAGGGCCAGCTCGGCGATCATCTCGCCGGCCCGCGGGGCCACGATCGTCGCCCCGACCAGGCGCCCCCCGAGCCGGTGGCGCGTCAGGGGCGCCGCGACGGCGATCAACTTGACGAACCCGTCGGTCTCACCGGTGGCGCGGGCCCGGTCGACCTCGCCGAGGGGAACGAAGGCGACCCGGGCCGACGGGTCGCGGACCTCGGCCTCGGTCGCCCCTACGCGGGCCACCTCGAGGGAGCCGTAGGTGACGGCGGGCGCCCATTCGGGGTGGGCGCGCAGGGCGGGCACCGGGCCGAGGGCGTTGAGGGCGGCCACGCGCCCCATCTCGTACGCGACGTGAGTGAGGTTCAAGGATGTCGCGACGTCACCCGCGGCGTAGACGCCCCGGGCGGAGGTCCGCAGCCGTCGGTCGACCCGCACGTGGCCGCTTCTCTCGAGGGCGACGCCGGCGGCCTCGAGTCCGAGCCCGGCGGTCGCGGGAGCCCGTCCCAGGGCCACCAGGAGCAGGTCGCCGGTGACGGTGCGCCCGTCGACGAGGCGAACCTCGACCCCCTCGGAGTGGCGGGCCTCGCTCGCGGCGTGGCCGGTGACGACGTCGACGCCGAGCCGGGTGAGGAGGGCCGTGAGTGCGGCGCTCGCCTCGGGCTCCTCGCGCGGGAGCAGGCGGGCCGCCGCCTCGACCACCGTGACCCGGCTGCCCAGTCGGCTGAAGGCCTCGGCCATCTCGACCCCGATCGGCCCGCCGCCGAGGATGACCAGGTGCCCGGGCCGCCGGCCGATCGCGAAGAGGTCCTCGTTGGTCACGGTTCGCGGCCCGTCGAGCCCCGGGATGGGGGGCCGCACCGCGTCGGCCCCGGCGCACAGGACGACCCGGCGTGCCGCGAGGGCCCGTCCGTCGACCTCGAGGGTCCGAGCGCCGACGAAGCGGGCGCGTTCCTCGAGCACCGTCACGCCCAGGGCCCTCAGGGTCTCGGCGCTCTCGGTCGCGGCGACCTCCTCGACGACGCGCGCGACGTCGGCCATCGCTCCGACGAAGTCCCGGCCCGCCCGCGCCGAGGCCAGGAGCGTCTTGGAGGGCACGCAGCCACGGAAGGTGCAGTCGCCCCCGAGGGGGCCGTCGTTGATGAGGGTCACCGCGGCGCCGCGGCGCCGGGCGGTCCCGGCCGCCGACAGCCCCGCCGCACCCCCGCCGACTACGACCAGATCTCGTCCCACTATCGGGCAACCGTCGCCGGGGCGTCCCTATTCCATTCCCGGCCCCGGCGACCGCGGGGGAATGGCGCGGGCGCACGCGGCGTTGCCCCGGTGTGAGTGCCCCGTCGCCTCTCGGGTCGACGCCCTCGGCGGGCGAGCGCCTCGCCTGGTCACGTCCGCGCGAGGCGCTCGCCCACCTCGTGCGGGGCCGCACGGCCCGCGTCGCCGCCCCGGTCGCGGCCGTCGTGGGTACGGTGCTCTCGGCGGCCAACGAGGGGTCGTCGATCCTGGCCGGCCGGCTCGGTACGGCGGGCGTCGCGCGCCTCGTGGTCAACTTCGTCGTCCCCTTCCTCGTGGCGAGTTGGGGCGCTCTGTCGACGCACCGGCGGGGGGTCGGGAATACGCCCGACGCCGAGCGGGTTACCGGGGCATGAGCACTATCACCCACGCCAACGACCGCTTCAGCTTCGAGCGCGACGTCCTGACCTCGCCGGTCCCGGTCGTCGTCGACTTCTGGGCCGGCTGGTGCGGCCCGTGCCGACTGGTCGCCCCGGAGCTCGAGCGGCTCGCCGCGAGCCACGGCGAGGCGGTGCGCGTCGTCAAGGTCGACGTCGACCGCAACGGCGAGGTCGCCGCCGAGTACGGGATCCAGTCGATCCCGACCATCGCCCTGTTCCGGGCGGGCCGCTGGATCGCCTCGAGCGTCGGCGCGAAGCCGGCCCGCGACATCGAGCGCGACCTGGGACTCGTCTCCGCCGAGGCGTGAGCACGCCGGGCGCGACCGGCCTCGCCGGCGCGCTGATCGAGGTGCCCTGCGTGTCGGCGAGCCAGATGCGCCGGGTCGGCGAGGTGGCGGTGCGTCGCTACCACGTCCGCGTCATCCAGATGATGGAGAACGCCGGACGGGCGCTCGCGGACCTCGTCGGCGAGCGGCTGTCGCCCCGGAGCGTCGTGGTCCTCGCGGGCACCGGGCACAACGGGGGCGGGGGGCTCGTCGGCGCGCGCCACCTCGCCAACCGCGGGGTCGAGGTGAGCGTCGTCACCGACCCCGACGCCCGCCGCGCCCCGCTCACCGCGCACCAGCTGCGCGCCCTCGTGGCGAGCGGCGTCGAGGTCACCGACCGACCGCGGCTCGCCAGCGACGTGGTGATCGACGCGCTCGTCGGGTACTCGCTCGCCGGACCCCTGCGCGGGCGGACCGCCGACTGGTCGCGCTGGACCCGCCGCCAGGGGGCACCGGTCGTCGCGCTCGACCCGCCGACCGGGCTCGACGCCACGACGGGCGTCCTCGACCCGACGGCCACCCACGCCGACCTCACCGCGACCCTGGTCCTGCCCAAGCGGGGGATGGTCGATCGGCCCGAGGTCGGCGAGGTGCACCTGGTCGACGTGGGCGTCCCGCGGGCCGCGCTCGCCGCCGCCGGGCTCGACGCGCCCGCGCTCGCCGTCCGCGGCGCTACCGTGACGCTGACGGCCGTGCCCGGAGGGTTCGCCGCCGTGGGGGAGGTCGCGCGGTGAGGGTGGACCTGATCTACGACGACGACTGCCCCAACTGGCGCACGGTCGCCGACGAACTCACCGAGCTGCTCGGCGAGTGCGACTTCACCCTCGAGCTGCGCGAGTCCTCGTCCCTCGATCCGACCCTCGCCGCCCGGTACCGGGGCTCCCCGACGATCCTCGTCGACGGGCGTGACCCCTTCGTCGGCGAGGGCGAGCCCGTCGGGGCGGCCTGTCGGATCTACCGGACCCCGCGGGGCCCGGCCGGGGCACCGACCCTCGAGCAGCTGCGCGACGCGCTGGGCGCGCGGGGGCGCTGACGTGGACCGGGGCCGCGCACCGCGCACCGAGGATGTCCTCGAGCAGCCGGAGGCCGTCGCCGAGGCGCCGGTCGGCGTGCGTCTGGGCGAGGGGGTCGCCGAGCTCGCGGCGGCGCGCGGGGGCGTCATCTACCTGCGCCTGCGCGAGTCGCGCTGCTGTTCGGGGACCCTCGCCTTCCTCGACGCGGTGACCGAGCCCCCCGCCCGCGCGGATGCCGAGCGCGCCTGGCTCGTCGAGGGCGTCGAGGTCCGTCTCGTGAGCGCGCTTCGCCGTCCTCCCGTTGAGATCGCCATCGAGCGGCGCGGGCGCCGGGGCCGCCTCGTCGCCCTGTGGGACGGCTGCGCGTACCGACTCTGACCCCCTAGTCCCTCGCGGCCCCGGGTCGGTGCTCGTGCGGGGCGAGTCGCGCCGTCACCTCGGCGGTGGTCCCGGGCCGGTCGAGCCAGGCCGCCGTCTGCTCTCGGGCCCGCTCGATCAGCTCGCTCGTGCGGGTGAAGTCCAGCGGGGAGACGGCGAGCGGGCAGAGTGGGGGCATGACGCGCAGGTCCAGCGTCCCCGCGTGGCGTTCGACGTCCTCGCGGAGGCGGCGTTGGATCAAGAGGGTGAGCGAGTGGAAGGCGACCCCGAGCGCGCTGCGCGGCGTGGCGCCCGCGGCGCAGGCGAAGCCCGTGGCCAGCACGTAGACCGCCGTCGCCCCGAGCTCGAGGGCGTGAGAGATTGGGGCGTTGTTGGCCACGCCGCCGTCGACGTGGGGGTGGCCGTCGATCCACACCGGCGGGAAGACCCCCGGGAGGGCGGCGCTCGCCATGACGGCCTCGACGATCGGGCCGCGGGTGATGAGCGTCTCGGCGCCGTTGTCGAGGGCGACGGCTACGACCGCGAGGGGAGTCGCGGACCCCTCCACCCGCGTCGACCCGAAGCTCTCGTCGAGGAGACGGCGCAGCCCGTGAGGGTCGACCAGGTGATCGGCCCGTCCGGCGATCCCCCGCAGACCGACGAGCAGCCGGCCCGGGAAGATGTGCTCTCGACGGACCCGGCACCAGACGCGCGCCAGCTCCTCGACCCCCGCGGGTCCGGGGTGCGTGGCCACCCACGCGGCGTTGATGGCCCCGATCGAGGTTCCGAGCACGAGGTCGGGCTCGACGCCGCGCTCGGCGAGGGCGCCGAGCATCCCCACCTGGACGGCGCCGAGGCTGCCGCCCCCGGTGAGGACGAACGCGGTCGTCACGGCGTCGCCGTCGTCAGCTCGTGCGCGACCCGCGCTCGCGCTGCCCCCGGCGTCCGAGCGCGCGGGCGGCGACCAGCAGGACCGCCACGCCGACGTAGGCCCACGAGAGGCCCGGGTGTCCGGAGGCCTCGAGGGCGAATGAGCCGAGGACTGCGACGACGATCACCGCGCTCCGCACGCCGTCGCGGCGGGGACGGGCGCCGGGCGCCTCGGGAGACCGGCCCACGGCGGTCAGGACCTCGTCGAGGGAGGGGTTCACGAGGGCGCGCCCACCGACGACGACCGTCGGCACGGTCTCGTTGCCGCGCGCGACGCGGCGCGCCGCCGCGGCGGCCGCGGGGTCGCGCCCGATGTCGGCCTCGGTCCGCTCGACCCGAGCCGCGCGAGGTCGGCGAGCAGCCGCGCGCACGAGGCGCAGCCCGGCCGCCGGTAGAGGGTGATCGGAGGCGGCTCGGGCGCCGCGACGACGGAGCGCCAGGGCTCTCCCGACGCGCCGTCACCGCCTTCGGGGGGGGCCGAGGGTGTCGCTCGCCATCGGCTCAGGCCCCCACCCTCGCCGATCGCGGGGCGAGCGCCGGGGCCAGGATCGCCCCGACGACTAGGCCGAACATGAGGTGGGCGATGAAGAACCACCACTGGGGCACGAAGGCCATCATCGAGTTCGTCGGGGGTAGCAGGACCCAGCGCATGAGGACGTACACCAGCGCCCCGCCGATCATCGAGGCGCCGATCACGCCGGCGCGCGTGCGCAGCGCCGACAGGCCCGCGCGACGGGCGCCCAGGATCACCGCGGCGAAGGCCACGCCGAGCAGCAGCGACATCATCATGTGCAAGATGAGTCCCACCACGACCCGCCCGGGGCTCACGGGCATGGCCGCCATCACCGCGTCGCGCGCCGAGGCCGGCATGCCCGCCAACAGCTGGCTCACCGTCGAGTTGGTGGCGTGGCCGGTCATGAGCTGGCCCATGAGCTGGACCTTGGCCGCGGGGACGTGCATCCCCATGAGAAGCGCCCCGAAGTGCTGGGCCATGGCCGAGCTGATGCGGCCGCTGGCGATGGCGGCACTCATCGGGCCCATGGCCGAGGCCGGCAGTGAGATGCCCATGGCCCCCAAGAGCGAGGGCAGCATCGTGAGGGGCGGGGTGATCGTGTAGACGAAGGCCGGGATGCCGAGGTTCACCGGGCTCCAGAAGCCCTGGCCCGCGACGGCCATCACGACCATCATGATCATCGCGAGCATGACGCCGCCGGCCAGGCCCGCGCCGAGGGCCCTCGGGACCCAGCGGGCGGTGGGCGACGCCGCCGGGGCGGCGGTGCGGTGGGTGGTGGCTGTCGTCATCTCAGTTGTCCTTCGTCGGGTTCTCGGCCGTATCGACCTCGCTGAGGGAACCCCGCTCACCGCGAGGGCATTCCCCGATCGTGGGCCACGGCTCAGGCGATTCGCGGGACCGGGGCCGTGGGCCTCGCGGGCAGTCGAGTTGCCGACGGCGCTCTGTGCCGAGGGGGCCTCGACTCCGCTAGGGACTATCCCCATCGAGACGAAGGTGTTGGACTCTGAGTCAGGATCGCCGCGTTGCCGGATCAGCCCCGGCGGACCATCACGATCCGGCGCAGGGGGATCCCCAGGTCCGAGCCGACCCAGGTGCGCGCGAGCGCGTGGGCGCGCGGGAGGCGGCGCGGGTCGATTCCCGGAAGGTAAAGGGAGTCGACGAAGAGTCGGGCGTCCTGCTCTCGACCCATCTCGAAGGCGAACCGCCGCCGTGTGTCAGATAGCAGCCCCCACCCGCGTGGGGCGCGCGCGACCAGGGATGCGGGAGCGGCGCCGTTGGGATAGGCGAAGTGTGCTCGGCGCAGTCGCACGAGGAGGCGGGCCCAGCGCACCTGGTCCCGGGACGTCAGCACGGAACCCCCGCCTGGAGCGAGAGCCACGAGGCGCCCGCCCGGGGCGAGGACGCGCTCGACCTCACGGACGCACGACTCGAGGGGCTCGAGCAACATCAGAGCCATGGAGCACACGACTACGTCGAACGCGGCGTCGATGAAAGGGAGGTGTGAGGCAGTCCCCACGATGTAGGCGGTGTTCGAGTGCTGGGCGGCCCGCGAGAGCTCGCTCGGGGAGCGGTCGAGCCCGATCCAGGGGCGACCCCAGCCCTCGGTGGCCATGGGGGCGCTCCCACAGGCGAGGTCCAGGGTGCGGGCGGAGGGCGTCGTGGCCTCCAGGAGCCACTGGTAGGGCGTGCGGCCGGTGAAGTAGGAGTGGGCGAGCACGTCCTCAGTGATGCCCGGGCGCCGTTGGTGGAAGTCCTTCAGGTAACTGGACCAGGTCGTCACCGAATCCTTCCACTCGAGCGGGTCGCACGGAGACCGCGATCCGCTTGGAGCTTCGGACCCTCGGGACAGGCCCGTAGGGCGCAGTGGTGGGGCGCACAGTCAGCCTGCTGTCGACCGTGTTCATGTATGGCGGGACAGTTCGCTCTCGCCTCCCTCCTCCGCGGGGGACGGGGAAACCACAATCGCTGGCGTTCTTATTAAAGATTGTATACTAACCTTTAACACGGAGAACACATGTCAAAGGTTGTGCAGCGTCGCTGGACCGGAGACGGTTCCGGTCCCACACGCCGTGACCGCCTCGGCTGCGACTACCAATCGTATGTCCCGGACGAGCTCCAGGGTCGTGCGTTCGTCCTGGATGGTGACGTCGCCGCGGACATTGCAGAAGCAGAAGCAGCGATCCTGAGACTCAACGCAAACGCCACTGCACTCACGAACACCGAAGCCCTTGCACGAATCCTCCTCCGTGCGGAGGCCGTCGCCTCCTCCCGCATCGAGGGGCTCGAAGTGGGAGCGCGCCGCTTGCTCCACGAGGAGGTCAGTAGAGAGACGGAGGGCAAGTCGGCCGATGTCACCGCATCGGAAGTTCTTTCGAACATCGACGCAATGGCGTTTGCGGTGAACGCGATCCGCGCGGGCGACCGGATAACGCTCGACGTGGTCCTCGACACTCACAGGCTCCTCCTCGCCCATACTCGCCTCAGCCATCACGGGGGGCTACTGCGAGGAGAGCAGAACTGGATCGGGGGAAGCTCATACAACCCCTGCTCGGCCGCATTCGTTCCGCCACCAGAGAATCTCGTGTTGCCGCTCATGGAAGACCTCGTTGCGTTCTGCAACGACGACGGCTTGCCGCCCGTGGCGCAGGCAGCCATCGTTCACGCGCAGTTCGAAACCATTCACCCATTCGTCGATGGCAATGGGCGGACGGGTCGCGCCCTGATGCATATCGCTCTCAGACGTCGTGGACTTGCGGAGAAGGTCCTGACGCCAGTCTCGCTGGTCCTCGCGACGTGGTCGAAGGCGTATGTCAACGCCCTCACCGAGTATCGGTACTCTGGAGCAGCAGACTCGGCCGATGCTCGGAGGGGAGTCAATGCCTGGATTTCGCAATTCTCGACTGCGTGCACACGAGCGTGCGCCGATGCCGAGTCATTCGAACGGCGCGCCAGCGAGATCCAAGCTGAGTGGCGACGGCGAATCGGCAGCATCCGGCGCAACTCTGCGGCCGATCTGCTACTCAAGGCACTGCCTGGTGCACCAGTGCTTACGGTCTCGGGCGCTGCATCGCTCATCGGACGAACCTTTCCCGCGGCCAACAACGCCATCAGTACGCTCACTGCGGTGGACGTGCTGCGACAAGTGACAGTCGGTAAGCGGAATCGTGCTTACGAAGCGCCAGATATCATCGCCGCGTTCACCGACCTGGAACGCCAGCTTGCAAGCCCCGAAGGAAGCTCTCTTTCCTCCCTGCCAAGCCGGCCTGTCCCGCAACGACCCGGGAGCGCTGAAGGGGCATAGCACACGGCATTTGCGTTGAGCCTTCAGGCGTCGGCTGCTGACTGGCTGTTACCTCTAGGACTAGACAACTCATCGCGCGGCTGTCATGCCCGTCCGGCGATAGGGATCGGCGGCAGATTGGGCTGCTACCTGGGCCTACGCAATGAACGTGTGGTGACGCGTCCTGAAGTCAATGAAGTACCCCGTCAGTGGTGAGCATGTTCGAATGAAGATGCAGCGCACCCACCGAGATCAGTTCCCTCCCTCTTGTGTCGTCGACCATCGTCGCGGACTACGATTCCGCTTGAAGCGGGTGACCTTGAGCAGTTCGCGATCCCGAGCGCAGGCGGTGGTGGGCCTACGCAATAGTTGGGTTTTGTCCTTGCCGGCTTCGGGACGAACTCCCCGTTCAGTTTTCCGAGCGGTGCCGCGTCGATGAGGGAGTCAATCTGGCACCGATAGTGGCTCCGACTAGGAACGACGTTGGAGCGGGCGACGGGAATCGAACCCGCGTTCTCAGCTTGGGAACGGTTCCAGGGCGTGAGAGCCCTTGCGCCACAAGGCCTCGAGGGCGCCGGGCCCGCGCCGCGACACACCGGCGACACCGAGCCCTGGCGATTAGTGGCGCGACTGCGCGGGGGCGGCGGCCCCGGACGGCTCGGTCCATGGACACCGCACACGACCCCACCACCTGCCCGGGATGCGACCGGGTGCTGCACCTCGCCGAGCTCGCCGACTGGCTCGACGAGAGCCCCCACACCCTCTACAAGTGGTCGGCCGTCGGCTACCCGACCTTCCCGAGGCGCCTGCGCCTGCAGAACCGTCGGGTCGCGGTCACGTGCCGCGCGACGAAGGCCTGGCTCGCGGAGGTGGCGTCATGAGGCTGCTCGCGGCGTGGATCGGGAACGACCGCAAGGCGGTGAGGACCGCCCGGGGCCCTCGCTACCAGGTGCGCTGGCGCCTCGATCCCGGCGCCGGCCGACGTCCGGTCGAGCGCAAGGCGACCGAGTTCCGCACGCTCGCCGCCGCCCGGGCCTTCGTCGAGCGCCTCGAGAGGGCCGAGTACGGGGTGGACGGCTGGCGTCTCGACGCCGACGGGCGGCCGACCCAGGAGCCCGTGGGTGCGACGAGCGTCTTCGCGGCGCTCGAGGTGTACGCCGCGTCGCGCTGGAACTCGGTCTGGCAGACCGCCTCGCGGTCCAAGGTGCGCATGCGCCTCGTCGAGCTCGTCGTGCGCACCCTCGAGCCGAGAGGGGAGCGCGACGCGCTCGCCGCCGCCCTCGAGGAGCAGCGCCCGGACCGCCGTCGCGCCGAGCCGCGGGCTCCGGTCGAGTGGGCGGCGCGCTACCTGCGCGACCACGGCCTGCGACCCGCGCCGGCAGAGATGGGCGACGAGATGGCGGCCGCTCGGCGCTGGATCGAGGCACGCTCCATTCCCCTGACAGCCCTCACGATGGAGCGCGTCGCCGAGCTCCGGGACCACTTCACCCGCTCGTCCCTCGCCCCTCAGACCGCCCGCACCTACTGGAGCGGCACGGTGATGCCCTTCCTCACGTGGCTCGTCGACACCGAGCAGATCGGCCGAGGGGTCGTCAAGGCGCTGCCGAAACAGCGCCGCGACGTCGAGAACGAGCGCCCCGACCCTCGCCGCGTCCCCGAGCCCTCTCAGGTGGAGCTCGTCGCCGCCCACTTCGCCGAGCACCACGGGGACAAGTGGGCCACGTTCGTGCGCCTCGCGACGTGGTGCGCGCTGCGCATCTCGGAGGCCCTGGACCTGCGCGGCACGAGCTTCTTCGAGCAGCGCGGCCGGCTCTACCTGCGGGTCGCGACGCAGCAGCGCCGGGTCACGGGGGTTGACTCTGACGATGGCGCGACGCTGGTTCGCACAGGTACCAAGGCGGCTCGAGATCGCCAGGCGAGACCTCGCGAAGTCCCCCTCCCCAGGTGGCTGGAGCGCGAGGTGCGCGAACTCCTCGGCGCCCGCCTCGGAGCCGACGGCACGCTCATCTTCACCGGGCCGCGCGGAGCCGCAGCCCCGGCCGAGGCGGTCCGGCGCTGGTGGCGTGAGGCGGTCGATGAGGTCCTTGTCCCCGCGGCACCTGACCTCGCCGGCATCACGCCGCACGCGATGCGCCACGCCGGCATGACCTACTGGTTCGCCCAGGGGGTCGATCACAAGCGCATCCAGCTCTGGGGCGGCTGGGCGAGCCTCAGGGTCATGCTGGACACCTACCGGGGCGTTCTCGACGGCCTTGAGGAGGTCGACTTGGCTGGCATCGACTCTGACGGGTCGCTCTCGCGGCTCGGCGGTGACCCCGGTCTCGCTGAGTGTGTCGGCGCGAAGGTCGTGGACCTCAGTGCGTGGCGCCGGCGCGGCTCTGCTGGTTGAGGTCGCACTCTGGGGGGCGAGGCGGGACGGGATGCCCCGTTGGGGCCCTCTCCGACCCCTCGTCACTCTCGGGAGTGGTCCGCACGCTGGTGGGGTGGTTGATCCACGGCGAAGGGGGCAGGAAGAGGGGCCACGGATCCCTCGAGCCAGCGCGACGGTGCCTCATCGCAGGAGGCCGATAGAACTTAGATCTGGGCTTGGCCGCCAAGCCACTTCTCCGCGACAGGACGTCTACGTCGACCCGCTGACGTGACGGTGGAATCCGGTTGCACGCTCAGGCGAAGCCTGAGATGATGCGTCGATGGCAAGCGACATCGAGCCCATCGACTTACCAGACGGCCGACGGCTCGACGTCCGCTGCAGCGGTCCGACAGATGCGCCCGCCGTGTTCTTCCATCACGATTCCCCAGGCTCCGCGACGGGACGACGTTTTCTCGAGGAGTCGGCGCACCGGCACGGTCTGCGGTTCCTCACCATGTCGCGACCGGGCTACGGGGACTCGACACCTCGTCCGGGGCGCCAAGTTGTCGATGTCGTGAGTGACACGCGATCGGCCCTCGACCACTTCGGCGTCGAGCGCTGCATGGTCATCGGCGTCTCGGGAGGAGCCCCCTACGCCCTGGCGTGCGCGGCGCGACTCGCGGGCTGCTCGAGTGTGGCGATCTTCAGTGGGGTCGGACCAGTTGACCAGATGGGGCGGAGGCGATTCGCCGGGCAAGCGAAGTTCAAGCACGCACTCCTAGATCTGGTACAGCGTCGGTGGGACCCGATTGGGTCCCGTGAAGATGTCCGCGACCTGCTCGCTCCCAGTTGGAACGTTTCGACGCTCACCCCGCAGGGATTCATCGAGTACGCCGCAACGAAACTTCCCCCAGCCGATCGAGCCGTGATCGATGGCGACTATGCCGAGGACCTCGTCGCGGACTTCCACGAGGCGATGCGCCACTCTCTCGATGGACTGGTCGACGATGAGATCGCGATCGCTCACTGGTTCATCCTCCAGCTCGATTTCGATGATGATGAAGAGGGCATGATCCTGCCAAGTTGGGGCTTCCGCTTCAAAGAGATCTCGGTCCCTGTCTCGGTGTGGCGCGGCACTGCCGACAAAGTCGTTCCAATAAGCCACGCTCGTTGGTTCGCTGAGAACATCCCGAATGCCAGCCTCCACGTTGTGAAGGGTGAGGGCCATTTCTCCGTCGTCGTTCACGCCATTGATCGCGCGCTCGAAGAGATGTCCAGCCAGCCCACCTGACAACCCTTTGACAGGCTTCGGCGACGTCGTCGGGACATATCTCGAAGTTGCTCAACCACAGGAGGTGGTCTTTGTCGGGGCGGTACGCAATCGGGTCTCAGGCGTACCGTAGCGAAGGAGTGAGATCTTCACCGCCTAGGCACCCGCGCAGTCTGAGCAACCGTTGAGATTGGTCCGGTGAGGAAGAGGGCGATGAGAGGCGTGCACGAGGAGGAGGGCCCCGGCCGGGCTCGAAGGGTAAGGGAGATGCATGATCTACTGCAGCCACTGCGGCGCTGACAACATCGACGACGGCTCCTTCTGCGTCCGATGTGGCTCGCGCCTGGGTCACGTCGATGGGCCCCGCAACGAAGCCATGGGGGAGTCCGCGGACGCGCCCGAGGAAGAACATGGGGATGGCGCCGACGACAGCTCCCCGATCAGTGCCGACACCGAACGATCCCCAAGGCGGACGAGGAAGCGTGCTCGGTGGGCTGTACTGGCGATAGCGCTTGTACTCATCGTCGGAGGGTCCGTCACCGCCGGGGTGATGCTGCATCGTCACGGGCGTGGCTCGGGGCCCGCAACACCGACAACAGCGACGGTTCACCTGACGTCGGCGCAGAGCTGCACTCTCAAGACCCTTGACGTGACGAAGCGTCTCTGGGGGACACCCCTTTCCGATTGGACCAGCGAAATTTCGGCCACGCAGCAACTTCTCCTCGGCCGGTACGGCTCGGGATCGAAGTACCTGAACGCCTTCAATGCGGCGGTGAGCGTGGGATTCCAGAAGGCTGCCCTCGACGGGGCCCGCAGTGCCCAGATCTCGGAGATCGTGCCCGTCGCCAAGGCTTGCGGAAGCACTCACCCTCAGACGTTCCTCGGACCTGCCCCGAAAAAGAAGGCCAGCCCAGACTTCAACGTACCCGCCGCACTCGTTGCCGATGGCAGCCACCTCTGGGTAGCGAACTTCAATGGAAGTTCAGTCACCGAGCTCAACTTGAGCGACGGCTCCCTCGTGAGGGTCATCTCGGGCTCAACCTACGACTTCAACTTGTCCGCCGCGCTCGTCGCCCATGGCAGTCACCTCTGGGTGGCGAACAGTAACTCGATCACCGAGCTCAACTTGAGCGACGGCTCCCTCGTGAGGGTCATATCTGGCGCCTCCTACGACTTCAGCAATCCCGAGGCCCTCGTGGCTTACGGCAGCCACCTCTGGGTGGCGAACTACAATGGAGGTTCAGTTATCGAACTCACCTTGAGCGACGGCTCCCTCGTGAGGACCATCTCCGGCTCCACTCAAGGTATCACTGCCCCCCACGCACTCGTTGCAGATGGCAGTCACCTTTGGGTGGCGAACAGTAACTCGATCACCGAACTCAACTTGAGCGACGGCTCCCTCGCGAGGACCTTCACTAGTGCCTCCTACCACATCAACGGTCCCGAGCTCGCATCCGACGGCAGCACTCTTTGGGTGGCGAACTACTACAGCAACTCACTCACCGAGCTCAACTTGAGCGACGGCTCCCTCGTTAGGACCGTCTCTGGTGCCGCCTACGGATTCAATGGTCCCGATGCCCTCGCATCCGACGGCAGCCACCTCTGGGTGGCTAACGCCCACAGCAACTCGGTCACCGAGCTCAACTTGAGCGACGGCTCTCTCGTGAGGACTATCTCCGGTTCCGCCTACGGGTTCGATGGCCCCGACGCGCTCGCCACCGACGGAAGCCACCTCTGGGTGGCTAACGGCGTCGGCAACTCCGTTACCGAGCTCAACCTGAGCGACGGCTCCTTCGTGAGGACCATCTCCAATGCCTCGTAAGATTCCCGAGTCGCTCCAAGTTCCACTTGGGTCGCCAAGGGTAGGAGGGCAGCCCCTGGTCGGCTCGTGGGTCTTGAGCAGGGCCCTGTTCGAGCAGCAATGGGCAACCCGGGTAAACAGTGGCGCTCGCTTGACTGACGGGTCGAAGGGAACTGGTCGTCTCTTGCGTGCACTGGGTCATGATGTCCGGTACCAGGCGGGGAACACTGACGAGCCCTTTGTCGGCGCTCGCCAGCAGGTAGGGCACAGAACACCCGGGCGCGTCTCTGGGGTCACCACAGAGTGAAGGGCGCGTCCGCCGCAGTGGGGACACGGGATTGCCGAGTACCGAGCGGTCTCGGCGCGTCCGGACCGCAACAGAACGGGATCTCCCGAAGGTGAGCTCGTTTGCCGACTCAGGTACCGCAGCTGCGTGTCGGTGACTCCCACCGCCAGCATCTCGGCACGGCTTAGGCCGTCTCTGCATCCACGTAGAGCCTCGAGAGCCGGTGTGCGGGCTTCATCTGGAAGTTGCCACTTGTCCGTACTCCACGAGAAGTCCGGGTCGCAGTAGACGTCGATGACGTGCCTAGCCCAGTCCGGATCCGTCCCTGGTGCGAGGGGAAGTCCCTTCAGGTGGTCAAGGAGGGTCCTCGAAAGTTCAGGGTTGGGGCAGGCCGCGACACAGCGCGCGGCTCGCTCAGACAGCCCCGCCTCGATCAGGCTCTGACGCAGCGCGGTGGACGACCGTCGCCGAGACGGGCCACTCCTTCGAGTCGGCCTCACCTCAACGGCGCCGACGATGGGTCCGAGCACGACGGTGCCGTGCTCGTGGGGCAACTCGATGCACAGCTCCCAGTGGAGTGTGGGGCCATCAAGGCGCCAGCGCTCCTGAGAGATCACGGCTCGCAGCGAGCGCCGAAGGTCTGAGTCCTCGCGATTTCCCGACTCGGCGAGCGCCGCGATCGCGTGAGCGACCAGCTCGGCGTTGGAGTTGAAGGTCTCGTCGAGCACCGGGTCCTCGTCGGCCGCCTCGAGGCGAGCGATCTCTTCGCGAAGGCGCTCTCCGTCACGGCGAAGTCTCTCAACCTCACTCACGAAGTCGCGAGCCAGCCCCTCATCCTCGGCAAGGCCTGCGTTCCTCAGAGCGCGACCTGTAGCCCTCTCGACCTCTGTCAGCTCGCGGCGCCGTGCCCTCAGCTCAGCGCGAAGCGGGTTGAGGGGTATCGCCCCACCGATTGGCTGAAAGCGCTGGGCATCGAGATGAGCCGGAAGCCCACTCTCCACACCGTGGAGGATGCTCTCAGCCAGCGACCTGTGCCACGTGATGCGGTCCACTCGTCCCAGTGCCCTGACGTCGGAGCCTTCGGGGTTCTCAGGCTGCCACCCGGAGAAGTGCCGCTCGGCAACATGCGGTCGACTCATCAGCACGTAGTCACCTCGGTCAGCGGCAAGGGAGAACTCGTGGCCGCCGTCAGTGAACTGGAAGAGGCCCGAGAGCGGTGGTGCGCTGTCATGGCTGGCCCCGCCTGTGAGAGGGCGTGAGCTGCGCCGACTCCTGATCCTCTCGAACGTCTCGTCGTCGGCCCAGCCGCCGTCGGGCACAGGAACGCTGACCCTGAGTCGAAGGGCACCGTGCTCATAGCCCTCGATGCTCTCCACCTCCACTCCAGCAAACTCATCGAGCCCGGCGAAGGGGTTTGGCCAGAGGACCTCATGGACGCCTTTCTGATACAGGTCCACCCATCCGATGAGGCTCGCGACGGCGTCCGAGGGGTTCCGTGCGTCCGCCACGGTGGCGGCTTCGCCGTGAAGCTGTCGGAGCCGTGCGCTGGAGATCCCGATCTCTCCCAGCCGCCGTGTCACATCGCCGGCGCTTAGTGACAGGTCGCTGAGGACCTGCAGCATCTCGCGAACGGGCTTCACCTCGTCCTTGTTGATCGCGAGCTTCCGAGCGACCTTTACGTATCCCGGAGGATTCGAACTGGGTATCCACTCGTTCCTCTGCTGCTGGGCGACACGTCCGACGGTGTGGCGCTGGACGATGGTGTCGCGCTCAGAGGCTGCGAACAGCGCGAGGATGCCGAACTGCATGCGGCCCTGGGGCGTGCGGACCTTGATCTCCGTCTCGCCGTGCAGCGTCTCGGTGTGCGCCTCGAGTGCCTCAAGGATCTGGCTGAGGTAGTTGACCGATCGAAGCAGGCGAGTGACGGACGCGACCCACGTCTCGCGTGGCTGATACGCCTCGAGGATGAGGGTCAACTCCCGTACGAAGCTGTTCCCGTCCTCAAGGTCGTCGCGGGCCGCCGAGCCCTGTGAGTAGACGTAGAGCACGCCATCACGCTCGACCAGCGCCATGCGGCTGCGGGCGACTCGCTTGGTGACCGCCCCCCAGCGCTCCGGGCTGTCGAACACCTCCATCCCGGCGGAGAGCAGCTCCGTAGCCCCAGGCAGGTGTCGCACCTTGGTCAGGGTCTGCTGGATCATGCCCAGCATGAGCAGCCCGTTGTACTCGTCGCTCTCGCGCATGACCACCAGGTGGTCGAGGCCCGGCGAGGCTGCCGCGGCACTCGGCCGCGGAGCAGGGGATCGCCGCCTACTCACGCTCCTTCTCCGAGGTCGCTCCCGCCGGGGGCCGGCGACGCGCTAGCTGTGCCATCTGCAGCCAGGCAGCGGCGATGTGGTCGCGCCGCACGCTCGACCGCAGGAGCCGAGCCGTGGTCCGCCTGGGCCGATTCGCTACCATCTGGCAGAGTGTAGCAAGTCTCGGACTGTTGGTTCGAACCGAGACTGCCAGCGCTCTGCACAGATGAAGTGCAAGGCGCCTCGCCGGCCACTCTAGATCACGTCCCGCCGAGTGGTGTAATTCCAAAGGAGCACTTCTCGATGCGCGACCATCTTGTCATTTGACCTTGGCGAGAGCAATCTTTGCCGCAGGCAGAGCGTCACTCTTCAGCTGGTCCATGGACTCCTGGCTGAGATAGCGACGCTCCGAGACGCTCCACTCGTCGTGCTGCTCGACACAGACCGCGGTGATGAGACGAAGGGCCGCGGCGTCGTTGGGAAAGATGCCGACCACGTTGGTGCGTCTCTTGATCTCCGCGTTGAGCCGCTCGAGCGAGTTGGTCGACCAGATCTTCTGCCAGTGGTTCGTCGGGAAATGACGAAAGGCGGTGATGTCCTCGGCGGCGTCGAGAAGCATCTCGGCGACGACTGAGAACTGGCGCTTCAGCGTGGCGGCAACTTCCTTCACCTGGCGTTCGACGTGCTCGGCGTCGGGCTGGGCGAAGATCGTGCGGATCATGGCGGCGACCATCGACTGCTGGTTCTTTGGCACCTTCACGAGCACGTTGCGCATGAAGTGGACCCGACAGCGCTGCCAGGCGGCCCCGGGAAAGACCTGGGCGATCGCGGCCTTTAGCCCCAAGTGTGAGTCGCTGATCACGAGCTGGACCCCGTGCAGTCCACGACCCCGCAGGCTCTGGAGGAACTCGGTCCAGAAGGCCGCGTCCTCTGAGTCACCTATAGCGATGCCCAGCACCTCTCGGCTGGCGTCCTGGGCGACGCCGGTCGCGACCACGACGGCGCGGCTGACCACCCGTCCCCCCACCCGGGCCTTGACGTAGGTGGCGTCACAGAGCAGGTAGGGAAAGGCCAGGTGGGAGAGGCTGCGCTCGCGAAAGGCCGCCATCTCCTCATCGAGCGCCGAACAGATCCGCGAGACCTCGGACTTGGATATCCCGGCGTCCACCCCGAGTGCCATCACCACGTCGTCGACCTTGCGGGTGGAGACCCCGTGGACGTATGCCTCCATGACAACCGCGTAGAGGGCCTGGTCGATGCGCCGGCGCCGCTCAAGCACGCTCGGAAAGAAGGAGCCCTTGCGCAGCTTGGGGATCTTGAGCTCGACGTCGCCAGCCTTGGTCGAGACCAGCCGCGGCCGCGATCCGTTTCGCTGGGTCGTGCGAGCCAGCGAGCGCTCGTGGCGGCCCGCCTGGACGACCTCGGTCACCTCGGCATCGATTAGGGCTTGGTAGAGGAAGGCGACCATCTGGCGAACCAGATCACCGCTCTCGTCGCTTTGGAGTTGTTCGAGCACCTCGGATAGGTCAAAATCATGATGGGTCACCGGAGTATTCCTTTCGTGCCTTGCAATGGACACATCAAGAACTACTCCGGTGGCCCGTCACCACGACGGACCTCAGGATTTACACCACTTCAGGGGACGCCAACCCACTCTACGAAAGACGACGGGCCCAGACGGGCGTGACTTATCGGATGCCACACCCGCACGGCGGACCTGCCGGAGGTCGCGGATCATGGCGGCGAGGTGGGGACTGGCGTAGAGGCTCGGCATGCCGGTGACAGTCCGTGGCAGGGGGCCTGGCGCAATCGACGCCGTTTGGGGCCCACTTCGCCTGAACTCGGTGAAGGGGAGGGCTTGAGCTCTGTGGCGAGAGAGGGCAGCGGCGGGCGCACGAGCTGCCGGTCACGTGTGGAGCCCCGGGTGCCTCGCCGAGAGGGGCCTTCTTCGGGCGAGGGGGCGCGAACTGACAGCCTCTCTCTGTGAGACGGCGCTTGTAAGCTGGCCCCATGAGCCGACCCGCCTTCACGTTCGTGGACCTGTTCGCTGGTATCGGCGGGTTCCACGCCGCGCTCAGCGCGATGGGTGGCGAGTGTGTCTACGGAGTCGAGATCGACCCCGCGGCGGCGGCGGTCTATCGGCGCAACTGGGGGATGGACATCCTCGGCGACATCACCGCCGACGCGAGCGACACCACGATGCGAGTGCCTCGCCATGATGTCCTCTGCGCCGGCTTCCCGTGCCAGCCGTTCTCCAAGAGCGGCGCTCAGCGCGGCATGGAGGAGACGCGTGGGACCTTGTACTGGAACATCCTGAAGGTCATCCAGGTGCGTCGGCCGGCCGTGGTGCTGCTCGAGAACGTCCGGAACCTCGCGGGCCCGCGCCATCAGCACGAGTGGGATGTGATCATCGACACCCTGAGGTCTGAGGGCTATCGCGTCTCTGGGGCGCCGGCGGTGTTCTCCCCCCACCTGCTCCCACGAGAGCTTGGCGGTCGGCCCCAGGTCCGAGAGAGGGTCTTCATCACGGCTACACGGTTGCCAAGGGGCCGAGGCCACTCGCCCGTTGCCGAGCCGGTAGCCGACAATCGCCCCATAGCAGGCTGGGATCCGTGGACGTGGAACCTCGACGAGGGCCTTCCGCTTGACGCCGATCATGAGGTTGAGGGCTGCGAGCTGACCGACGCGGAGCGGCTATGGATCGACGCTTGGGACGACTTCGTGCAACGAATGTGGGAGGCGCGCAGCGGCCGGCGCCTGCCAGGGTTCCCACTATGGGCCGATCACTGGGTCATTCCATCGAGCCTCGATGAGAGGGAACTTGAGCACGAACCCAAGTGGAAGGCCGACTTCATGAGGAAGAACGCGGCGTTCTACGCCGAGCACCGCAAGGTGATTGACCGTTGGACCAAGAGGTGGGACGTCTACTCCGACGCCTTTCCGCCCTCGCGGCGCAAGCTCGAGTGGCAGGCCCAGGACACGCCACGTCTCTGGGAGACGGTCATGCACTTTCGCCCCTCGGGTATCCGAGCCAAACGCCCGACGTACCTGCCTGCCCTGGTGGCGATCGCACAGACGAGCATCGTCGGCAGTCGGGGTCGACGCCTCTCTCCCCGGGAGGCGGCTCGACTCCAAGGCCTTCCCGAGTGGTTCGACTTCGGGGGTCAGAGCCCAGCGGTCACCTACCGCCAACTCGGCAACGGCGTCTCGGTGGGTGCGGTGTGGCACATCCTGCGACGACATGTCGAGCGGGACCAGGACGTGCTGAGGGTCACACGCCCCGCTCTCCTAGAGGCCGTGTTCAAAGCACCCGGGTGCCCAGATGAAGTGCTTGAGCAGATGGGGCCCGACAGGGACGACGCGGTCGCCTAGGTCCCAGCGCACGCGCCCCTCCAGGCCCGTCAAGTGGGTCAGGCGTATGCCAGTCTCGTCTCCGACACCAACAGACCTAGTTGCGCAAACCAACAACTAGACCCTGGACCTCGTTCACTTAGGCGAATGTCGGCGGTTCCGGGGTGCTGTAATTAAGGAGAGGGCACCCCGAAGGACGGCGCAGTGTCTAACGACGAGTCAACCGAATCCGAGACCGCGGACAAATGGCTTCGTGGCCAACTCAGCCATTCAGACCCCGAAGTCACCGAGCTCTACCACTACACGAATCAAAGAGGGTTCTTAGGAATTCTCGCTGATCAAGGGATCTGGGCCACGCACGTTGGTCACTTGAACGACAAGTCGGAAGTTGAGCACGCTGTAACGATGCTCCAATCGCACGTCCGTTCACTTCGCTCCAGAACTCCGCCACGGGCCTCGCGCCTTCTCGACTGGATCCTCACGACACTTGAAGGCATGTCGGCCCAACGGACGGGGCTGTTCGTGGTGTCCTTCTCTGCCAACCCAGACTCTCTCACGCAGTGGGATCGCTACGCTCAGGACTTCGGATACGCAATGGGCTTCGATCCGAAGCGGTTGAATTTGGTGCACCGTATCAGCCCCACCGATACTTGCCATGGAAGGCTGATCCGGGTCTTTTACGCGGAAGATGCGAAGCAAAGCCTGATCTCCGCCACAATCGATAAGTTGCTAAATCGAGCTGACGAATTGAGCGTGTCAGGCTTTGCGATAGACCCTGACTGGGACATCTGGAACCGTGAACTCCTTCAGTGCCTCGCTCTCCTGTTCACCGCCCTCAAGCACGAGGCGTACACGTCGGAAGACGAATACAGACTCGTTGTGACCCACGATCCCACGCAGCCCACATCAGCCAGAGAGGGAAAGCACGGTGTCGCCACGTACGTCACTCTCTCCCCTGATCAAGAGAACGACCTTCCGCTTGTCTCGGTAGTGGTAGGACCAAGTCATTATCCCGAAGTCGCCAGGTTTGCAGTTCAACAGATCCTTGTTCGGCGCCTAGGCGTTGGGCAGATCCGCAACTCCAACATTCCGAAGAGGACATGACGCCAGTCGCATGGAGGGTTCTGGACAACGGTGATTGGCCTTGAACTATGCAAGGGGCTGGGGCATGCAGGAGGGGAAGCCACTAACCCTGCTTACGCCAGTCCAGAACGCGTCAGTCGGAGATGCTCTACCTCGGCTTCCTGACTCGTACGGACTACCCTTCCGTCCAGGAAGGGTCGGGAGCGATGCCGAAGTCCTCCTTCGCGCCTGCGAGGCCGCTAGCCCAAGCGGTGAGCTGGTCGATGAGCTCGTCAGGGGAAAGACGGGCCTGGGCATCGAGCATGCGACGTGTCGCGATGTCCCGTGGAACTACGCGCACCTGTAGGTCGAGTTCGCATGCCTCGAACACACGCAGAAGCGAGTCGCAGTTCGGCTGAGTTTCACGTCTCTCCCAACGAGTAACCGTGGATCGCGAGACCCCGAGTCGCTTGGCGAGCGCCTCCTGCGAGAGCCCTGCCCTCTTGCGGGCCTCGATGACGAGCTGGGCACTGGTCACGTCGCCACGGTAGCGATGGCCGGTGACCACAGAGGGCGATAGCGGACCAGATGTCGGACGACTCCGGCGGGCTAGGTGCTGCCACGGCCGGGATGACGATGGACTCTTGACCAGGAACGTCGCCTCAGGGCCGTTAGATGGCGATGTCTGGACGGGGGCTGGCGACACCGCAGACCAGGGGCCCGATCCCGGCTCGGCACCCATCGTCGGCGAATCGCCCTCATCGACGCTTGGCGACGAGAGGAAGACACGAGTCCCGTCTGTTGCTGGATCTGGCAGGAGCTCAATCGGGACCTCTACCATCGGGGCTCGTGACGGCGGTTGCGAAGGCAGGGCGAGAGGCCTCGTGACAGGGGTCAGCGGCGTCGCAGGTGATCTCGGGAGGGTCGAGGTGACACTCGCCATCGCGAGCACACTTGGAATCGACCCGCCAGAGGTCCGTCGGGGTAGCACCGTCCCGACCGAGTTCCTGGACCGGATACTCCGGGCCCTAGGTATCGACCCGTCGGGCCTTCAGAACTCCTACAGGAAGATGGAGCGAGCCCTCGCAGAAGTCGGGGAGACCTACGACCCAGCTGAGGACTCCAGTGAAGCGCGCGGTCGGACGGGCGGTGGCACCATCACGAACGCCGGCTACCGCAAGCTGCTGCGGGGACTGAGTGGCGAGCCAAGGTGCTTCATCTTGAGCGTCGCAGACAGCCCCGCGAGCTCTCAGTACGGCGACGTGATGGGCAGCTCGTATGGGTTCGCCGTCACCGTTTCGGGGAGTCGACTGCTGATTGCAGGCGGGGCGGGTTCACGTGCCATCTTCTACCGAACCCGTAACGCGTCCGATGAGCCTCGAAGGGCGTTCGTCGGCACAGCCGTGGTCACGACCATCGAGAGGACAGGCCCGGACGACTTCCAGGCACACCTCTCGGGCTATCGAGCGCTGCCAGAGCCGGTTCTCGACAAGGACGTGAGCATCGCCGGCTGGAACCGTCAGCACGGCATCACCGAGATCAGCCACGACACCTTCGTGGCCCTAGAGCGGGCGGGACGTGGAGGCGGGGATGAGTCTGGGCCGTCACATGGTGAACGTCCTGCGACTCTCGGCCCGGGTCCGGAGTCGCCGGCGACACCACCGGTCGCCTCAGTCGTGCCCGTTCCGGGCGACGAGACAGAGGACCCACTCGCCGGCGCGGGACGGATTGACGGCCCAGTCGACCTCAGCGTCTGTGCAGATCCCCTCCCCTCGGACCTTCCACTACCGTCCGGGCCGCCATCACCAGATCTCCACCCGGCGCTGCCAGTCGAGGGAGCCGGCGGTCGCCGGGGAAGGCGTCGACCCCCAGTCGAGCAGCGAAGGGTCGACAAGTTCGTCGAGGAGCGGGCGATCTTCCTGGCCACCCAGTACATGACGGAGTGGGGCTGGAGGCTGAGCCGGGACTGTCAGGCCCTCGGAGTCGGGTATGACCTCGAGTTCGAGCGAGACGGGACTTTCCGCCACGTGGAGGTGAAGGGCATCGCCGGAAACCAGGTCGAGTTCAACCTCACCGCACTGGAGTGGCGCCGAGTCCTCGTGGACGAGTCGTTCATGGTGGTGGCCGTCACAGGCGCCCTGAGTCCGACCACAACTCGGATCCGCGTGCTGACTCGAGATCAGCTGCAGGCAGCCGAGAGAAGCCCAGTCCAGTATCGGCTGAGGCTCAGGTGACGTGCCCCACGGCGACCGGCCAGAGGGCTGGCTGTCGCTTCCCCCATCCTGGCTGAGGGATCGCGTCCCTGCGGAGACCCTGGTCTCCTTGAAAAGGACCGCGCCGTGGCGTCGCGGCCTAGGAGCGCCCCGGAGGCCGAGACTCGGTAGCCTCGCCCCGTGGAGCTGCAGCAGTTCACGGACCTGATTGCCGCAGGGCTGGAGAGGGCTGACGCGCTCAGGCCCGGGCCTCCCCCCTCACGCACCGGGACGATCTATCAGGCAGGAGTCGGTGCCCACAGCGAGGACCGCATGGTGGAGCTCGCACTCGCGGCGGTGTCGGATCGGCTAAATGGAGTGACGGTCGAGACTCGGGTCCCCTACCCGAGGTCTGGGCGTATCAAGTGCGACGTCCGTCTGAGTGGGGACACGGACTGGGCCATCGAGGTGAAGCTCCTGCGCCGCCTCGGTGACAACGGTAAGCCCAACGACAACATCCTCATGCATATCCTCTCGCCCTACAAGCAGGACCGCAGCGCGGTCACCGACTGCGTGAAGCTCGCCCAGTCCGGGTTCGCCGCGAGGGAGGCGGTCATGATCATCGGCTTCGAGTACCCGGAGTGGCCTCTGGAGCCGGCGGTGAAGGCATTCGAGCGCATCGCCAGCGATCTCGTGAGCCTCCGGCCGTGTGCGCCCGCCAGGTTCCGTGGACTCGTCCACCCGGTGCAGCGAGAGGGTGCCGTGTTCGCATGGGAGATCACCGGCGCGAAGTCGGCGTTCCTCTAGGCGCACATGGGTGCAAGAGGCGCTGACGGCATCCCGAGCGCAGAGCGAGGGGATGCGCATGAACTCGTGGGAACGCGGTCGCGCCCTCCCGCGGACCCCGCGTCCTGGGCCAGCTCTGAGGCGGCGCGGCGGACGATGCGCGGGAACCGCTCCAAGGACACCCGACCCGAGGTCGCTGTTCGCTCGGCCCTGCATCGGGCCGGCTTGCGCTTTCGCAAGCACTTCCCGGTGATCCCGGGATCTCGCTCTCGCGTCGACGTGGCCTTCCCTCGGTGGCGCGTCGCCGTCCAGGTCGACGGGTGCTTCTGGCACGGCTGTCCCGACCACGGGACCCAGCCCGTGACCCATGCCGAGTACTGGACGGAGAAGATCCGGCGCAACGTCGAGCGCGACAGGCGCTGCGATGACGCCCTCGCCGAGGCGGGCTGGACCGTTCTGCGATTCTGGGAGCACGAGGAGACAGCGGCCGTGGTGACCGCTGTGCAGCATGCACTCAAGGAGTGCTCGACGCGCGCGCTGCAGCCGTCCTTGCACGAGTGAGCGCAAGGCACCGGACAGTGCCGATTCCCCTGGATGCCTCTCCGCGGTCCTCTCAGTCAGGGCCCTCGGCGGAGTCCGCACCCGGAGGCGGCGACCGTGAGACGAGGGGCTCGTCTCCCCGCTCGCGGCGAGTCTCAGGGCGCTGCTACCCTCGGCCTCGCGACACTCCCACGACACTGAACCGGGGCGAAGAGTGGCAAACGGAGGCGGAAGATGACGAGCATCACCTCGGCGACGTCGCTCGAGATCCCCCTTCCCATCTGGGATGAGGGACGTGGAGCGGGCGACGGGAATCGAACCCGCGTTCTCAGCTTGGGAAGGGACGCGTCGAATTCGGGACGACACACAACCTTCCTGATGGCGGGGACTCCAATGTGCTCCTAGATCTCGAAGATCGGCCCACGGGCAAGATTCGGGCAATATCTCGAGCGGTCTCTTTGAACTCGTACGGGGCAGTTCCGCGCCCGAACGCACACCTCGCGAAGGGAACTGACTCGTCTCACAAGCGTCGATTGACGTCAATCGGTCTACGTCGGTGGAAAGCCAAGGACTCCTGGGGCAGGTCAGAGTCTCTATGAGACGCGGGGCGGTGAAGGGCGCGTAGAGATCAGACGAACCTGATGGATAGCTCCACGTCGACGGCACAATCAAGGCGGACCAACTCGTGGACGGTCGACGGTTGGTCCATTGAAGTGTTCCCGACAATCGGCAGAGCAGCCAGAATACGGGCGGCTGGCAGGTTATGCGGCCCTAGTTCTTGGGGCCCTCGGCAACCAGCACGGCGGTCGAGCCTCCCGCCTCGAACGGCCACGTAGATGCGGGAAGCTTCTCGGCGAGGTCGCCTCGGTCGACGCTGAGGAGATACGCCGCCGCCGTCGCTCTGTCGGCAAATACGGCCCGAGTACGAACGTCTCTCTTCTCCACTCTGGTGAAGTGAGAGCGAAGGTAGCGCGCTCCGTTCTCGACACTGAAGGCCGGTTCCTCATGTTCTTCGCCCACCAGACGCCAGAGCTCATCCAGGTGACGACGACCGTTCGTCACGGCGACGAGCCGTCCCCCGGGGTGAAGGACTCTCGCAATCTCCCCCAACGCCTGGTCGAGGGGATCCACGTGATAGAGCATCCAGGCGGCAACAACGACATCGAATGTCGCGTCGTCGAATGGAAGGTCTCGCACGTCGGCCTCGATAGCTTCGACGCCTAGATCGCGGCAAGCAATGATCATCGCCGGTGAAGAGTCCGTCGCCACGACGCGGCACTTTAACTGCTTACCCATTCGACGGGCGAAGGTCCCCTTACCTGCCCCCACCTCAAGCACCTGTCGTGGCGAGACCTCGCGCACCGCGTCGAGTGCCACATCTTGAGGAGTCCTGCCCGCGTGATCGTCTCGCCACACGGAGGACCGGATGTCGAGTTTCTCGGTAGTCCGGTACTGATCACGCACGTAATCTCTGTCATTCAGACGCACGAACTCAACCTAGAGCACGAGTCAAGGGAGGGGGCCCGGATTCATGGAGAGTGCGAGGGGCGCATAGTCGATGTTCTGCTACGAAAGACACAGTGACAGCGGGACTTGAAAGAGGTTAAGAAACGCCCGTCACCTTTGGATCGCTGAGAGGATCTACCCGTGCGTCCTGTGAACCTAGTCATCGCCAACGCCGGCGGGACGCTCGATGACCTCATCGGGGAGATTGGAGACGCGTTCCAGTCTGCCGTGGCATCCTCGCAACGGCTGCTGGGCGTGGAAGGCGTGGATGTGGTCGTGGTCGACGCTCCCGATGACGTCATACCCGAGTGGGGAGTGGGTGGCTACACCTACGGCCCTCACACGATTCTCGTAGCGCTCGATCCGGCGGCCACGATCGAGAGCCACCACATCGAAAGGACACTCGTCCACGAGTTCCACCACACGATGCGCTGGCGCGGCCCGGGTTGCGGGGGAAGCCTGGGTCAGATGCTGGTCAGTGAGGGGATGGCCGAACTCTTCGAAGAGGAGGTCTTCGGAGAGGCTCCATTCTTCAGCCGCGTGGACATAACCAACGACGAGATCGCCGCGGCTCGATTGGCGCTGTACGAACCCGAGTTCGATCAGAGGAAGTGGTTCTTCGGATCCGATGGCGTCACCTTCGCCTTTGGCTATACCTACGGCTACCGACTGTGCAAGTCCTACGCCGAGGCCACCGGCAAGCGCGCGTCGGACCTCGTCGCCGTACCCTCGCAAGACGTTCTCGAGCTGGAGACTCGATTAGTGCGCGAGCCCTGAACTCGTCCGATCGTCTGCTCCTCGCCCCTCGCGGGCTGTCGTGGCGGGTCTCACGCAGTTGGACGCCGGCGCCTCTTATGCTCGCCGTCGCGTGATAGGTTGCCTCGCCGTGGGAGCGTTCGTGATGGTCTTCCGTGGCCGGGCAACCCCGGCCCTGGTGGGGGTGGCATCGGCTTGACCGCTCCTGGGCGGACGGTCTGGTAGCTGACGCCCGGGTACGGCCCGGGGATCTTGTGCTGGACGTGGGCGCAGGCTCCGGAGTACTCGTCGACGCACTCCTCGCGGCGGGTGCGACGGTCATCGCGGTCGAACTGCACTCGGAGCGCGCTCAGCGTCTCCGCGCGCGCTACTCCCAAGACCGGGTCACCGTCGTACGGGCTGACGCGAGGGATCTGCGCCTGCCGCGCCGACCCTTTCGAGTCGTGGCGAACCCGCCGTTCTCCGTGCTCAAACCCCTGCTGTCACGACTGCTCGCACCGGGTAGCAGACTCACCGAAGCAGTGCTGGTCGTTCCTCGTTACGTGGCGCGACAGTGGACTGGACCCGACGCTCCCGCACGCGGGCGCTGGTCTAATGAGTTCACGGTGTCTCGTGGTCGAAGCATTCCGGCCCACGCCTTTCATCCTCAGCCACCCAAAGGGGCGGTCACGCTGATGATTCGACGAAAGCACCACTGAGAGTCCATCGGCTCGCTCGGAGAAGGAGCTGAGCCGTCCGGAGGAGTTGTAGAGACTTTGTGAATCGCGGTGCGAATCAGAGCGGGGACGCCAAGAAGCGGTTACTTCGTCCTGACTCGACTTGATCCGAACGGGGACGTCAACTATGGGGGAACATGGTGGCGCGACAACGGCGGCGGTAGTTGCACCGATATGGTCACCGTCTGCGATTCGGTGTGACCGCCTAACGAAACTGAAGTACTGGGCAACAGCGAGACGTGCC
This sequence comes from Actinomycetes bacterium, assembly GCA_021831035.1. Lineage (GTDB taxonomy): Bacteria > Actinomycetota > Acidimicrobiia > Acidimicrobiales > RAAP-2 > RAAP-2. The sequence continues at coordinate 100,120 of JAKBNL010000006.1, forward strand.
TTCCCGGAGTGGCTTCACCACCCTGGGAAGGCAGTCCGCTTACCCTTGGGGAACATTTCCGAGACCGGTGACGACGGTGATCGGTCCGTAGGTAATGCTGTCCGGTAGCGATGAAGGTCCCGATTCCCCACTCGCCACTGCTTGTTGGGACACCGCACAAGCCAGAAGCGTGCCTGAGGTCGAACTGAGGGTGACGGAAAAGACCTCGCCACCACCGATGGGTATCGAGACTTCGTCGCCGCTGCGCCCCATCGAATCAACGACATCAGTCTTGAGTGAGGCTCCAGGAAGCTGACTCAACACGTGGTACAAGACTGGGGCCAGTTTCGTAGACGCGTCAGGAAGCTGGAGCAGTCGCTCAACGACCTCCACCTCCTGCGTTGGCGAGCACCCGGTATCGCCTCCCACGACTCCCCCGACGGGGCATATCTGCGGAGCGCGGGCCACAGAACCGTCGACATTCACACGTCCCTCCGCGAGGAGGCTTGCCAGCTCGCCGGGGTTTGACGGAAGCGCATCCACGTTGGTGGCGCCGGCCACGATGGATGAGACGCTGGAGGTACCAAGGGTGAATCCGAAGCCGAAGAACCCGGCGCCAGAGGACTCGTACTTGCCGATTTGTCCCTGTGCGTTTGGGTTCAGGTTGGCCAGATTCCCGGAGAGCCGGTTCGAAGAGTCTTGAAGGGCGCACGGAATGTACGGTCGACCGGCGGCTACCCAGAGCGATTCGTCGCCCGGGGTGGCGAAGTGACTCCCGTCCGCTCCCATCGGAGAAGGCGTGATCGAGACCCGACCGTCGCCGTTGGCCCCAATCCAACTCTGGACTGTGCCGGTCGAGACGTACGAGATCTGGTCCTGCGCCGGGAGACGGGGGCTCGAGAACGTGCAGGCGAGCGTCACGGTGTCGTCTTGGTAGTAGTACTCACCAGCGGCGAGTTGGGGGAGCACGTCGTGACGTGCACTCGTGGTTGCGGCTCGGTTGAGCATCGCGGCCGCGGCGCTGGGAGCGTCGGAACTCGTCATCAGCACTGGAAGCACTGCGGCTGAGAGGGTGAGAATCGCGGCAGTCGATCCGACCAGGAGGACCTTGTGCCGGCTGGTTTGCGACTGGCTACTCACGCACATCCAAATCGGATCCTCCGATAGAGCGATTTCGTCCTCGACCGAGGAGTCAAGAGGATCTAAGTCGGCGAAGACCCGATCAAGCAGTTCGTGAATGTTGTCGGTCATTGGTTCTCCTTGGTGTGACTGACGGCCTTGGCAAACGTGTGTCCACGGCGTCGAAGCGCGTCCTCGAGGCGCTGAGTCGCGCGGTGATACCGGACGTTGACGGTGCCGATCGATAACCGGAGCATGGAAGCGATCTCAGCTCGACTCAATTGCTCCCAGTGCACGAGCCGGAGTATCTCGACGTCGCTCCTGGATAGTTCCGACAGGGCCTCGACGAGGGTCTGGTCAAGGGGCGATGCCACGTGCGTCGCCGAGCCGAGGTCCACACCGTCCACCGTCCGATGGCGAGCGAGGCGGCGCAGCTCGTGTGCGACCTCGTGGCTGGCGATTCGGTAGAGCCAGGCGAGGCTCGGAGAGGGTGCCGCCGAGAACTTCCTCCACGCGACGATGAACGTCTGAGCCACTACTTCATCACGCGAGGATGAGGGAGTTCGTCGCGCGACGTAGCGTGCGACTTCTTCGTAGTGCGCCCGGTAGAACGCTTCGAAGTCGCGGCCCGGGGGATCCAACGCGCTCAACCCGGAGTTTCGCCGTCCAATCCCCATACCTGGATTACTCCCGAGGGGGGCTCATTCATTACACGATCTTGCAACGTCTCGAAGTGGCCGCAGGAGTTCGTGGTCAGGTCGTGCTGAGCGCGGCCCGGGCGCGCGCGTAATACCTGGTCAAGTGCCGTTCGCCGTCCACGGCGAGCTACAATTGCGCCTTCTACACGTAGAACCCGCGTCAGTTAGGCGACGTGAACAGTTACGGGGACCAGTGAGGGGGCGACCTGCCCCAAGATCATGGTGCGCCGCTGGTACTGCCTCGACTCTCCCGTGAAGGAAATCGGTGTCTCGAGACGGGGAACACGGAAGTGACATCAGCTGCCTTTTTCTAAGGTCGAAACTGGTTGACGGCGGTCAAGAGTTCCGTTGAATCCTCGGGTTTCAAGCGGGTGGCGCCCACGAACTCCGGCCCAATGCCTCGTTTGGGCAATAACTGGGCAATTATCGTTTTCGGCGACGGACAAAACTCCTGATGAATTCTCCCAGTGGTATTGCCGCGACGATATGCCTCAAGTGCAAGATCGGA
>JAKBNL010000007.1 GCA_021831035.1 Actinomycetes bacterium
GGGCCTTCGCGCCCGGCTCGAGACGGCCGCGCGCGGCGCCACCCGAGGGAGCACGCCCCGGCGGGTCGGCGCCGGGAGCCTGCGCGCCCGAGCGCTCACGCCCGCGCCGGTCGCCGCCACGCTGCGCGGGCTGCTCGTGGCGAGCGCGCTGCGTCTCCTCGCCGTGGGCGCCCGGCCCCAGTCGCCCGGCGCCCTGTTCGCGGCCTGGCGCGCGACCGAGGGGAACTCGTCGCTGGCCCTCGCCAGTGACCAGCTCGGCGCCGACGAGCGGGCCCGTCTCGAGAGCGACGTCGCCGCGCACGTCGCGACGCTGCGCGCGCGCCTGGGGACCGTCCCCGCGGCCTGGGCGCCGCGCACCGCGGTGCGCGCCCACCAGCGCCTGGCCGGCGGCGACGTCGTGTTGGGCGACGTCGTCGACCTGATGGTCGGCACCACGCTCGGCCCTTCGGCCGCCGTGTCACTGCTCGACGTGACGACCGCTCCCCTCGGCGAGGACGACGAGCGCGTCGCCCGCTACCACGCGCTCATCCAGACGCTGCGCACCGCGACGGTCCCGCTGCGCAGCGCGGTGCTCTCCACCGCGACCGGCGAGCTGTGGTGCCTCGAGGTCGACGCGGCGACGCTCGAGTGCGCGGTGGACGACCTCGTCGCCGTTCTCGGGACGCCCGTGATGGAGCGGGCGGCGTGACGACCCTCGGCCACCACCGCTACTCGCGCCACGTGCTCGACCGACTCGTCGAGGGAGCGCCGCAACCCGAGGGGTCCCTCGGCACGCCCGAGCGCGACGCGTTCGGTGCGCGCCTCGCGGCCGTGCCGACTCGAGAGCACCGTCGGGTCGACGCGTGGCTCGTCGAGCGCGGCGCGACGGCGCCGACGGCCTTCGCCTGGAGTCCCGCGCGCTCCCGCCGGGCCCTCGGGCGCGGGGCGCTGCGCCGGCTCGCCACCGACCCGTCGCGCACCCCCCTCGCGGCCGTGACCGAAGAGGTCCTCGACCACCTGGCGCGCGCCGCGACGGGCTACGTCGGCGCGGGCACGCTGGCGGCGTACCTCGCGGCCGTCGACGACGCGACGCGCGCTCTGTGCGCGGCCGAGGCCGTGACGTGGGCCACTCAGACGGGCGAGGCCGCCCAGACCCTGTCGCACCCGTGGTCGATCCCGCCGGCCGACCCCTACTACGACGTCCCCGGGGCGCGCACCTCCCTACGCGGCCAGCGCGACCTCGTCGTGGCCGCGGGCGCCGACCGCGTGCTGGTGCGGGTGAGGGCCGGCGCCCCGGGACGCAGCGCCGGGGCGGGACTGCGCGTCGACCTGTTCGTCGACGCCCTCGCCGATCCCGCCGGGACGCCGGCCGCCCGGGTCGTCGGCCTCTGGCCCGAGGCGGGCGTCGCCCTCAGCGTCGACGGGACGCTCGAGGACCTGCGCGCCGGGGCGAGGGCCGTGGTGCGCGCGGTGGTCGTCGCCCGACGCCGGGCCCTCCAGCCCGCCTAGTCGCCGCGCACCCCGCTCGCGACGGAGGGCTCCGCCGGCGCCGGCGGGACGGTCCCGGCGCGACGGGCGCGCCGCTCGACGAAACGCTCGATGGTCGTGGCGAGCGGCCCGCGCGGTGCGAAGCTCGCCTGGCGCAGGCCGGCGGCGTCGTCGCTCGTGCGCCCGGCCACCACGTCGAGGACCCGGCGGTTGCCCGAGGTCGCCACCTCGGGCCAGGACGCGATCTCGCGAGCCGTCGCCAGGGCCTCGGCGCGCAGCTGCTCGCGCCCCACGACGAGCGAGACCACCCCGAGCGCGAGCGCGCGCTCGCACGACACGGTCGTCGCGGCGAGGAACATCGAGCGCGCGACGCTCGCCCCGAAGCCCTCGACCACCAGTCGCGTCCCGGCCTCGGAGTAGACGAGACCCATGCGCGACGCCGGGATCGAAAAACGCGTATCCGGGGTGGCGATCCTCACGTCAGCGAGCAGGGCCAGTTCCAGTCCACCACCGATGACGTTGCCCGAGAGGGCCACCACGATCGGCAGCCGCGAGGAGCGCAGCGCCGCGAAGTTGCCCTCGTGGGCGATGAGCGACGAGGGGTCGGTCCGGCTCGCCTCGAGCAGGTCGTAGCCCGCGGAGAAGTCCGGCGGCTCGGCCGTGATCGCGATCGCGCGCACGCCCGCGGGCGGGTTCGCCACGACCTCCTCGATCCGGTCGATGGTCTCGCGCCCCAGCACGTTGCGTCGGTCCCCGGCCGCGAGACGCAACTCGACCACGCCGTCGGCGACCGTCACCTCAACCGGCGTGGGTGGGGGCGCCGCCGGTCGCGGCCGGCGTCGGTACCGCCACCGGCGCGCCCCGCGCCGCGAGGCGTCGCCGACCCGGGCGACGACCCGACCCCACGAGCGGCCGAGCCGCGTCGTCGGGGTCACGATCCCTCCGGCGTGGGCGGACCCGCGCCGAACTCCGCGCGGATCTCGGCGCTGTGTTCGCCGTGGGTCGGCGGCGGACGGCGCACCCCGACCGCGGAACGGCCAAAGCGCAGGGGGCTGCCCGGCAGCTCGATCTCCCCGAGGGTCGCGTGCTCGGTTCGCCACACCAGTCCCTGCTGGCGCACCTGGGGGGTGGCGTAGACGGCGTCGAGGGCCTTGACGACGCCGGCGGGCACCCCCGCCTCGTCGCACGCGGCGATCCACTCGGCCGCGGGGCGTGCGGCCAGCCCCGCCTCGATCAGCGCCACGAGCTCTCCCGACCGGGCGATCCGCGCGTCGTTGGTCGCGAAGCGCTCGTCGTGCGGGTCGATCCCGACCAGCGGCGCGAAGCGCCGCCAGATGGCGTCGTTGCCCACCGCGAGGACCATCGGCCCGTCGGCAGCCTCGACCACTCCGTAGGGGCAGATCGAGGGGTGATCGTTGCCCAGGGGCCGGGGCACCTCGCCGGCCACGAGGTACCGGGTCCCCTGGTAGGAGTGCAGGGCGATCTGCCCGGCGAGCAGCGAGGTCGTCACCCGCTGGCCCCGGCCGCTGCGGCCGCGCTCGATGAGCGCCCCGAGGATGCCGATGACCCCGTAGAGGCCGGCCGTGAGGTCGGCGATGGGGACCCCGACTTTGGTCGGGGGACCTTCGCGCGGACCGGTGAAGGACATGAGCCCGCCCTCGGCCTGGAGGATGTGGTCGTAGCCGACGCGCACGGCGTCGGGTCCGTCCTCGCCGAAGCCGCTGATCGAGAAGCGCACCAGACCGGGGTTGAGCTCCTCGAGTCGCGCGTCGGAGAGGTCGAGCCGATCCATGACCCCGGGACGGAAGTTCTCCACCACCGCGTCGGCCCAGCGCACGAGGTCCTCCACGAGGGGACGCTCCGTCGGGTCCTTGAGGTCGAGGGTCAGGCTCCGCTTGTTGCGGTTCGCCGAGAGGAAGTAGGTGCTCTCGCGCCCCTGGGGCGTCGGCATGAAGGGCGGGCCCCAGGAGCGGGTGTCGTCCCCGGCCTCGGGGTGCTCGACCTTGATCACCTCGGCCCCCAGGTCCCCCAGGATCATCGTGGCGTAGGGACCGGCGAGCACCCGCGAGAGGTCCAGGACGTGAAGCCCTTCGAGTGGCCCCTCGGTCATAACCACCACATTCCCTTACGGTCACCGACTTACCCCAGGGTAACAGGGCCCGGCTCCGCGCTCGCGGCGCGGGGCCGCCGAGGGGCCACGGGCCCGGTGGACTCGAGCGCGCCGGCGCGCCCGTTCGGACCGGCGGCACGGGCGCTGGGTCGCGCGCCACTAGCGTGGATCGGTCATGCCCACGCGCTCGAGCCTCCGCAACATCGCCATCATCGCCCACGTCGACCACGGTAAGACCACGCTCGTCGACCAGATGCTGCGCCAGACGGGCGCCTTCGGGGCCCGCGAGGAGCTCACCGACCGGGTGCTCGACAGCAACGACCTCGAGCGCGAGAAGGGAATCACGATCCTCGCGAAGAACACCGCGGTGCGCTGGCGAGACCTCACGATCAACATCATCGATACCCCCGGCCACGCCGACTTCGGCGGCGAGGTGGAGCGCGGTCTCACGATGGTCGACGCGGTGCTCCTGCTCGTGGACGCCGCCGAGGGACCCCTTCCCCAGACCCGCTTCGTATTGCGCAAGACCCTCGAAAAGCGCCTCCCGGTGATCCTCGTCATCAACAAGGTCGACCGGCCCGACGCCCGGATCGCCGAGGTCGTCCACGAGGTCGAGGAGCTCTTCTTGGACCTCGACGCCGACGAGCACCAGATCTCCTTCCCGATCCTCTACGCGAGCGCGCGCGAGGGGTGGGCGAGTTCCGACCCCGACGCACGCACCGGCGACCTGACGGCGCTGTTCGAGGCGATCGCCAGCCACGCCCCGGCCCCGGAGTACATCGAGGGACACGGCCTGCAGGCCCTCGTGTGCAACCTCGACGCCTCCCCCTACCTCGGCCGCCTGGCACTGTGCCGGGTCGTGAACGGCACCCTCGAGCGGGGACTGCGCGTCGCCTGGTGTCGCCTCGACGGCTCCATCCAGCACGCCCGGGTGACCGAGATGTTCGTGACCGAGGCCCTCGAGCGGGTCCCGGCCCAGAGCGCCGGACCCGGCGACATCGTGGCCGTCGCCGGCTTCGAGGAGATCACCATCGGCGAGACCCTGGCCGACGCCGAGAGCCCCGAGGCCCTTGCCCCCCTGCACGTCGACGAGCCGAGCCTCTCGATGACGATCGGCATCAACACCTCCCCCCTCGCCGGGACCGAGGGGTCGCTGCTGACCGCGCGGATGGTGAAGGACCGCCTCGACCGAGAGCTCGTGGGGAACGTCTCGCTGCGGGTCCTGCCCACCGAGCGGCCCGACGCGTGGGAGGTCCAGGGACGCGGTGAACTCCAGCTGGCCGTCCTCATCGAGACGATGCGCCGCGAGGGCTTCGAGCTCACCGTCGGCAAGCCCGAGGTCGTCACGCGTCTCGTCGACGGCGGGGTGCACGAGCCCATGGAGCACGTCACGATCGACGCCCCCGAGGAGCACGTGGGGGCCATCACCACCCTGCTCAGCCAGCGCAAGGGCGTCATGGTCGACCTCGTGAACCACGGGACGGGCTGGGTGCGCCTCGAGTGGCGCGTCCCGGCGCGCGGCCTCATGGGCGTGCGCACCGAGTTCCTCACCGAGACGCGCGGGACCGGCATCATGCACACCACCTCGGCCGGCTACGCGCCCTGGATGGGCGAACTGCGCGCCCGCCAGCGCGGCACCCTCGTGGCCGACCGGCGCGGCGTTACCACCGCCTACGCCCTGATCGACCTCGAGCAGCGCGGCACCCTCTTCGTCGGCCCCGGCGTCGAGGTCTACGAGGGCATGATCGTCGGGGAGAACGCGCGCGCCGAGGAGATGAACGTCAACCCCACGCGCGAGAAGAAGCTCACCAACATGCGCGCCGCCGGCAGCGACAACACGGTGCGCCTCGCCCCCCCCGTCGAGTTCACCCTCGAGCAGGCGATCGGGTTCATCGACGAGGGCGAGGCCGTCGAGGTGACGCCGAAGTCGATCCGGCTGCGCAAGGTGACCCTCGAGGCGGCCCAGCGCCACCGCATCCGCAAGCGGGCCGAGACCGCCGGTGCGGTTGGCTAACGTCGTCCCCGGAGGGATGACAGAGCGGACGAATGTACCGGTCTTGAAAACCGGCGTGGGCTCGCCCACCGTGGGTTCGAATCCCACTCCCTCCGCGTCGCCGGGGGCACGGACGCCCCGCGGCCGACCCACGGGACCCCGCGGTCCACACGGGACGACGCGTCTACGAAGGGGTGACACCCCGTTCGGCGCGATCCCCTGCGGTACGTTGGGGAGGGACGTAGGCGCCCTCGGGAGGACTTCGCCATGCCTCTGATCTCGGTCCTCACGGCGGCCGCGCCCGGTCGAGAGTCGTTGCTGCGACGGGCGTTCCGGAGTGTGGTCACTCAAGGGCTCCCGGTCGGCTGGGAACTGGAGTGGGTGGTGCAGTACGACGGCGACTCACCTGGGCCGCCCGAGGACCTCATCGACGACGAGAGGGTCTCCTTCGCCGCCAACGGCCGGAACTTCGGTACCGCCATCACCCGGAACCTGGGTCTCGCTCGGGTGAGGGGTCGCTACGTCCGCGTCCTGGACGACGACGACGAGCTCCTCGACGGTGCCCTCCGCCAGGACATCGACGCACTCGCGAGCGCCGAGGACGTCTGGTGGACCAGCTCGCGCGCGATCGACACGTATCCGGACGGGAGGACCCACGCCCCCGCCGACGCCATCCCCCCCGGGAGGATCGAGATCGGAGGGCTCCTCGACGGCTGGCTGTCCTCCCAGGGCATCCCCCCGATCCATCCGGCCACGCTCTGTGCCCGAACGCCCGTCGTCCGGGCGTTCGGGGGGTGGATGGCGCTCCCCGTCTCCGACGACGTGGGCCTGCTCCTCGCGATGTCCTCACTGCTCCCGGGCTACTTCGCCCCCGGGGCGTCGTTGCGGTATCACAAGTCCGACTTCCAGATCACCGCGAGTGACTACTCGAAGTCACCCGCGTCGAAGGCGCAGCGCATGGACGCGATTCGCCAGCGCGTCGAGGCCATCACCGCACTGCCTCGAATCTTCGTCGCCCTCGCTGACGAGAGCTAGGGCGACGCACGAGCGCGTCGGCGTCACCTGATGAAGGCCGCCGCCACGGCCACGATCGAGAGCATCAGGGCGAGGATCGAGCCGACGACCGTCCAGGTGAGCTTGCCGGCACTCTTGAAGGGCTCGACCTCCTCGCGCGTCCGGGTCACCAGGTAGATGAGGAAGACGAAACCGAGGAGACCGACCCCCAACGCGCAGGACACCAAGACCGCGGCCAGGGGCGAGCTGCCGGTCTTGGTGGAGATACTGGCGATGCCGACGGCGAAGGCCACGGCCGCCGTGAACATGCTGATGATCTGCACGTTGCGGGTGAGTCCCTGGTGTTCGATCTCCCCGAGGCGAGCCTCCGAACGGGTCATCTTCGCCTCCGTCGCTTCGAGCCTCTCCCTCGCCACATCGAAGTCCGACTTGAGGCCGTCGAGACTCATCCCCAGCTGGTTGATCTCTCGCTCGCGGATGACCTGCTCGGAGAAGGTCCGCACGAACTCACTGGAGCCCTGGAGCCGATTGACCAGCGCGTCGAGGATCTCGATGGCCTCTTCGTATCGTCCCAGCATGCGGTAGGCGCCCGCTTTGCGGAAGAGGGCTATGACCCGGTCCGGCCTCAGCCCGACCGAGTGCGCGGTCTGAGCGTCGAGGTCGCAGTAGTGAAGGAGGACCTCCCCCTGGTCCGGGATCCTCGACCCGACCCACAGCGCGTGGAGGCAGACGTCCCTGACCGCCCCCACGGCCTCGGGTTCGGAGAGGTCGGCCCACGCCTCCTCAACGAACGAGAGCGCCTGAGGGATGTCGTGGCGGGTCCCGCCGAGCAGAAGTGCGAACGCCCTCATCGCGCGGACGTACGCCAGGGACGGGTAGTAGCTGGAGAGCGTCGACAGCTCCTCGATCGCGTCCAGCAGGCCCGAGCCCTGGAAGAGGAACCGACGACGCTCGAGCGCCGTCGCGACCAGGAAGAGTGCCCCGACCGAGGAGGGATCGCGGTCCCTGGTGACCAGGTCGGTGACGGGAGTAGCGAGACCCCGGCTGGCCCACGCGACCCTATTCGCCAGTCTCAACGACGTCCCGATCGTGACCCCCGTCTGGTCGAGCCAGTCGGCGATCTCGGCGAGGCACGCGTCGTCACGGGAGCCGAGGATCCACTGCTCACTCAGCTCCGCGAGGAAAGAGATCGCCCTCTCGTGGCTGGAGGGGTCGAGGAGGAGCGGCGCCAGCACGTCGCTCAGCGCCGACCTCGCCCGCGCGTCGATCTCCTGCTGGCCCGGGTGCAACCAGTCCGCCACCAGGGCTGAGTACCAGCGCCGGTCCCGCTCGACGTCGCGACCCCTGATTTCCCCTGCCAGCTCGAGTGCGTCCATGCCGACACGATACGACGGGTGGTTCCGGCGTTCGACTCCGTCGGGGACCCGATCGGGGGCCCCGCCGCCGGTCGCCAGCAGGCTCCGGAGTCCGGCGGGCGCCCGCCGTCACCCACCGACCACTCGACGGCGGCGTGCCGCGCACCGTGCCCTCGGTGACCGGGACGGTCTGCCGGGGGAGGACCTCTCGTCGCTCGACGCGTCGGATCGCGTCCGTCGCGCCGACCCCCCCGCGGCGGTCAGCGCCACGCTCGGCACCGTCGGCCCCGGCCCGCTCACGGCGCGGCCCATCCACCGACCCCGTCGTCTCGGACCCGGTCCACGCCACGGGTCCGAGCCGATCTAGCCCGCGGCGTCGAGGTCGACGAGATACTGTGGCGGCTCGCCGCGACGGAGTCGGCCGACCTGATCGCGCACGAGCGTGGCCACGCGCGCGCCCATCGAGGTCACGAGCCCCCCCACGTGCGGGCTGAGCACCAGTCCCGGGACGTCCCAGAGGGGATGCTCCCGGGGGAGCGGCTCGGGGTCGACCACGTCGAGCGCGGCGCGCAGGCGTCCCGTGCGCAGCTCCGCGACGAGCGCGTCGGTGTCGACGACCCGACCGCGCGAGACGTTCACGAGCAGGGCCCCGTCCCTCAGGCGGGCGAGGAACGCCGCGTCGACGAGGTGATCGGTCGACCCCGAGAGCGGGACGGCCAGCGCGACGACGTCGGCCCCCTCGACGAGGGTCTCGAGGTCGGCGGGACCGTGCACGTCGCGCCCCTCGACACGGCGGGCCCGGGTGGCGACGGCCTCGATCGCGCAGCCGAAGGGCTCGAGGCGCGCGGCGATGGCCCTCGCCACCCCGCCGTAGCCGACGAGGACCACGCGCGCGCCGGACAGCCCGCCGGTCCACTCCCTCGACCACGTGTGTTGCCCCTGCGCGCGCAGCGCCCGATCGAGCCCCCGACGCGACGCCAGGATCAGTGCGACGGCGAGCTCCGCGGTGGGCCCCTCGTGAACGCCGACCGCGTTGGCGACCCGGTGGCCGGCCGGGACGCGCCCGACCAGGTTGTCGTAGCCCAGGGTCTGGGTCTGGAGGAGACGCGTCGAGACCCCCTCGAGGCGCGCGAGGTCGAGCGATCCCATCGTGTAGGGCAGGACGACGAGGTCGATCGTCGGCTCGGGCGCCGGGCCCCTCAGGTCCCAGAGCACCACGCGCGCGCCGTGGAGCTCACCCAGGGCCGAGGCCAGCGCCTCGTCCGGGACGCTCACGACGAGCGCCACCTAGGGCACCTCCACGCGTGCGCGCAGGCCCTCGATCCACGTCTCCGCTCGGGCCCGGCGCGCGCTGACCTCGTCGCGTCGGGCGCCCGCGCCCTCGCCGGTGACCGGGTAGGAGCCCAGGAACTTCACCCGCGCCAGGTGGGCCTCGAGGTCGGCCAGGCAGTCGGCCACCACGTCGTCGGCCACGTGACCCTCGAACTCGATGACGAAGCAGTAGTCGCCGAGCCCCCGCTTGGTGGGGCGACTCTCGAGCTTGGTGAGGTTGAGGTCCCGCGCGGCGAAGCGCCCGAGGATGCCGTAGAGGGATCCCGGTCGGTCGGCGTCTTGGAAGCACACGATCGTCGTGCGGTCGTGCCCGGTGGGTGCGGCGATCGCACCCCGCCCGACGAGGACGAACCGGGTCGCGTTGTCCGGGTGGTCCTCCACGTCGCGCGCGAGGACCTCGAGTCCGAAGAGCTCGGCCGCCAGGGCCGAGCCCACCGCGGCCCACGGCTCGTCGGTGGTCGCGACCTCCCGGGCCGCCTGGGAGGTCGAGGCCGTGGCCTCACTCGCGAGCCCGTGGCGGTGCAGGAACGTGCGCACCTGGGCGAGCGCGTGCACGTAGCTGCGCACCAGGGTCAGGTCCGCGAGCGCCACGCCGGGGCGGGCCAGCAGGTGGAGGTGGATCGGCAAGACGACCTCGCGCCGTATCACGAGCTCGTGGTCGAAGACGAGCCCGTCGATGGTCGCCGAGACCGTTCCCTCGAGGGCGTTCTCCAGCGGCACGAGCGCTTCGTGGGCCTCGCCGGCGGCCACGGCCGCCAAGAGGTCCTCGATCGTGGGGTAGGCGACCGGCTCGGCGGCACCCAGGGAGGCCACCGCCTCGTGGGAGAACGAGCCCTCGGGGCCCAGGAAGCCCACGCGTCCACCGACCATGGGGGGATGCTAGTGGCACCCCGGCGGTGCTCCCGGGCCCGAACGTTCGGACGCGTACGATGGACCGGGCCTGAACTGGAAGGACGTGCAATGGCGCACCCGATGTTCCGCTACGACGAGAAGTTCGGCGAAGCGATCTTCGACTACTGCCGCGAGAGGCTCTCGCTCGACCCGGTGCCGCTCGACTTCGGCTCTGCAGTCGATATCGCTGGGAACGCGATCGCCGGGCTGATCACGGACTCCGGCACGCCGCCCGAGGAAGTGCTCGAGGTCTTCCGCACCCATCTCGCCCCGGCGGTCGTCTCCATCGACTCGCCGGGCTTCCTCGCCTTCATCCCCAACGCGCCCACGAAGAACTCGTTGCTCTTCGACATGGTCGTCGCCTGCTCGGGGCTGAACGGAACGAGCTGGCTCGAGTCCTCGGGCGTCGTCGAAGCAGAGAACCAAGCCCTAACGTTCCTCGCCCACTCGGCGGGGCTCCCTTCGGGTTCCGGGGGGGCTTTCGTCGCGGGAGGCTCCATCGGCAACCTGTCAGCCCTCACGGTGGCGCGCGACGTAGGACGCGCTCGTCTCGGCGACCCCAGGGCCAAGGTGCGCATCGCCATCTCCGAGGACGCCCACTCCAGCATCGGCAAGGCCTTGGCCATCCTTGACGTCGAGCCCCTCGAGGTGGCCACGGACGACCATCGCCTCACGCGCGCAGCGCTCGAAGCCGCGCTCGCGGGGGACCCTCATTCCGAGTCGGTGGTCGCAGTCGTGGCAACCGCCGGGACGACCAACGCCGGCATCGTCGACGACCTCGAGGGCCTCGGCTCCTACTGCCGCGCCCACGACCTCTGGTTCCACGTGGACGGCGCTTACGGGGGCGCGGCGATGCTCTCGCGCACTCACGGCCACCTCTTCGAGGGGCTTCGCCACGCGGATAGCTTCATCGTCGACCCGCATAAGTGGCTCTTCGCGCCACTGGACTGCTGTGCCCTGCTCTATCGTCATCCGACCGTCGCTCGCAAGGTGCTAGCCCAACAAGCCGGATACCTCGACGTCCTCCACGAGACCGACGACGAGGACTATGACTGGAATCCTTCGGACTTTGGCATCCACCTCTCACGGCGGGCTCGCGGCCTGCCGTTCTGGTTCTCCTTGTGCACCAATGGCGTCGAGAATTACCGAACCGCGGTGCAAGCGAGCCTCGATCTCGCCCGGTGGACGGCGGAGAGGATCGCGAACTCCGACCACCTGGAGCTGGTTCGACCCGTCGGACTCTCCATCGTGCTCTTTCGACGTCGGGGGTGGGACGCCGCCCGCTACAACGAGTGGAGTCGTGACCTCCTGCGCCGCCAGATCGCCTTCGTCACGCCGACGAAGTGGGAGGGCGAGACGGTGGGCCGCCTCGCCCTCTTGCACCCCGACACCACCGAACAGTTGATCCAAGAGATTCTGGACTCGATGGCCCGCGACTGACGCGCGCCGACCTACCGGCGGCGCGAACGAGTCGGGCTAGCCCCCGCCCGACCGCCCGTCGAGCGAGGACGCCGGGGCGCGACCTCCCGGGAGCCACCGCTCGACCCATCACGGCCCCCGCGAGCAACCGTCGCGCGGCGACTCGACTCAGCGTCCGGGCACGTTGAGCACGTCGAGCACCCAACCGTAGACCTCGGCGAGATAGCGGACCCCGAGCCGACGACCTTCGGGCACGGCGTGAGCGCCGGGCTCGAGGGACGCGCGGAAGAGGACCTGGTCAGTCCCCCACCCTCGTTCGGCGAGGTGCGCTACCCAACGAGCGGGTTCCCAGATCGACACGCGGGAGTCGTGAATAGTCGACGTCGCGAGGATGCGAACCCCCGGCTGGGGATCGGGAACATTGTCGAACGGTGACCAGCGGAGCATCCAGTGCTCGTCCCGCGCTCGGCGCGGATCACCCCATTCATCGAGCTCGACAGCCACGAGAGGCGCCCGAAGGTCACGCATCGTCGTCACGGGGTCGACGAAGGGGACCTCGGCCAACACCCCTGACCACAGGTCGGGGCGAAGGGAGAAGGCGCCGCCCACGAGGAGCCCACCGGCGGAACGGCCCCGTATCACGATCTTCCGGGGGTCCACGAACCCCCGGCCGAGGTGCTCCGCGACGCTGATGAAGTCGTCGAACGAGTTCCTCTTATTCTCCATCCGCCCGTTCAACCACCATCGACGGCCGAGTTCGCCACCGCCGCGTACGTGCGCGTGCGCGAATACCACTCCCTGATCGAGGAGCGAGATCAGAACAGGGTCGAACTCCGGTTCGATCACCGTCTCCCACGCCCCGTATCCGTACAGCAGGCACGGGGCCGAACCATCGAGAGGGGTGGATCTCCTCCGAACGATGGTCACCGGGATCTCTACCCCGTCAGCGGCGGTGAATCCCCGCCGCTCACTCAGGTACGACTCGCGGTCGTATGCTCTCACCTCTCGGGTCCAGAGGACCTGTCGGTCCAGCGACGAGAGGTCGACCGCCTCGACGCGCGGAGGGTCGAGCCGCGACTCGACCTCGACCGCGATGTGCGTGTCGTTGTCCGAGCCGTGCGTGGTGAGCCGGAGGGTCCCCTCGGGGACGTCGCAGGAGATCTCCTGACACCGTGACGGGTCCGCGACCGGGAACACCAGAAGCCGGGGTTCGACGTCTCGACGAGCTTCGACAACGACGTGGGACCCGCGCAACTCGGCACGATAGAGGCGGCGACCACTCACCGGCGGGAGCAGCTCCACCCAGGCGGCCTCCCCCGCGACGCCGGTCCCCCCGACCATCACACGACCGTCCGGGCCCTCGTCATCCGTCACGAGGAGATACCTCAGCTCGCCCTCGATCCGAACGGGGGTTGCGGCGTAGAAGTGGCCCTCACTCCGACCGGCGATCGACCTCAGCGACTCGCCCCGGTCGTCGATGAGCCACTCTTCGCTCGTCAGTCGGGAGGCGGCGGAGAGGACGACGCCACACGCGTTGCCCCGGAGGTTCAGGTGAAACTGTGGATCTCCCTCTTCGTAGAGGAGGATCGCCGAGCCCCCAGGAGTCCAACGCCAGAGGCGTGAAGGGCGAAAGGACTCGTCGTGAGTCAAGAAGTAGAGGTCGCCGTCGTTGGACCAGGCCGCTCCGTAGTAGACGTGCTCGGCGACCGCGTCGATACGCCTCGTGTCCAGGTCGATCACCTGGAGCGAGTAGCTCTCGGAGCCAATGACGTCGAGCGCCGCGGCCACGAGCCGGGCATCGGGACTGACCTCAAGGTACGCAGCCCGACAGTACGGACTCCCCCCAGCCCACGTCTGGAGATCGAGAACCTCCTCGCGGGATCCCTCAACGTCACGCCACAGGCTTGGGAACTCCGCACTCTCTCGGTACGACATCCAGAACTGAGTGCCCGCAACTGTCCACGGTGGTCGCTCCTCGGCCTCGGGCAACATCGACAGAGCCCGTCGCTCCAGCGCCTCCACCCGGGAACGCCAGGCGCGAGACGCACGATCGTACTCCGCTCGCCGGTCTCGGAGGAAGTTCGTGAGCCCTTCTCCCAACCCTGGATCACGCAACCAGATGAGGTCGTCAGCGCTCGACATCTAGGTCCACTCCCTCTTTTCTTCAGCCAACCTTTGACAGTGCTGCGCCACGTCAACGTGGCGTCCGAACCAGACGCCACCGTCCGAGACCATCTGGTCGAGCAGCCTCTTGAGCACGTCGATGCACGATCGCCGTCCCACGAGATCGGGGTGAAGGGTTAGCTGGAACAGCCCCCCCTCCTCTCGGGCGCGCCGATAGGACGCCAACCAGAGGTGCCGGACGGAGTCGTGATCGCCTACGGGGCGGATAGACCCCCACCGCTCCATCGAGAAGTACGTCGCGTCGTCGTGGGTCCATTCGACCGGAACCTCAACGAGGGCCGCGGCTCGCCCCTCCGACGAGAGTGAGTACGGCTCGTCGGCGCCCATCAGAGACGAGTCGTACACGTACCCGAACTCCTCCAGAAGACTGAGGGTGGTGGGCGTTGGATCGAACGACGGTGCCCGATAGCCGACGGGCGCGTAGCCGAGTGAGGCGAACAGGACCTGTGCCTCTTCGAAGCGTCGTCGCTCATCACCGGGGGTGAGCTTGGTGGGCGGCACGTGATCGAGACCGTGGGAGGCGATCTCCACGTTGGCGCACTCGTCGACGAGTCTTCGGACGTCGCCTTCGTGTCGCTGAAGGGCGATTGCGGGGATGAACGCCGTCCATCCGGCCCCGACCGCCTCGAAGAGCTCGACGAGTCGCCACATCCCCACTCGCGCGCCGTAATCGGATCGAGACGTCTCCAGGAGGGTGGGCGTTCGGTCCGCCTCCCACGGGGTCTCGTAGTCCAAGTCCAACGACAGGGCCACGGCGATCGCGGCACCATCGGGCCACGGCCGGGTGGGGAGCGGGACGCCACCGTCCGCGCCCCACCCGGCCAAAGCGCTCACCGTTATGTCCTCAGGTCAGAGCGTGAGGCCGTTGCCGCCGGCACTTATCGCGTTGACCAGGATCTTGGAGATGAGTGTGCTCTGGATGCCGTACTTGGTGAACAACGCCTTCAGCGTTCCCTGCTGGAGCAACCCGACGAGTGCGGCGTTGACGGCCTTCAGCAGCTGCGTGGACTTCTTCGGGAGACCCGCTCCGACGTACAGCGCCGCGTAGCCACCGGTCTTGCCCGGGATGTTCACAACCTGGGCCTGCCCGTCCAATGACTTCACGAGCGACGGCGCGGTGGCGACCCCAACAAACTGGGCGTCGACACTGCCACTCTTCAGCGCGAGGAGTGCGTCGGCCGTCGTCGGCAAGGTCTTGACCGTCATGTTGGCCTTGTGAACCGAGGCGCAGTACTTCGTCACCGGGGTGAAGAAGCCCGCCGGCGCGTCTCCTGCCTCAACTGACAGGGTCAGACCGCACATCGACTTGAGACTGGTGATGTGCTTGGGATTGCCCTTGGGGACGACGAGAACCTCGCCCTGAAGCGCGTACTCGACAAAGTTGAGCGCCTTGGCGCGGGCGGCGTTGTCACCCGTGTCGGCGAGCAACATGTCGTACTGGCCCGCCTGGAGGGCGGGAATCACCCCGTTGAAGTCGATGGAGGTAAAGGTGACCTTCACCCCGAGGGCGGCGGCGATGGCCCTCCCGGTGTCAATGTCAAGCCCCGTTAGCTGGTTCTTGGAGTTGAACACCTCAAACGGAGGGTACGGGGCGGACGTCACGATCTTCAGCCCGTTTGCCTTGATGCTCGCCGGGACGAGCTTCGCGGCGGCTGGATTGTACGCCACGTGAACGCCGTTGACCACGGTGGTGGAAGCGGCCGAACTCGTTCCCGGCAGTACACCCAGGACGAGCGCACTACTGGCAGCGGCATAGCCGATTGATCGAAGCAGTTTCATATTTCTTACGAACCCCCTTTGTGGGATAGAGCAACCTGTACGCCTCACTCTCGCTCCTCACAGCGCCACAGCGCGCCGCGCTTCACGATGGCTCGCACGGCCTCTCGCCGTGCGAGCAGTGAGATCTTCTCGAGGGGATTGCCCCGTACGACGAGCACATCCCCCCGACACCCGACGTTCAATCGACCGAGATCGGGACGACCAAGAATGTCGGCGTTAGCCGAGGTCGCCGCGACGATGGCCGCTCCGTTGCCCACGACCTCGGCCCGAAGCTCATGCTCGTGTGGGAGCCACGCAATCTCGTCACCCAGCAGGTCGCTCCCGGACCCGACGGCGACGCCGTGGCGGTAGGCCACCTCCACGGCCGCCATCGCTCCTTCCGCCGCGTGACCGATCTTCGCCACGACCTCGGGCGGATCGGAGTACTTCTCGGGATGCCGAGCCGCCATCACGTAGGTCGCCACCGTCGGGACGAGAGCCGCACCCCGATCAGCCATGAGCCGCGCCGTGGGCTCGTCCAGGAAGTTGCCGTGCTCAATCGTGCGTGCACCGGCCTCGACCGCCTGGGCGATCGCGACGGAAGGGAGCGCGTGGGCGGCCACGTAGAGCCCGTTCCGCGTGGCCTCATCGACGATGACCGTGAGTTCCTCGAGCGAGTACTGGGCACACTCCAAGCGGTCGGTCGGGGAGGCCGCCCCCCCACTGGCCATAACCTTGATGAAGTCCGCGCCTCGCCTGATCTCCTCGCGCACGGCCCGGCGGAGCTCGGACGTCCCATCCGCGATCGAAAAGACCATGCCGAACTCATGATGGTCTCGCGGATCGGAGTGGTCGGCCCGCGCACGCATGTCGCCATGACCGCCGGTCTGACTGATGATGCGGCCGCTGATGATCGCGTCGGGCCCAGGGATCACTCCCTCGTCCAACGCGACCTTGAAGCCCCAGTCGGCCCCGCCGCAGTCCCGGATCAGCGTGTAGCCCACGTCCAGCATGTGGCGAAGCCGACCCGCCATCTCCAGGGCAACGAGGCTGGAGGGCTTGACTCGGCTCTGATTGCCGAAGTCCACCATGGTGGCACCCACGTGCACGTGGGCGTCGATCAACCCCGGGAGGATGGCCTGGCCGGTGCAGTCCACAACCACGGCCCCCTCGGGGTGGGACACTCGATCCCCGACCTCCTGGATGAGCCCGTCGGCTATGAGCACCGACCCTGCAAATGGCTCGCCACCGTTCCCGTCGACCACGAGTCCACCTTCGAGGACGATTATCTCCTGGCTCACGCGTCGCCTCCCGTCTCCACCGTTTGGTCACTCGGTCCCCTCCGGACCCGTGAGAGGAATGCCCTCGTCCGGTCCTCTTTCGCGGCGTCGAGGACCTCGGCGGGAGTCCCCATCTCCACGATCACGCCGCCATCCATGAAGATGACGACGTCGGCCACCTCCCGAGCGAACTGCATCTCGTGCGTAACGACGACCATGGTCATCCCCTCGCGCGCCAATTGGCGCATCGCGGCCAGCACCTCCCCCACCAGCTCGGGGTCCAGGGCGCTGGTCGGCTCGTCGAAGAGCATGAGCTCGGGGCTCATCGCGAGGGCACGGGCGATAGCCACTCGCTGTTGCTGGCCACCGGAGAGCTGCGCCGGGTAGGCGTCCGCCTTGTCCACGAGCCCCATGCGCTGAAGGAGCTCGCGACCCGCCGCCTCAGCGGCGACTCGAGAGAGCCCCTTGACCCGCGTCGGGGCGAGCGTCACGTTCTCGAGGGCCGTGAGGTGTGGGAACAGGTTGAACTGCTGGAAGACCATCCCGATGTTGGCCCTCTGCTGCGCAATTTTCCGCCGTGGGAGCTCAATCAACTCATTGGAACGGCGCTCGTAGCCGACGAAACGGCCACCGACCTCTATCGAGCCGGCGTCAACCTTCTCCAGGTGATTGATACACCGAAGAAAGGTCGACTTACCGGAACCGCTCGGACCCAGCAGGCACACCACCTCACCCACGCTGACGCTCAAGCTGATGCCCTTCAACACCTCGTTGGAGCCGAAGCGCTTGTGGACGTTGTGTGCCACCACCAGCGGCTCACCGCGCTGCAACACCATCACGGCCTCGCCCGCTGTCGGGTGCCGAAGAGCATGCGACGGACCCCTGACGTACCGGCCGACACGGTCGACCGACCAAACCTGCGCTCAAGTGCGCGTTGAGGAACCGAGAGGACCGACGTGAGAATGAGGTACCACAAGCCGCCGACCACCAGAAGCGGGATCACCTGATAGTTCTGGGAGTAAATCTGCTGGACGGCCGTCATGAGGTCACGCCCCGCGATCACCGAGACCAACGACGTCTCCTTGAGCATCGTGAGGACCTCGTTGCCGGTGGGAGGTACGATGATCCTCATCGCCTGTGGCAACACGATCCGACGGGTCGTGGCCCCGGGGGTCAAGCCCAGGGAGTACGCCGCTTCCGTCTGCCCCTTGGAGACACCGGAGATCCCCCCCCGGACGATCTCGGCGAAGTACGCGATTTCGTTGAGTCCCAAGGAGAGGATGGCCGCGAGCATCGGCGTGATGAGCGACGACGACTCGGCCGTGAACCACGTCACGTGCGTGAAGGGGATTCCAATCATCACCTTGGGATAGATCGCACCGGCGTACCCCCAGAAGATGATCTGGATAAGGATGGGCGTGCCGCGGAAGAACCATATGTAGAAGCGGGCGAAGGCGGACACGACGGGGTTCTCGGACAGGCGCATGACCGCCATCGCCGTGCCCCCGACGATTCCGATGGCCATCGCGATGAAGGTGAGGTACAGCGTCACCAGCACACCGTTGGTGACGAGTCCGTCGACGAAGTAGTGACGAACGATCCCCCACTCGACGTTGGGGTTCTTGACGAGCGACCACACCGCCCCCACACCCGCAACGACGACCACCACCGCGCTCGCGGTCCGCCACGGGTGACGCAACGGGACGACGCGAAGGTCCTCTCGTGAGTCCGTCAACAATGTTCACCAGCCTCGCCGAACACGGCCCTTTTCATACCCTATGGCTGCACAGAATTGCAAGTCATGCATAAAAAATCATTTTGCGACCGAGGGACGGCTCGGAGGTTACTCCCCTCCACCCCCGACGTCAGAGCGCCCGCGGGGCCCGACGCACCCGTGTCGTCACCTCCCACGAACTCTCTTGCGCCGGTGCCTCCGGGTGGTCCCGGGACGGCGGGCTCAAGCCCGAGTCCCACCCCGAGACGCCCCGCCCTCTCCACCCGTCGACCCCGGTGCGGGCGTCGCGCCACTCCGTCCCGCGATGGGCCCGTCGAGCCGTCCGGACGACCCGAGCGCAGGCGGGCGGCGGGACTAGGACCCCTAGCGACCCTCGAGCAGCGGACGCGCCGGCGTGCGTCCGCCCCCGAGTCGCCAGGCGAGGCCCGACAGAACCTCGAGGACCACGCGGTTGGCCAGGTAGGCCGTCACCTCGGCGTGGTCGTAGGGCGGGGCGACCTCGACGACGTCCATCCCGCCGAGGGGCACCTCCATGGCGATGCGGCGAACGGCGTCGAGCAGCTGGCGACTCGAGAGGCCGCCCGGCTCGGGTGTCCCGGTGCCCGGGGCGTGTCCGGGGTCGACGACGTCGACGTCGACCGAGAGGAAGACGGCGTCGCAGTCGTCCGTGGCAATAGCCAGGGCCTCATCCAGGACCGCGTCGAGGCCACGGGCGACGATCTCGGACATCTCGAACGAGCGCATCGACTGGTCGGCCATCCACGCGAGGGTCTCGGGCTCGGGCCAGTAGCCGCGCAGGCCAATCTGGATGAACCGGTCGCCCCGGCAGGCGCCCGACTCGATGAGCCGGCGCATCGGGGTGCCGTGGCCGTAGAGCGAGCCCATCTGGGTGTCCCCGGTGTCGGCGTGGGCGTCGAAGTGCACCACCGCGACCCGTCCCCACCCGACGTGGCGGGCGACCCCGGTGACGTCGGGCAGGGCGATCGTGTGGTCGCCGCCGAGGATCACCGGCACTACGCCCGCGCGCGCGACCGCCTCGACGGCGCCCTCCAGGGCCGCGAGCGAGCGCTCCGTCTCGCCCGAGGGCATCTCCACGTCGCCCAGGTCCACCACCGCGAGCGCCTCGAGCGGGTCGACCCCGAGGGCCAGGCTCGGGCGTCGCCCGTCGTGGGGCAGGTAGTCGGTCAGGCGGATCGCCTGGGGACCGAAGCGCGCTCCGGGTCGGTGCGAGGTGCCGCCGTCGAAGGGAGCACCCAGGAGGGCCGCCCGGGCCTGGCCCCAGGTCGTGGGGTCGTCGGGGTCGGCCGCGGGCACCCCGAGGAAGGTGGCGTCGGGCCCGTAGAGGTTGCCCAGGCGCGTCATCGGCTCGAGAGCGCCACGAGGTCGGCGGCGATGCCCGCGGCGTGGGCCGGGAGGATCGAGAGGTGACCCTGCCCCGGGGCGAAGCGGCGCGTCGCCCCGGGGACGTGGGCGGCCAGCCACTCGCCGTGGGTCGGCGGCACCATCGTGTCGGCGTCGCCGAACCACACCGCGACGGGCCGCTCGATCGCCGACGGGTCGAAACCCCAGTCCGAGAGGAACGCGCGGTCGTCGTCGTGGAAGCCCCAGTAGCCCTCCGCGAACCCCTGGGTCAGGGAGTCGACGAAGACCTCGCGGGACTCCACCGAGGCGAGGGCCGCCCGGTCGACCGGCGGCAAGAGCCCCCCGAAGAGGTCGACCACGGTGTCGGGGGTCGCCTCGAGGAACACCGCGCGCGCCGCCTCGAGCATCGCGACGTACGCCTCGCCACCCTCGAGGGCGAGACGGAACTCCTCGACGTTCTCCTCGGCCATCCCCGCGGTCCAGTCGAAGTCCCCGCCGTAGGGCGCGACCCCGGCCAGGGACAGGGCGCCGGTGCAGCGCTCGTCGAGCGCGGCGCACGCCAGCGCGTGCGGCCCGCCACCCGAATGGCCGTAGGCGACGTAGTCGCCCCGACCCAGGTGCTCGAGCGCCGCGCGCGCGTCGGTCACGGCGTCGGCCACCCGTCGGCCCGCGCGACGGTCCGAGGCCCCGTAGCCGGCGCGAGAGACCGTCACGAAGTAGAGGTCCGCGTGCCCGAGCAGTGCGGCGTTCTCGCGCACGAAGCGGGTCGCCCCGGGTGTGCCGTGGTGGAAGAAGACGGTCGTCCCGGCGGGGTCGCCCAGCGTGGCGATCTCGAGGCGGCGGCCGTCGTCGAGGGTGAGCACCGCGTCGGTGTAGTCCATGGCCGCGACCCTAACCCAGGGCCCCGGGGCCTAGCGCGTGACCTGGGGGGCGACGGCGTTGTCGAGGAGCTCGACCCAGGTCTGACCCGGCGTGAGGGCGATCGGTTGGCCGTTGGCCCCGTCGTAGTGGATCACGTCGGCCGGGCTCGAGCCACGCGACCACGTACCCGTCTCCTCGTGGCCGTCGGTGAACACGGTCACCGGCCCCGAGCCCTGGAGGTCCGCGTAGGAGTTGAACGTGCCCACGCCGTTGACGTAGGTGACCTCCATCACCACCACGTTCTGGGGCGACTCGCGCTGCCCGGTCCCGGTGACGTCGGGCTTGCCGAAGAGGGTCCGGTCCCACGAGCCGGTCGCGGCGTCCCAGGTCCAGGTGACCGGGTAGATGCTGGGGAAGGGCACCACGACCCGGGCGACCGTGGGGCCGGTCACCGCCTGGCCGGGCCCGCGGTACGTGAAGAGGGCCGGCGGGGGCGTGGGCGTCCCGCCGAGCCTGAAGAGCAGCGGGGCCCGGGCGAAGAGGTTGTGGGGGGCGAGGAGGTTGGGGTCCCGGTACATCGCGTCGCCGGCCGAGCTCTCGTCGACGAGCTTCACCGGCGCGGTCTGGATCGAGGCGATCGCGTAGGGCGCCCCGCCCGAGAACGCGAAGATGCCCCCGAGGGGGTAGACGACCTGGGTGTCGGTCGGACGCACCGAGCGCACCGGGCCGACCTTTCCCGGGGCCTGGGAGTTGAAGACGGCCGCCAACCGGGTTATGCCGCCGTTGACGATCTCCTCGTAGACCACGTCGGCCTGGGCCACGCCCCACTGGGGTAGCGCCTCAGGGGTGTTCTCGATCTTGATCGTGAGCGCGGGCCGACGCAGCGCCGCTCCCCCGGGGTCGGGCCGGCCGGTCAGGGGGGCGATCGGCGCCGGGGTCGTCGAGGTGGTCGAGGTGGGGGCCGACGCGCTCGGGGTGGTCACACCGGGGTGGTGGATCGTGCGCGAGAGGATGACGCCCACCGCCACCAGCGCGACGAGCACGAGGATGACGAACCGACGCACCCGACGAGCCTACCCAGCCTCCTCACCGGCGCCGGTCAACACCGTGGTGACGGTCGTGTGCGGGAGGCCGGTCTCGGCGCTGAGGTGCTCGCTGCCCGCAACGACCTCCCACCCGGTCGCGCGATAGAAGCCGAGGGCGCTGTCACGGGCGTGAGCCCATACACGCCGTATCGAGTTCGCGGCGAGGATCGCCCCGGCGTGCTCCAGCAGGATCCGGCCGACCCCGCGACCCTGCAGGACCGGCTCGACGGCCATGTAGCGCAACTGGTAGGCGTCGACGGTCGGCTCGAGGGGCCACCGGCTCGCGAAGAACGAGGCCGAGCCCACCACGTCGTCGCCGAGGAACGCCCCGAAGTGCCACGTGGACGGCTCCTCGTCGAGGGGGTTGCGCGCCGCGCGCGACGGGTCCCCGCCGCGCAGGACCCGCGTGCGCAGCTCGACGAGCTCCTCGGCCGCGACGCGCCGTACCCGGATCGGCTCGCGGTCGAGGGGGCGCGCCAGGGTCGCGAGCGCGAGGGACGGGTCCCGCCGCATCGCCGCGCGCTCGCCGGTGGGCTCGAAGCCCAGGCGCGCGTAGAAGGCCCGCGCGCGCCCCATCGCCCCGGTGACCTGGAGGAAGAGCGCGGTGGCCCCGAGGGCCCGGGTGCGCTGGAGGATCGCTTCGACCAGCGCCTCGGCCACGCCCCGACCCCGCTCGACGGGGGTGACGTACATCCCGTAGAGCCACCGGGTGCCCGGACGGGCGTCGTTCTCCCCGCCGGTGGCCATGCCCACGACGCGGCGGCCGCGCCAGGCGAGGACCGTCGCCCCGCTCGCGGCCAGGGCCTCCCAGCGCGCCGGGTCGTAGGCCCGCGCCTCGGCGAGGGTCGTGGCGAACGCGTCGGGGCTGTCGGCGAGCGCCTCGAGGCGCAGCGCCCGGTAGTCGTGGGCGTCCTCGACGCTCGTCGCGCGCACCACGAGGCGGTCGTGTCCGCCGGGATCAGTCATGGACCCGCTCCGCGTAGGGCAGGCGGGCCGAGTAGATCGAGTAGCCGTCGATCCAGCGCACCAGCAGGGTCGCGATGACCGTCGCGGCGATCATCGGCACCACGAGGTCGTAGCCGCTATGGGCGAGCTCCATGACCAGCACCAGCCCGACGAAGGGGGCCTGCATCGAGGCGCCGATCATGGCCGCCGCCCCGACGAGGGCGAAGGCCCCGACCGGGGCACCCGGCCATAGGTGGCTCCAGGCCGCGCCGAGGAACGCCCCGAGGACGGCGCCGGTCGAGAGGAACGGCGTGAAGACCCCGCCCGACGCGCCCGAACCGAGCACCGCGGCCGTGACCAGGGGCTTGAGCATCGCCAGGGCGAACAGCAGTCCGATCGAGCCCACCCCCAAGAAGGCGTCGTGGGCCATCCCCTTGCCGTTGCCGAAGAGCTGGGGGAACCACGTGCCGACCCCGGCCAGGGCGAGAAGGGCGAGCGGCATCGTCCAGAAGATGTTCGCGCCCCGGGACCGGTAGTGGGCGGCGACGCCGATGAGCCGGACGTAGACGACGGCGAGCAGACCGATCACCACGCCGGCGATGAGTGACCAGACCATGATCGTCGCGCTGAAGTGATACAGGGGGACGTTGACGTACGTGGCCCGGCTCGGCAGGTAGGCCCAGGCCACCGTCGTGGCGATGAACGAGGTCGCCAGCGCCGGCAGCGCCACCGGCAGGGCGTAACTGCCGTAGAGGACCTCGGCGGTGAAGAGCGCCCCGCCGAAGGGCACGTTGTAGACGCAGGCCAGCCCCGCCCCGCCCCCGCAGGCGACCAGCAGGCGGATCTGGCCGGGGGTGAGCCCGAACCACTCACCGAGCACGCTCGCCGAGGCGCCGCCCATCAGCTTGGGCGCGGCCTCGCGGCCGATCGAGGCCCCCAGGCCCACCACCACCTCCGAGGTCAGCGAGGTCGCCAGGCTCCGCCGGAAGCTCAGCTCGCCGGTGCCGGTCCACAGCGCCTCGTCGATCTCCGCGTGCTCGTGGGCGAAGAACCGTCGGATCAGGTACCACGCGACGGACCCGATCGCCGCGGCCCCCGCGAGCGCCACGACGCGCCGCACCTCGCCGGTGGCCGCCACGGCCGCCTGGACGCTGCCGCCCACGTAGCCGAACCCGACGCGCTCGGCCCAGTAGAGGACCCACATCAGCAGATCCCCGAACAGCCCCGTGACCACGCCCGTCACCACGACGGCGATCCAGAATCGCGCGGTCTGGGGGGCGTCGGGGTCGTTCGTGACGTTGGGCTGCTCCATCGCGCCGCGCCCCGAGGGCAGTCGTCGCTTGAGGAGGGGCGCCGGTACCCGCCGGCGCTCGCTCTCTCCCCTCGATCCCGCCACGCGCGACCTCACCCGCTGACCGAGCCCCATCGTAGTCACGCCCTCGCGCGCGGTCCGGCGGCGCTAGACGTCGGTGAGGTTGAGCGGACCCTCGCCGAGCTCGGCGGCCGAGCTCGCGACCGCGCGCTCGGCCGGGCGCGGCCAGAGCGACGCCCAGGTCACGCGGCTGCGCCCGACGAGGGCGCGCGCCAGTGCGGTGCGGGCGAGGAGGGCGCTGAACAGCCAGCCGGCGAAGTAGGTCACGACGATGACCCCGAGCACGTTCAGCACCCACGACACGTGGTCCAGCTCGCCACTCGTGAGCAGCCACTGGTGCAAGAAGAGGATCCACAGGAGCTGGCTGACGTAGATGCCGTAGGCCGCCTCGGAGCCGGACTTGGTGATCGCCCGGGTCCGGGCGCCGCGTCGCGGATCGACGAGCACGACGCCGAGGAGGTAGATCGCGATGATCGCCCCCACGTTGTAGGGGATGACGACCGCGGCGAAGGGGTCGCCGCCGGGGACGAGGAGGGGCGAGAGGATTCCGTAGTGGCGGTGCAGCGCGTCGAGCGTCAGCGGCAACGCCGCGAGGGCCACGGTGGCGCCCAGCAGGGCGCGCCAGTGGCGCACGACCCAGTCGTGGAAGGCCTCGAGGTGGAAGGCGCACACCACGCCCCCGATGAGGTAGAGGGGGTAGCTCGAGACGAGGCGGGTCTCGAGCCACGGGGAGATGGTGAAGCCGAGGTAGCCGTGACGGAAGAGGTAGGGCACGGCGAACTGCCACAGCGTGGCCCCGACCACGATCGCCCGGTGCGAGCGCGGGTACCGCCGGATCAGCCAGAAGAGGTAGGGGAAGAGGACGTAGAACTCCAGCAGCAAGAGCAGGAAGTACAGGTGGTAGTAGCCCGTCGCGAGCGCCACCCCCAGGTGACGCAGACCCACCGTCGAGAACAGCGTCGAGGCCGACAGGCGGTAGAAGGGGAAGCTGGAGGTCGGCCGGGCCATGGCCACCGGGACGTAGATGAACGTCCAGACGAGATAGACGAGTCCCACCGACATGAACCGGCGCTGCCAGTAGCGCCCGAGCGCGACCCGGGCGCTGTCGCGGTAGCTGTAGGCGAGCATGCAGGCCGACACGAACAAGAAGGCGTCGCGCGAGAAGTGGGTGAGCGTGAGCATCCCCGACGCCCAGAGGCTCGTCGACAGGGGGGCGAAGTAGATCAGCGCGTGGGTCGAGATGACCGCCGACTGCTTGATCGGACGCATCGCGTCGACGTGGTCGAGCCGCTGGCGCGTGCCCCGGGGGACGTCGGCCTCCGCGGCGCCGGGCGCCGCCTCGGCCACGGCTAGACCACCTCGACGAAGGCGACCGGGACCGAGCCGTCTCGGAGTCGGTTCTTCTGGATCTTGCCCGTCGCGTGCGCGCTGAACGCCTCGACGAGCTTGATCCTCGCGGGTCGCGTCGGGCGGGCGAGGGTCCCCTCCGCCGCCGCGCGCAGGCGCGCCACCAACGCGACGGCCCGCTCGCCCCCGAGGTCGCCGGCGTCGCGGGGCTGGACGAAGGCGACGGGCACCTGTCCGAAGACCTCGTCGGGCTCACCGACGACCGCCACGGCGGCGACGCCGTCGACGGCGGCCAGGACGTGCTCGATCTCGAGCGGGTACACCTTCTCCCCCCCGCGGTTGATCACGTCGTCGCTGCGCCCGACGAGGAAGACGTACCCCTCCTCGTCGACGTAGCCGAGGTCGCCGGTGCGCAGCCAGCCCTCGCCGTCGAACCGGTCGGCGTAGGCGCCCCATTCGTAGTGGTCGATGACCGTGGGCCCACCGATCTCGATCGAGCCGACCGCGCCGGGGCCGAGGACGGAGCGCCCCTCGACCGACACGACCCGCAGCGACACCCCCACCGGACGGCCCACCGAGCCGGGCTTGCGCGGGCCCTCCACGGGGTTGACGCAGATCTGGCTCGCCGCCTCGGTCATGCCGTAGGACTGGATGACGGGGACGCCGGTCGTGCGCTCGAAGGACTCCTCCAGCGAGGGGGCCAGGGGGGCCGACGCGCTGCGCACGAAGCGCACGCGCTCGGGGACCCGCTCGCCCGCCTCGGGCTGGAGGAGTCGGGCGATGATCGCCGGCACCGCGTTCACCCAGGTCGCCCCGGACTCCTCGACCACCTTCCAGAAGCCGGTGCGGTGGAACCGGTCGTCGAGGGCGAGCGACGCCCCCGAGACCAGCGCGGCCAGCACCCCCACGACCTCGGCGTTGACGTGCCAGAGCGGCAGCGGGTTGAAGCC
Source organism: Actinomycetes bacterium (assembly GCA_021831035.1). Taxonomy (GTDB): domain Bacteria; phylum Actinomycetota; class Acidimicrobiia; order Acidimicrobiales; family RAAP-2; genus RAAP-2. The sequence continues at coordinate 26,461 of JAKBNL010000007.1, forward strand.
CCGCTCGCCCGGGCCCAGGCCGTGGTGCTCGGCGACCAGGGCGGCCGTGGCGAGGACCTGAGCCACCGAGAGGGCCATGACCTTGGGCGTGCCCGTCGTGCCCGAGGAGGCGAGCAGGATCCCCCCGACGGCGCCCGGGGCGTCGAGGGCGGTCCCGGGGCGGGCGCGCTCGAGCTCGAGCCAGGCCAGGCCGAGGCCCTCGAGCCGGGGACGGTCGGCCACGACGGCGTCGAGCGCGAGGGTTCGGATCCGCTCGACGGTCGTCGCGGCGGCCCCCGGGGCGGGGGTGGGGTCGAGCGGCGCGACCCACAGACCCGCGCCGAGCCCGGCGAGGAACCACCGGCAGAAGTCGAGGGGGTCGGCGACGACGAGCCCGACGCGCGCGCCCGGGACGAGTCCCTCCGCGGCCAGCCAGGACCGGTCCCGGGCGAGGTCGGCGGCGAGCGCCCCGAAGGTTACCGTTCGGGGGCCCCGGGCCTCCACCAGGTAGGGCGCGTCGGGCGAGAGGGCCCGACGGCGCTCCACGAGCGCGGCGAGGGACTCGGGTGTCGCGGGCGGCCTCGACTCCATGGCCCGCCTAGTACATCATTCGGTGGTCGTCGTAGTGCTTGAACTCGAGGAGGTTGTTCGCCGGGTCACAGACCACGAAGGTCCGATGGACCTCCACGCGCCCCTCGAAACGGCGGCTCACGTCGGCGTAGAACGGGACGGACCTCTGCTGGCACAACGTGTAGAGCGCGTCGAAGTCCTCACCGTCGCGGAACGTCACCCCGAAGTGGCGCGGGTACATCGGCAGCTCGTTCATCGGCGCGAGTCGCTCGGGCGCCGCCGAGAGGTGGCAGACGAGCTGGTCCCCGAAGAAGTCCAGGGTGACCCGGTCGTCGTAGCGACGCGCGAGCTTGCAGCCGAGCTGGCCCACGTAGAAGGCGACGGTCGCGTCGAGGTCGTAACAGGGCACGGCGAGGTGGAAGACGTCGCGGGGCTCGCGCACCTAGTCCTCCCAGTCGCGCGGCTCGAACTCGAGGAGGGTCTCGGAGCGCAGGCCGAGCCGGATCGTCTCCAGCGGGACGACGTCGGTGACCGCGATGTTGCCGAGGTTGGCGTTGGGCCCGACCCGCTTGACGAAGTACGTCTGCAACTCGGTCGAGGGCGCCTCGAAGAGGAGCCGCTCGTGCGGGAGGCCGGCGTCGAGGATCTCCTCGATCAACCCGTAGCGCAGCTCGCCGTTGGACCGGCAGATCCCCCCCTTCCCACCCTCTCGGGTCTCCAGGGTGACCAGTTCGGCCCCGGCGTCGAGGTCGGCCTGGATGTAGCGGATCCACAGGTGGGGCGCCATCGTGTCGGACTTGAGCTGGTCCTTCGAGCCGACCTCGGAGATGACCCGGAAGTCGTCCGAGAGGCGCTTCACGTAGTCGGCCTTGTCGTCGTTGGTGATGTCGATCGTCCCGTTGGAGACCTCGACGACGGGACAGCCGATCGTGGCGCACCGCTCGCGGAACTCGTCGAAGCGGTCCTGCAGGACGTACTTCTCGAAGAGGGTCCCGCCGAGGTAGAAGTCGATGCCCCGCTCGACCAGTGTGGCGACCTTGGTCGGGAAGTCCTTGGTCACCACCGAGGTCCCCCAGCCGAACTTCACCAGGTCGATCAGCTCACCGTGGCTCTCGATGAGGTCGCGGAACTGGCCGAGGGGCAGACCCTTGTCGATCGTCATCGTGAGCCCGGTGCGACGCGGCTTCGGCGAGCGATCGGGGAGGCGCAGGGGCACGTTTCGATGCTAACGACGGGGACCCGGCGGCTCCAGGGGCGTTCGGCCCCGCGGTGGTCCGAAAGGCCCGCAACTCCCGCAATTCACGCTGAGAGCGCGTTAGGCGACGCCCTTAGAGAATCCTGAGAATGCGACGCCGGTCGCCGGAACGCGCCGACTTAAGCCGCGCGACGCGGGTGCGACGACGACGGCTCTCTAGCGTGGGGGCGATGGCCGCGCCCTCGCTCACCCTCCTGCGCCACGGGGAGAGCGACTGGAACGTGGCTCGACGTTGCCAGGGTCAAGACGACCGCGCCCGACTCACCGAGCGGGGTCGGGCCCAGGCCCTCGAGGCCGTCGACGCGGTGCGGGCGCGCGGCGTCGACCTCGTCGTGGCGAGTGACCTCACCCGCGCCCTCGAGACCGCCGACCTCGTGGCCGGCGCCCTCGAGGTCACGCGTCTCATCGACCCGCTCGCGCGTGAGCGCTCCTACGGCTACCTCGAGGGCGGTCCGCTCGCCGCCGTCACCCCGGCCGACTCGGGTATCGCCGACGACGTCCTGGTCGACCCCGACGCCCGCCCCGCCGGGGGCGAGTCCTTCCGCGACGTGGCGCTGCGCGCCCGTCGATTCCTCGAGAAGGCCGAGCTCGCCTGGCCGGATCGACGGCTGCTGGTCGTGACCCACGGTGGTTTCGTGAGGGCGCTGCGCGCGGTCGCTGGCGGCGCCGCGCTCGAGGGGATGGCCTGGGAGCGGGTCGACAACGCCACGCTCTGGCCCCTCGAGCCGGTCCCCACCGACTAGCCGCGAAGCAGGCCCGTCGCGGCCGCCCCGGCCACGACCACGACGACGGCGCCCACCCGACTGAAGGTCGCCAGGGAGGTCGTGGCCCCCTCGCGCGCGGCGATCCGGCGCCAGAGCAGAGACGACAGGGCTCCCGTGACGGCCAGGTTGGGGCCCACGTCGAGTCCCACAAGGAGGGCGAAGGGGTGGGCCACGGCGTGGGCCGCGTAGAAGGACGCGGCCGGGAGGTTGTTGATCACCACGGTCGTGAGGGCGGCGAGGGCCGCGGTGGCCACGACGCCACGGTGGACGAGGGCGCCCGCGGCGAACCCCGAGGTGCGGGCGAACCACCCCACGGCGCTCGCCACGACGAACAGCGCCCCCAACAAGGCGGGGTTGGTGACGGCGAGCGCCTCACACACTTCGAGGCGCCGACGCACGACGACGTCGACCGCCGCGGCGACGAGGCCCGCGCCGAGGACCCACAGCGCGGGCTGGCGGGTCGCCAGCATCGCCGCGACGGCCAGGGCGGCGCCGAGGGTCCCCGGGCCGGCCCGGAAGGGCACGCGCTCGGTGCTGGCGTCGGTCCCCGCCCGAAGGGCCCGCCACCGCCACGCGAGCACCACGACCAGCGTGGCCACGACGCACGCGACCCACGGCAGGACCGTGCGTGCGGCGAAGTCCGACCCGCCCCCGCCGCGGTCGGCCACCACCAGCAGGTTGGTGAGGTTCGAGCCGACGAGCAGCAACGACGCGGAGTTCGACATGAACACCGTCCCGTAGAGGAAGGCTCGCTCGTCACTGGAGCGACTCCGCGCCGCGTGCAGGGCGACGGGCGTCATGAACACGACCGACGTGTCCAGGTTCAACACGGCGGTGACCATCGCCACCGCGAGGAGCGTGACGACGAGGCTCGTCCGCGCGCCCCCCGGCACGCGCGCGCACCACGACCCGACGAGGGCGAAGAGGCCCTCCCCCGCGGCCACCCGGCCGATGAGCAAGAGGCCCGCCACCAACACGAACGGCGACCAGGTCACCGCGAGGGTGTGGGTCAGGGCGGGCACCCGCCCACGTTACGGGCGGACCGTCGCGCGCCGGGGACCGGTGCTCGGGGTCAGCGGCGCGACCCGAACCACGGCGGCGGGGCGACCTCGAGGCGCGCGAGCGCCGAGTCGACCTCCCCGAAGCGCCCGTCGTGCTTGAGGTAGGCCTCGTAGGCGCGCGCGATCTCCTCGTGGCTGCGCGCGACGAAGTTCCACCACATCACCACCGTCTCGGGGAAGGGGGCGCCACCGATGAGCAGGGCCACGGCCCCCTCGTGGGTGACGAGCTCGACCTCGTCGGCACCGGGCTCGAGGTAGGCGAGCGAGCCCGGGGCGACCGCCTCGCCGCCGAGGACCACCTCGCCTTCGCAGACGAGCAGGGCGTGCTCGAACGCGGGCTCGAGGGCCACCGCCCTCGTGCCCCGCGCGAGACGCAGCTCGAGCGCGACGCCCTCCGCGTCGGGACGCGCCGGCGAGGCCATCCCCATCGCCGCCCCCACCACCAGCGTGGCGAGGCCGTCGCCCACCTCGAGGCGCGGCGGGTCCTCGACGTGGGCGAAGGCCGCGGCGCCGTGGCGGGTGGCGTCGGGCTGGGCCAGCCACAGCTGGACGCCGTGAAGCTCCCCACGGTTGAGCCCCGGGTTCTCCTCGGAGTGGACGACCCCGTCGCCCGATGACATGAGGTTCACCTGGCCCGGGCGGATCAGCTGCTCACTGCCCAGGCTGTCGCGGTGCACCATCGCACCCTCGAGAAGCCAGGTCACCGTCTGGAGCCCGATGTGGGGGTGGGGCGCCACGTCGTAGCGCAGGTCGTCGCGGTACGTCGCGGGACCGAGGTGGTCGAGGAAGCACCAGGGGCCGACGGTGCGCCGGCCCCGCGTGGGTAGGGCTCGACGCACCGCGAGCTCGCCGACGAGCGACGCGCGCGCCGGGGTGATCTGGGCGACGCTCATCCCACCGTTCTAGTGCCGCCCCGACCGTGCTAGTCGGTGAAGGTCAGCGCGCGCAGACGCGCGCCGAGCTCGTGGCCCGCCGCGTCGCCGTCGACCTCGACGCGCCCGTAGAGCCAGAGGAGAAGGCGCCCCGCGTCGGCCTCGAGCGTGCCGTTCGGCTCGACCACCCCGCTCGACCAGGTGACGGTCCCCGCCCCGGCGTCCACGACGGTCCAGGCCGCGTTCGCGTCGCGCGCGAGGAGGCCGAGCCGGCCCCCAAGCGGCGGCCGCGGGGGGTCCGCCGGGTCCTGGGGGCTCGAGACGGAGAAGGTCAGGAACTCCTCGACGGCGTCGGCGGCCACGGTCGGGGCCATCGCCCACGGCTCGCCGACCGCCGACGCCCCGTCGAAGTGGTGCACGGCCATCTCCTGGACCTGGTGGCGGGTGACGAAGGCCGCGTCGCGCTGGGCCGGCGCCCACGTCCAGACCGGCGTGCCCGGGTCGGTCGCCGCCAGGGTGGCGACGAGGCGCGCGACCCCCTCCTCGAAGTGCCCGACCAGCCGGTCGAGCCCCGGCGTCGCCGGATGGTCCCCCTCCGGGGGGGCGACGAGTCGCTCCGCGACGATCCGCTCCCAGAACCAGTGCACGTCGCAGAGGTGGCGCACGACGTCCTCGACGCACCAGCCGGGACAGCCCTCGACCGGTGCGTCCCACGACCGCGGCGCGATGGCGGCCAGCGCGTGGGCGTGGGACTCGATCTCGGTGAGGGCGAGCGAGCGGTCCAGGGTCATCGCGTGAGGCTAGACCCTTGACGCGCGCGCGGTCGGCGGTGAGACTCGAGCGCGATGGCGGCGCGCGTCTACCTCGAAGAGGGTCGCACCTGGACCTTCGCCGTCGCCCTCGACTGGCCCGGGTGGTGCCGACGGGGACGCGGACGTGAGGCGGCCCTGGCGGCGCTGCTCGAGTACCGCGATCGCTATCGCGCGGTCCCGTCGATCGCCTTCCGGCCCGGGCCGCTCGAGGTCGTCGGGGTGGTGGCCGGGACCTCGACCACCGACTTCGGCGCGCCGGACGCCGTCTGGCCGGAGGACCGTCGGCTGCCCTCGCGCGCGGAGCGCCGCCGCCACATCGAGCGGCTCCAGGACTGCTGGCGCTACTTCGACGCCGTCGCCGCCCGCGCCCCCGCGCACCTGCGGCCCGGCCCGCGCGGGGGCGGCCGCGACCGCGACGCCATCGTCGCCCACGTGCGCGAGGCCGAGCGGGCCTACGCCTCTCGGATCGGGCACCCGCTCCCCCCGCGCACGCCCTGGGCCGACCAGCGCGCGGACCTGGCGGGCGCGCTGACCCGTGACGAGCCCGAGGCCCGATGGCCGGCCGGCTACGCGCTGCGACGGATCGCCTGGCACGTGCTCGACCACGCCTTCGAGATTGAGGACCGCGCTAGCTGAAGCGCAGCTCGAGGGCCCGGTCGGCGTCGGCGAAGCCGAGACGGCGGTAGAACGCGACGGAGCGTCGCGACGGGTGGACCACCAGGTAGTCGAGACCGTCGGCGCGCGCCTCGTCGATCAGTCGGCGCACGAGGGCCGTCCCGACGCCCCGATCGCGGTGCTCGGGCGTCACGTAGACGGCCTGGACGAAGGCGGAGAACCGCGTCGCGCGGGCGACCCCCGGGACCCGGTCGACGGTGGCCCGCCAGGCCTCACCGATCGCGGACCCGTCGGCGTCGCGCGCGAGGTAGGCCACGTGACTGGTCACGTGCGCGGCCATCCACTCGGTCATGAGTGTGACGTACGCCTCACGAGACGGACCCGACTCACCGGCCTCTTCGGTCCGCCACCGGTAGCGCAGGGCCGCCAGGGTGGCCGCGTCGGCGGGGACGGCCCGCGCGACGGCGACGCTCACGAGGCGCGCGCCAGGCGCACGTGGGTCGCCCCCTCGCCCGCAACGCGCTCGACCTCGACGTAGCCGTCGGGCCAGCGGCCCGGATCGTCGAACAGCCGCTCGCCCTCGCCGAGCGCGACGGGGACGAGCGCGAGGGCCACGTCGTCGACGAGACGCTCGGCGAGCGCGGCCCGCACGACCGCCACCCCACCCCCGATCAGCACGTCACGGTCCGCCGCGACGTCACGGGCCGTCGCGACCACGTCGTCGAGCCCGCCGGTGACGAAGTGGAAGGTCGTCATCCCGAGTGTGAGGGGACCACGCGCGAAGTGCGTGAGGACGAAGACCGGGTGGCCGAAGGGCGGCTCGTCGCCCCACCACCCCCGCCACGGGTCGCGCGACCACGGTCCGCGCTCGGGGCCGAACATGTTGCGACCCATGATCGTCGCGCCCACGGTGTCGGCGTCGCGTCGGAAGTGCTCGTCGTCGACGCCCTGGCTCCCGCCCTCGAGCCCGACCATGGCCCGACCGGTCCGTGTCGCGAAGATCCACTCGTGGAGCGATCGACCACCCTCGCCGAGTGGCTCACGCTCACTCTGGCGCGGCCCGGCGCCCAGTCCGTCGCGCGACACCGAGAAGCCCTCGATCCTGACCCGTCCGCCCATCGCGACCCCCGCTCACCCTAGCGAGGGCTCGCCGCCCCGGGGCCGCGCTCGACGCGCACCGGTCCGGGCCGGCCGTCTCTCGGGGTGCCGCGGCCCGGCGACGGCCCTCAGCCGAGCGCCTGGCCCAGATCCTCGATCAGGTCCTCGACGTCCTCGAGGCCGACCGAGAGGCGGATCAGCGAGGCGGGCGGCTCGAGCACTGACCCGCTCGTCGAGGCGTGGGTCATCGCGGCCGGCAACTCGATGAGGCTCTCGACCCCGCCGAGCGACTCAGCGAGGGTGAAGACGCGCGTCGCCTCGCACACCTCGCGCGCGGCCTCGTCGCCACCGACCACGGTGAAGCTCACCATGCCCCCGAAGCCCGACATCTGGCCCCGCGCGACCTCGTGACCCGGGTGGTCCGCGCGGCCCGGGTAGTAGACGCGCTCGACGGCCGGGTGCCCGGCGAGGAAGTCGGCCACGGTGGCGGCGCTCTGGCAGTGGCGCTCCATACGCACCCCCAGGGTCTTGAGCCCGCGCAGCACGAGGTAGCAGTCGAGCGGCCCGGGGACCGCGCCGACGGCGTACTGGAAGAAGCGCAGCCGCTCGGCCAGCTCCTCGTCGCTCGTGGCGACGAAGCCGCCCACCACGTCGGAGTGGCCCCCGCAGTACTTGGTCGTCGAGTGCACGACGACGTCGGCGCCGTGCTCGAGGGGGCGCTGCAGGTACGGCGTCGCGAAGGTGTTGTCGACCACCAGGCGGGACCCGTGGGCGTGGGCCAGGTCGGCCAGGGCGCCGATCGGAGCGATCCCGAGCAGCGGGTTGCTCGGCGTCTCGGCCCACACGACGCGCGTCGTGGGGCGCATCGCCGCGGCCACGGCGTCGAGGTCGGCGAGCTCGACGCAGGACACCTCGACCCCCCAGGCCCCGAAGACCCGCGTCAGCAGGCGGTAGGTCCCACCGTAGGCGTCGCGCCCGAGCACGACGTGATCTCCCGGGGCGAGCGTGCGCAGCAGCGCGTCCTCGCCGGCGAGTCCCGAGGCGAAGGCGATTCCCCACTCCGCCCCCTCGAGGTCGGCCAGACACTCCTCGAGCGCGTGGCGAGTCGGGTTGTCGACGCGGGAGTAGTCGGCGAAGCGCGGCACTCCGACCGCCTCCTGGGCGTAGGTCGAGGTGAGGTAGACGGCCGGGTTGACGGCCCCGGTGGCGTCGGGCTCGGAGCCCACGTGGATCGCGCGCGTGTTGAACCCGGTCATCCGGCCCTGCGCTGCTCGAGGAAGCTCAACAGGTCCGAGCGCGTGAGGACCCCCACCGGGTGACCGCCGTCGAGCACCAGGACCCCGGCCGTGCGCGAGAGCTCGCGGGTCAGGTCGGTGACGGGCATCCCGACACCGACCATCGCCAGCGGCGGGTCGGCCACGTCCTTCACCCGCAGCCCGAGGACCGACGCGTCGCGGGTCGTCGCCTCGAGCAGGCCGAGCTCGCTCAACGAGCCTGAGACCTCCTTCACCGCGAGCGGCAGTTCGTCGGTGACGGTGACGAGGAGCTGGCTCACGTCCTTCGCGCGCATGAGGGCGATGGCGTCACGGACCAGGACGTCTTCGGTCACGAGCACCAGGTCGTCGAGCCCCTCCCCCGGGCGGGCCCGCTTGGCCGCCAGCACGTCGCCGACGTCGTCCTCGTCGTGGGGGCGCAAGAAGCCGTACTCGGTCATCCAGGTGTCGTTGAAGATCTTCGACAGATAGCCCCGGCCGGAGTCGGGGATGAGGACCACGACCAGCGCCGTGGCGGGCAGGTCGCGGGCGACGCGCAGCGCGGCCGCGACGGCCGTCCCGCCCGAGCCCCCGATGAGCAGACCCTCGCGGCGCGTCACCGAGCGCGCCATGGCGAAGGCGTCGGCGTCCGAGACCGGCACGACACGGTCGACGAGCGCCGGGTCGTAGTTGGCCGGCCAGAAGTCCTCACCCACCCCCTCGGTCAGGTACGGCCGGCCGGCGCCGCCGGAGAAGACCGACCCCTCGGGGTCGGCCGCGATCACCTGGACCGACGGGTTGCGCTCCTTGAGGTACCGCGCGACGCCCGAGATGGTGCCGCCGGTCCCGGCCCCGGCGACGAAGTGGGTCACCCGGCCGCGGGTCTGCTCCCAGATCTCGGGTCCCGTCGACTCGTAGTGGGCCCGGGGGTTGTTCGGGTTGGAGTACTGGTCCGGCCGAAAGGCGTGCGGGGTCTCGCGCGTGAGCCGCTCGGCCGTCGAGTAGTAGGAGTCCGGGTGCTCGGGCGGGACGGCGGTGGGACAGACCACGACCTCGGCCCCGTAGGCGCGCAGGACGTCGATCTTCTCGGGCGCCATCTTGTCGCTCATCACGAAGACGCACGAGTAGCCGCGCTGGGCCGCCACGATGGCGAGGCCGACCCCCGTGTTGCCGCTGGTGGGCTCGATGATGGTCGCGCCCGGCCCCAGGAGGCCGTCGCGCTCGGCCGCCTCGATCATGGTCAGCGCCGGTCGGTCCTTGGCGCTGCCCCCGGGGTTGGTGGTCTCGAGCTTGGCGATCACGTCGCAGGCCACGCCCTCGGCCACCTTGGTGAGGCGCACCATCGGGGTGTGGCCGATAAGTTCGAGCGGGCTCGCCGCCACGTCCATGTCGCGATAGGCCATGGTGCTCCTTCGTCGACCTCACTCTAAGCCACTCCGGCTAGGACGCCTCCCGTCGCGCGACGACCTCGACGTGGGGCACGACGAACACCCCGTCGGGACTCGCGGCCCAGCGACGGAACGCTTCAGCGAGCGACTCGAGCTCGGACTCGTCACAGAGCCCGTGCGCGAGCAGTTGATCGGCGAGGTCGCTTCTCGTCACGCGCTCGGCCCACAGCCCGCCCCACCAGTGCCGCTCGGCCACGCTCGCGTAGGTCCAGGTCGACGAGGAGACCTCGAGCTCGACCAGTCCCGCCGCCCGGACCCAGCCCGGGAGGCGGCGTCCGGCGTCGGGCTCGGCGCCGTTGAGCCGGGCGAGGTGGTGGTAGAGGGCGTTCCAGCGATCCAGCGCGGGATCGTTCGGCGCCCAGACGAAGCCGCCGTAGTCGGCGTCGCGCGCGCCGAGCACGCCCCCGGGCTTAAGGACCCGACGCATCTCACCGATCGCCTCGACCGGTCGGGCCAGGTGCTGGAGCACCTGGTGGCAGAAGACGACGTCGAAGGTGGCGTCGTCGAAGCCGAGGTCGTAGACGTCACCGACGCACCACGAGAGATTCCCCACCCGATGCTCGGCCCGGGCCGCCTCGATCACGACCGCGCTGCGGTCGAGGCCCACGACCTCGCCGAGGGGCACGCGGCGCGCCAGATCGGCCGTGATGGTCCCCGGCCCGCACCCCACGTCGAGGACCCGCGAGGTCGCGCTGAGCCGCCCGAGCAGGAACGCCGCCGAGTTCTCGGCGGTGCGCCACCGGTGACTGCGCAGCACCGACTCGTGATGACCGTGGGTGTAGACCTCGTCGCTCACGCGACGACCGAGACGACCGCGAATCCGTCGTAGCCCTTGACCCCGACCGTCTGGATCGCGGTGGCCTCGACCCGGGGCTCGCGAGCGACCCGCTCGAGGAAACGGCGGACGCCCCGGACCGCCTCGTTGGTCGACGCGGCGTCGGCGACCTCGCCGTCGCGCACGACGTTGTCGGCGACGATGAGCGACCCGACCCGCACGAGGTCGAGGGCGAGCTCGAAGTACTGCGCGTAGCCCGTCTTGTCGGCGTCGATGAAGACGAGGTCGAAGGGATCGGCCCCCTCGCGGGCGAGCGCCGACAGGGTCTCGGCCGCCGGGCCCACCCGGATCTCGACGCGCTCGGCGAGGACGGCGCGCTCGAGGTTGGCCCGCGCCACCGCGGCGTGGTGGGGTTCGAGCTCGGCCGTGACCACCCTCCCGCCCTCGGCGAGACCGCGGGCGAGGCAGATGGCCGAGTAGCCCCCCAGGGTCCCGACCTCGAGGATCCGCCGTGCGCCCGTCGCGCGCGCGAGCAGTTCCAGCAGGCGCCCCTGGAGGGGCGAGACCGCAATCGCGGGCAGCCCCGCCTCGTCGCTCGCGGCCAGGGCGGCCGCCAGCACGGGATCGTCCCCGAGCAGGGTGTCCTCGAGGTAGTGGTCGACGGCGTCAAAGTCGCGCGGGTTCACCGCGCCAGTCTGTCAGGGTGGGTGGACGGCGTCGAGGGCCTCAGTCGTCGGCCACCCGCAGCGGCGTCGCACCGGTCAGCGCCACGAGGTCCGCGTAGGTGGTCGCGAAGACGGCGTGCGGGTGGCCCGCGGCGGCGAAGACGACGTCGTAGTCGCCGAGCGCCTCGTCGATCACGACGGTGGCCTCGCGGGGGTAGCCGGTAGGGCTCAGGCCGGCCGTGGCCGCGGCGCTCCAGCCCACTGGGCTCACCCCGCCGATGGCGAAGCCCGTCCAGGCCCGGATGTAGTCGGCGTCGGCCCGACCGAGCTCGAGCTCGCCGAGGGCCGCCGCGACCAGCGCGGTGTCGACCCGGTGCCGACCGCTCGTGATCACGAGCAGCGGGTGGCCGTCGGGTAGCGCGAAGACGATCGACGAGGCGATCTGGCCGACCGCGACACCGAGTGCGGCGGCCGCGTCGGCGGCGGTGCGCGCCGAGTCGTCGAGGACCCGCACCGACGAGGGCCGGCCCGCGCGCTCGAGCGCGTCGACGACCCGGCGCACCGAAGCCCTGGCGAGGATCGACTCGCTCACGGCGCGCCCACTCGACGCCCGAGGACGGCGACGTCCTCCTCGTTGAAGCCGAGGGCCGCGTAGAAGCCACGCGCCGCGTCGTTCTCGCGACGCACCATGAGCAGGACCTTGGCCACGCCGCGCGCCGCGAGCCACGACTGGGCCGCCTCGACGAGGCACCGGCCAACCCCCCGTCCGTGGTGGGCCGGCGCCACCCCGAGGTAGTAGAGCCATCCGCGGTGCCCGTCGTCGCCGACCATCGCCGCGCCCACGAGGGAGGCGCCGTCACGAACGCCGAGCACCGTCGAACTCGGGCCCGCGAGGGCCCGGCGAAAGTCGGCCCCAGGGTCGTTCCAGGGTCGGGTGAGGCCCGCCGCCTCCCACAGGGCGACCACCGCTGACTCGTCGGCGGGGTTCAGCTCCTCGACGGGCATGGGCCATCGTACCCAGGGACGAGCGCCGTATCGTGGGGCCGTGAGCTACTGGGACGAGCGCTACCGCGCCACGACCCCCGAGGAGCGCTCCTGGACCGAGCCGTCCCCGACCTCGACGCTCGAGATCCTCGACCGGCTCGACCTCGCACCCGACGCCCCCGTCGTTGACGTCGGCGGCGGCGCCTCGCGGCTCGTCGACGCGCTGCTCGAGCGGGGCTTCAGCGACCTCACGGTCCTCGATCTCGCCGAGAGCGCGCTGGCCGAGGCCCGCGCGCGCCTGGGCGCCGCGGCGGGCCGGGTGACCTGGGTCGGCGCCGACGTCACCGCCTGGGAGCCCGGACGCACCTACGCGCTCTGGCACGACCGCGCGGTCTTCCACTTCCTCGTCGAACCCTCGGCGCGCGCCGCCTACCGCGAACGGCTCGAGGGCGCGACGGTGCCGGGCTCGTACGCGGTGCTCGCCACCTTCGCGCCCGACGGGCCGGACACCTGTTCGGGGTTACCCGTCACCCGCTGGGCCCCGGCCGAGCTCGCCGCCGAGATCGGCGACGCGTTCGAGCCGCTCCTCGAGGGGCGCCGCGAGCACGTGACGCCCTGGGGCTCGACCCAGCCCTTCACGTGGCTGGTCGCGCGCCGGCGCTGATCAGGCTAGGAAGTTCGTGAACTGGAAGGGGTCGTCGCGGTCCAGCTCGCGTCCCGACCACCGGTCGAACCAGTCGGACCGCGTCGAGACCGGGTCCCAGTCGAGCGGGCCCGACCAGGTGGTGCCCACGTAGGGTCGGGCGACGTCGAGGACCTCGCGCCAGGGCAGTTCGTCGGGGACCCGGACGCCCTCCTCGGGACGACGGATCATCCAGTCGAGCGCGCCCAGGATCGAGGCGGCCACCTGGACGGTCGTCGCGTTCTGGTGGGGCGCCACCGCGCGCGCCTCCTCGATCGAGGTCAGCATTCCGGTCCACCAGGCGCGGTAGGGATGACCCATCACCAAGACGCCGAGCTCGTCGCGGCCCGCCACGATGTCGTCGTTCATGATGCGCTGGCGCTCGGGGTAGGCATACTGCGCGCCCTCGAGTTCGACGAAGCTGGCCCACGCGGCGTCGCTCGGGCAGTACGCGTAGTGCACCGTCGGGCGATAGATCGCGCGCTCGCCCTCCCACACCGTGAGGTGGTCACAGATCGTGAAGGCCTCCCCGTGGCGGATCACCATGCCGACGATCTGGCTCGAGGGCACTCGGGAGCGCACCAGGGTCTTGTGGGCCATCTGAGCGAGGCAGATCTGGTTGAGCGGGCCCTCGCCCTGATGCTCGAGACCCAGCGGCGGCAGCCGCCGCTCGTGGGTGCCCCAGCCCATCTCCGCGGGGGCGACGCCCTCTTCGTAGAAGCCGTCCACGCTCCAGGTGTTGACGAACTCCCCGGGCTCCTTGGGCCGGGTCGACACCTGGGTGTCGCGCTCGGCGACGTGGACGACGCGCACGTCGAGCGCGCGGGCCACCTCGTTCCAGGCGTCGCGCTCGACCAGGCCCGCGAGTCCCTCGGGGTCGCCCACGACCCGGTCGCGCAGCGCGGCGCCGGCGATGTCGTCGAGCGCCCACTTGACGAAGTGACTGACCAGTCCCGGGTTGGCCCCGTGCTCGACGACGGCCGAGGGGCCGTGGTTGTCGCCCCACCGGGCGATCTGACGGCGCAGGGCCATGTGGCGCCAGTAGAGCGTGCGCTGCGTGGGCGGGACCTCCGCGGCGTTCTCGTAGGGCTCCCAGACCTCGACCGAGGTGTTGAGGTAGCGCACGCCGTGATCCCGACACCAGTCCAGCAGCTCCGTGAGCCCGATGTTCCACGCCAGGTCCACCAGGATGTCGCCCGCTTGCAGGTGCGCGCCGAGGACCTCACCCAGGTTCTCTTGGGTTATGACCTCGCGCACGTAGTGCACGCCCTGGGCGATGGACGCGGCGACGCGCTCGCGGTTGTCGCGGCTCTCGATCACGGTGACCGCGTCGGGGCGGAGTGAGAAGTGCTCGAGCATCAGGGGCAGTACACACTGGGCGACCGACCCGCAGCCGAGGACGACGACGCGGGCGGGGAACTGGGGACTAGTCAATCGGGACTCCCATCGAGGCAAAGGGAGAAAGTTTACACACGTGCGGGCCCGGACGGAATCGACGGGTTACCGACCCCTCGCCCGCTCACCGACGCCACCCGCGCCCCGAAGTAGTAACTCAACGGCTGGGGCGGATCCGAGCCGGACGCTCCCGGGACGATCGGGTGAGCCGTGACTGCCCCGCACCAGTAGAAGCCGTCGACCCGGGATGCGCGCACCGCGATCGGCGTCGAGGAGCCGGGCAGCCTTACGATCATCGTGTACGAGACGATGCACTGGCTGGTCGCGGGAGTGCCGTGCTGCTCGTCGGTGCCGTAGAGCCAGAACGAGGCGAGGGCCCCCGGTGCGAGCGTGACCGTGGGGATGGACCGCCCCCTCGTCAGGCCGCCGAGGTCATTACCGATTCGGCCGTACGAGCGCCTTTCGGGTACCGCGAGAAGGTGGGGACGCGTATCGTTCGCTCCGACGCCGTACACCCCAACGAAGTGGACCATGGCGTAACCCCGCAGAGAGCACGCGCGGGAGCCCACGTTGCGAATCCAGATGAGGTTGCTCACGCTCCCCGCACCAACCACGGCGTTGTAGGTCGTGACTCGCAGCGCGGAGTTGACACAGACAGGGACGGCAGTCGCGCCGACGATCGACCGTGACCCCAAAGCCGGAAGCCCCACGGCCACCAGAACGGCAGTTGCAATGAGCGAAGCGGCGCGTCGCACGACGTCAGTCTGACACCGGCGCCGACGGCCCGGTCGCGTCGGGAGCAGTAGACGTTCATCTACGGTTCTGATCTGGGCACGCACGCAGAGTCCCTAAAGGTCGGCTGACTACTTAACCAGTGCTATCAACTTCGGAGCGACCGCGGGCCAATCATCCTCGATAATTGAGTACATCGCAGTATCGCGGTAAGCCGATTCCTCTCCGACCACTTGCGAGGGCTGCCAACGACGAAGAACGCCTTCGAAGGACGCGCCGAGACGCACAATCGCCGCCTTCGCTCGCTCATTGCGGTCATCGGTCTTGATATCGACTCGAGCGACATTCCAGCGGTCGAACGCGTGAGTCAGCATCAGTAGCTTCGCTTCGGTATTGATGCCTGAGCGTTGGGCAGAGGCTGCCAGCCACGTCCCACCAATTTCCACCGCATACGGAACGGTGTGGCCCGGTCGCGAACGAAGTGTCAAGAAACGTGTCACGCCGACCACGCGATTGGTCGTCGCATCCACTTGCACGAACGGCACAACGAGACCACGGTCGAAGTCTCCCAACAGCTCCTCGACGTAAGCGGACATCGCACTGTGTCCTTGCGGAACCACCGTGAACGCGTACGTCGATCTATCCTCACTCGCGGCCTCGACCAGTGCCGCGATATGACCGCTCGCCAATGGTTCGAGGTGGACGCGGCGACCCGCCAACGCGGGAACTGCGATGCCCGGTGTCATTTACTGCCCGTCAAGAACTTCTACCAAGAAACGGTAGACATTCGTGTCGCGCTCGACGAACCCGACGCGTTGGTAGAGCGCGTGGGCCGCCTCGCGCGATGGCCGACTCGTGAGGTCCACGGTGCGTGCACCGGCGCGGCGAGCGTCCTCGAGTGCGCGACGGGTGAGGGCCTCACCCACCCCTCGACCTCGCGCATCCTCGTCCACGACGACGTCCTCGATCCAGGCGCGCACGCCGGTGGGGATCGAGAAGAGCGCCAGGGTGAGGGTGCCGACCACACGGTCACCGTCGCGCGCGAGGTAGAGCGTGGTCGTCGGAGAGTCGACGATCTCGCGAACCAACTCGAGAGTGAGGAGTGGCGCGCTGGTCGAGAGCTGGGCCACGAGAGCGTTCAGGTCCGCGACGAGCTCGTCGTCCACCGAGGTGGCGGCCTCGACCTCGATCACGGCCCCCCCCGCCAGACCGGGCGGCGCAGGTCGTCGTAGTAGACGTCGTGAACCTCGCCGTCTATGGCGGCGAAGACCGGACCGGCCCACCGCTCGGCGCCGATGATCGGGCTCGGCAGGTGGTCGCGCTCGAACCAGCCGACGTCGAGCACCTCCTGGGGGTGGGGGTGGAGGTCGCCCCCCACGGCCCGACAGAGGAAGAGGAGTGAGTAGAGGGGGATGCGTGACTCGCCCAGACGCATCCCGTCGAGCACGCCGATGAGCCGGATCGGCTCGACGAGCACGCCGGTCTCCTCGCGGACCTCCTTGACGACAACCTCGGGAGCGGAGTAGCCCACGTCGCACCAACCGGTCGGGTAGAGCCAGTAGCCCGAGTCGGAGCGCTGGATGAGCAGGAGCCGACCCTCCCCGTCGGTGACGGCCGCGCCGACGGCGACTTTGGGCGTCTGGTAGCCGGCGACCCCGCGCCCGACCTCGGCCAGCCACTGGGTGACGACGCCCCCGGCGTCGGGCACTCCCTCCAGACCCGCGTCGGCGGCGGCCCGAATGTCGGCCGCGATCGCCAGCACTTCCTCGAAGCGCTCGCGCTCGTAGGGGCTGTCGGAGAAGCCGAGCCCCGTCTTGGCGACGCCGGCCAACGCCTCGGCCCAGCGCCGCAGCGTCTTCTCGGGGACGTCGCCGGCCACGATCCCCTAGCCGAGGGCCGCGTCGAGGACCTCGTCGAGGGTGCCCACGATGCCGGTGTAGAAGGGGCCGAACTCGCCGTAGAGGGTGGAGCCCTCGTCGTAGCGCATCGTGTAGACGCACTCTTTGAGGTCGTCGAGGTGCACGGCGAACAGCGACACGCCCCACTCCCAGTCGTCGAGCCCCGTGGAGCCCGTGACCAGCTGCAGGACCCGCCCCCGGAAGGTCTTGCCCGTCGAGCCGTGCTCGCGCATCAGGCCCTCGCGGCGCTCGTAGTCGAGCGCGTACCAGTTGTTGGTCTCCCCCCGCCGCTTGGACATCGGGTAGAAGCAGAAGGCCCGCTTGCCCTCGGGCGGGAGGACCGGGTAGAGCCGGGCGTTCATCATCGCCTCGGGCATGCCCTGGGCGTACTCGCTGACCTCGGTGACCGAGACGTAGGAGTCATCGACGCGCAGGCCCGCCCCCTGGACTCGGGACTGGAAGCGACGGATCTCCCACAGGTCGGGACCGATCACCATGAAGCCCACGTCGGCCTTGGCCCCCACGAGGGCGAGGGGGATCACCTGGAACCCGGCCGCGACCGCCTCGTCGACGGCTTTTATAAGGGCCGGCCGGTCGACCTCGCCACCGTGGTGGCAGAAGAGGTGCACGACGGAGAGTCCGCGCGAGGGGACGAGCGGCTCGGGCGTAGTCACGGGGCCCATGCTAGAGGGGTCGCCGGCTCCGGCGTCCGGCCGCCCCACGGTGGACTCCCACGCACGACGGCGCGGGGCCTACGCCCCGCGCCGTCGCGTCCGGGAGATCAGGTTGATCTAGTAGTCGTCCATCCCCGCGCCCGCGGCGGCCGGAGCCTTCTCCTCGGGCTTGTCGACCACGACCGCCTCGGTCGTGAGGAAGAGGGCCGCGATCGAGGCCGCGTTCTGCAGCGCCGAGCGGGTCACCTTCGCCGCGTCGATGACGCCCGCGGCGATCAGGTCCTCGTAGTCGCCGGTCGCGGCGTTGAGGCCCTCGGTGGCCTTGGTCAGGCCACGGACCTTGTCGACCACGACGCCGCCCTCGAGGCCGGCGTTGACCGCGATCTGGTTGATCGGCGCCTCGACGGCACGGGCCACGATACGCGCACCGGTCGCCTCGTCGCCGGTCAACTTGTCGGCCACGTCCTGGATGCGGCTCTGGCTGCGCAGCAGGGCGACGCCACCGCCGGGGACCACGCCCTCTTCGATCGCGGCCTTGGTCGTGGAGACCGCGTCCTCGATCCGGTGCTTCTTCTCCTTGAGCTCGACCTCGGTGGCCGCGCCGACCTTGATCACCGCGACGCCGCCGGAGAGCTTGGCCAGGCGCTCCTGGAGCTTCTCGCGGTCGTAGTCGGAGTCGGTGTTGTCGATCTCCGCCTTGATCTGGCTGATGCGGCCCTTGATGTCCTCCTCCGAGCCGGCACCCTCCACGATGGTCGTCTCGTCCTTGGTCACCACGACCTTGCGGGCCGAGCCGAGCAGCTCGAGGCCGGCGTTCTCCAGCTTGAGACCGATCTCCTCACTGACGACCGTGCCGCCGGTGAGGATGGCCATGTCCTGGAGCATCGCCTTGCGCCGCTCCCCGAAGCCCGGGGCCTTCACGGCGACCGACTTGAACGTGCCGCGGATCTTGTTCACCACGAGGGTGGCGAGCGCCTCACCCTCGACGTCCTCGGCCACGATGAGCAGCGAACGGCCCGACTGCATCACCTTCTCGAGTACCGGGAGGATGTCGCGCACCGAGGCGACCTTGTGGCTCACGAGCAGGATGTAGGGGTTCTCGAGGACCGCCTCTTGCCGCTCCGGGTCGGTCGCGAAGTAGGGCGCGATGTAGCCCTTGTCGAAGCGCATCCCCTCGACCAGGTCCATGTCCATCCCGAAGGACTGGCTCTCCTCGACCGTGATGACGCCGTCCTTGCCCACCTTGTCGATGGCGTCGGCGATCATCTGACCGATCTCGTTGTCGGCCGCCGAGATCGAGGCCACCTGGGCGATCTGCTCCTTGGTGTCCGCCGGGGTGGCGAGGTCGTGCAGCGACGCGACGGCCGCCTCGACCGCCGCCTCGATGCCCTTCTTCAACGACATCGGGTTCGCGCCCGCGGCGACGTTCTTCAGGCCCTCGCGGACCATGGCCCAGGCGAGCACCGTCGCCGTCGTCGTGCCGTCACCGGCCACGTCGTCGGTCTTCTTCGCGACCTCCTTGACGAGCTCCGCCCCGATCCTCTCGTAGGGGTCCTCGAGGTCGATCTCCTTGGCGATCGAGACGCCGTCGTTGGTGATCGTGGGGGCGCCCCACTTCTTGTCCAGCACGACGTTGCGGCCCTTGGGCCCCAGGGTCACCCGGACCGCGTCGGCCAGCTTGTTCATGCCACGCTCGAGGGCGCGACGCGCCTCTTCGTCAAAAGCGATCAGTTTCGCCACGGTTCTCCTCCTGTAGAGTCACCACAACTCGGTACCCACCGATGTTAGCAGTCACCCTCTGAGAGTGCTAACGGGCGTCTCAGCCCCCCGCAACCGCCGGGACCAGGGATATCGTCTCGCCGTCGTCCACCACCGTGTCGAGCCCGTCGAGGAATCGCACGTCCTCGTCGGCGACGAAGACGTTGACGAAGCGCCGCAGCGCCCCCCCGTCGTCGAGGACCCGCTCGGCCAGCCCGGGGTGGGCCGCCTCGACGGCGAGGATCGCCTCGCGCACCGTGCGGGCCTCGACCGGGACCTCGCCCGCTCCGCCCACCAGGGCGCGCAGCTGGGCCGGCAGGCGGACCACGACGCTCACGACGCCCCCACCAACAGGTGGGCCGCCAGGGCGCCCTCGGCGGCGGCCAGGGTCGGGGCGATCGTCTCGGTGAACGTCGAGCGCCCCTCCAGGGCCTCGACGGTCTTGAGGCCGTGGCCCGAGACGATGGCGACGACCGACCCGTCGGGGTCAAGGGTGCCGCGCGCGACCATCTGGCGCAGCGACGCGATCGTGGTGCCGCCGGCCGTCTCGGCGAAGATCCCCTCGGTCGCGGCGAGCAACTCGATCCCCTCGAGGATCTCCTCGTCGGTGACCGACCCGCAGTCGCCGCCGCCCCGGCGCAACTCGTCGAGCACGTAGGGGCCGTCGGCCGGGTTGCCGATGGCGAGCGAGCGCGCCACCGTGCGGGGCTTCTGGGGCCGGATGGCCGCGGCGCCCTCGGCGAAGGCGGTCGCCACGGGCGAGCAGCCCGCCGCCTGGGCGCCGAAGAGCCGGGGCGCCGGCCCCTCGACGAGGCCGAGCGCGCGCAGCTGGTCGAATCCCTTGGCCACCTTGGTGAACTGGCTCCCCGAGGCGATCGGCACGACCACCTGGTCCGGCAGGCGCCACCCCAGCTGCTCGGCGATCTCGAAGGCGAGGGTCTTGGACCCCTCGGCGTAGTAGGGGCGCAGGTTGACGTTGGCGAACGCCCAGTCGGGGTGCTCGCTCACCAGCTCGACGCAGAGTCGGTTCACGTCGTCGTAGTTGCCCTCGACGCCGAGCACGACCCCGCCGAAGACGGCGGCCATGACCACCTTCGAGGTCTCGAGGTCCGACGGGATGATCGTCACGCTGGGCCAGCCCATCGCCGCCGCGTGGGCCGCCACCGACGTCGCCAGGTTGCCCGTGGAGGCGCAGGCGGCCGTCGTGAAGCCCAGTCCCCGGGCGACCGAGAGCGCCACCGACACCACCCGATCCTTGAACGATCCCGTGGGGTTGCGCGTGTCGTCCTTCAACCACAGCTCGCGCACCCCGATCCGCTCGGCGAGCCGGTCGGCCCGGCGCAGCGGCGTCCACCCCGTCCCGAGGTCGACCGGGTCGCCACCGACCTCGGGCAGGAGGTCTCGGTAGCGCCACAAGGATCGAGGACCGGCCTCGATCGAGGCACGCGTGACGCGTCCGCGCGCCCCCTCGAGGTCGTAACGGACCTCGAGGGGGCCGAAACACCACTCGCAGACGTAGCGTGCCTCGGCGGGGTAGGTGGCGGCGCACTCTCGACAGATGAGCCCGAGTGAGTATCCCATGTCTCCCTTTCATCGTTCGGCCTTTGGCACCTGGTGTGGAGGGTGAACCCGGGACCCACACTGGTTGTCGCGACGTCAAAGGGGCCGTCCCTCAGTCGCTCTTGATGACTTCCCAATTCTTACCGCTGGGGTCAGGATTGTCAAGGGCACCCCCCTCGCCCCTAGCCTCGTCCCATGGCCGACGCCCCCTGGACGCTGCCCGCCTCGGCCTACTCCTACACCCGGGTGCGCGACCTCCGGGGCGAGGAGTCCATCGCCGTCGTCATCCCGGTACGCGACGAGGCCGCCACGATCGGTGCGGTCATCGACGCCGTGCGTGACCACGAGGAGCTGGTCGACGAGCTGGTGGTCGTGGACGACCACTCGACCGACGGCTCGGCCCGCGTGGCCGAGCGCCACGGGGCCAAGGTCGTCCAGGCCGACGGTCCGGGCGGCAAGGGCCGGGCCCTGGCGGCCGGGGTCCAGGCCACCACCTCGACCTTGCTCGTCTTCCTCGACGGTGACGTCGTCAACACGACGCCGGACTACGTCGCCCGACTCGTCCAACCGCTCCTCGAGTCGCCGCGGACCCAACTCGTCAAACCCATCTACGAGCGCCCCTACTTCGACATGCCCACCGGCGGTGGTCGGGTCAACGAGCTGGCCGCCCGACCCATCCTCGCCCTCCTCTTCCCCGGGCTCGAGGAGGTCCGCCAGCCGCTCGCCGGCGAGACCGCCCTGCGGCGCACCGCCCTCGACGGCATCGACCTCGCCCCGGGCTACGACGTCGAGATCGCGCTCCTCATCGACGTGGCTCGGCGTCACGGGCTCGACGCGATGGCCCAGGTCGACCTCGGCGTCCGTCGCCACCGCAACCGGCCCCTCGACGAGCTCCGACCGATGGCCACCGAGGTCCTGCGCGCGGCGCTCGAGCGGTTCGGCCTCGAGGGTCCCTCGCGGGGTGACGCGGACTAGCCCGCCGCGTTCGAACCGAGGACGAGGATGATGTCGTCGTGGGCCGCGTTGGCGATGGGATTCGCCCCGCCCCGCGGACGCACGATCGACGCCGGCATCTTGATCTGCGCGGCGATCTCACGGGCGGCGTTCACGTAGCCGGGGTTGAAGTAGATGGTCGTGCGCACGGCGGGCGCCGTGGCGTTGCCCGGGGGAAGCGTGGCCCAGTTGAGCAGCTGGAGCTTCTGGGTGTAGGAGGCGGCCAGGCCCGTGACCTTGGTGCCGTTGGCGACCTGCACGGTGACCTTCGCCCGGTTGACGACTCCGGTGGTCGTCGTCGTGGGCGAGCCCGCGGCCGAGGTGGTGGACGTCGGAGCGCCCGGGGCCGAGGCGCCGGGTGTGCGCAACATCAGCACCGCACCGCCGACGAAGAGTACGACGATGACCAGCACCACCCACAGCGAGGGCTGGTAGTGCGAACCCGCCGGGCGCGCCTCGTGGCTGGAGGGCACCCGGTCGCTCATCGTGTCCACTCTAGAGTCCGGGCTCGGGCTTCACTAGCCTGGGGGCTCCGCCGGTGTGGCGCAGTCTGGTTAGCGCAGGCGATTTGTAATCGTCAGGTCGTGGGTTCGAATCCCTCCACCGGCTCTCACCCGGCCGTCGCGGCCCCGGGGTCGGGTCCCGGGACGGCGACCGGCGACCGGCGACGGGTCTAGGCGAGGAAGACCTCCACGCGCGAGTACACGGCCGCGGTGCGCCGATCAATCGAGCCCTGGCCGCTGGCTCGGATGACGACGTCGCGCACGTGCAGGCGGCGCAGGTCCACTCGGAGGGCCCGCGCCACCGCCTGGGCGCGTCGGGCGCTCACCGCACGGTCGAGACTCCCGAGCCCCGTCGACGCCGTGTAGCCCAGGAGCTCGACCTCGCGACACCGCCTCGCGCGGACCACGAGAGCCAACCTCTGGACCTGTCTCGCCAGACCCGGGGTGAGGGTGGTCGAGAAGCGGGGGAAGTCACCGACGTCCCCGTACAGGGTCGCCACCGCCGCGGCTCGGCGCCACACGGCGTAGAGGGTCTCGGAGGTCGTGGGCGAGATGGATTGGCCGGCGGCGTACACCGTTCCACTCCCCTTCGCCGACGTGGACCAACCCTCGAAGTCGTAGCCCGGCCGGATGAAGGCTCCACCGGGCAGTACCGTGGACGCGCCGTCGGTCACGGTCGCCGGCGACAACGAGCCGCTGCCGCCGTTGGGCGCGAAGGTGATCACTATCGACGTGGTCGATGGAGTGGCGGCGGACGTCGACCACTGGGCGTAGAGGGTGACCGAGTCCGTCGGTGCGTAGGGGGCACCTGCGGTTCCGACGAGCGATCCGCCCGAGGGTGCCGTGAACCACCCGGCGAACGTCGATCCGGCCAGCGTGGCGTCGGGCAGTGCGAACGGGGACGCACCGGCGGCGAACTGCTCGGACGGGACGCTGGTCGTCCCACCGTCCGGGTCGAAGGTCACCACGAACTTCGATGTCGTCCACTGCGCGTAGAGGGTGAGGTTTGACGAGAGCGTGATGACTGACCCCACCGCGTAGGCCGTTCCCGAGCCGTTGGCCTGGGAGTTCCAACCCGTGAAGGTCGCCCCCGCGTTACTAAGCGCGGCCGCTCCGGGAAGGGTGATCGACGTTCCCGCCAGACCCGTCACCGGACTCACCGTGCCCGTACCCCCGTTGTCGTCGAACGTCACGACGATGGACGCGTTGGCCGTCCACTGGGCGTAGAGAGTGAGGTTCGACGTCAGGGTGACAGCTGACCCCCCCGCGTAGGCCGTTCCGGAGCCGTTGGCCTGGGAGTTCCAACCCGTGAAGGTGTAGCCAGGATCGCTGAGCCCACTCCCACCAGGAAGAATGACCGAGGTTCCGGACGGGGCGGAGAGTGGTGCAACAGAGCCGGTACCACCATTGTCGACAAAGCTCACGGACAGTGAAGCGTTCACTGACCACTGGGCGTAGAGACTTAGGTCTGATGCAAACGAATAGGTGGCACCGTCCGCATAGGACACGCCCGAGCCGTTCGGCGAAGTATTCCAATCGGAAAAACTGTAACCAGCATTAGTGAAACTTGGCGAAAGACTGGAGAACGAAGTCAGTGATTCGGGCACGTTCGCCGTCTGCGACGCATAAGTGTTGTCGTTAGACGAATCGTTCTCATAGAAGGTCACCACGTGATAGCTGCCTTGCCACTGAGCGAATAGAACGAGATCCGAGGCAAAACTGTACGTCTGGCCGTCGGAGTAGGAAGTGCCCGTCCCATTTGAGGCGGTATTCCAACCGACAAACGTGTAGCCGGGATTGCTAAAGGCTGGACTTAATAGTGCGAACTCTGTAAGCGGCGTCGCCGTGTTCTCAGTTTGCGTGGCATACACGCCATCGGACGCGTTGTCGTTCTCCTCGAACGTGACAACGTGATACACCGACGTGGCCGAGGCCGAGGCCTGGAAAAGCGGCAATGATGCCAGCGATCCAATCAGAACTACGAGAGCAACTCGACTCCACTTTGAGGCACAGCAGAGGCAACTTCTCGACTTGCGTAAACACCCTACTAGGCGTCGCAGTTGTAATGAGAAGGGGGATATCGACACGCTGACCTATTCCTTTTGCCGCCTCCACAACGGTCGCGGCTCTGCGTAGTTCGTCCCGCAGAGCATGGTCACTCATCGAGTCATGAATGATCAGACGATTGCAGTCGGACTCGTTAGATGAACCACACAGCCACAAGGACCACGGACATCACCAACTCGTCAGCTACGCCGTTGCCTTGCGACCTCGAACGCAGCGACCGAGAGGGCGACGCCCGCGTTGAGGGAAGATAGGTGTCCCACCTGAGGAATCGCGACAACCACCCCACAACGTTTCCGCGTCAGGGGTGACAGTCCTTTCTCCTCACTTCCGACCACCAGCGCGACGGGAGTTGACGCAAGGTCCAGGTCGTAGAGGGATGCGGTGGACTCACCGGCAAGACCGATCGTAAGAACGCCATTCCGATTGAGTTGGTCCACCGCGCTCGGGATCCCTCCGACGTCGCTGAAGCGCAAGTACTCGATCGCGCCGGCGGCCGTCTTGGCCACGGTCGGCGACACTCGGGCGGAGCGATGGCGAGCGAGGACGACCCCGGTGACGCCCGCCCCGTCGGCGCTGCGCAGCATCGCCCCGAGGTTGCGGGGATCGGTGACCCCGTCGCACACGAGGAGGAACGCCCGCGGGTCCCCCCAGAGCGTCTCGAGTCCGACGGTCTCGATCGGCGCGGCGTGGGCGAGGACCCCCTGGTGCCCCTCGGTGGTGGCCATCTTGTCGAGACGCGCGCGCGAGACGAGGTGGAGCGGGACCCGGCGACGCTGGGCCAGTGCCTCGATCTCGTCGAGGATCGCCGAGGGCTCTTGGCCGTCGGCGACGTAGACCGCGCGCACCGTCCGGCGCCGGGCCTCGAGAAGCTCGAGCACGGCGCGGCGTCCCTCGACCTGGTCGCCGCCCACGCCCTCGGTGCGCGGGACGTGGCGCGCGGGCGGGCCCGCGGGCCCGCGGCGGGCGGGCGGTCGCCCCCCGGGTCGACGGGGGGGACCCGGACGGCCGGGGCGGGGGCTCACGAGGGGCCCAGCAGCACGACGGCGCTCGCTCCGATCCCCTCGACGCGGCCAAGGGCGCCGAGGCCCTCGGCGGTCGTCGCCTTCACCGAGATCGGCGCGCCGGTCACCGACGAGAGCTCGTGGGACATGGCCGCCAGATAGAGGGCGAGCGTGGGCCGTTCGGCGACGATCGTCACGTCGCCCGAGGTGACCGCGAAGCCGGCTCCGCCGACGAGCTCGACGACCGCCTCGAGGAGGCGCCGGGACGGGGCGCCCGCGTAAGCCGGGTCGGAGTCGGGAAAGTGCCGACCGAGGTCGCCGAGGCCGGCCGCGCCGAGCAGCGCGTCGCACAGCGCGTGGGTCGCCACGTCGGCGTCGGAGTGGCCGACGAGCCCGGGCGCGTCGGGCACGCGCACCAGCCCGAGCCAGAGCGGTCGGGTCGGGTCGTCGCTCACCCGGTGCACGTCGATGCCCTGGCCGATCCTCACGCGCGCACCCCCGCGGCGAGGAGGTCCTCGGGCCGGGTGATCTTGCGGTTGAGGGGGTCGCCCGAGACGACCACGACCCGCCCCCCGGTCGCCTCGACGAGGGCCGCGTCGTCACTCGCCTCGCCCCCCGCGCCGTGGGCGACCACCAGGGCCGCGGTACGGAAGGCCTGCGGGGTCTGGACCGCGACCAGCGACTCGCGCGCGACGGTGCCCTCGACCACGCGCACGGCCCCTCCCGGGGCGACGCGCTTGAGCGTGTCGGTCACCTCCAGGCCGGGGACCGCGCCGTCGGCCCCCTCGCGCACCGCGGCGACGACCGCGGCGAAGAGCGCCGGCGCCGCCCACGGACGGGCCGCGTCGTGGACCACCACCACCTCGGCGTCGCCGACGTGGGCCAGGCCGGCGCGCACCGACGCCGAGCGGGTCGCCCCACCCTCGCAGACCAGGTCGGCCCCCTCACCGTCCCCGTCGTAGCCGGCGGGCACGACGAGCACCACGAGGTCGGCGACGGCGCGGCTCGCCTCGACCGAGCGCCGGGCGACGGTCGAGCCCCCGAGGTCGGCAAACTGCTTGGGCGAGCCGAAGCGTCGGCCCTCGCCCGCGGCCACCACCACGGCCGCCACGCCCACGGCTAGGGCAGGACCGAGGCGAGCTTCTCCTCCGCCGCCGCGGTGTCCACGTTGAGGGCGAAGGTCAGCTCCGAGACCAGGATCTGGCGGGCCCGGGTCAGCATCCGCTTCTCACCGGCCGACAGGCCCTTGTCCTTGTCGCGGATCGAGAGGTTCCGGACCACCTCGGCGACCTGGTAGATGTCGCCCGAGCGCAGCTTCTCGGAGTGGTTCTTGAACCGGCGCGACCAGTTGGTCGGCATGCGGGCCTCGCGCTTGCGCAGGACGGCGAAGACCTCTTCGACCTCTTCGTCGTTGATCACCTCGCGCAGCCCCACGGCCTCGGCGTTGGCGACCGGCACCATCAGCGTCAGGTCGGTGTAGGCGACCTTCAGCTTGAGGTAGTCCTGCTTGACGTCGAAGGCCTCCATCTTCTCGATCTTCTCCACGGTGCACGCCCCGTGGTGGGGGTAGACGAGTCGATCGCCCTTCTTGTACTTGCGCGCGGCCATGACCACAATGCTCCTCATCAGGGATGTCGCCCCCGAGAGGGGGCGTTTTGGGGGTTTACCATTGTAGCAGATGCCCTGGCCCGGCGCACCTAGGCGAGCCCGGCCGCGGCCAGCGCCTGCGCGAGGCTCCGGCAGGGGCGCACCACCCCCGGGTCGGCGTCGGCGCCGGCGCCGTCGGGGGCGAGGATGACCCGGGCCCCTCGCCGACGGGCCTCGCGCACCCGCCGCTCCAGCCCACCGACGGCGCGCAGCTCCCCGGCGAGGCCCACCTCACCCAGGGCGACGAGGTCCGGATCGAGCGCCGTGCCCGCGGCGGCCGAGGCCACCGCCAGGGCCAGGGCGAGGTCGACGGCCGGCTCGCTGGCCGGCAACCCCCCGGCGGCGGCGGCGAAGACGTCGTGGGGGCCGAGGTCGATGCCGCAGCGCGCCTCGAGCACGGCGAGCAGGAGCGAGAGCCGGGCCGCCGAGACCTGGTAGGCGACGCGCCGGGGGGCGCCGGCCGAGCGGGCGACGAGGACCTGGACGTCGACCGGGAAGGCCCGGCTGCCGTCGTTGGTGATGGTGCGTACGACCCCGGGCACGCTGAGCCGGGGGCCGGCCAGGGCCGCCACGTCGGCCACCTCGACGAGTCCCGCCTCGCCCATCTCGAACAGCCCCACCTCGCCCGTCGCGCCGAAGCGGTGCTTCAGGGCCCGCACCACCCGCAGCGGCCCGTGGCGGTCACCCTCGACGCGCACCACCGTGTCCACCAGGTGCTCGAGCGCCCGAGGGCCGGCCAGGTCGCCGTCTTTGGTCACGTGACCGACCAGCACGAGGGCCGTGCCCGCGGCCCTCGCCGCGGCGCAGAGCCGTTCGGCCGCCTGGCGGACCTGGGGAACCGACCCGGGGGCCGAGGGCAGCCCGTCGTCGCTCATCGCCGAGACCGAGTCCACGACGCACAGGGACGGGGCCCGCCGGGCGATCAGGGCCGCCGCGGCCGGGACCGAGGTCGTGGGGGCCACCTCGACGCCCTCGGGCACCGGGCCGAGCCGCCGGGCGCGGCCGGCCACCTGACCGGCCGACTCCTCGGCCGCCACCAGCACGACCGACTCGCCGCGCGCGGCCACCGAGAGTAGGGCGGTCAGGGCCAGGGTCGACTTGCCGACGCCGGGCTCGCCGAACAGCAGGGTCGTCGAGCCCCTCACCAGCCCCCCGCCGAGCACCCGGTCGAGTTCGGCGACGCCCGTCGGGCGTCGCGTCGCCCCCTCGGGGTCGACCCCGTCGAGCCGCTGGGTCGGCGCGTCCGGGACGGGTCGCGCCCGGGCCGTCGTCGGCGCGGCCTCGAGGGTGTTCCACTCGGCGCAGCCCCCGCAGCGCCCCTGCCAGCGGGTCGCGTGCGTCCCGCACGACGAGCAGACGTAACCGGTCCCGCGCACGGGGCGCAGGCTAGGCGCGGGCTGTGACTAGGCCTGGGGCGCGAGACCCTCGAAGTCGACCGAGGGGGGCAGACCCTCGACGCCCTCGAAGGTGAGGTGCTGGCCCTCGGGCCCCTCAACGGCGTCGACGACGATGGTCTGGCCGGCGTGGAACTCCTTGAAGAGGATCTTCTCGCTCAGCACGTCCTCGACGTACTGCTGGATCGCCCGGCGCAGCGGACGGGCCCCCAGCTCGGGGTCGTACCCCTTCTCCGCGAGGAACTCCTGGGCCCCGGCCGAGAGCTCGAGACCGAGCCCCTGAGCGCTCAGCTGCTCGCGCAGCCGGGCGATGAACAGGTCGGCCACCGCGATGACCTCGGGCTTGGTGAGCTCGTGGAAGACGATGGTGTCGTCGATCCGGTTCAAGAACTCCGGTCGGAAGTGGGCCTTCAGGGCCTGGTTGACCTTCTCGCGCATCCGCTCGTGGGTGACCGTGTCCGACCCCTTGCCGAAGCCGACCGCGGCCCGGCGCAGGTCGGCCGTGCCCAGGTTCGAGGTCATGATCAAGATGGTGTTCTTGAAGTCGACCGTGCGACCCTGGGAGTCGGTCAGGCGGCCGTCCTCGAGGATCTGCAAGAGGGTGTTGAAGACGTCGGGGTGGGCCTTTTCGACCTCGTCGAAGAGCACCACGCTGAAGGGCTTGCGGCGCACCGCCTCGGTGAGCTGGCCCCCCTCGTCGTAGCCCACGTAGCCCGGGGGCGAGCCCACCAGGCGCGAGACCGAGTGCTTCTCCATGTACTCGCTCATGTCGAGCTGGATCAGCGCGTCGGCGTCGTCGAAGAGGAACTCGGCCAGGGTCTTGGCGAGCTCGGTCTTGCCGACCCCCGTGGGGCCGAGGAAGATGAACGACCCGGCCGGCCGCTTGGGGTCCTTCAGTCCGGCGCGCGTGCGACGGATCGCCCGGCTGAGCGAGGTCACGGCCTCGTCCTGGCCGATGACGCGCTTGTGGAGCTCGTCTTCCATGCGCAGGAGCTTGGTCGTCTCCTCCTCGGTGATCCGGTAGACGGGGATGCCCGTCCAGGTCGCCAGCACCTCGGCGATCGTCTCTTCGTCCACGAGGTCGAAGCTCTCCCCGCCCGAGGCGGTCACCTGGGCGTCGAGCTCCTCGCGCTTGGCCACGAGCTCGCGCTCTTGCTCCTCGAGGGCCTTGGCCTGCTCGAGGGCGCCCGACTCCATGGCGGCCTCCTTGTCGCGGCGCAGACGCAGGATGTCCTCGTCGAGCTTCTTGGACTGGGGTGGGGTGCTCATGCGGCGAATCCGCAGCCGGCTGCCCGCCTCGTCGATCAGGTCGATCGCCTTGTCGGGCAAGAAGCGGTCCGAGATGTAGCGGTCGGACATGTTGGCCGCCGCGATCAGCGCCTGGTCGGTGATCTTGACCGCGTGGAACTCCTCGTAGACGTCGCGCAGGCCCTTGAGGATCTCGATGGTCATGGCCACCGAGGGCTGCTCCACCTTCACCGGCTGGAATCGGCGCTCGAGGGCCGCGTCCTTCTCGATGTGCTTGCGGTACTCGTCGATCGTCGTCGCGCCGACGGTCTGGAGCTCGCCGCGGGCCAGCATCGGCTTGAGGATGGAGGCGGCGTCGATCGCCCCCTCGGCCGCGCCGGCGCCCACGAGGGTGTGGATCTCGTCGATGAACAAGATGATGTCGCCGCGGGTGCGGATCTCCTTCAGCACCTTCTTCAGGCGCTCCTCGAAGTCGCCGCGGTAGCGCGACCCGGCCACCAGCGCGCCGAGGTCGAGGGTGTAGAGCTGCTTGTCGGCGAGGGTGACGGGGACCTGGTTGGCCACGATGCGCTGGGCGAGGCCCTCGACGATGGCCGTCTTGCCCACGCCGGGCTCGCCGATCAGGACCGGGTTGTTCTTGGTCCGGCGGCTGAGCACCTGCATCACCCGCTCGACCTCCTTCTCGCGACCGACGAGCGGGTCGAGCTTGTTCTCGCGGGCGAGCTGGGTGAGGTTGCGGCCGAACTGGTCGAGCACGGCCGAGCCGCCGGCCGACTCGGTGTCGCCCTTGACCGAGCCGGGACCCGAGGCGACGCTCGCCTCCTTGCCCGACTGGCCCGACATCATCTGGATGACCTGGGTACGCACCCGACCCATGTCGGCGCCGAGGTCGTTGAGGACCTGGGCGGCCACGCCCTCACCCTCGCGCACCAGGCCGAGGAGCATGTGCTCGGTGCCGATGTAGGAGTGGCCCAGCTGGAGGGCCTCGCGCAGGGACAGCTCGAGCACCTTCTTCGCCCGGGGGGTGAAGGGGGGCGAGCCCGGCGACGGGTTGGTGTTGGCCCCGATGGCCTCCTCCACCTTCTCGCGCACGACGTCGAAGGTCACCCCGAGGGCGTCGAGGGCCTTGGCGGCCACCCCCTCGCCCTCGCGGATCAGGCCGAGCAGGATGTGCTCGGTCCCGATGAAGGCGTGGTTGAGGTCGCGGGCCTCCTCCTGGGCGAGCACGAGGACCCGCCGAGCCCGGTCAGTGAAGCGCTCAAACAATTCATCGTCCTAACTGTCGACTGAAAGTCAGTGTAATGGTCGACCTTTGACCGGGGGACGAGCCCCTCGGAGCAGCGATTACGCACCCTCTATGGTGGGGACGTGGACCCGTCGCCGCTGCTCGCCCTGCCCGGCCTCGACCGGGACATGGCCCTGCTCGAGGACCTGCTCACCGAGTCGGTCGTGCTGGGCGACGCGTACCTCGACACGGTCACCACCCACCTGCTGCGCGCCGGCGGCAAGCGGCTGCGCCCCCTGCTCGCCGTGGCCTCGGCCACCGGCGGCGAGCGGCGCGCCACCCGCGAGGACCTCCTGGGCGGGGTGGCGCTCGAGCTGATGCACCTGGCGTCGCTCTACCACGACGACGTGATGGACGAGGCCGTCATCCGGCGCAACGTCGAGAGCGTGAACGCGCGCTACGGCAACCTCATCGCGATCGTCGCCGGCGACTACCTCATGGCCCGCTCGGCCGGCATCGCCGCTGACCTCGGCGCCGCCACGGCCAGCCTCATGGCCTCGACCCTGGCCTGGCTGACCCGGGGCCAGACCAGCGAGGTGCGCACGGCCTTCAGCCTCGAGCGCTCCCCGGCGGACTACTTCGAGGCCATCGAGGGCAAGACGGCCGCGCTCATGGCGAGCAGCTGCCGCATGGGCGCGATGACCGCCGCGCACGGCGACGCCGAGCGCGACGCCCTCACCGAGTTCGGTCGCTGCTTCGGGATGGTGTACCAGCTGCGCGACGACGTGCTCGACCTCACCGCGACCGACAACCAGCTGGGCAAGCCGGCCGGCCAGGACCTGGCCGAGGGCATCTACAACCTCCCCACCCTCTTCGCCCTGGAGGACGCGGCGCGCGGCGAGGAGCTGCGCGCCCTGCTCGGTCAGGCCCTCGGCGACGACGAGCGCGAGCGCGCGCGCAAGCTCGTGGTCGCGACCGACGGCATCGCTCGCACGATCGACACGGCGCACGACTTCCTGGATCAGGCCGACCGCGCGCTCGCCGCGGTGGCCAGCGCGACGCTGCGCGGCGCCTTCAGCGCCTTCATCGCCTCGCTGCTCGAGGAGCTCCCCGCCTACTAGCCGCTCAGCCCTCGCGGCGCGGCTTCAGCGTGGGGAAGGCGATCACCTCGCGGATGTTCGCGGCGTCGGCGACGACCATCGCCAGCCGGTCGACGCCCACCCCGAGGCCGGCGGTCGGCGGCAGGCCCCACTCCAGGGACGCGATGTACTCCTCGTCGATCGCCATGGTCTCGTCCTCGCCCGCCGCGGCCAGGCGCGCCTGGTCCTCGAAGCGGGCCCGCTGCTCGACGGGGTCGTTCAGCTCCGAGAAGCCGTTGGCCAGCTCGCGCCCGGTGACGAACGCCTCGAAGCGCTCGGTGAGCTCGGGGTCGCCCCGGTGACGCCGGGCGAGCGGCGAGACCTCGACCGGGTAGTCGGTCACGAACGTCGGGTCCCACAGGCCGTCCTCGCACAGGTGCTCGAACAGCTCGAGGACGCAGCGACCCGCGCCCCAGGAGTCGGCGACCTCGACGCCCCGCTCGGCCAGCCGGGCGGCCAGGGTCGCGCGGGGCGTGCGCACCGACACCTCCTCGCCCAGGGCGTCGCTCACGAGCTCGGCCATGGGCCGGCGGGCCCACGGGGTGGCGAAGGAGACGGCGCGCCCCTGGTAGACGACCTCGGTCGTGCCGGCCACGCTCGCGACCGCGCCGGCCACGAGCTCCTCGGTGAAGCGCATCATGTCGGCGTAGTCCCAGTAGGCGGCGTAGAGCTCGAGCATCGTGAACTCGGGGTTGTGGCGGGGACTCACCCCCTCGTTGCGAAAGACCCGCCCCAGCTCGAAGACGCGCTCGAAGCCCCCCACCACGAGGCGCTTGAGCCACAGCTCGGGCGCGATGCGCAGGAAGAACTCGCTGTTGAGGGCGTTGTGGAAGGTGACGAAGGGCCGGGCGGCCGCCCCGGTGGGCACCGCGTTGAGGATGGGGGTCTCGACCTCCATGAACCCCTGGGCCCAGCAGTGCTCGCGCAGCGCGCGCACCACGGCGCTGCGTCGGCGCAGCGCGGCCCGGGTCGTCTCGTTGGCCCACAGGTCGGCCTCGCGGTGGCGGTAGCGCAGCTCGACGTCGGTGATACCGGCCCACTTCTCGCCGAAGGAGCGCCGCGCCTCGGCGAGGACGGACCAGGTGGCGACCTTCACCGAGAGCTCGCCGCGCCGGGTGCGCACCACCTCGCCCATCGCCCCCACCCAGTCGCCCAGGTGGAGCCGGGTGAACGCCTCGTACCCCTCGGTCGAGGCCTCCAGGCAGAAGAGCTGGATCTCGCCGGAGGAGTCGCGCAGGGTGGCGAAGGCGAGGCGCCCCTGGGTCCGCAGCAGCATCACCCGCCCGGCGACCCGGACGACCTCGCCCGACTCCTCACCGGGAGCCAGGTGGTCGAAGGACTCGCGCAGCCGCGCGGCGAAGGCGTCGTGGGCGAACTGGTACGGGGAGGTCACGGGCTCTCTTTCGGGTGATTCCTCTCATGAACGATACGCACTCCGTGCAGGGTGAGCCACGGCTCGACGACGCCCACGTGCGTCGTGTGGGGCGCGATGAACGACGCCAGCCCGCCGGTGCCGATGACGGTGCACTCGCCCACCTCCTCCCAGATCCGCTCGACCATGCCGTCGATCTGGGCGGCGAAGCCGTAGAGGACGCCGCTCTGGATCGACTCGGCCGTCGAGCGGCCGACGACCGATCGCGGGCGCACCAGCTCGACCGAGCGCAGGGCCGAGGCGTGCGCGTAGAGGGCCTCGAGCGAGATCGCCACGCCGGGCGCGATCGCGCCGCCGAGGTACTCACCGTCGGCCGAGACGACGTCAAAGACGGTGGCCGTGCCCATGTCGACGACCACGAGCGCCCCGGGGTAGAGGTCGTACGCCCCCACCGCGTCGGCGATCCGGTCGGCGCCGACGTCGCGGGGGTTCTCGTAGAGGATCGGCATGCCGCTCTTGGTGCCCGGACCCATGATCGTGAGGGGGCGGTCGGCGAACCACCGGCCGGCCATACGGCGCAGCTGGGTGGTGACCGTGGGCACCGAGGAGCACACCGCGATCGCCGACACCGCGCTGCGCAGGTCGAGGCCCTCGAGGTCGAGCAGCTGGGTGAGGGTGACCGCGTGCTCGTCGGGCGTGCGCGACGCCGCGGTGGCCGTGCGCCAGTGGTACGTGAGGCCGTGCTCGCCCGAGGCGCGGGCGAAGCCCATCGCGTCGGGGCTGTCGGGGCCGTCCTCGCCGAAGAGCCCGATCAGCGTCTCGGTGTTGCCCACGTCCATCGCCAAGAGCATCAGCCCACCTCCACCGGCCCGTTGTCGATCAGGCGCACGCCCTCGACGAACCCCGCCACGAGGGCCCGCGCGGGCCCGCGGGCGGCGTCGCCGAGGGGCTCGAGGGTCGCGGGGTCGACCACCTCGGCGTAGGCGACCTCGACGCCGGCGTCCTCCATCACCACCCGCATCCGCGCCGAGAGCGCGGAGGGCGTCGCCACCGCGGCCCCCGCGGCCACCAGGGCGCGCGACAGGCCCAGGGCCCGGGCGCGACCGGCCGCGCTGAGGCGCGCGTTGCGGCTCGAGAGCGCGAGGCCGTCGGGGTCGCGCTGGAGGGGCACCCCGACCACCTCGACGTCGAAGCCGAGGTCGCCCGCGAGGGCGCGCACCACGCACAGCTGCTGGTAGTCCTTCTCGCCGAAGTACGCGCGGCACGGACCGGTGATCGCGAACAGCTTGGCCACCACGCTCGCCACGCCGTCGAAGTGGCCCGGCCGGTCCCGGCCCTCGAAGCGGCGCGCGAGGTCTCCGGCGCTCACGGTGACGCTGTCGGCCCCGTGGGGCCACATCGCCTCGGCGGTCGGCTCGACCAGCAGGTCGGCCCCCGACTCGAGCGCGAGGGCGAGGTCCGCGGCCGGCGTGCGCGGGTAGCGCGCGAGGTCGATCGGGTCGTCGAACTGGCGGGGGTTGACAAAGAGGGTCACCACCACGGCGTCCCCGCGCCGGCGAGCGGCGTCGAGGAGCGCCCGGTGGCCGGCGTGCAGGGCCCCCATGGTGGGCACCAACCCCACGGTGCGGCCCCCACGGCGCAGGCCCTCGGCGAGGGCGCGCCACTCGTCGAGGCGCTTGACGACGCGCATCTAGACGGTGGCGCGACGTCGCTCGGCGATGTCGAAGGCGGCCCGCGCCAACGCCACGTAGGTCGGGCGCTCCCCCGCCGGGATCGCCTCGAGGTGCTTGTCGATCGTGGCGACGTCGTTGCGCGACGCCGGACCCGTGAGGGCCCGGTCGACCCCGAAGGTGGCGACGTCCTCCACGGCCTGGGCGACGAGGCCCAGGTAGTCGGCCAGCTCGAGGCCGGCGGCGAGCGCGAGCGCCTCGACGTGCCCGAGCAGCGCGACGGTGTGGTTCGCCGCGACGGCGGCGGCCGCGTGGTAGGCGGCGCGGCGAGTCGGCTCGACCACGACCACGGTGCCCGAGAGGCTCTCGACCAGCGCGAGGGCCGCCGGGTCGCCGGCCACGCTGTAGCGCGCACCCACGAGGCGCGCCGCCCCCACCTCGGCCTCGGGCAGGGCCGCCAGGGGGTGGAGCAGGGCGCGGCGCGCGTGGGGCGCGAGCTCCTCGAGCCCGCGGCTCCCGGCGACGTGGGCGACCACGTGCGCGCCCACGGGCAGGGCGGCCGCGACCTCGGCGAGGGCCCCGTCGGGCACGCACACGAGCACGAGGTCGGCCGGCAGCGCGTCGGCGAGCTCGTCGTGGTGGACCAGGCGCACCCGGTGGCCCGCGCGCGCGAGGGCGAGGTGGAAGGCGGTGCCGGCTCGGCCGGCGCCCACGACGGTGATCTGCATGGCGTCCCCCCGTTCCGGCCCCGCGGGTGCCGTTCGGACTAGCGCAACGTCTCGAGTGTACCCAGTCGCTCGACCCGGCCGACGGCGGCGGCGAGCTGGGCGTCGGTGACGAGCTCGGGGGCCAGCTCGGCCAGGGGGACGAGGACGAAGGCCCGCTCGGCGAGCCGCGGGTGGGGCACCGTCAGCTCGTCGTCGTCGACCGCCTGGTCGCCGACGAGCAGGACGTCGACGTCGAGCGTGCGCGGTCCCCAGCGGACCTCGCGCGTGCGACCGGCGGCCGCCTCGGCGCGGCGGGCCCGCGCGAGCAGCTCGTGGGCGTCCGCCGTCGTCTCGAGCTCCACGACGACGTTCCAGAAGTCGTCCTGGGCGACGCCGCCGACCGGCTCGGTCACGTAGACCGACGAGACCCGCACGGGCTCGCTCGCCGCGAGGGTGGCGAGCGCCCCTGCGAGGTGGGCGCGGCGGTCCCCCACGTTGGAGCCGAGCGAGAGGTAGGCGCGCATCAGCGCGCGAGGGTCGTGCGCACGCCCACCGTGTCGGCGTCCTGGGGGATCGGCGGACGGAGCTTGCGCACCGCGACGGTCACCTCGGCGACGTGGGGGTCGAGGGCCAGCACCTCGCGCGCCACACGGTGGGCCAGCGTCTCGAGCAGCAAGAACGCGCTGGTGCGCACCACCGACTCGACGAGGGCGACCACCTCGGCGTAGTTGGTCGTCTCGTCGAGGTCGTCGTTCAGGGCCGCGGCCTCGAAGGGCCTCACCAGGTCGAGGTCGATCGCGAGGGGCTGGGGGCGGAGGCGCTCCTCGGCCAGCGCCCCGACCACCGCCGAGACCCGCAGCCCCCGGACCTCGATGACGTCACGCACCGTCGGCCTCGGGGAGCTCGAAGAGGATCCCCCGGCCCCCCGGCCCGACCGAGCGGCGGAACAGCCGCTCGACGGCCGTGAGCGAGGCGGGGACCGTGGGGGCGCGCCCCGACCACACGAGGAAGCCGGCCACGACCCCGAGGAGCCGGTCGGAGACCTCGTCGTCGTGGAGCAGGACGACCGTGCCCGCACCCAGACAGCGCGCGAGGTCGCCGTAGCAGGCGGCGAGCACCTCTTTGGGCACGGCGCCGGCGCGCATCGCGTAGTGGCCGAGGGTCAGGCCGTGCTCGCCGTAGACCGAGGGGGTGGGCACCTCGGCGGCCACCGTCACCACCCGCGAGAACCCCTGGTGCTTGAGCCAGAGCAGCTCCTCGTCGCGACGGACCTGACGGTGCACGCCCGTCGCACCGCCCGGGCGCTCGGCCACCGCGAACGCGCCGCGGTAGACCCACGTGAAGCCCCGGGGCTCGATGCCGGCGGCCCACTTCCCCTTTATCGGCACGGGGTCCCCTCGAGAGGGCGCGCGAGCAGCTCGCGCACCATGACGGCCGCCGCCACGTCGTGCACCCGGATGACGGCGGCCCCGTGGACGAGGCACCAGGCCTCGGTGGCGATCGAGCCCTCGAGCCGCTCGTCGACGCCCAGGGGGGCGGGACCGAGCTCGCCGAGGAAGCGCTTTCGGCTGGTGCCGACGAGCACACCGGCCCCGTGGCGCTCGGCCAGGGCCACGAGGTCGTCCAGGTGGGCGAGCAGGGCCAGGTTGTGGGCCGTCGTCTTGCCGAAGCCGATCCCCGGGTCGAGCCACAACTCGCCGACCCCGGCCGCGCGCGCCCGGCCCGCCAGGTCGTCGAGGTGGGCGAGCACCTCGGCGACGACGTCGTCGTAGCGCGGGTCGACCTGCATCGTGCGCGCGTCACCTCGGCGGTGCATCGCCACGTAGCCGGCGCCGCGCGCGCCGGCGACGCCGTAGAGGGTGCCCGAGACGTCGTTGACGATGCGGGCGCCCGCGGCCAGCGCGTCGCGCGCGACGCGCGCCTTGGTGGTGTCGACCGACACGGGGGCGAGCGCGGCCAGGCGCTCGATGACCGGCAGCACCCGTCGGGCCTCCTCGGCCTCGCCGACCGGCTCGGCCCCGGGCCGGGACGACTCGCCCCCGACGTCGAGCAGGTCGGCGCCGTGGGCCAGGTGCGTCCGTCCGCGCTCGATCGCCTCGTCGACGGCCGCCGTGCGCGAGGCGGGGTAGAAGGAGTCGGGCGTCGCGTTGACGACACCCATGACGGCGGGCGTCAGCGCCACGGGCCCCGGCGCGGCGTGACGAACTGCAGCGCCTCGGCCCGGTACGCGGCGTCGTCACGGAAGATGCCGCGCACGGCCGAGGTCACGGTGGTGATCCCGGGCTTCTTCACCCCGCGCATGGTCATGCAGAAGTGCTCCGCCTCGACCAGGACGATCGAGCCCCGCGGGGCCAGCTCGCGCTCGATGGCCTCGGCGATCTCGGTCGTCATGCGCTCTTGGACCTGGAGCCGCCGGGCGTAGCCCTCGACGAGACGGGCCAGCTTCGACAGACCGGTGATCCGCCCGTCGGGCCCGGGCAGGTAGGCGACGTGGGCGTGGCCGACGAAGGGGACGAGGTGGTGCTCGCACAGGGAGACGAAGGGGATGTCGCGCAGCATGACCATCTCGTCGTGGCCGACCTCGAAGGTGACCCGCAGGTGCTCGCCCGGGTCGGCCTCGGTGCCCTCGAAGAGCTCGACGTACATGTCGGCGACCCGCCGGGGCGTCTCGAGCAGCCCGTCGCGCTCGGGGTCCTCCCCGAGCGCCTCGAGGAGCTCGCGCACGAGCCGCTCGACCCGCGGCTGGTCGACCACGGTCTACGCCTCGCCGACGTAGGTGTAGATGGCGTCGAGGTTGCGGTAGCGCTCGTTGACGTCCAGCCCGTAGCCCACCACGAAATCCGAGGGGATGGTGAAGCCCACGTAGCGCAGCGACTGCTCGACACGCTGCTCGCCGGCCTTGAGCAACAGCGCGCAGACCTCGAGGCTCTGGGGGCCCCGGGCCCCCAGGTACTGGCGCAGGTAGTTGAGCGTGAGGCCGGAGTCGACGACGTCCTCGACGATGAGCACGGCGCGGCCCCCGAGGTCGGTGTCCAGGTCCTTGACGATCCGCACGACGCCGCTGGTCTTGGTGGCGGCGCCGTAGGAGGAGACGGCCATGAAGTCGACCTCGACGGGCAGGTGGATCGCCCGCATCAGGTCGCTCATGAAGTTGAGGGCGCCCTTGAGCACGCAGACCAGCAGCGGCGGGTCCTCCGCGTAGTCGGCGGTGACCTGGGCGCCGAGCTCGGCAACCCGGTCGGCGATCTCCTTGGCTGAGACGACCACCTCGCCGAGGTTGCCGTTCGTCCAGCGCAGCCCGTCGGGCGCGTTACCCATGGTCGGCCAGCGTAGTGGAACGCTCCTCGAGGGCGAGGTGGCGGGCGCGGCGCGCGAGCCGTCGCCCACCGGAGAGCTCGGTGGCCACCACGAGCCCGTCGACCACGGCGATCGCCCTCTCGAGCTCGGCCTCGCTCGGCGGGTGGAGCTCGCCGAGCTCGTCGGCGCGCGCGAGCTCGCGGCGCAGCCATCGCGTGAGCCGGGCCCGGGGCCACCCGCGCAGCTCACCGACCTCGACCGCGCCCAGGCCGAGCCCCCGGTCGGCCTCGGTGAGCTCCTCGAGCCATCGGCGGTCCTCGGCGGCGAGGCGGGCGAGGCGGGCGAGGAGGGGCACGACGTCGCGTTCGGCCACCTCGTCGAGCAGCGGGAGGACCTCGTGGCGCAGGCGGTTGCGCCGGAACCGCGGGTCGAGGTTGGTGGGGTCGCGACGCGCCTCGACGCCGTGACCCGCGACGTAGGCCGCCAGCGCGGCCCGGCGCACGCCGAGCAGGGGCTTGGACGGGTCGCCGACCATGGGTGAGAGCCCGTCGAGTCCCGCGCCGCGCAGCACGTTCAACAGCACCGTCTCGGCCAGGTCGTCCATGGTGTGGCCGGTGAGGGAGCCCTCGGGCAGGACGGCCCGGCGCGCGGCCCGCGCGCGGGCCTCGAAGTTCGCGCCCGCGGGGACCGAGACGTCGTGCACCACCACCGTGACCCCGAGACGGTCACCGAGCGCGCGCACGAAGTCGGCGTCGCCGCCGCTGTCGGGGCGCGCGTGGTGGTCGACGTGGTGGAGCGTCACGGCGAGTCCGGCCTCGAGCGCGAGCAGCGCCAGGCCCACCGAGTCCGGTCCGCCCGACACCGCCAGGGCCGCCGTCGCGCCGACCGGTGGGAACGCGCACGCGTCGAGGAGTCCACCGGGGTCCATCGGCCCCACGTTAGGGTCGCGCCCGGCTCTCCCCCCACGACGTCGCCGCGCGGGCGGCCACGTACTCGGCGGCGGCGTAGGCGCCGACGAAGAAGCCGATGGGCCAGCCCGACCAGAAGGCGCTCGCGATCGCCGCCCACACGCAGGCGAGCGACAGCACCACCGCGAGCGCGAGCGCCCGAGCGGGTCCCCGGGTCAGCATCCGCGCGGCCGCCGGCGGACCCACGGTCAGGGCGAAGGTGAGCAGCGCCCCCACGACGGGGACCGCGAGCGCTGCGCTCACCGCGACCAGCACGAGGAACGTCGCGTCGAGCGCGCGCACCGCGACGCCCCGGGCGGCGGCCACCTCCTCGCTGAGCGAGGAGTACAGCAGCGGGCGAAAGAGGAGGGCCAGGGCGACCCCGGCCCCCACCACGAGCAGCGCCAGGGCGACCACCTCGCCGCGCGCGACGCCCAGCAGCTCGCCGAAGAGCAGGGCGTCGATCGTCGGCTCGTAGGCGCCGCTCGCCGCGAGGAGCGCCGCCCCCAGCGCCAGCATCGTCACCAGGGCCAGCGCGGTCACCACGTCGTTGCGCCGACGCCCGAGCGCCGCGACACCGAGGGCGGAGGCGACGGCGAACACGACCAGCCCGAGCAGGGAGCTCGCCCCGACCAGGGTGGCGCCGGCCGCGCCGGCGAAGGCGCCGTTGGGGATGGCGTGGGCGGCGAAGGCGCGGTGGCGCAGCACGACGAACAGCCCGACGGCGCCGCTCACCATCGCCACCAGCGTCCCGGCCAGCCAGGCGTTGGCCATGAAGGGCGCGAACACGCCTAGCCCCTCCCCCGGCCCCACCGGGCCCACGCGGCCGACGTCGCGACCTCGACCAGGACCACCGCGACGACGCACGCGCTCACCGGGACGCTGCGGTGCGCGGCGCTCCAGTAGAAGCTGTCGTAGCTCGCGAGGATCCCCAGCTCGACCGCGGCGACCCCGGCCGCGATCGCGCCGAGTGTCGCGCCGACGAGGCCCCGCGACACCCTCAGGGCCGCCGAGGCCGGACCGACGAGCAGCGCCGTCGACAGGATCGCCCCGATCACGAGGGCGCTCAGCGCCACCGAGGCGGCCAGCACCAGGACGAAGACCAGACCCATCGCGCGGGGACGCACGCCGCGGGCCGCGGCGAGCTCGGGGCTGAGCGAGCTCAGCAGGAGGGGACGACGCACGACGAGGAGCGCGACGAGCGTCGCCGCGGCGACGGCCACGCCGAGCGGGACGACCGAGGGCGAGACCGTGAAGACCGAGCCGAAGAGGACGGACTGGGTCGAGCCGGTGGCCGAGGTCGACGAGCTGACGAAGTAGAGGAAGAGCGCCGTGAGCCCGGCCGCGGCGCCCAGGACGACCCCGGTGGCGACGTCGCGGTCGCGGACCCTCTCGGCCCCCGCCGCCTCGATCGACCCGCCTCCGACGACCCCGGCGAGGAGGAAGCCCAGGAGCGGCGACGCGCCCAGGAGCGAGGCCCCGGCGCCGCCGGCCATCGCGACGTCGGTGAGCGCGTGACCGGCGAAGGACTGGCCGCGTACGACGACGACGACCCCCACCGCGGCCGACACCACCGCCACGACCGCCCCCAGGACGAGGGCGGTGCCGACCACGGGATTCGTGAAGAAGCCGGGCTCGACCAGCCAGCGCATCAGCGCACCACCACCTCGGGGTGGGCGCCGGGGTCGCCCGGCTCCCCCTCGACCACCACCACGCGCCCGTGGACGTTGAGCACGTCGACGTGGTGGCCGTACAGCGCGCTCAGCACCTCGGGGCGCACCACCTCCTCGGTGGTGCCGCAGGCGACCGCGCCGTGGGCGATGTAGACCACCCGGTCCATCACCGGCACCAGGGGGCCGATCTCGTGCGCGGAGAGCAGGACGGCGACGCCCTCGGCGCGCCGGACGCGGTCGAGGACGGCGACGGTGTCGTGGACCCGGGGCAGGTCGAGGTTGGCGAGGGGCTCGTCGAGCAGCAAGAGGCGGGGACGACTAGCCAGCGCGTGGGCCATGAGGACCCGCTGCTGCTCCCCGCCCGACAGGGCGCCGATCCGCCGGCCCGCCAGGTCGCCGAGCTCGAGCGAGTCG
Organism: Actinomycetes bacterium; assembly: GCA_021831035.1. Taxonomy (GTDB): domain Bacteria; phylum Actinomycetota; class Acidimicrobiia; order Acidimicrobiales; family RAAP-2; genus RAAP-2. Next base: position 68,608 of record JAKBNL010000007.1, read on the forward strand.
AGCACCTCGTCCACTCGCTGGCGCACGCCCCGGCCCCGGCGCGCGAGACCGAATCGCGTCCCGTCGACGCCGAGCGCGACGAAGTCCGCGACGCGCACCGGGACGTCGTGGTCGAAGGTGACGCGCTGGGGCACGTAGCCGACGGGCCCGCCCCGGCGGCCCTCGCGGCCGTCGACGACGACCTCGCCGGCCGTGGTCGCCTGCAGGCCGAGGATCGCCCGCAGCAGCGTCGTCTTGCCCGAGCCGTTGGTGCCGATGAGCCCGACGAACTCTCCCTCGGCGACGCGGAAGTCGACGTCGCGCAGGACCGTGCGTCCCCCGAGGGAGACCTCGACCTGGTGGACGTGCACGAGCTCGCGTCGTCCCGGCGGCAGTGGTTCGCAACCCATCAGCTCAGCCTCCTCGTCGAGCGCCCGGTGGAGAGCGCCCTCGCGATCGCGTCGATCTCCGCGGTCATCCAGCGCTGGTACGTGAAGCCCCGCGGCATCGTCTCGTAGAGCGCGACGACGGGCACGTGGGCGCCCTCGGCGAGCCCCGTGAGCGTCGTCGTCACCGGGCTCGACACCTGGGCGTTCACGAGCAGGGCCGCGACGCGACGACCGGTCACGAGCGACTCGACCGTCCCGACGTCCTGGGGCGCCGGGTCCACGCCGTTCATCACGTCGGCCTGGAACCGGAACGGCGTGGCGTTCACAAGACCGAGGGCCGAGAGCAGGTAGTCACCGACCGGCTCGGTCGTCGCCACCCGTCGACCCGCGAAGCGCGCGCGGAAGGCCTCGATCCTCGCGCGCAGGTCCGCCACGGCCGCGTCGAAGCGCGCGAGGCGCGCCGCGAAGTACGCCCGGTGCGCGGGATCGATCCGCGCGAGGTCGCCCTCGATCGCCGCGGCCACCGCCGGCATCGTCGTGGGGTCGTACCAGAGGTGGGGGTTGGCGATCGACGAGGCGAGCCCGAGGACGCGCTGGGCCACGACGACGCGACGCCGCGGGCTGGGGCTCGCCGCCTCCACGACGCGCATGAAGTCGTCGTAGCCGGCGCCGTTCTGGACGACGAGGCGGGCCCGGGCCACCTCGCGCGCGACGCTCGGCGACACCTCGAAGCCGTGGGGGTCCGCGTTGGGGTTGTCCATCACGGCCACGACCGACGCGTAGCGGCCCCCGACCTGGGCGGCCACGTCGGCGTACTGGCTCTCGGCGGCGACGACGGGGACCGTGCCCGGGGCGACCGGTGGCACCGAGGCCGCGCAGCCGCACAGAGCCACCCCCGCGAGGGCCAGTCCGCCGGCGAGCCCCCAGGGGGACCGGTGCCACGGCGCGCTAGCTAGAACCATTCCAGATACACTATCTGAAATGATTCCAGTTAGCAACGCGACGGCCGGTACGCTCGACCCGTGACCACCCGCGACACCCCCCAGCGGCGCGCGGTGGTCCGGGCGCTGTCGCGCCTGCAGGGGTTCGTCAGCGCCCAGGAGCTGCACGCCCTCATCGCCGACGACGGCGGGCGGATCGCCCTGGCGACCGTCTACTCCCAGCTGAAGAGCCTCGTGGGCTCGGGCGAGGTCGACGTCGTCATGACCGACCGGGGCGAGAGCCTGTACCGGCGCTGCGTCGTCGACGCCCACCACCACCACCTGGCGTGCCGACGCTGCGGGCGCACCATCGAGGTCGACGCCCCCGACCTCGAGGCGTGGGCGAGCGAGGTCGGTCGGCGCCACGGCTTCCACGACCTGCGCCACGTGCTCGAGCTCTCGGGGGTCTGCGACGCGTGCGCGCCGTAGCGCTCGAGGCGCGCGAGGTCGGCGGCCTGCCCCTCTACCGGCTCGCCGAGGCCGACGCGCTCGGGGTCGACCTCGTGGTGAGCGCACGCCCCGGCGGGGTGAGCGACGCGCCCTATACGAGTCTGAACCTGGGCACACACGTCGGCGACGACCCCGCCGCCGTCACCGAGAACCGTCGACGCCTCGACGCGGCGCTCGGCGCGCCGGTCGTCCTGGTGCGCCAGGTCCACGGCGCGACCGTCGTGGACGCGGCCACGGCGGGCGCGTCGACCGAGGCCGACGGGCTCGTCGAGGAGGGGTGCGCGCGCGCGGTGGGCGTGCTCGTCGCCGACTGCGTGCCCGTCGCGCTGCTCGACCCGGGGCGGCGCGTCGCGGTCGTCCACGCCGGCTGGCGAGGTCTCGCCGCCGGGGCCGTGGCCGCGGCGCTCGCGCGCTTCGAAGACCCCGCGCGCGTCGTCGCCGTGCTCGGCCCGTCGATCTCGGGGTCGGCCTACCAGGTCGGCGAAGAGGTGGCCCGACGCTTCAGCGAGCACGCGGGCGCCCTCACCCCCGACGGGCCCGGCCACTGGCGCCTCGAGCTGCGCGCCGTGGCGGCCGCGCAGCTCGAGCGCCTCGGGGTCGCGAGCGACCGCGTGCTTCTCACGACCGAGGTGACCGACGGCGGCGCGACGTTCTTCTCCGATCGGGCCGAGCGGCCGACGGGGCGCTTCGCGCTCGTCGCGCGCCGGCGCCCGTAGCATGGGTGCCCTATGACGGACGGCTCAGGGCCGGCCCGGGCCGAGGTCTTCGCCTACGTCGGGCTCGAGGTCGGCCGCGACACCCTGCGGGGCCGCTACAGCCTCGACGGGCGCCCCTTCGAGGAGTCCGTCGCCTTCGTCGGGACGGGCCGGCTGGACCGGCCCGACGTGGTGGCCGTGGCCGAGCTCTGGTACCTGGTCGCGGGCCTCTCGTACTACAAGGCCGGCGCGGCCCGACGGGTCGACCTCGCCGCGACGCCGGTGGGCGAGGCCGGACGCCGGCTGGTCGAGGCCGCCCTCGTCGACGGGCTGGGCGAGTTCGCCTACGTGAACGGCCTCTCCCTCGCCGAGGTGCCCCTGGTCGGGGGGGGACCCGCCCCGCGGGTGGCCCCGGCGCTCGACCCCGCGGGCGTCCTCGTCCCCTTCGGCGGGGGCATCGACTCGGTCGTCGCCGTCGAGCACCTCTCGCGCGACCTCGACCGCGCCCTGTTTGTCGTGAGCCCCGCCGCCGGGCGCTTCGCCCCGCTCGAGGCCACCGCGGCGCTCACGGGCCTCGAGGTCGTGCGCGCGACGCGCACCCTCGACCCGCAGCTCACGAGCGACCCCTCGCTGTGGCGCGGCCACGTGCCGGTCACCGCGATGGTCACCCTCCTCGCCGCCGTGGCGGCGCTCGCCACCGGACGCGGCGGCGTGGCGATGAGCAACGAGCACTCGGCCTCGGCGCCGAACCTCGTCGTCGGGGGCCGGGCGGTGAACCACCAGTGGAGCAAGTCCCTCGCCGCCGAGGAGCTCGTCGCCGCGGCGCTGGCCGAGCGGGTGGGCCCGGCCCTCACCGTGGCCAGCGTGCTGCGCGACCGCAGCGAGATCTGGGTGGCGCGCGAGTTCAGTCGCCTCGAGCGCTACCTGCCCGTCTTTCGCAGCTGCAACCGCGCCTTCGCCCAGCGCCCCGAGGACCGGGCCCCGGGCTGGTGCGGGGAGTGCGACAAGTGCCTCTTCGTCAGCCTCGTGCTCGCCCCCTTCGTCGAGCGCGCCCGCCTGGCGGCGCTGCTCGGCGTCGAGCCCCTCGCCGACCCGGCCCGCGAGGCCCAGCTGCGCGCGCTGGTGGGGCTGGGCTCGACCCCCAAGCCCTTCGAGTGCGTCGGCGACCCCGCCGAGAGCGCCGCGGCCGTCCTCGAGGCGGCGTCGCTGCCCGAGTGGGGCGGCGCCGAGCCCCTCGCCACCGTGGCGCGCGAGTGCCGCCCCACCCGCTCGCTCCTCGAGCTGCTCGAGCCCCAGGGGGGCAGCCGTGTCCCGGCCCACTGGCTTCGCTGACCTCGCCGGCCGGCGCGTCGGCCTGTGGGGCTACGGCGTGGAGGGCCGCGCGGCCCGGGCCCGCCTCGAGGGCACGTGCGAGCTCGTTATCGTCGACGACCGCGACCTCGGCGGGGGGGTGCTCGTCGCCGCCGAGGGTGGCCTCGAGGCCCTGGCGCGCTGCGAGGTCGTCTTGAAGAGCCCCGGGGTGCCCCGCCGTCGCGCGGACGTGCTCGCCCTCGAGGCCGGCGGCACCCTGGTCACCTCCGCACTCAACCTCTGGCTCCTCGGCGCCGACCGCTCACGGGTGGTCGCCGTGACCGGGACCAAGGGCAAGTCCACCACGACGGCCCTCACGGCCTTCGTGCTCGAGTCACTCGGGCGCGCGGCGCTCGCCACCGGCAACCTGGGTCGGCCCCCCTACGACCCCGACCTCGACACCGAGGGCCACGACGTCGTGGTCGAGGTCTCCAGCTTCCAGAGCGTCGACCTCGAGGTCGCCCCGGCGGTGGTCGCCGTCACCGCCCTCGGTAGCGACCACCTCGACTGGCACGGCTCGCTCGAGCGCTACCACGAGGACAAGCTGGCCGTCACGCGCGCCCCGGGCGAGCACGTGACCCTGCTCGCCGACGTCGCGCCGCTGCGCGCGCGCCGCGACCTCGTCGGGGGCGCGGTCACCTGGGTCGGCGCGGACGAGAGCGGGCTGGCCGCCGAGCTCGGCCTCGTGGGCGCCCACAACGACCAGAACGTGGGGGTGGCCCTGGCCGCCGCGGCGGCGCTCGGCGGGGTCGACGTCGAGGTCGCGCGCGAGGCCGCACGCGCCGCGGCCGCCCGCTTCACCCCCCTGCCCGGGCGGCTCACGGTCGTCGCCACCGAGCGGCACGACGGGCGCGACGTGCGCTACGTCGACGACGGGCTCGCCACCTCACCCCTGCCGACGCTCGCGGCGCTCGCCGTGTTCGCCGATGAGCCCCTCGCCCTCATCGTCGGCGGCTTCGACCGCGGCGTGGACTACGCCCCCCTGGCCGACGCGCTCGCCGGGCGGGCCGGACCCACCACGGTGGTGGTGACCGGGCCGGCCGGCGCGCGGATCGCCCGGGCGCTCGGGTCGCGCGGCGCCCGGGACCGCGTCGTCGAGGCCACGACGATGGCCGAGGCGGTCGCCCTCGCGCGCGCCTCGCTCCCCGAGGGCGGCGCGGTGCTGCTCTCGCCGGCCGCGCCGAGCTTCGATCGCTACCGCGACTGGACCGAGCGCTCGGCCGACTTCACCCAGGTCGTGAGGTCGCTCGTCGGCTGAAGCGCACCCAGTCCCACGCGGGCGACCTCGCGCGCCGTCTCGGCGTCGAGGGCGGGGGCGAAGTGGAAGCCCTGGCCGTAGCGGACCCCGAGCGCGCGCACCCGCTCGAGGACCACCTCGTCCTCGACCCCCTCGACGAGGACCCCGAGGTCGAGCCGGGCGGCGTGCTCGAGGATCGTCTGGAGCATCGGCGCGGCGGCGGGGTTCGCGTCGGCCTCGCGCACGAACGAGACGTCGACCTTGATGACGTCGGGCGCGAGGTCGGCCAGCATCCCCAACGACGTCACGCCCGTGCCGAACCCGTCCAGCGCGACGCGCACCCCCAGCGCGCGCAGTGCCGCGGCGGTCGCCGCGCAGCCGTCGGCGTCTCCGAGCGCCGCCTCCTCGGAGACCTCGACGACCAGTCGCGCGGCGTCGAGACCGTGGCGGGCCAGCGCGGCGTCGACCTGGGTGACGAACCCCGGGTCGAGGAACTGGCGGCCGGTGACGTTGACCCCGAGGTAGGGCCGCTCGGAGTCCGGGCGCGTCGGCCATTCGCGCGCGGCCTCCAGGGCGCCCTCGAGGGTGTAGGCCGACACGGCCGCGGCCAGGTCGCCCTCGTCGAGCCCGGCGAGGAACTGGTGGGGCGCCACGGCCCCGCGGATGGGGTGGTCCCAGCGCAGGAGCGCCTCGAAGCCGACCACCGCCTGGCTCGCCAGGTCCACCACCGGCTGGAAGCGCACCTCGAGGTCGCCCGCCTCCAGCGCGTCGCGCAGGTCGCGGGCGAGGGAGCGGTTCGACACGGCCTCCTCGCGCAGGGCCGGGGTGAAGAGCACGTAGCAGGACTTGCCCCGGCTCTTGGCCGCGTAGAGGGCGAGGTCGGCGTCGCCCAGCACCTCGCTCGGGGCGCCCTCGCTGCCGTCGAAGACGGCCACGCCGATCGACGCGCGCTGGCGGCGCGCGGTGTCCTCGAGGGCGAACGGCGCGGCGAGGGCGTCGCGGAAACGCCGAGCGACCACCTCGACCTCGGCCGGGGAGGCGAGGCCCTCGGCGAGGTAGATGAACTCGTCGCCCCCGAATCGGGCCAGGGTGTCGCTCGCGCGCGCCACGCCGGAGAGACGCTGGGCGACCGCCTCGAGCAGCGCGTCGCCGGCCAGGTGGCCGTGGGTGTCGTTGACCTGCTTGAAGTCGTCCAGGTCGATCAGCAGGATCGCCCCGTAGCCGCCCTGCCGCGTGGCGCGCGAGAAGGCCTGGGCCAGGCGGTCCTCGAGCAGCGTGCGGTTCGCGAGACCGGTGAGCGGGTCGTGCAGGGCCTGGTGGGACAGGCGGGCGGCCCGCAGGCTCTCCTCGGTCACGTCGCGCTCGGAGGAGACGAAGTACAAGAACCGGCCCCGCTCGTCGCGCGCGGCCGACCGGGTGATCTCGGCCGTGACGACGTGGCCGTCGCGGTGGACGTAGCGCTTGACGTAGCGCGCCTGGTCGACGTCGCCCGCGAGGATCCGCTGGCGCCACTCCCGGGTGAGCTCAACGTCCTCGGGGTGGGAGAAGGGTCGGGTCTCGCGGCCCACGATCTCCTCGCGGCGACGCCCGACCATCCGGCAGAAGGCGTCGTTGACGTCGATCACCCGGTCCTCGAGGTCGCTGAAGAGCAGGGGCGCGGCGTTGGCCTCGAAGGCCAGACGGAAGCGCTGCTCGCTGGCGCGCAGGCGCTCCTGGGCGCTCACCAGTTCGGCCGCGTCGCGCAGTCGGCCGACGCCGTAGGCGAGGTCCTGGGCCAGGCCGCCGAACAGCTCGACCTCGTCGGGGCCGAAGAAGCCGACCTCGTCGGAGTGCAGGGTGAGCACGCCGATCACCTCGGTTCCGTTCGTGAGCGGCAGCGCGCAGCCGCTCACCAGACCGGTCGCGTCGTAGCGGCCCCACCACCGTGAGAGCTCGGGGGCGCGACGCACGTCGTTGACGACCCGAGCGGCCCCGGTCCTCAGCACCTCGCCGATGACCCCGTTCTCGAACTCGGCCTCGGCGTCACTCGCCTCGACGTCGTCGAGGAAGGCGGTGCGCCCCTCACGGGCCACGGCCACGATGCGCGGCCGGGGCTCGCGCTCGACGTACCCCACCCACGCGAGCTTGATGGCCCCCGTGGCCACGAGGCTCTGGCAGGCACGGGCCAGCAGGTCGCCCTCGGACGCCGCTCCCACCAGGATCCGGTGCACGTCGGTCAGGACGCGCAGCGCCCGGGTGAGGTGGAGGGGCTCGGTGACGTCGTGGGCGTTGACGACGACGCCCCGGATCGCCGGGTCGTCCAGGCAGTTGGTGAGGACGGCCTCGATGAGGCGCCAGTCCCCTCCCACGTTCATGATCCGAAGGACGAAGGGGCTACTGGGCCCGCCGGTGGTGACGACGTCGGCGAAGGCCGCGGCGGCGATCCCGTGGTCCTCGGGGTGGATGAGGTCAAACACGCTGCGCCCGGTGCGTGAGCCCTCCTCGAAGCCCAGCTGCGCACGCGAGGCGGGGTTGGCGTAGGTGAGCACCATGTCGGCGTCGAGCACGACGAGCAGGTCGCTCGAGTTCGCGACCAGGCCCTCGAACCACCGCTCCGACGCCCCCCGGCGCGCGAGGGCGCGCGCGCTGTCACGTCCCGGATCGCGTGTGCCCCTGCCTGGTTCGTTCACCACAGTCCCCCATCAGACACTGGTGCGTCATTCGAAGAATACGCCTTACTCCTGATGGGAACATCGACCCCGGTCCACCCCGACGACAACCTCCGCACAACTTCGGTAAGCCCGAACCGGGCCCCGACATCTCTGGGTGAGGGCTCGACGAGCCCGCCGAGGAGTGCCATGTCCGAATCCACCGTCCCGCCGTCGTCCCCTCGTGCGAATCACCGCGCCCTCGCCGCGTGGGTCCTCGTCCTCGTCGTCGCCGTCGCCGCCGTCGCGGTCACCCTGGCCAGCCGCCCCCCCGGGGCCCGGCGCACGCTCACCGTGACCGGGACCGGGACCGTGCAGGGTGCGCCCGACACGATGAGCGTGGACGTCGGCGTCCAGACGACCGGGACCTCGGCGAGCGCGGCCCTCGCTCAGAACAACGCCGACATGACCCGGCTCGAGACGGCCCTGCTCGCCCACGGGCTCACCCGCGCGGGGCTGCAGACCTCGAACCTCGCGATCTACCCCAACACCAACGGCCGCGGCCAGGTCACCGGCTTCACGGTGAACGACACCCTGACGGCCACCACGCACCGGCTCGACGAGGCCGGCGCCGCCCTCGACGCCGCGGCGCGCGCCGTGGGCAACGACGTGCAGCTCAACGGGGTCTCCTTCTCGATCTCGAGCCAGTCCCGCCTGCTCGCTCGGGCGCGCCGGGCCGCGGTGCGCGACGCCCACGCGGCGGCGCTCCAGATCGCCTCGTCGAGCGGCTCGTCGCTCGGCGCCCCAGTGTCGATCGTCGACGAGGAGGGCGCGTCGAGCCCCGTCGTCTTCGCTCGGACGAGCTTCGCCTCGGCCGCGGCGGCCCTCCCCATCCAGAGGGGCACGACCTCGCTCTCGGTCCAGGTGAAGGTGGTCTACGCGCTCGGCTAGTCGTCGGGCCGGCGGGGGCGCTCGCGGCCCACGCCTCGGCCACCCGGTCGAGGTGACCGACGTGACGGGTGTCCTCCTGGAGCAGGTGGACGAGGATCCGCTCGAGCATCGGGGGCGGGGCGCCCTCGAAGAACCGTGGGCCCGGGCGGGCCACGTCGTCGAGGTCGTGCGACACTTCGACGGCCCCGGTGACCTCGCCCCGGTCACGCAGTCGCCCCACCAGCGCGACGCTCGACGTGGCACGGGTGCGCCAGCAGCCCCCGCGGCGTCCAGCCCGACGTCTCCCGACTGGTGGCGACCTTGTCCGCACTCACCGACTCGACGAGGGCGATCGCCTCTTCGCGCAGGTCGTCGAGGTCGGTGAGCCACACCCCCGTGCGCGTCCCGATGGGGTCGCTCGGGCTCGGGGCGCCGCCGCACGCGCTCACCCTGTCGACGCTCCGTGGAGCCTGGGGTGGGAATCGAACCCACGACCTGCGCATTACGAATGCGCTGCTCTGCCGGCTGAGCTACCCAGGCGTAGGGGAAAAGACTACCCCAACGCCCCCACCGGACCGCCCGCGCTAGAAGTCGCTCAGGGCGAAGAGCAGGTCGTGCAGCAGCAGCCCCTCGTCGAGGGTCGTCGAGAGACGGCGCTGCGCCTCGCGGAGCGCGTCGAGGCGCCGCAGCGTCCCGGCGACCCGATGGTCGGCCCGGCCGTCGCCGTCGCGCGACGCCTCGAGGTCGCGGGCGAGGCGCTCGCGGTAGACGGCGGTCAGCGTGGACAGGCCCAGGGTGAGCTCCTCGGTGCGGAAGCGCCGCTGCTCGCGCCGCGACTGGGCCTCCAGCTCGCGCCGGTTGGCCGCGCGACCCCCGAACGAGCCGGCCTCCTCACGCTCGCGCGCCGCCGCCTCGGCCAGGGAGCGCTCGAGCGGCACCATCGCCTCATCCAACAGCGCGGCGGCCTCGCGCGCGAGGGCACTGGCCACCGCGGGTGTGCCCGTCAGCCGATCGGGGAGCGCCCGCCACCAGTCGAGGCGAGCCACGAGGGCCGGGTCGTCCGCGAGCACGCGCGCCCGCTCGAGGCTGCCGAGCGCCGCGTGGGCCGCCGCGTGGGCCGCGTCCGCCGACACGCCCTCGGCGCGCAGGCGCTCCTCGATGTCGTCGTCGCTCGGGGCGGCCACCCGCACGAGCACGCAGCGCGAGGCCACCGTGTCGAGCGTCCCGGGCAGCTCGGAGGCTCCGAGGAGGAAGACGGTGCGCGCGGGCGGCTCCTCGAGGGACTTGAGGAGGGCCGGCGCCGAGGGTGAGGCTCCGGCGACGGTGAGCTCGACGTCCTCGAGGACCACGATCTGGCGACCCGCGCCCAGGGGACGGCGGCGCGCGACCCGCTCGGCCTCGCGGATCTCGTCGACCCGCCACGCGAGGCCCGCGCGCTCGATCCACTGGACGTCGGGATCGGTGCCCTCGAGCACCCCGCGGCAGATCGCACACGTCGCGCAGCCGTGGTCCGGGCACTGCAGGGCGGCGGCGAGGGCCCTCAGGGCGTCGTGGACGCCGGACCCGGCCGGCCCGAGTACGAGGTACGCGTGGACCGGGTGGCGCGCGTGGTGACGCAGGGCGTCGGCCGTGGCCGACCGGCCGACCAGGCGGCTGAAGACGTCGGTCACCACGCGAGGCCGTCGAGCGCGTCCTCGACGAGGGCGGTCACCTCGTCGACGCCGCCCGCGCCGTCCACCACGACCCAGCCGTAGAGGTCGGCCAGCTCGTGGTAGCCGGCTCGCACTCGATCGAAGAAGTGTGGGTCTTGCGCCTCGAACCGGTCTCGGTGATCGAGCGCCCGGCGCTCAGCCGCGACCTCGAGCGTCACGTCGATCAACACGGTGCGGGTCGGCCAGCACGAGCCCACGGCGATCTCGCTCGCCGCCCGCAAGCGCCCGAGGTCGACGCCGCGCCCGTAGCCCTGGTACGCGAGGGTCGAGGCGAAGAACCGGTCGCTCACGACCGAGTCACCCCGGGCCAGCGCCGGCTCGACCACCGTGCGCACGTGGTGGGCGCGGTCGGCCAGCATCACGAGCGCCTCGGTCTCGGGCTCCATCGGCGTCGAGGCGTCGAGGACCCACCGTCGTAGATCCGCCCCGAGCGCGGTGTCACCCGGCTCGAAGGTGAACAGGGCACCGTGGCGCTCGGCCAGGCGGCGCGCCTGGGTCGACTTACCGCTGACGTCGATCCCCTCGAGGACGACGAAGACGCTCACGCCTCGTCCCCGCCCACCGCCCGGGTGAGCGCGTCGTTGGCCGCTCGCCCGACGCTCGCCGCGGTCTTCTTCGCGACCTTCGCCGACGCCGTCTTCCTCGCCCCGGCCTTCGTCGCGGGGGCCCTCGTCGCGGCCCTCGTCGTCGTGGCTTTCTTCGTCGTCGCCGCCTTCTTCGTCGTCGCCGCCTTCTTCGTCGGGGGGACCTTCTTGGTCCCCGCCGTCCGACGAGGCCGCGACGACGGCTCGGCGTCGCGGCGCTCGGCGAGCAGCTCGCACGCCCGATCGAGCGCGACCGACTCGGGGGTGTCCCCCAGGCGAAGGGTGGCGTTGGTCTGCCCGTCGGTGACGTAGGGCCCGAACCGCCCGGTGCGCACCACCACCTCGCGGCCGGTCACCGGGTCGACCCCGAGCTCGCGCAGGGGACCGGCCGCGGCCCGGCGTCCCCGGGCCTTGGGTTGGGCCAACAGCGCCAGGGCGCCCCCGAGGTCAACCGTGAAGATCTGCTCCTCGCTCTCGAGGGAGCGGGTCTCGTTTCCCCAGGTGATGTAGGGGCCGTAGCGGCCGTTCTGGGCGAGGACCTCCCCACCCTCGGGGTGGGTCCCGACCCGTCGAGGCAGCGAGAGCAGACGCAGCGCGTCCTCGAGGGTGAGCGTCTCGGGCGCCATCGACGAGAAGAGCGAGGCCGTCGGTGGCTTGGTGCCCTCGACGAGCTCACCGAGCTGGACGTAGGGGCCGTAGCGGCCGGCCTTGAGGTAGACGGTCTCACCGGTCGGCGCCACCCCCAGGGCCCGGTCCGACGACGGGGCGGCCAGGAGCTCGAGGGCCCGCTCGACGCTCAGCGCATCGGGTTCGGTGGCCTCGGGGATCGAGACGCGGTCCTCCCCGTGGACGAGGTAGGGGCCGTAGCGGCCCGAGCGCACGTAGACGGCGAGGCCGTCGGGCGCCGTGCCGAGCAGGAGCGAGTTGATCGCGGCGAAGTCGAACTCCTTGGGCTCGTGGGTCGCCCGGGCCAGTCCCTCGCGACGGAACGTGGTGTCGCCCGCGGGATCCCCGAAGTAGAAGCGGGCGAGCCACGGCTCGAGGTCCTCGGCGCCCTGGGCGATCCGGTCGAGGTCGTCTTCCATCTCGGCGGTGAACTGGTAGTCGACGAGGTCCTTGAAGTAGGTCTCGAGCAGGTTCACGACCGCGAACGCGCGGAAGGCCGGCACCAGGGACTTGCCCTTCTTCCAGACGTAGCCGCGCCGGTCGATCGTCTTCATCACCGACGCGTACGTCGAGGGTCGGCCGATGCCCAGGTCCTCGAGCTTCTTGATGAGCGTGGCCTCGCTGAAGCGGTCGGGTGGCTGGGTCTGGTGGTCCTTCGCCTCGGCGGCGACGACCTCGACGGACTGGCCCTCGGCCAGGGCGGGCAAGAGCCGTTCCTGGTCGGCCAGCTCGGCCTCGGGGTCGTCGGCCCCCTCGACGTAGGCGCGTCGGAACCCCGCGAACTCGATGCGCTGGCCGGTGGCCACCAGCGCCACCTCGACCGGGTCGGTCACGCCCGCGACCCCGGTGACCGACGCGCGCAGGCGCACCCGGTCCTGGGTCAAGCGCGCGTCGACCATCTGGCTCGCGATCGTGCGCTTCCAGACGAGCTCGTAGAGGGCGCGTTCGTCACCGGCCAGCTGGGCGTCGGCCTCCTCCAGGGTGCGAAAGACGTCACCGGCGGGTCGGATGGCCTCGTGGGCCTCCTGGGCGTTCTTCACCTTGCGGTCGTAGCGCCGGGGCGCGTCGGCGACGTAGTCGTCGCCGAACATGGCCGCCGCCTGGGACCGGGCCGCGCGCAGGGCCTCGTCCGACAGGGTGGTGGAGTCGGTGCGCATGTAGGTGATCCACCCCTGCTCGTAGAGGCGCTGGGCGGCCCGCATCGTGCGCTCGGGGTCGAAGCGCAGCTTGCGGCTCGCCTCGATCTGCAACGACGAGGTCATGAACGGGGGCTGGGGACGCTGGGTCCGCGGGGTCGAGGTCACCGCCGTGACCGTCGCCGACACGCCCGCGAGCCGCTCGGCCAGGGAGGCCGCGGTGGGGCCCGCGAGCACCGCCGCGCCCGAGTCGTCGAGTCGTCCGAGGGCGTCGAAGTTGCGCCCCGTGGCGAGGGCCGACCCGTCGAGCGATTCGACGGTCGCCTCGAAGGGCGTCGGGGCCCCGAGGGTCACCGTCACGTCGTGCCAGGAGGCCGCGCGGAAGGCCATCCGCTCGCGCTCGCGCTCGCAGACCAGGCGGATCGCGACCGACTGGACCCGACCGGCCGAGCGCGCCTTGTCGACGGCACGCCACAGGACCGGGGAGACCTCGTAGCCGACCAGCCGGTCGAGGAAGCGGCGACCCTCCTGGGCGTCGACCAGTCGCAGGTCGAGGTCCCGAGTCGCCTGGACCGCCTTGGCGATCGCCTCGGGGGTGATCTCGTGGAAGACCATCCGCTTGACCGGGACGGCGGGCTTGAGGACCTCGAGCAGGTGCCAGGCGATGGCCTCGCCCTCACGGTCCTCGTCGGTGGCGAGGTAGAGCTCCTCCACACCCTTGAGGGCCGCCTTCAGGTCGGCGACCACCTTCTTGCGGTCGGGCGAGACGACGTAGACGGGCTTGAAGTGGTCCTCGACGTTGATCCCCAGGCGGGCCCACCGCTCCCCCTTGACCGAGGCGGGGATCTCGGCCGCGCTCTGGGGCAGGTCGCGCACGTGGCCGACCGAGGGCTTGACGACGTAGTCCGGCCCGAGCATCGACTGGATGCGGGTCGCCTTGGCGACCGACTCGACGATCACGAGCGCGCGGGCCATCTCACCTCCCTCGGGTTCACGGCGAGTCACCCTACCGCCGGGGCCTCGCGGCGCCGGCGGCTCGCGGGCGGTTCTGGGCGCGGACCAGGGCTAGGCGGGAGGATGCGGCGCCGCGACGATCTCGTACTGCGGGTTGAGGATGACCGCCTCGCGCCGCAGCGTCGTCACCGTGCCCTTCACCACCAGCCGGGTCCCGCGCTCGATCCCCGGCACGCTCGCGCGCCCCTGGAAGACGAGGGTGATCGAGCCCGAGGGGTCCGCGAGCACGCAGTGCAGCTCGTTGACCCCGGCCTCGTGGTCGATCGCCATCGCGCGCACCCGTCCGGCGACCTCGACCACCTGGCGCTCCACCACGCCCCCGATGGGGACCGAGCCGAGCGAGCGCTCGGCCAGCCGGACGTCGGCCTCGAGGTGGCTGGTCTCGCGCACGCCCCCACGGGTGACCTCGTCCCCCATGGGCTCTTCGACGTCGCGGTCGCCCAGGCGCCGTCGCATCGCCCGGTAGGGGATGATCATCGTGGCCGTGCGCGGCACGTGCATCACCGCGCCCGCGATGGCGTCCGCGGTGCGGTCGTGCAGCAGCCGCTGGAGCCGCGAGACGAAGCCGCGCCGGGGCAGGATCACCATGCAGAAGACGTCGGGGTCGCGCACGGCGTCGGCCACCAGCTCCAGGGCGGCGCGGTCGACCCGGCGGTCCTCGCACTCGGCGATCTCCAGGCTGAGCCCCTCGCTGGCCGTGCCCGCCTGGCCCCAACGCTCCTCGAGCCGCTTGGTGACGGCCGGGTCGATGTCGAAGTGGACGGCCCGGATCGAGTAGGGGTTGAGCGACTTCGCGTAGAGCAGGGCCCGCTCGGTCGGCAGGTCGTAGCCGTCGACGAAGACGATGACCCGGTTCATCCGGATCGCCACCGCCGACTTGTTGGTGTTGGACTCGAAGGCGGCCGCCTCGCGCTCGTACTGGCGGTGGAAGCGCATCAGCCCCCAGTACATGAGCGGTCCGACGAGGGCGATGATCCACGCGCCCTCGGTGAACTTGGCGATGAGAAAGACCAGCACCACGATCGCCGTCACCGTCGCCGAGAGTCCGTTCAGGACGACCCCGAGACGCCAGCGTCCGGTGCGGGCGCGCGAGTGACGCGCGACCATGCCGGCCCCGGCCAGGGTGAAGCCGGTGAAGACCCCGATCGCGTAGAGGGCGATGAGGGCGTTGACGCGCGCGTCGAACACGACGATGAGGGCCAGCGAGACGATCCCCAGGACGAGGATCCCGTTGGAGAAGGCCAGTCGGTGGCCCCGTTTGGTGAGCTGGCGCGGCAGGTAGCGGTCGGTGGCGACGTAGTTGGCGAGGAACGGGAAGCCGTTGAACGAGGTGTTGCCCCCGGTGTAGAGGATGAGCAGCGTCGCGAACTGGACCAGGTAGTAGATGACGTGGCCGAACCCGTGGGCCCCGAAGACGTCGAGGACTTCTTGGGAGACGACGGTGGGCGAGCCGACGTCGTAGGGGACCGCGTGGGTCCACGAGGCGAGCAGCGTCGTACCCACCAGCAAGAAGGCCAGGATCGAGCTCATCGTCACCAGGGTGATGCGGGCGTTGTGCGACTCGGGTCGCCGGAAGCTCGCGACCCCGTTGCTGATCGCCTCGAGCCCGGTGAGCGACGAGCCGCCGTTGGCGTAGGCGCGCAGCAGCGTCACGAAGGCCAGGCCCATCAGGACCCCGTTGCCGGGGTGGCCGAAGCGCCCGTCGATGAGCAGGTGTCGGGCCGGCAGGGGGATGCGCGCCAGTGTGCCGACGATCTTCTTGTAGAAGCCGATCAGGATGGTGATCCCGAGCATGACCACGTAGAAGTACGTCGGGAAGGCGAAGTAGCTGCCGGCCTCGCGCAGGCCGCGCAGATTGCCGAAGATGAGCAGCAGGACCACGCCGACGGTCATCACGAGCGTGTAGGGCACGAGCGAAGGGAAGGCCGAGGTCAGGGCGGCGGTGCCGGCGCTGCACTGCACGGCGACGGTGACGATGTAGTCGATGAGCAACGCCACGGCCGCCACCTGGGCGACCCGGGGGCCGAAGTTGTCACGCGTCACGACGTAGGAGCCGCCGGCCGTCGTGTAGTACTTGATGACGTCGAGGTAGCTCGTGGTCACGAAGACCAGGACCCCGATGATCACGAACATCACCGGGACCACCAGCGAGAAGGCGGCGATCCCGATGAAGGGGGTCATCTGGGTGAGGATCTGCTCGGTCCCGTACGCCGAGGACGAGATGCAGTCCGGCGCCAGCACCCCAAGGGCGATCGCCCGGTTCAGCCGCTCGCCGGCCAGCTGCTCGGTGACGAGCGGCCGACCCAGGAAGAGGCGCTTCAGCCGGTAGTCCCACGACTCGGGGTAGACCTGGGCGAGGTTCGCGTACGAGGTGAGGGCCTGCGCACGCCGAGGACGCGAGTGCGACGAGCCGGGCACGGTGACGATACTACGGCGGCGCCCGCACGCCCCCGGGGTGGCCCGACCCGCCACGGCCCCTGAGTTGCACCCGATTCCGGCGTTGTGGTGGGATGAGTCGGTGCACATCATCGTGGTCGGCTGCGGCCGGGTGGGCTCCGAGTTGGCCATGGAGCTCTCCGACGAGGGCCACTCGGTGGTCGTGATCGACAAGAACCGCGACAGCCTGCGCCGGCTCACCCACTTCCAGGGCAAGACCATCATCGGCTCGGGTTTCGACCGCGACGTCCTCTTCCACGCCGAGGCGGCCCGAGCCGACGCCCTGGCCGCGGTGACGAGCGGTGACAACTCGAACATCCTGTGCGCGCGGATCGCCCGAGACCACTACCAGATCAAGAACGTCGTCGCGCGCATCTACGACCCCAACCGGGCCGAGATCTACATGAAGCTCGGCATCCCCACCGTGGCGACGTCCTCGTGGACCACGGGCCAGGTGAAGCGGTGGCTCCTGCCGACCGACACCTCGATCGCCTGGTCCGACGCGGCGGGCACCGTCCACTTCGTCGAGCGCATCGTGCCCGACGCGCTGGCCGGACGGCCGGCGGCGGACTTCTCCTTCGGCGACGAGGTCCGCCTCGTCGGCGTCGTGCGCGGGGGCGTCGGCCGAGTCGACGTCGAGGGCCTCTTCGCCCAGGAGGACGACATCTTCGAGTTCATGGCCACCTCCGAGGGCCTCGCGCGGCTCTCGGCCCTGCTCGAGGGACGCTCGGCGTGAAGATCGTCATCGCCGGCGGCGGGTCGGTGGGCACCGCCATCGCGACCGACCTCGTCGACCGCCACCACGAGGTCACCCTGCTCGAGCAGGTCCCCGCGACCGCCGAGAAGCTCCGGTCGCTGCTGCCCGCGGTGACCGTCGTGGCCGCCGACGCCTGCGAGTTCGCCTCGCTCGCCGCGGCCGACGTGCGCGGCGCCGACGTGATGATCGCCGCGACCGGTGACGACGAGGACAACCTCGTCGTGAGCTGGCTCTCCAAGCAGGAGTTCGGGGTGCCCCACGTCATCAGCCGCGTGAACAACGCGCGCAACGAGTGGCTCTTCACCGAGTCCTGGGGGGTCGACGTCTCGGTGTCCACGCCGAGCCTGATCACCTCGCTCGTCGACGAGGCGGTCGAGGTCGGGGCGGTGATCCAGCTGATGACCTTCGCCCACGGCAAGATGTGCCTGTTGGAGGTCACCCTGGACGATCACTCGCCCGCGGTGGTCGAGAACCTGACCCTCGACGAGCTCCGCCTGCCCGACTCGGTCCGGGTGGTGGCCGTGGTGCGCAACGAGACCCCGCTCGTGCCCTCGCCCAGCATGCACTTCCTCGTCGACGACCACGTCGTCCTGATGGCCCGCGCCGACTCCCGGGACGAGTGCTCGACCGCGTTCGTGGGCTGAGCCCTCGGTCCGCGGACCTACCATTGGGTGGTGCGCGCGGCCTTCTTCGACCTCGATAAGACGGTCATCGCCAAGTCGTCGCTGCTCGCCTGGGGCCCCGAGCTCCACGCCCGGGGCCTCCTGCACCGTCGCACCCTCGTCGGGGCCGGCATCGCCCAGTTCTGGTTCCAACGCTTCGGCGCCGACGACAAGCGCCTGGACCGCGTCCGCCAGGCCGTCCTCAAGGTCACCCGGGGCTGGAATCGCGACCAGATCCGCGACATGGTGCGCGAGACCGTCAACGACGTGATCGAACCGCTCCTCTACGCCGAGGCACTCGAGCTGATCGACCACCACCTGGCCCAGGGCGACGACGTCTACCTCGTCTCCTCCGCGCCGGCCGAGATCGTCGAGCCCTTCGCCGAGGTCCTCCACCTGACCGGGACGATCTCGTCCATCGCGCGCGTCGACGACGAGGGTCGCTTCACCGGCGAGATGACCTTCTTCGCCCAGGGTCCCCACAAGGCCGACGCCATCCGCGAGGTCGCGGCGCGTCGGGGCATCGACCTCACCGACTCCTACGCCTACTCCGACTCGATCTCCGACGTGCCGATGCTCGACGTGGTGGGCCACCCCTACGTCGTCAACGCTGACCGGGCCCTCGCCCGCCTGGCCCAGGAGCGCTCCTGGCCCCAGCTCACCTTCAGCCACCCGGTCACGGCCCTCAGCCGGACGCGCTCGCACACGCCGGTCGTGGTCTCGGCCGCCCTCGGGGTCGCCGCCGCGACCGCCCTCGGGGCGGTCGGACTGCGCAACCAGCGCCGCTAGAGCGTCAAGAGGTCGCGCGCGCCGGTGTCCGAGGAGGGGTGGCGCAACTTCGACATCGCGCGCGCCTCGATCTGGCGGATGCGCTCACGCGTGAGGTTCATCTCGGCGCCCACGTCCTCGAGGGTGCGGATCTCCCCCGCGCCGTCCAGGCCGAAGCGCATGCGCAGGATCTTCTGCTCACGCTCGTCCAGGGGCTCGAGGAGCTTCTCGATGGCCGCCGGCATCATCTTCACGGCCGCGACGTCGAAGGGCGACTCGGCCGAGCGGTCCTCGACCACGTCGCCGAGCTCGGCGTCGCCGTCCTCGCGCAGCGGCTCGCTGAGCGAGATCGGCTCGGAGCGGAAGCGCAGCGCCTCGATGAGCTTGTCCTCGGGCATCTCGCACTCCTCGCAGAGCTCCTTGATGGTCGGCGGCCGACCGAACTTGAGCTCGAGGCGGGACTGGGCCTTCTGGACGCGCGCCAGGGTGTCACCCGCGTGCACCGGGAGTCGGATGGTCCGCCCGGTGTTGGCGATGCCGCGGGTGATGGCCTGGCGGATCCACCACGTGGCGTAGGTCGAGAACTTGAAGCCCTTGCGCCAGTCGAACTTCTCCACCGCGTGCATCAGCCCGAGGTTGCCCTCCTGGATGAGGTCGAGCAGCGGCAGCCCCGACGCCTGGTACTTCTTCGCGATCGACACGACGAGGCGCAGGTTGGACTGGACGAAGTCGCGCTCGGCCTGCTCGCCCCGGTGGGCGGCGCGCTTCAGGGACTGCTTGCGGCTCGGGGTGAGCTTGACCTTCTTATCGGTCTCGGCCGCCTCGAGCTCGGCGCGCGCCTCGCGCCCCTCCTCGATCGCCTGGGCGAGGCGGACCTCGTCGTCCTTGGTGAGCAGCGAGTACTGCCCGATGTCGGACAGGTACAGGCGGACGAGGTCCTCGTCGTCGCGGTCGATGCGGTCCTTGGCCATGGCTCCCCTCGGTCTCACTGCGCGCCCGGCCGTTCTCCCCGGGCACTTATAGGTATACGGAGGGGTGCAACCCGCTCTGATCAGCGAAAACTCTCGCCGTACCCGTCCTGGTCAAGTCTACGGGCTACGGCGGCGTACCCGTCCGCTCCCCCCTCGGTCTCGCCCAGGCCCTCGGCCGCGCGCGCGCAACGCCACAGGGCCGCCACCACGGCGTCGCTCGCCACCGCCGAGGCGGCCCGAGCGCCCTCGTCGAGGGGGTCGGCACCGGGCTCCTCGCGCGCGTCGCGCAGCGAGACGAGGACCCGGGGACCGACGAGGCTCGTCGCCACCGCCAGCGAGAGCCGTCCGCTCGGGTCGAGCTCCGCGGCCGTGGCGAAGGCCTCGACGATCGCGGGCAGCGGCGCGGCCGGCGCGTCGCCGAGCCGCTCGCGCCAGACCAGCGCGGCCTCGCCGACGGCGCGGCCGGACTCGTAGAGGGCGACGGCCGCCGCGTCCTCGAGCGCGCGCGGCGCGGCCTCGCCGAGACCCCGGTAGAGGCCGTCGAGCATCCCGAGCAGGCCCCTCTCGCGCTCGGTCCCGGTCACGGCTCCT
Organism: Actinomycetes bacterium; assembly: GCA_021831035.1. GTDB lineage: Bacteria > Actinomycetota > Acidimicrobiia > Acidimicrobiales > RAAP-2 > RAAP-2. Next base: position 88,542 of record JAKBNL010000007.1, read on the forward strand.
CGGGCCGGAAGGCGTTGGTGATGGGCATGCGGCGGTCCCGCCCGAAGGCCTTGCGCGAGATCCTCACCCCCGGGGGGGTCTGGCGGCGCTTGTACTCGGCGTGGTCGACCAGGCGCACGATCCGGCGCACCAGGGCCGGGTCGTGTCCCAGCGCGATCATCTCCTCGGCCGTCGCGTCGTCGTCGACGTAGAGCTCGAGCAGGGGGTCGAGGACCTCGTAGGGCGGCAGCGACTGCACGTCGAGCTGGCCGGGGCGCAGCTCGGCCGAGGGCGGCTTGTCGAGCACCGACACCGGGATCGGCTCGGGGTCACCCAGCTCGCGGGCCCGCTCGTTGCGGAAGCGCGCGAGCTCGTAGACGGTGACCTTGCTGACGTCCTTGATGACGGCGAAACCCCCGGCCGAGTCACCGTAGATCGTGAAGAAGCCCACCGCGAGTTCGGACTTGTTGCCCGTGGTGAGCACGATCGCCCCGGTCGCGTTGGAGATCGCCATCATCACGACCCCGCGCACGCGGCTCTGGAGGTTCTCGTCGGTCAGCCCCGGTGGCGCCTCGCCCAGGGCGTCGGCGACCAGTCCCGAGAGCGCGGCGTGCGCCGGCTCGATCGGCAGGGTGGTCAGCTCAATGTCGAGGCGCTCGGCGAGGTCGACCGCGTCGCTCACCGAGCCCTCCGACGAGTAGCGGCTCGGCAGGGCGATCCCGCGCACGCTGCGCGCGCCGACGGCGTCGACGGCGATCGTCGCCACGAGCGAGGAGTCGATCCCGCCCGAGACGGCGACGAGGGCCTCGGTGAAGCCGTTCTTTCGCAGGTAGTCGCGCGTCCCGGTGACCAGGGCCTGGTAGACCTCCTCGATCTCGCTGAGGCGCGGCTCGACGCGGTTGAGCAGGTGGGTCGGGGCCTCGTCGCGCGCCGCCCCGACCAGGGCCACCCCGGCCGTGGACTCGCGGGCCTCGACCTGGGCGACGAGGATCTCCTCGCGGAAGGCCCCGGCGCGCGCCACGACCTCGCCGCGCGCGTCCACGACGACGCTCTGGCCGTCGAAGACCAGCTCGTCCTGGCCGCCGGTGAGGTTCACGTACGCGATGGGACACCCCGTCTCGCGGGCCCGGACGCGCAGCATGGCCTCGCGGTCCTCCTGGCGCCGACGCGCGAAGGGCGAGGCGTTCGCCACCACCAGCGCCGTCGCCCCGGCGCGCACCAGGTCGAGGGCCGGCCCGTCGTCGAGCCAGACGTCCTCGCACACGAGCAGTCCCACCGCCACGCCGCGCACGTTGACCACGGCGCCCGTGCCCACGCCCGAGTGGAAGTACCGGCGCTCGTCGAAGACGTCGTAGTTGGGCAGGAACCGCTTGGCCGACACCGCCACGACCCCGCGCTCGTCGAGCGCCGCCAGCACGTTGGCGACGTGGGCGCGCTGCTCGAAGCCCGGGACCCGCGCCACGTCGCGCGCGTCGCTCGAGGGCTCGAGGGCCACCCCGTAGGTGCCCTCGGGTACGGCCGTCCCCACCAGGACCGGCGCCAGCCCGTCGGCGGTGGCCAGCGCCTCGAGCGCGGCCTGGCTCGCCTCGACGAAGCCCTCTTTCAACAAGAGGTCCTCGGGTGGGTAGCCCATCAGGGCGAGCTCGGGGGTGACGACGAGGTCGGCGCCGAGGACCTGGGCCTGACGGCGCGCCCGGGTGATGGAGGCGACGTTGGCCTCGAGGTCCCCGACCACGGCGTCCATCTGGGCGAGGGCGAGGCGCACGGTGGCCACGGGGCGAGCCTACCGGCGCCGACGACGCGTCCCCGAGGGAACTATTCACACCCCCGAAACAGAACCGGGGGTGCGTGACGGGGGGCGGCCGCCAGACTGGACGCACCGACCGAGTGAAGGAGCATCCGTGGCGTACCAGGCCGAGTACATCTGGATCGACGGCACCGAGCCCACCCACGAGCTGCGCTCGAAGACCAAGATCGTGGCCGACGGCCAGCAGCCGCCGGTGTGGGGCTTCGACGGCTCGAGCACGAACCAGGCGACCGGCGACCACTCCGACTGCGTGCTGCGCCCGGTCTTCACCTGCCCCGACCCGCTGCGCGGCCCGAAGGACGTCCTCGTGCTCTGCGAGGTGCTCACCGCCGACCTCGAGCCCCACCCGACCAACACCCGGGCCCACTGCGTGGCCACGGCGGCCACGTACGCGCGCTTCGAGCCGCTCTTTGGCATCGAGCAGGAGTACACCTTCTTCCAGGACGGTCGGCCCTACGGCTGGCCGGAGGACGGCTTCCCGGCCCCGCAGGGCCCCTACTACTGCGGCGTGGGCGGACAGAAGATGCCGGGTCGCGACATCGTCGAGGCCCACACCGCGGCCTGCCTGCGCGCCGGAATCTCGATCGAGGGCACCAACGCCGAGGTGATGATGGGCCAGTGGGAGTACCAGATCGGCGTGCTCGACCCGGTGGCGATGGGCGACCAGCTCTGGGTGGCGCGCTGGCTGCTGAAGCGCATCGCCGAGGAGTACGGCGTCGAGGTCAGCCTGGCCGCCAAGCCCGTCCACGGCGACTGGAACGGGGCCGGCGCGCACACGAACTTCTCGACCAAGCAGATGCGCGCCGCCGGCGGGTGGGACCACATCCTCGCCGCGTGCGAAGCCCTCTCGACCCGGGTCGACGAGCACATCGCGGCCTACGGTGACGGGATCACCGAACGGCTCACCGGCGCCCACGAGACGGCGCCCTACCACACCTTCTCCTACGGCGTGAGCCACCGCGGCGCCTCGGTGCGCATCCCCGCGGGCGTCGCGCGCGAGAAGCGCGGCTACCTCGAGGACCGCCGACCCAACGCCAACGTCGACCCCTACGTGGTGACCGCCCTCATGGTCGAGACCGTCTGCGGGGCGGCCGCCGCGCCGGCGACGCGGACGCCGGCGAAGAAGGTCGCCGCCAAGCGCGCGCCGGCGACGCGCGCCGTCGCGAGGAAGGCGCCGGCCCGGCGCCGCTAGGCCGGCCCCGGCGGAGCCGGTCCGCGGGGTGCGAGAATGTCACCGATGCAGAGTCAGGCCCAGTACGTGCTGCGCACGGTCGAAGAGCGCGGCGTGCGCTTCGTCCAGCTGTGGTTCACCGACGTCCTCGGGCGCCACAAGGCCTTCCACGTCACCCCGGCCGAGCTCGAGGACGCCCTCGACCAGGGGATGACCTTCGACGGCAGCGCCATCGACGGGTTCAGCCGCACGACCGAGTCGGACCTGCTCGCCAAGCCCGACCTGACCACCTTCCAGATCCTGCCCTGGTACGACGAGGGGACCCCGGTCGCCCGGGTCTTCTGCGACATCGTCACCCTCGACGGGGCGCCGTTCTACGGCTGCCCGCGCCAGCAGCTGCGCCGGGTGCTCGACCGGGCCCAGGACGAGGGCTACACCTTCTTCGTCGCGCCCGAGGTCGAGTACTTCTACTTCGCCGACCTCGACCCGGCGCGCCGGCCCGTCCCGCTCGACTCGGGCGGCTACTTCGACCTCCTGCCCGACGACCTCGGCAGCCAGCTGCGCCGCGAGACCGTCCTCACCCTCGAGGAGATGGGCATCGGGGTGGAGCACGCCCAGCACGAGGACGCCCCCGGCCAGCACGAGATCGACCTGCGCTACACCGACGCCCTGACGATGGCCGACACGGTGATGGCGCTGCGCCTCGTGGTGAAAGAGCTCGCGCGCGAGCGCGGCGTCGCCGCCTCGTTCATGCCCAAGCCGCTCGACGGCGTCCAGGGGTCGGGGATGCACACGCACGTCTCGCTCTGGCGCGACGAGGAGAACGCCTTCGTCGGCGCACGGCCCTACGGGCTTAGCGAGCTGGCCGAGCACTTCGCCGCGGGCCTCGTCGTGCACGCGCCGGAGATCACGGCGGTGACCAACCAGTGGGTCAACTCCTACAAGCGCCTGGTGCCCGGGGCCGAGGCGCCGGTCGCCGCGGGGTGGGCCCGCCACGACACGGCCGCGCTGGTGCGCGTGCCCCCGGTCAAGCCGGGACGCCTCGACTCGACGCGCCTCGAGTACCGCGCCCCCGACTCGGCCGCCAACCCCTACCTGGCCTTCGCCGTGATCCTGGCGGCGGGCCTGCGCGGGGTCGAGGGCGGCTACGAGTTGCCCCCCGAGCACGAGGCGACCGCGCCCCTGCCCCAGTCCCTGGCCGAGGCGGCGGCGGTGATGGAGTCCTCGGCCCTGCTCAAAGAGACCCTCGGGGACCACCTGGTCGAGTGGTTCCTGCGCAACAAGCGGGCCGAATGGGACGCCTACCGCGTCCAGGTGACCCCCTTCGAGCTCGAGCGCTACCTGCCGCTGCTGTGATCGACGTCGTGCTGTGCGTGCCCTCCTGCGAGGGGCCGGTGCGCAAGGCGTTCGACGTCACCGGGGTCACGCCGGCCGTCGCCGCGTCGGCCCGGCTCAACGAGGTCGCGGCCCTCGAGCCGGCCGACGGCTTCGCCGGGGCCCTGATCAACGCCGCCGCCCTGCCCCTGGCCGACGCGATGGGCCTCTGTCGCCAGCTGCGCCAGCGCGAGCGCTCGGTCGGTCCCATCGTGCTCGTGGTCGACCACTACCAGCTGGACGACCTGACCTTCCGCGAGGACCTCTTCGACGACTTCGTGGTGGCCCCGGTCGACGTGGCCGAGCTGGCGACGCGCCTGCGCCACCGGCTGCGCCGGGCCGGCAACGAGTCGGTCGCCGCCCGGGTCGACCACGGGCCGCTCTCGATCAACCTCGAGACCTACCAGGCCACCGTCGCCGGACGGGTGATGGACCTGACCTACATGGAGTACGAGCTGCTGCGCTTCCTCGCGACCAACCCCAACCGCGTCTTCACCCGCCAGACGCTGCTCAACCGGGTCTGGGGCTACGAGTACTACGGCGGGGCCCGCACGGTCGACGTCCACGTGCGCCGGCTGCGGGCGAAGCTCGGCGAGGAGAACGCCCACCTGATCCAGACGGTGCGCTCGGTGGGCTACAAGTTCGGCCTCGCGACCGAGTTCGAGCCCTAGAGGGGCTTATGGGCCCAGAACTCGACCTCGGCCAGGGCCCCGTAGGGCAGCGCGGCCACCGCGAAGGCGCTGCGGGTGGGCAGCGGGTCGTCGAAGAACTCCAGCCAGACCTCGTTGCACGGCCCGAACTGGTCGATGTCGGTGAGAAAGAGCGTCGTCTTGACCACGTCCGCGAGGCTGGCCCCCGCCTCGGCCAGGACCGACTGGCCGTTGGTGAGGGCCTGGCGCAACTGCGCGGGGGCACCCCCCTCCACGAAGGTGAGCGGGTCCGAGCCGGGGATCGTGCCGAGCTGACCCGAGACGACGACCAGGTCGCCCGCCCGGCGCCAGAGCGCGTAGGGGCGACGGGCCACTAGCTGAACGAGTTGCCGCAGCCGCAGGTGCGCGTGGCGTTCGGGTTCGTGATGTGGAACCCGGCCCCCTGCAACGCGTCGGTGTAGTCGAGGGTCGAGCCGTGGAGCAGCTCGGCGCTCTGGGCGTCGACCACGACGCGCACCCCGGCGAACTCACGGCTGACGTCGTCGGCGGCCACGTCGGAGTCGAAGTACATGTCGTAGTTGAAGCCCGAGCAGCCGCCGGGCTTGACGGCGACGCGCAGGGCCAGGGGCTCGTCGACCCCGGCGGCGGCGATGAGCTCGGCCACCTTCGCGACGGCCGCGTCGGTCAGGACGATCGGGTCGGTCACCTTTTCGGTCAGGTTCACCTGGGTGGTCATCGTGGCCCTCCTTTGGCGCTCGCGACCATGCTAGCGACGCCTAGGCCGGTCCGGTACCCCGTCGCCAGGCCTCGGGCGCGGCCATCGTGGCCCCGATCCCCGGCGCCTCGACGACCAGGGCACCGTCACGCTCGACCACCCGGGGCTCGACCCGCTCCACGCGCTCGATCCCGCGCGCGTGCTCGAGGACCGCCTCCACCGAGGGCAGGTCCGCGATCGAGCGCAGCGTCGTCACGGTCGGCAGGACCATGTCGAATCGGCCCTCGTCGTACGCGACGAGGGCGTCGAGGGGTCGGACCCAGCACTCGTCGACGGTCTCGGCCTCGTCGTTGGCCGCCCGCTGTCCCGAGGGGGCGCGCACGCAGAAGAAGCGCGTGTCGTAGCGCCGGGGCGGCCCCACGGGGGTGACCCAGTGGGCGAGGTAGACGAGCCCGCTGGCGTCGAGGTAGAGGTCCTCGGCCTCGAGCACCTCGCGCATCGTGGTCGAGCCGTCGTTGAGCCGCGCCCGGTGCTCGACCAGCCGGGTCCGCCGGGCCTCGTCGGGCACGAGGGGCCGTCCGGCCGGGTCACGCGCGACGAGGAGCCCGGCCTCTTCGAAGAGCTCGCGCAGACCCGCGACCACGTGGGCGACGCCGTCGTCGTCGAGGCCCTGGCGCCGGGCCCGGGACGCGTCCCAGCCCACGACGCGCGCGACGGCCGTCTCGTCGGCGTCGTCGAGCGCCCCGCCGGGGAAGACGTAGGCCCCGGCGACGAACTCGCTGCGGGGGCTGCGCCGGAGCATGAGGACCTCGAAGGGCCCGCCGTCGTCGCGCAGCGGTAGGACCGTCGAGGCCGGGCGCACGACCGGGAGGTCCATAAGAATCAACTTACCGACGGACCCGCGCCTCCGGGGCCCGCGCGCGGGTCCACTAACCTTGAGGCCCAAGTCTCAAAGGAGCACCGTGGCCACGAACCAGGCGAACAAGAAGCCCGCGCCCCGCCGCCCCGGCCCCCGTCCGGGCCCCCAGGGACGCGCCAAGAGCGGACGGCCGGCCGGGCTCTTCACCTGGATCGCCGTCGGCCTGGTCGTGGTGGTCGTCGCGACCCTGGTGATCATCAAGGTGACCAGCGGCGGCTCGTCGGGCTCGGGCGCCCAGGCCTTCCAGCCGGCCAACCCGACCGTCGTGAGCCAGGTCACCTCGGTCCCGGCCTCGGTCTTCAACACGGTCGGGGTGACCTCCCCGGCGATCGGGGTCGCGCCCCCCCAGGTGATGAAGAAGCTCCCCTTCGTCTCGGTGACCGAGAACGGCAAGAAGCTCCCCGAGATCCTCTACGTGGGCGCCGAGTACTGCCCGTACTGCGCGGCCGAGCGCTGGGCGACGATCATCGCGCTGAGCCGGTTCGGGACCTGGTCGGGTCTGGGCAACATGGCGAGCTACTCCGGGGACGTCTACCCCAACACACCGACGTTCACCTTCGCGCGCGCCCGCTACCACTCGAAGTACGTGGCCTTCCGCAGCGTCGAGATGTACACCAACTACCTCAACGCGGCCAAGACCTACTACCAGCCCTTCCAGAAGCCGACCGCCCAGGAGAACGCGCTGTTCAAGAAGTACGACAACTGCAAGTACATCACCGGGCTCACCTGTCAGAACAACGAGTCGTTCCCCTTCGTGAACTTCGCCAACCAGGTCATGATCGTGGGATCTAGCTACACGCCCGCGGCGCTCGACGGCAACTCGCGCGACCAGATCGCCCAGGGCCTCACGAACGCCCAGGACCCCATCACCCAGGCCATCATCGCCACGGCCAACTACCAGACCGCGTCGGTCTGCTCGGTCGACGGCGGCCAGCCCGCGAGCGTGTGCACCAGCGCGGGGGTGAAGGCGGCCGCGAAGAAGTTGGGCCTTAAGTGACCGACTCGGACCTGCGCGTCCCGCGCTGGGCCGAGTACACGACCTTCGCCCTCAGCCTGATCGGGCTGGGACTGTCGATCTACCTCGCCTACACCCACCTCCACCCCGGCGCGCTGGTGTGCTCCTCGAGCGGGGTGATCAACTGCGCGAAGGTGACGACCTCCGCGGAGTCCCACGTGGCGGGCATCCCCGTCGCCTACCTGGGCGTCGCGAACTACGTCGTCATGACCGCGATCAACTCACCCCTCGGGTGGCGCTCGCCCTGGCGGTGGCTCCACGTCGCGCGCTTCGTGCTCGTCGTGCTCGCGATGTGCTTCGTCCTGTGGCTGGTCTTCGCCGAGGTCATCCTCATCGGTAACATCTGCGAGTACTGCACGATGGTGCACCTCACGACCTTCGCGCTGCTGCTCGTGCTGACCCGGGTCAGCCCCTACCAGCTCGGCTGGGCCTCACGCGCGCGTTAGCGCCCGACGCTCCACCTCGTTGAGTCCGCCCCAGATCCCGTAGGACTCGTGGCGCTCGAGGGCCGCCTGGAGACACTCCTCGCGCACCACGCAGCCCGCGCAGATCCGCTTGGCCAGCGCCTCGCGCTCGATCCGGTCCTCCTTGCGCTCGGCCGGGTCGGCCGGGTAGAAGAGGGCGGCCTCGGCGCCCCGGCAGGCGGCCTCCCTGGCCCAGGCAATGATCGACACCGTGTCCCCCTCCCCCGGGACGACACTAACGACGCCCCGGGGCCCTGACAAGGGGTCCGGCCCACTTCCCCAGGGGGTCTCCGACCGCTCAATTACAGTGGGTCCGTGGCGACCATCCTGGTGGTGAGCGACGTCGAGGCCCTGCGCCGCGAGGTCGAGGCGGCCCTGGCCGGGCCGGACCTCGAGGTCGTCGAGGCGACCTCCGGCCCCGAGGCCGTGGGGCTGGTGGGCGAGGGCGGCGTCGACCTCGTGGTGACCGACATGCAGGTGGGCCACATGGGCGGGATCGCCATCACCCACGAGCTGCGCAACCTCGAGTCCTACGGCGCGAGCGACTCGGTCCCGGTGCTGGTGATCGTGGACCGGCGCCCCGACGTCTTCCTCGCGCGCCGGGCGGGCGCCGACGGCTTCGTCGTCAAGCCCCTGGACCCGCTCACGCTGCGCCGGGCCGCTCGCGCCCTGCTCGCCGGCGAGGCCTTCGAGGACGACGCGTGGCGTCCGGCGACGGTGCGGGCGGGCACAGCGCTGGATGAGTAGCGACGACCCCCCGTCGGGCCTCGCCCGGCTACGGCGACGTCTGACCACCCGGGAGCACCACGGCCCCGTCTCCCCCGAGGCCGCCGCGATCCACGCCCGCGTCGACCAGCTGAGCGCGCTCGAGCTGCGCGACGTGATGACCCCCCGGGTGGACGTGGCCTACCTGGGCTTCCCGGTGACCCCCGAGTCGGTCGCCGACGCGGTGCGCGACACCGGTCACTCCTGCTTCCCGGTCGTGGCCGACGAGGAGCTCGACGACGTGATCGGCATCCTCTACGTGAACGACCTCTTCCGCTCCTCGACGACCAAGCGGGCCCCGGGGGTCGCGTTGCCCGACGCGGACGAGATCGCCCGCAAGATCCGCCGGCCCCTCATGCTGCCCGAGACGCGTGACCTCCTCGAGAGCCTGCGGGAGATGCGCGCCCAGCGGCGCACCTTCGCCCTCGTGCTCGACGAGCACGGCGGGGTGGCCGGGGTGGTCTCGATCCGCGACATCCTCGAGCAACTCGTCGGCGACCTGAACGACGAGTTCGACGAGGGCGAGGAGCCCACCATCGTGCGCATCCGCGAGGGCCGCTGGCTCGTCGACGGCCAGACCCACGTGGACCGGGTCGAGCATGAGCTCGGGATCGAGATCCCCGAGGGTGAGTACGTGACGATCGCCGGCTTCGTCCTCGACCTGGCCGGGGAGATCCCGGCGCCGGGCTCGACCTACCGCCACGGGCGCTGGACCTTCCGCGTCCAGACCGTCGAGCGCCGCCGGATCAGCCAGCTGGTCGTCGAGCGCCACCCCGAGGCCGAGTCCGACGACCTCGAGGGCTGACGCCCGGGCCGCGGCGACGCGACGGTGCGCCGGGGACGCGCCGACGGGTCACCCGAGGGGGCTGGCGCCGTCCTCGAGCGCGCGACGCAGCCGCGCCTTCTCCACCTTGCCCAGGGCGTTGCGCGCCAGGGCCGTCGCGAGGACCACGCGCTTGGGCACCTTGTAGGGCGCGAGCACGTCGCGCAGCGCCGCGCGGACCGCGTCCGCGTTGAGCTCGGCACCGGGCCGCGCGACGACCACCGCGACGACGGCCTCGCCGAAGTCCGGGTCGGTCACACCCACCACGGCCGACTCCTCGACCCCCTCGAGCCCGTCGATGGCCTGCTCGACCTCCTTGGGGTAGACGTTGAGGCCCCCGGTGATGACGAGGTCCGTCGCCCGGCCCACGAGCTCGAGGTAGCCGTCGGGGTGCAGACGCCCCAGGTCGCCCGTCTCAAAGAACCCGTCGGGCCCCCGCGCCGGTTGGTCGGGCCGGTTCCAGTAGCCCGCGAGCACGTTGGGGCCGCGCACCCCGACGGGCCCGGGCGGGGTCCCGGCGACGCGCACCTCGACCCCCGGCAGGGCCGGGCCGACGGTGCCGACCCGTCGCTCGCCCTCGAGGGGGTTCGACGCGATTATCCCGGTCTCGGTCGTCCCGTAGCGCTCGAGGATCCGGTGGCCGGTGCGCGCCGTGAACGCCTCGTGGGTGGACGGACGCATCGGCGCCGATCCCGAGACGAAGAGGCGGACACCCCGCACGAGGTCGGCCGTGAGCCGCTCGTCGGCGAGCAGCCTCGTGTAGTGCGTCGGGACGCCCATGAAGACGGTCCCCGAGGCGAGGGCGTCGAGCACCGCACCGACCTCGAAGGAAGGGAGCAAGCGGGTGGTGGCCCCCGCGGCGAGCGCGCAGTAGGCGGCGACGAAGAGGCCGTGCACGTGGAAGAGGGGCAGGGGGTGCACGAGGACGTCGTCGCGCCCGATCCCCCACACGCGGTTGAGCGTCGTGCAGCCGAAGGTCAGGTTCCCCTGGGTCAGGACCGCCCCCTTGGGGCGGCCCGTCGTGCCCGAGGTGAACAGGATCGCGGCGGGGGTTCCCTCGTCGCTCGCCCGGTCCTCGAAGCGACTCGGCCGCGAGCGCGCGCGCTCTAGGAGGTCGTCGAGACCGACCACCGGCTCTCGCGGGCCCCGGGGACCCTCGCCCACCAGGACGGCCGGAGCCGCGTCGTCGAGGAGGCCGCGGACCTCGCGATCGGTGTAGGCGGGGTTGAGCGGGACGTAGAGGGCCCCCACCCGCGCGCAGGCGACGTTGAGCGCCAGCACCTCCGGCCGCGTCGGTACCCGCACGGCGACGCGGTCGCCGGCCGCGACACCGCAGTCCTCGACGAGGACGTGGGCCAACCTCGCCGACAACTCGTCCACGGCGCCGAAGGTCCAGACGTCGTCGCCCCAGAGAATGGCCGCGCGCGCGGGCTCGCGGCGCCCGGCGTCGAGGAGGGTCTCGACGAGCACGTTGGTCGCCTCGCTCACGCGTCGGTCGGGCGGACGGCCTGCGCGGCGTTCACGCACCGCCCCACAGCGGCCACGGCCCCACCCGTCGCCGTCGACGCCGGGGTACCGTCCTCCGAGAGACCGTCAGCGGCGCGCACCAGTGAGACGGTAGTGCCCGCGTTAGTCGGGGCCCGCGCGAGCGGTGCCGCCCCTCGGGATGGCCTGGGGTGGCGGCGCCGTGGCGCCGTGGGGGCCGTCCGGCGGGAGGCGTTAGGATGGGCGGGCTGCGGGGAGACTCGCTGCGGGCTGTAGCGCAGCTTGGTAGCGCGCTGCGTTCGGGACGCAGAGGTCCCGGGTTCAAATCCCGGCAGCCCGACCACACCGGAGTAGCGTCGTCTCACCCTGGCCCCCATCGTCTAGTGGCCTAGGACACCACCCTTTCAAGGTGGCAGCACGGGTTCGAATCCCGTTGGGGGTGCTCAGTAGCCTTGACCCCGTTCGTGTGACCACCCTTATGGCAACGTGGCCTGGGTTGGTTGGACAGAGTGTAAGGGGCTCTTCGGATTTCAGCGGGGCGCTGCCCTGATGGAGATCCCGTGACAGACGACGAAGGTGCTTCAGGCTTGTGGTGTGAGCCAACTTGCCCGAAGCACCTACGTCACCACCGACCCTAGCGAGATCGTCCGAGCCCTCGTGGGGCTGAAGGACGTCCGAGTCCTCGCCTACGAGCGTCACGGGCCCGAGGTGACCCTCGTGATCGAGCAGGTCGTGGGCACGGTGACCTGCCCCGAGTGCGGGGCGCCGGCCCGGGTGAAGGAGCGACCCCTCGTCACCTACGTCGACCTGCCCGTCTACGGCGCCCCGATGCGCCTCACCTGGAAGAAGCACCGGATGCGCTGTGCGAACCCGGCCTGTCCTCGCCGCACGTGGGTGCTCGGCGACCATCGGATCGCGGCGAAGTCCTGTCTGCTCACGACCCGGGCGGCCCAGTGGGTGACCGAGCAGGTGGGCACCGGGCGCTCGGTGATCGAGGTCGCCCGAGAGCTCGACTGCGACTGGCACACCGTCAACTCCGCCGTCACCACCTACGGGCGCGCCCTCTTGGCGGCCGACACCAAGCGTCTCACGAGGACCAGCGCCATCGGCCTGGACGAGACCAACTTCGTGCGCCGCCAGGACCAGCGAACGAGCTACGCGACGACCGTCTGTGACGTCGAGCACCACCAGATCATCGATATCCTGCCCACCCGCCACTACGTCGACGTGGCCCAGTGGATGCACGACCAGGGAATCGACTGGCGCCAGCGCATCACCTACGGCGCCCTCGACATGTCCGCCACCTACGCCGCGGTCTACTCGGCGATGCTGCCCCGGGCCGCCCAGGTGGTGGATCCCTTTCACGTGATCGCCCTGGCCAATCGGACACTCGACCAGATCCGCCGCCGGGTCCAGATCGAACAGCTGGGCCACCGGGGGCGCCGCGACGACCCGCTCTTCCGGGTGCGCCGACTACTCACGCGCGCCGAGGAGAACCTCACGCCCGAGGCGGCCGAGCGACTGCGGGTTCTGCTCAGCCTCGGCGACCCCACCGCCGAGGTCGCCATCGCCTACCGGGTGAAAGAGCGCCTGCGCGACTTCTACCGCGAGAGCGACCCGGCACTCGCTGAGGCTCTCCTCGCCGACCTGCGCGACAAGTGCCTGGCGCGGTCCATGCCGCCCGAGATCCGTCGGCTCGGCAAGACGATTCGGACCTGGT
>JAKBNL010000008.1 GCA_021831035.1 Actinomycetes bacterium
GCCTGCACGGCGAGATCGGCATGGTCACGCCGGCGATGTTCGAGGCCGCCTACTACGATCACCAAGAGTTGGTGGAAGAGACCGGTGTGGAAACGATCGAGTCTCTATGAAACCCGGGGCGGTTCAGGCACGTATTGCGGAACGGGTAACTATTACAGCTACGGCGAGTCCAAGGCATACACAGGGAGTGGATATGTCGCCTACCACACCTATACGAGCCCTGAACTTGGATTCCCTTGATCACCGGCATCGCAACGGGTGATGAGCTTGCGGTCTGTTTACCAGTCGAGGAAGCAGGGGCAGACCTGGATGGTTTCGAAGAGAATGGGCGGCAGAAAGCCTCGAAGTCGAAGCGAATCGTCTTGATGATGTAGAGAAAGGTTCAAAGGATTCGCCCTTCGGACGTGCTCGACAGCCAGGAACTCATCGCCCGGGGCCGGCCGGCGCGCCGCGCCGCGACGGCCCGACGGGCGGACCTAGGAATCATCAAAATCGTTGAAAGGTAGCGGCTCGAAAAACAATTTTCGAGCGATGCCGAAAGTTCCTGTGCGATTCGGCCCCTTTTCGGTGGCTCTGTAAGTAGAGGGCGTATTTGCGCCCCGACCTAAAGGAGCACGGAATGAGCCGTTCCAGTGAGGATGTGTACGACTACGTATCGGCCATTGGCGACGCTAGACATGGCCCTGGACGAGAACAGGGAGACGCAGATCGGGTTCCGAGGGTGCTGATGAGTGTCGCCGAAGCTGCTCGGGTCCTCGCGATATCCCGCTCCTACGCCTACGAGCTCGTCGCGTCAGGATTCCTGTCCTCGGTGCGGCTGGGCCGTCGCGTCCTCGTCCCGCTCTCTGCCGTCGACGACCGCCTGGCGCGGGGCCAGGACGAGTTCTGAGAGGTCGCTCACGGCTCGTCGAGGATCCGCCCCAGTGTGACCGCGACCTGGACGTCGGGCGCTTCAACGGCGTGGGCGTAGGTGCGTAGCGTCATCGAGGGGTTGGCGTGGCCGAGCCGATTCGCGACGGTCCGGATGTCGTGACCACCCGCGATCGAGGTCGTCGCCGACCAGTGGCGCAGGTCGTGCAGACGCCAGCGAGGGTCAAGTCCCGCGCCCTGGCGAGCTCGGCGCCACCAGGCCGATACGCGCTCGGGGTTCACCGGAGAGGGTCCGACGGCGAGGACCCACGGCCCGTACTCGGCGTAGCGGGCCCGCGTGAGAGCCAGCGCCTCGAGCGTCGCCTCGTCGAGCGCGACGACGCGCCGGTTGGCCGTCTTGGTGGGATCGTCGCGCAGCACTGGCCGGCGCGAGCCGTCCCCGGGGCGGATCACCACGATCGAGGAGTCGATGACGAGACGGCTCCCCTCGAGGTCCTCCCAGCGAAGAGCCGCGAGCTCCGACCGTCGGGCCCCGGTGACGGCCGCCAGACGAAGAGCGAGGACCGCTTGGGGCTCGATCGCGCTGCCCTCGACGAGGGCGGCGGCGCTCGCGATGACGGCGCGCACCTGGTCGTCGCTCAGCGACCCCCTCGGCTGGGTCTTGCGCTTGCCCAATCGGGCCACCGCGACGACGTTCGTGGGGATCCACCCCCATCGCACCGCGAGCGCCACGGCCGCGCGCAGCACCACGTGGCGGTTCTTGATGGCACCCACACCGAGACCCTGACGGACGAGGCGCGCGTGCCACCGATCGACCTCTACGGCGCTCAGGCGTGAGAGCGACATCGAGGCGATGCGGTCGGCCTTCACGCGACGGATCCGGCTCAGCTGGTCCCGCTCGGTCTGGGGTGCCCACGACCCCCTCATCGTCTCCGCCCAGAGGTCGAGCATCTCTGCCACGCTGACCCGCGACACCGCCGCGGTCGGGCGTCGCAGCGTCAGCTCCGCGGCCAGGCGCTGGGCGTCCTTCTTCGTCCCCCGGACGGTTCGACTGACCTGGACCGGTCGACCCTTCGAGTCCCGCCCGGCGAAGGAGCGCACCTCCCACACCCCCGGACGGCGTTCACGGATCGAGCCCACGGTCCCAACGGTCGCCCGAGGGCGAATAGTAGGGATGTTGTAGGGATGACGGCCATCTTCTCGCCCGATTGAGGCGAGAAGATGGCTCTAAAAAACCTATCCGAGCAGGTGTCTTGCGACGACGACGCGCTGGATCTGGTTCGTGCCCTCGTAGATCTGGGTGATCTTGGCGTCGCGCATGAACCGCTCGACCGGGAACTCCTTGGTGTAGCCGTAGCCACCGAGGAGCTGCACCGCATCGGTGGTGACGCTCATGGCCACGTCGGACGCGTAGGCCTTCGCGGCGGCCCCAAGGTAGCTCAGGTCCCCGTCGGGGTCCCCGTCGTCGATCGTGGCGCAGGCTCGATAGACGAGGCCCCGGGCCGCCTCGGTGCGGATCGCCATGTCGGCGAGCATGAAGCGCAGCCCCTGCAGCTCGCTGATCGGTGAGCCGAAGGCCGTGCGACCCTTCATGTACTGCGCGGCGTAGTCGATCGCCCCCTGGGCGATCCCCACCGCCTGGGCGCCGATGGTAGGGCGGGAACGGTCGAGCGTGTGCATGGCGATTCTGAAGCCCTCGCCCTCGGCGCCGACGCGGTGGCTGGCCGGCACGCGCACGCCGTCGAAGACGACCTCCCCGGTGGGCGAGCCACGCAGCCCGAGCTTGTCCTCGTGCTTGGGGAACTGCACCCCCCACCCCTTCTCGACGAGGAAGCAGGTGATCCCCCGACGGCCGGCGTCGGGGTCGGTCTTGGCGAAGACCGTGTAGGTCTCCGAGATCCCGGCGTTGGTGATCCAGTACTTGGCACCCGTCAGGACGTAGTCGTCGCCGTCGCGCACCGCGCGAGCGCGCATGGCCGCCACGTCACTGCCCGCGTCGGCCTCCGAGAGACAGTAGGAGGCCTGAATCTCGCCCGTGGCGATCCGCGGCAGGTAGGCGCGCTTTACCTCCTCGGAGGCGAAGTTCATCACCGGCAGCATGCCCAGCTTGGAGATGAGCATCGTCACCGAGGTCGACGCGCAGGCGCGCGCGATCTCCTCGGCCATGATCGCCTGGGTGACCATGTCCGCCCCAGCCCCGCCGTAGGCCTCGGGGACCCAGAGGCCCGGCAACTCCATCTCGCGGCACGCGTCGTAGCTCTCCTGGGGGAAGGTCTGCTCACGGTCGTAGCGCGCGGCGTTCGGCGCGATCCGCTCGTCCACGAAGGACCGCATCACGTCACGGAAGGCCCGCTGCTCGTCGGTCAGCGTGAAGCTCACGTCGCACTCCCCTCACTCGGCGCGAGCAGGTCGGCGTCGTGGACCGTGTCGACGAGGTCGCGTTGGGCCGCGTAGCTGTGGCTCAGTCCCCGGAAACGACGCGCCACCTCGGTGGTGACCGGTGCGCTCACCCCGAGCAGGTCCATCGCCCGGGCCACGTCGCCCGGGGTCGGGCCACGCCCGATGAGGCTCGCCCGCTTCGCCGCGACCAGGCCGACGGCGAGGGCGATCTCCTCGCGGTCGTGGGCGTGCTCCACCGGGATCTCGCCGAGCGCCCGGGCCGCCAGAGTCAGGGCGAAGCCCTCGTTGGGCGCCGGGTTGCCGTAGCGACCCGGGACGCGCGGCACGTGGCGTAGCAGTCCGGGGTTCTTCACGCGGCCGATCTCGGGGGGCTGGGTGGGCACGGTGGGCCGGACCGCGCCGGCCTCGGGGACGGGGGCGAAGGAGGGTTGGGCCACGGGGACGAGGTTACCCCTGGCGCGACCTAGACCCGGTCGAGCCACTCCTCGTAGGCCGGCTCCTCGCCACGCACGACGCGATGGTAGAGAGCCTGGAGACGGCGCGTGAGGGGTCCGGGCGTGCCGTCGCCGACCACCCGGTCGTCGACCGAGCGGATCGGCACCACCTCGGCCGCCGTACCGGTGAGGAAGGCCTCCTCGCAGAGGTAGAGGTCGTCGCGGCGCAGGGTCTCGTAGGCGACCCCGTGGCCGAGGTCGGCCGCGAGGCGCGCCACGCTCGCTTGGGTGATCCCGCGCAGGGCCCCGGCCTCGCTCGGCGGAGGCGTGAGGAGCTGGCCGTCGCGCACGATGAAGAGGTTCTCGCCCGTGCACTCGCTGATGCGCCCGTCGTGGCCAAGCATGATCGCCTCGTCGTAGCCGGCCTTGATGGCCTCGGCCTTGGCGAGCGAGGAGTTGACGTAGCCGCCGATGGTCTTGGAGGCCGTGGGCATGGCGTTGGGGTGGTGGCGCACCCACGAGGAGATCTTCATCCGCACGCCCTGGGCCACCCCCTCGTCGCCCAGGTACGCCCCCCACGGCCAGGCGGCGATCGCGACGTTGACCGGCGCGGGGAGAGGGTTGACCCCCATCTCCCCGTAGCCGAGGTAGACGAGGGGGCGGATGTAGCAGCCCTCGGTGAGCTCGTTCACCCGCACGACCTCCTTGGCGGCGTCGCAGAGCTCGTCGAGGGTGTAGGGCACGTCGATCATCAGGATCTTGCAGCTGGCCAGCAGGCGCGTCATGTGGTCACGCAGGCGGAAGACCGCCGGACCGTCCGGTGTCGGGTAGGCCCGGATGCCCTCGAAGGCGCCCGTGCCGTAGTGCAGGGTGTGGGTGAGCACGTGGGTCGTGGCGTCGCGCCAGTCGACGAGCTTGCCGTCCATCCAGATCTTCGAGGTCTCCGGTATCGCCATCACACCCTCTCTAGGAGCCGCGCCGTGACCCCGGCCGTCCCGAGGGACGAGGGGTCGCCGTCAAAGTCTGCCACCGCCGCGGCGACCCGCCGCGCGGCCGCCTCCTCGCCCAGGTGTTCGAGCATCAAGGCGGCCGAGGAGACCGCCGCCAGCGGGTTGGCCCGCCCGGTTCCGGCGATGTCGTGAGCCGCCCCGTGCACCGGCTCGAAGAGCGACGGGCCGGTGCGCGCGGGGTTGAGGTTGGCGCTGGCGGCAAAGCCGATCCCGCCCGAGACGGCCCCGGCGAGATCCGAGAGGATGTCGCCGAACAGGTTGTCGGTGACGATCACGCCGTAGCGCGCCGGGTCCTCGACCAGGTAGATGCAGGCCGCGTCCACGTGGTGGTAGTCGACCGCGACCCCGGGGGTCTCGGCGGCGACCGCGTTCACGACCCGCTGCCAGAGGTCACCGGCGAAGGTGAGGACGTTGGTCTTGTGCACCAGGGTCACCCGGGGCGACGCGAGGCGCGCCGCCCGCTCGAAGGCGTAGCGGACGCAGCGCTCGACGCCGAAGCGGGTGTTGACCGAGCCCTGGGTCGCGACCTCGTGGGGCGTGCCCGCGCGCAGTCGTCCACCCTCGCCGGCGTAGGGTCCCTCGGTGTTCTCGCGCACGATGGCGAAGCGGCACCCCGCGGCGAGCGAGCCGGGCACCCCGACGAAGGGCCGGTAGTTGACGTAGAGGTCCAACTCGAAGCGCAGGCGCAGCAGGAGGCCGCGCTCCAGGACGCCCGGGGGCACGCGGACGTCACCGATCGCCGGCCCCACCGCACCGAGCAGGATGGCGTCGAACCCGCGCAGTTCGGCGAGCGTCGCGTCGTCGAGCACCGTCCCGTCGCGCAGGTACCGGGCGGCCCCCAGGTCGAACTCGGTCGTCTCGAGTGCCACCCCCGCGGCCCGCACGACCTCGAGGGCGGCCGCCGTGACCTCCGGTCCGACGCCGTCGCCGCCGATGACGGCGACGCGATGGGGAGTCGGGCGGGGGACGTCGGCCATCGGTCCATTCTGGTCGAGCCCGCTGACCGGGGCAAACCCGGGTGCGTCGCGGGGCCCGCCGGTAGAATGGCCCATCCACCAGTCGAGGTAGCCATGTCCGACTCCGTCCACCGCATAACCCGAGAGACCCTCGAGAAGCTCAAGGCCGAGCACCATCACCTGACGACCGTCGGGCGCACCGAGATCGCCCGGGTCATCGAGACGGCCCGCGCCCTGGGCGACCTGTCGGAGAACGGCGACTACCACGCCGCCAAGGACGAGCAGGGCAAGATGGAATCCCGCATCCGCCAGATCGACCAGGTGATCCGCAACCACGAGATCGTCGAGCGCGACGAGAACGCCGCGGTCGTCCAGCACGCCTCGATCGTGTCGGTGGTCTACGAGGGAGACGGCGACGACGACGCCCAGGAGTTCTTCATCGGCTCGATCGAGGAGCGCACCGAGGGGGTGGCGGTGGCCTCGCCCTCCTCGCCGCTGGGCGAGGCGCTCCTGGGCCGCGGCGTCGGCGACACCGTGGAGTACGAGGCCCCCTCGGGCACGCTGCGCGTGCGCATCGCCGGGATCCGCTAGGTGGCCGGGCGCACCCTCTACGACAAGATTTTCGACGAGCACGTCGTGGCAGCCCCCGCGGGCGGGCCCACCCTGCTCTACGTCGACCTCCACCTGGTCCACGAGGTCACGAGCCCCCAGGCCTTCGACGGGCTGCGCCTCAACGGCCGACGGGTGCGCCGGCCCGAGCGGACCCTGGCCACGGCCGACCACAACGTCCCCACCGACCCCCCGTCGGTGCCGGTCGCCGATCCGGTCTCGCGCCGTCAGCTCGAGGTGCTCGAGGAGAACTGCGCCGAGTTCGGCGTCACCCTCTACCCGCGGGGTGACGCCAACCAGGGCATCGTCCACGTGATCGGCCCCGAGCTCGGCGTCTCGCAGCCCGGGATGACGATCGTCTGTGGCGACTCGCACACCTCCACCCACGGCGCCCTCGGGGCGCTGGCCTTCGGCATCGGCACGAGCGAGGTCGAGCACGTCCTGGCCACCCAGACCCTCCCCCAACAGCGCGCCCGCACCATGGCCGTGACCGTCGAGGGGCGCCTCGCCCCCGGGGTGAGCGCGAAGGACCTGGTGCTCGCGATCATCGGGCGCCTCGGCACCGGCGGCGGGGCGGGCCACGTCATCGAGTACCGCGGCGAGGCGATCCGCGCCCTCTCGATGGAGGGGCGTATGACGGTCTGCAACATGTCGATCGAGGCCGGCGCCCGCGCCGGACTCATCGCGGTCGACGAGACGACGATCGACTACTTGCGCGGTCGACCCGGCGTGCCCGAGGGGGCCGCCTTCGACGAGGCCGTCGAGCGGTGGCGGGGATTCGTCTCGGACCAGGACGCCGTGTTCGACGTCGAGGTCGTGATCGACGCGAGCACGCTCTCGCCCCGGGTGACCTGGGGCACGAACCCCGCCCAGGTCGTCCCCCTCGACGGCGTGGTGCCCTCGCCCGAGGACGCCGGGTCGCCCGAGGAGCGCGACGCGATCGAGCGGGCCCTCGCCTACATGGGCCTCGCCCCGGGCACGCCCCTGCGCGAGGTGGGCGTGGACGTCGTGTTCATCGGCTCGTGCACCAACTCGCGCCTCGAGGACCTGCGCGCGGCCGCGGCGGTGGCCGCGGGACGGCGGGTCGCCCCGGGCGTGCGCGCCCTCGTCGTGCCCGGGTCGCACCGCGTGAAGGCGGCGGCCGAGGCCGAGGGCCTCGACCGGGTCTTCGTCGACGCCGGTTTCGAGTGGCGCGAACCCGGGTGCTCGATGTGCCTGGGCATGAACCCCGACCAGCTGAAGCCGGGCCAGCGCTGCGCGTCAACCTCGAACCGCAACTTCGAGGGGCGTCAGGGCCGGGGGGGACGCACCCACCTGGTCTCGCCGGTCGTGGCGGCCGCCACCGCGATCGCCGGGCACTTCGCCGCCCCCGCCGAGGTGGCCCCGTGAGGCCCGTGCGCGTGGTCGAGGGCCGGGCCGTCCCCCTCGGGCGCAACGACGTCGACACCGACCAGATCATCCCGAGCGAGTGGCTCAAGCGCGTCGAGCGCACCGGATTCGGTCGCGGGCTCTTCAGCGAGTGGCGCGACGACCCCGACTTCGTGCTCAACCGGCTCGAGTACGCGGGCGCCACGATCCTGCTCGGCGCCGAGCGCTTCGGCACCGGCTCCTCGCGCGAGCACGCGGTCTGGGCACTGCTCGACTACGGCTTCGGCGCCGTTGTGGCCTCGAGCTTCGGGGACATCTTCGCCAACAACGCCGGCAAGCAGGGCCTCGTGATCGTACGCCTCGAGCCCGCGACGCTCAGCGAGCTGGTGGCCCTCGTCGTGGCCGACCCCGCCCGCCACGTCACCATCGACGTCGATCGCCTTCTCGTCGAGGTCCCCGACGCCGGGTGGCGCCACGGCTTCGACCTCGACCCGATGACCCGCGAGCGGCTCCTCGAGGGCTGGGACGACATCGGGCTCAGCCTGCGCCACGAGGCCGAGATCGCCGCCTACGAGTCCCGCCACGCCGGCACGACGCCCGTGGCACGCCTCGCGGCGCGCTAGCGGCGCCGGTTGGCCGCCGAGACCACGGCCTCGAGCGAGGCGTCGAGGATCGACGAGCTCATCCCCACGCCCCACCAGGTGACGCCGTCCTCGCCCTCGGCCTCGACGTAGGCCACGGCCGAGGCACCCGAGCCCGCCGTGAGGGCGTGCTCGTGGTAGTCACGCACGCTAAAGCGCACCCCGACCTCGTCGGCCAGGCCGGCCATCAGCGCGTCGATGGGGCCGTTGCCCTCTCCCTTGATGGTGACGTGCTCGCCGTCGACGAGGAGCTGGGCGACGACGAGCGTGCGTCGCGCGTCGGTCGAGACCTCGCTCGAGAGCAGGCGCAACGGGGCGCTCTGGGCGAGGTAGGTCGAGGTGAAGGCGTCCCAGATCTCGGCCGGAGTGGCCTCGGTGCCCGAGGACTCGGTGAGCTCCTGGACGCGCTGGGCGAACTCGACCTGCAGGGCCCGAGGCAGGTCGAGGCCGTGCTCGGCGTTGAGGACATAGGCGACCCCGCCCTTGCCCGACTGGGAGTTGACCCGGATGATGGCCTCGTAGGTGCGGCCCAGGTGCTTGGGGTCGACCGGGAGGTAGGGCACGGCCCAGACGTCGTAGGTGTCGCCGATAGCGGTCATGCCCTTCTTGATCGCGTCCTGGTGCGAACCGGAGAAGGCCGTGTAGACGAGTTCGCCGACGTAGGGGTGGCGCACGTGGACGGGCAGGCGGTTGGCGTACTCGGCGACGTGACGCGCCTTGTCGATGTCGCGGACGTCGAGCTCGGGGTCGACGCCCTGGGCGAAGAGGTTGAGCGCCAGGTTCACGACGTCCACGTTGCCGGTGCGCTCCCCGTTGCCAAAGAGGGTCCCCTCGACGCGGTCGGCACCGGCGAGCACGCCGAGTTCGGCCGCCGCGACCGCTGTGCCGCGGTCGTTATGGGGATGCAGTGAGATCAGCACGCTGTCGCGGTCGCTCACGTGGCGCCCGAACCATTCGATGGCGTCGGCGTAGAGGTTCGGAGTGTACATTTCGACCGTCGCGGGCAGGTTCATGATCATCGGGCGCTCGGGCGTGGGCTCGAGCACCGCCTTGACGGCTTCGCACACCTCGAGGGCGTAGTCGAGCTCGGTGCCGGTGAAGCTCTCCGGCGAGTACTCGTAGAAGAACTCGGTCGCGGGCGAGGTCGACTCCAGCGAGCGGCAGAGCGCCGCGGCGTCGGTGGCGATGCGGGTGATACCCGTCCGGTCGAGGTCGAAGACGACCCGGCGCTGGAGCGTCGAGGTCGAGTTGTAGAAGTGCACGATGGCCCGTCGCGCCCCCACGAGGGACTCGTAGGTCCGTCGGATCAGGTCCTCGCGGCACTGGGTCAGCACCTGGATGGTGACGTCCTCGGGGATGAGGTCGTCCTCGATGATGTGGCGCACGAAGTCGAAGTCGGGCTGGGAGGCGGCCGGGAAGCCGACCTCGATCTCCTTGAAGCCCATGGACACCAGCTGGTCGAACATGACCCCCTTGCGCTCGGGGTCCATCGGGTCGATGAGGGCCTGGTTGCCGTCGCGTAGGTCCACCGAACACCACCGCGGGGCCCGGGTCAGTCGGCGGTCCGGCCAGGTGCGGTCGGCCAGGTCGACCGGGACGAACGGGCGGTACTTCTGGTACGCCATGGGGCTCGGTCGCTGGGAGCTCTCGCGCATCTCGTCTCCTTCCACCGGTGGCCGCATACGAAAAAACCCCCGCCGCGGCGGGGGCAGGGCGAGCCGAGCTCGCCCCGTTACAGCAGGAGCTCGCAGCGTCCGGTCACGCCACGAGTCTACCGCGCGACGGCGCCCGCGTCCACGGGCCCGCGCCCGCACGAGCCCACTAGGGTTGACTCGTGAGCCTCGTGAAGACCCTCGTGAAGCTGGCCCTGCTGGCCGCCCTCGTGGCCGCGGTGGCCGGCGCGGTCGTGATGCTGCGTCGCAGCGACGGCTCCATCGACGTCGCCACCGACGAGTGGCCCGACGTCCCCGAGAACCCCGCGGCCTAGCCCGCCCCCACACCACAGGAGGAAGATGATGGAGTACCGTCGCCTGGGCCGTTCCGGCCTCAAGGTCAGCGTGCTGTCGTTCGGGTCGTGGGTGACCTTCGCCAACTCCGACCAGATCAAGTCGGTCGAGCAGGCGGTCGAGTGCATGGGCGTCGCTAAGGAGGCCGGCGTCAACTTCTTCGACAACGCCGAGGCCTACGCCGCGGGCGAGTCCGAGACCGTCATGGGCGCCGCCATCCGCGAATTGGGCTGGGCCCGCCACGAGTACGTCATCTCCACGAAGCTCTTCTGGGGCCTCCACGAGATGCCCAACATGCGCAACACCCTGAACCGCAAGTACCTGCTCCAGGCGATCGACGGCTCGCTGGAGAGACTGGGACTCGACTTCGTCGACCTGCTCTTCTGCCACCGGCCCGACAAGCACACCCCGATCGAGGAGACGGTCTGGGCGATGAGCGACATCATCGACCGGGGCCAGGCCCTCTACTGGGGGACCTCGGAGTGGTCGGCCGACGAGATCCGCGCCGCCTACGAGATCGCCGAGCGCCACCACCTGCACAAGCCCCTCATGGAGCAGCCCGAGTACAACATCCTCCACCGCGACCGGGTGGAGAAGGAGTACGCCCGCCTGTATGAGGACATCGGCCTGGGCACGACGATCTGGTCGCCGCTGGCCAGCGGGGCGCTCACCGGAAAGTACCTCGACGGCGTGCCGGAGGGGTCGCGCGCCGCACTGCCGGGCTATGAGTGGATCCGCCAGCACGTGACCAACGAGACCCGCCAGGCCCAGGTCCGCGAGCTCAAGAAGATCGCCGACGAGCTCGACGTGCCCCTCGCCCAGTTCGCGCTGGCCTGGTGCGTGAAGAACCCCCACGTCTCGACGGTCATCACCGGCGCGTCGCGCGTCGAGCAGGTTCGCCAGAACATGGCGTCGCTCGAGGTCGTGCCCCTGCTCACCGACGAGGTGATGGAGCGCGTCGATCTCGTGAGTTTGATGTCCTGACGACCCCTGAGGCGCACGAGCGCGTTAGCACCCGCCGTAACTCGCGCCCCTCACCCACGCGGCGACCAGGACGTGGCGGACGTCGGACGCTACGAACTGTCCGGTGGGCGCCGTCGCCAGGTACACGCAGAAGCGCCCCTTCGGGTCCACCGCGCCAAGCCACGTGCCCAGGGTCGGACTAACCGCCGTGGCGACGGCCACGTCCTGACCCGGGGCGTAGGTCACCCCGAAGGTACCGAGCGAGGTCCTCGGGGGGGCCGCGGCGAGCACGAGACGGCGGACCGCCCCGACCGGTTCGCCTTGCGCCAGGCGCAGTTCGTACTGGACGACCGCGCGACCGCGCACGAACCAGATCCCGTAGACCTGACGGCCACGTCCGAAAGGCCCCCCGTTGACGAGCGCCCCGGCGCAGGTGGTCGCCCCGCACCGATGAAGGGCCCACCCCTCGGCCCGTAGCTCGGTCGCGGTGCGCCCGAGCAGGCTGTGGTCCGCGAGCGCTCCGGATGGGCCCGCCCACACCACCGGGGCGAGGAGTGCGAGGAGTGTCAGTGCTCCGAGGCCCCGGCGGCCGCGCCCCGCGCGGCGAGCGAGGGGGTGGGCGCCGCGACCCATCAGCGCAGGGCGATGAGGTGGATGTCCTGGATCCCGTTGGTCGCCCGCAGCGACTCGATAACCGCGGGCGGTGTGGGCACGACGGTCGAGAGCACCATGAGCGCGGAGTGGTCCCTCGGGTCGGGTCCCACGGCCATCGACTCAATCGAGATGCCCGCGGCGCCCAGGGCCGTACCGACGAGGCCGATCATCCCCGGACGATCGTCGTTGTGCACGACGAGCATCGAGGCCTTGGGCTCGATCTCGACGGCGTGGCCGTCCACGGCGACGATGCGCGTCTCGACACGGGTCCCGATCGTCATCAGGGTGCCCGACACGGTGTGGCCGTCGGAGCGCACCGTGATCAGGTTCACGTACTCGGGCGCCTCGCGGCTCGCGCGCTCGGTGTAGGCGAGGCCCCGGTCGGCGGCGAGCTGGGGCGCGTTCACGAACGAGACCCCCTCCTGGCCGGTCGCCGAGAGCAGGCCCTTCAGGGCGCACAGGGTGAGGATCTTGGTGCCGGCGCCGGCGAGCTCGCCGTGGTAGACGACCTCGAGGTCGGCCGGCTGGCCGTCGAGCAGCCCACCGATGAAGCGCCCGAGCAGCTCGGCCAGGCCCATGAAGGGCCGCACGGAGTTCGAGACCTCGCCCGCCGACACGTTCACCGCGAAGGGCACGAAGTCGCCGGCCAGGGCCAGCTCGACCTGCTCGGCGATGGTGACCCCCGCCTTGTCCTGCGCCTCGGCGGTCGAGGCGCCCAGGTGCGGCACGACGACGACCGAGGGCAGCTCGAAGAGGGGCGACTCGGTGGTCGGCTCCTTGGCGAACACGTCGAGCGCCGCACCCTGCACGTGGCCCGCGCGGATCGCCTCGGCGAGGTCGGCCTCGTCGATGAGCCCACCCCGGGCGACGTTGATGATGCGCACCCCCGGTTTGGTCTTGGCGAGGCTCGCCGCGTTGAAGAGCCCGACGGTCTCTTTGTTCTTGGGCAGGTGGATGGTGATGAAGTCGCTCAGGGCGAGCAGGTCGTCGAAGTCCACGAGCTCGACGCCCATGTGGCGGGCCCGCTCCTCGGTGATGAAGGGGTCGTAGGCGACCAGGCGCATCCCGAAGGCCAGCGCCCGCTGGGCGACGAGCGCCCCGATCTTGCCGAGCCCCACGATGCCGAGGGTCTTGCCGTGGAGCTCGACGCCCTCCCACTTCGATCGCTCCCATTTGCCCGCCGTGAGCGCGACGTGGGCCTGGGGGATGTTGCGGGCCTGGGCGAGCAGGAGGGCCATCGTCTGTTCGGCGGCCGAGAGGATGTTCGAGACCGGTGCGTTCACCACCATGACCCCGAGCTCGGTGGCCCGGGTGACGTCGACGTTGTCGAGGCCGATGCCGGCTCGACCCACGACCACCAGGTCGGTCGCCGCCTCGAGGGTCGCGGCGTCGACCGTGGTGGCCGAGCGGATGATCAGCGCGTGGGCCCCCGCGACGGCGTCGAGGAGTTCGCCCGGGGTGAGGCCGAGGCGTACGTCGACCTCGTGGCCGGCCTCACGCAACTTCGCCAGGCCGGACTCGGCGATGGGTTCGGTCACTAGAACTCGGGCCACGTTCAACCTTTCCGTCGGAGCACCCAGACTAGGGCGCGGACCGATTCAGCCCGCCGCCACCAGGTCGCTCACGCGACCCAGTCCCTCCTCGAGCTCGGCGTCGCCGAGCGCGTAGCTCAGTCGGAAGTACCCCGGGGCGCCGAAGGCCTCACCCGGCACGACCGCGACCTTGATCGTCTCGAGCAGGACCTCGGCGAGCTCGGCCGAGGTCGACGCGACGCGACCCTTGAGCGAGCGACCGAGCAGCCCGGTGACGTTCGGGAAGCAGTAGAAGGCACCCTCGGGCTCGGGGCAGGTGACCCCGTCGATGGCGTTGAGCATCGCGACCATCGTGCGCCGGCGGCGGTCGAAGGCCGCGCGCATCTCGGCCACCGCCGACAGGTCGCCCGACACCGCGGCCAGGGCCGCGCGCTGGGAGACGTTGGAGATGTTCGAGGTGGTCTGACTCTGGTAGGTGACGGCGGCGTCGGCCACGTCCGGCGGGGCGATCATCCAGCCCACCCGCCACCCGGTCATGGCGTAGGTCTTGGCGACCCCGTTCACCACGACACAGCGATCAGCGATCTCGGGGGCGACGACGGGCATCGAGACGTGATGAGCGTCGCCGTAGACGAGGTGCTCGTAGATCTCGTCGCACATCACCCAGACGTCGTGCTCGGCCGCCCAGCGGCCGATGGCCGCCACGTCCTCAGGGGCCACCACGGCGCCGGTCGGGTTCGAGGGCGAGACGAAGACGAGGAGTTTGGTGCGTGGCGTGCGGTGGCGCTCGAGGTCCTCGACGCTGACGCGGTAGCCGCGCGCCTCGTCGGTCATCACCGGCACCGGCACGGCCCCGGTGAGGTAGACGGCCTCGGGGTAGGTCGTCCAGTACGGCGCGGGGATGAGGACCTCGTCGCCGGGGTTGAGCAGGCTCATGAAGGTCGTGGCCACCGCGTGCTTGCCCCCGTTGGTCACCAGCACCTGGGAGCTGGCGACCTCGTAGCCGCTGTCGCGCCGGGTCTTGTCGACGATCGCCTCGCGCAGCGCCGGTAGGCCGGCCGTCGGCGTGTACTTGTGCATGGCCGGGTCCGCGCAGGCCCGCGCGGCCGCCTCGACGATGGCCACGGGCGTCGCGAAGTCGGGCTCGCCCGCGCCGTAGCCGATGACCGGCTCGCCGGCCGCCCTGAGGGCCTTGGCCTTGGCGTCGACCGCCAGCGTCGCGCTCGGCGCGAGTCCCGCGAGGAGGTCACTCACTCTGGCCACTGCGCTGCTCCCACGTCGTGCCGATAAGAATGAGTCTATGAGTTCCCCCGACGCCCTCGTTATCCCGACCGACCTCCTGCCGCGTGACGGCCGCTTCGGGTCGGGTCCCTCCAAGGTCCGCGCCGCCCAGGTCGAGGCGCTGGCCCACGACGCGGCGACCTTCCTCGGCACCTCGCACCGCCAGAGCACGGTGCGCGCCAAGGTCGCCGAGGTGCGCGAGGGACTGGCGGCGCTCTTCGACCTGCCCGAGGGCTACGAGGTGCTGCTCGGCAACGGGGGCACGACGTGCTTCTGGGACGCGGCGACGTTCCAGCTCATCGAGCGCAAGAGCCAGCACCTCTCCTTCGGCGAGTTCTCCTCGAAGTTCGCCGCGGCCGCCGCGGCGGCGCCCCACCTCGAGGCGCCCTCGGTGATCGCGAGCGAGGCGGGGACCCACCCTCGGGCCGTCACCGAGGACGGGGTCGACCTGTACGCACTGACCCACAACGAGACCTCGACCGGGGTGATGATGGAGATCCGTCGGCCGGCCGGCGCGGACGGCCTCGTCGCGGTCGACGCGACCTCGGCCGCGGGCGGGGTGATGGTCGACCCAACCGAGTTCGACTGCTACTACTTCGCCCCCCAGAAGGCCTTCGCCGCCGACGGCGGGCTATGGCTGGCCCTGTGCTCGCCGGCGGCCGTGGCGCGCATCGAGGCCCTCGCCGGCTCGGGCCGCTGGACGCCGGCCTTCTTCGACCTCAAGGTGGCCCTGGACAACTCCCGGCTCAACCAGACCTACAACACCCCGGCCCTGGCCACGATCCACCTGCTGGCCAGCCAGGTGACCTGGATGAACGAGAACGGCGGGCTCGCCTTCGCGGCCGGCCGCTCGAGCCGCTCGGCCGAGATCCTCTACTCCTGGGCGGAGGCCTCGGCCTTCGCCCGGCCCTTCGTCGCCGACCCGGCCCAGCGCTCGAGCGTCGTGGCGACGGTCGACTTCGTGGACGAGGTCGACGCCGCGACGGTCGCCAAGGTCCTGCGCCGAAACGGCGTCCTCGACACCGAGCCCTACCGTAAGCTCGGTCGCAATCAGCTGCGCGTCGCGATGTTCCCCGCGATCGACCCCGAGGACGTCGCGGCCCTGTGCGCCAGCATCAACTGGGTGGTCGGCAACCTCTAGACGAGCGCCCGCGCCACGACGGTGAGCTCCCCGTCACCCTCGACGACGTTGTAGGTGGAGCCGGGCTGGCCGGCGGCGCCCCCGTGGCGGCCGTCGGGGGTGAGACAGAGGACGCGCAGCTCGGCGCGGAAGTCGTCGGCCAGGCGGGCCGCCTCCTCGAGCATCGCCCGGCAGGCCGCCTCGGGCGCCTCGCCCCGGGCGAGGCGCTCCACGACGAGGCGCGCTCCCCCGAGGCGCAGGGCGAGCTCGCCGCGTCCGGTGCAGGCGGCCGCTCCGACGCGCGCGTCGCAGTAGAAGCCGGCACCCGGGACCGCGGAGTCGCCGACGCGACCCGGGTACTTCCACGGGTAGCCGCTCGTCGAGACCCCCGAGACCAGCTCGCCGCTCTCGTCGAGGGCGAGCACGTTGATCGTGCCCCACGGGCCGTCGTGGGGTCGGAACCGGGCCACGAGGTCCATCGCCCGGGCCCGGTAGAGGGCGTCGCCCTCGAGCGCGGCGGTGTCCTCGCCCTCGACCGACGCGGGCGAGGGGGCGAGGGCCGCGACGAAGAGCCGCCGGGCCGCCTCGGTGAGCAGCTCGGCGGGCTCGAAGCCCTGCTCGTCGGCGAAGAGGGCGGCCCCCTCGCCCACCACGAGGCAGTGCTGGGGCAGCGCCTCGAGGACCCGCCGCGCTACCGAGATCGGGTGGGGGTAGCCGCGCAGCGCCGCGACGGCCCCCACGGCTCGGGTCGAGCCGACCATGAGCGCCGCGTCGAGCTCGACTTCGCCGCGGGCGTTGTGCAGCCCGCCCGTACCGACGTAGTGGTCCTCGAGGTTGTCCTCGCAGCGCCGCAGCGCCTCCTCGACCGCGTCGAGGGCACCGGCGCCGGCCGCCAGCATCGCGGCCGCGGCCCCGAGGCCGACCTCGCTGCGCTCGGAACCGACGATGACCGGTCGGGTCACCTCAGTCGGTGTCGCCGCCCGAGACGTCGGCCACGCGCTGACGACCCGAGGCGACGAAGGGCATCATCGCGCGCAGCTCCTTGCCGATCGTCTCGATCGGGTGGCGCTTGCCGGCCTCGCGCAGCTCGCGGTACCGGGGTCGTCCCACCGCGTTCTCCTCGATCCACTCGGCGGCGAAGGTGCCGTCTTGGATCTCGGTGAGGATCTGACGCATCTCGGCCTTGACCTGGTCGGTGATGACCCGCGGGCCCCGCGTGAGGTCCCCGTACTCGGCGGTGTCCGACACCGAGAACCGCATGCCGGTGATCCCCTCCTCGTACATCAGGTCGACGATCAGCTTGAGCTCGTGCAGGCACTCGAAGTAGGCGCTCTCGGGCTGGTAGCCCGCCTCGACCAGGGTCTCGTAGCCCGCGCGCACCAGGGCCGTCACCCCGCCGCAGAGCACCACCTGCTCACCGAAGAGGTCGGTCTCGGTCTCCTCGGCGAAGGTCGTCTCGAGCACCCCGGCCCGGGTCGCCCCGATGCCCCAGGCGTAGGCCAGCGCCAGTGCGTGGGCCTGGCCGGTGGCGTCCTGGTGCACGGCGATCAGCGCCGGCACGCCGGCGCCCTCGACGTAGGTGCGCCGCACCAGGTGGCCCGGGCCCTTGGGGGCGATCATCGCCACGTCGACGCCCGCGGGGGGATCGATCTGATTGAAGCGGATGTTGAAGCCGTGGGCGAAGAGCAGGAGTTTGCCGTCGGCGAGGTTCGGAGCGATCTCCTCGGCGTAGATCCGCGCCTGCTCGGTGTCGGGCACGAGCACCATGATCACGTCGGCCTCGGCCGCGGCCTCGGCGATCGTGCGCACGCGCAGCCCGGCCTCCTCAGCCTTGTGGACCGACGACGAGTCTGCGCGCAGCCCCACCCGAACGTCGAAGCCGCTGTCGTGGAGGTTGAGCGCGTGGGCGTGGCCCTGGGAGCCGTAGCCCAGCACGGCGATCGACTTCGCCCTCAGGAGGTCGGGCTGGGCGTCCTTCTCGTAGTACAGGGTGGTCATCGGCTCCTCGCGGGCTCGTGGGTGGGAACCCCCAGTCTAGGGACGGCCACCCGGCCAGTCCGGTGGAGCTCGACCCCGGGGTGGGCCTCGAGGGCCCGCTCGAGGGCGTCACAGCCCTCCGGGGTGGCCGCGAGCATCACCGTCACGTGGTGGGCGTCGACGTCGATGATCGAGGCGTTGGCCGCACCGATCACGTCGAGCAGCGAGGTCCGGTTGTCGACGTCGGTCGCGATCGTGGCGAGCAGCAGCTCGCGCTCGACGGCGTCGTCGGGCGCGATGTCGCTGATATCGACCACGTTGACGAGCTTGTGGAGCTGGCCGAAGACCTGCTCGAGCGGGGCCGTCTCGGCGTCGACGACGATGGTTATCCGGCTGAATCGCTCGTGAGACTCGGCCGGGGCGACCGCCAGGGAGTAGATGTTGAACCCCCGGCGGGCGAAGAGCCCGGCGACGCGCGCGAGCACACCGGCCTTGTTCTCGACGAGCACCGAGAGGATGTGGTGGCGGACCGGCGAGTGCTCGACGTCACCGAGGAACGGCTCGGGGCTCACGCGCGCCCCCTCTGAGACGGGTGGACCATGATGTCGTCGTTGCTCGCCCCGGCGGCCACCATCGGGAAGACCTTCTCGGAGGTGTCGGTTCGGAAGTCCACCACGACCGGCACGTCGTTGATGGCGTTGGCCTCCTCGATGGCGACGCGCATCTCGGCGGGCGTACGCGCCCGCAGGCCCACGCAGCCCATCGCCTCGGCCCACTTCACGTAGTCGGGCAGGTCGGCGTCGAGGTAGACCTCGCTGTAGCGCTCCTCGTAGAACATCTCCTGCCACTGGCGGACCATGCCCAGGTAGGCGTTGTTGAGGATGGCCACCTTGATCGGGATGCCCTCGGCGCGCGCGGTGGTGAGCTCCTGGGCCGTCATCTGGAAGCAGCCGTCGCCGTCGATGCACCAGACGGTGCGCTCGGGACGCCCGACCTTGGCCCCGATCGCGGCCGGCACGCCGAAGCCCATGGTGCCCGCACCCCCGGAGTTGATCCAGGTGCCCGGCTCCTCGAAGCGCCAGAACTGGCTGGCCCACATCTGGTGCTGGCCCACGCCCGCGGCGACCACGGTGCCCTCGGGCGAGGCCGCGTGGATCGACTCGATGACGTGCTGAGGGCGCAGCGGACCGGCCTCGACCGGCGGGTCGTAGGTGAGCGGGTAGCTCTCCTGCCAGGTCCGGATCTCCTTCCACCAGACGTCGAGGTTCGCGGGCGCGGCACCCATCTCCTCGAGCGCGCCGAGGGCGCCGGCCGCGTCGGCGCGCAGCGCCACCTCGACGCGTCGGATCTTGTTGATCTCGGCGGCGTCGATGTCGACGTGGATGACCTTCGCACCCGGCGCGAAGGCCGAGACCCGCCCGGTCACCCGGTCGTCGAAGCGCGTCCCCACCGCGAGCAGGAGGTCGGCACGCTGCAGGGCCGTCACCGCGGCGTAGGTGCCGTGCATGCCCGGCATGCCGAGGGCCAGTTCGTGGCTGTCGGGGAAGGCGCCCCGGGCCATCAGGGTCGTGACGACCGGGATGCGCGTGCGCTCGGCGAAGGCGCGCAGCTGCTCGTGGGCCCGGGCCTTCAGAACGCCGCCGCCGACGTAGAGCACCGGTCGCTCCGAGGTCGCGAGCAGGGCGGCGGCCCGCTCGAGCTCGGCCTCGTCCAGCCCGACGAGGGGCCGGTAGCCCGGCAGGTCGAGCTCCTCGAGGCCCTCGGGGTACCACCACTCCATTCTCGACTGGGCGACGTCCTTGGGCAGGTCGACGAGTACCGGCCCGGGCCGGCCGGTCGTGGCGATGTGGAACGCCGCCGCCACCGCCCGGGGGATCTCGTGGGGCGAGCTCACGAGGAAGTTGTGCTTGGTGATCCCCATCGTTATCCCGGTGATGTCGCACTCTTGGAAGGCGTCGGTGCCGATGGCCGCGCGCGCCACCTGGCCGGTCACCACGACGAGGGGGGTCGAGTCCATGTGGGCGTTGGCGATGGGGGTGACGATGTTGGTGGCGCCGGGTCCGCTCGTGACCATGGCGACGCCCGGTCGACCGGTCGCGAGCGCGTAGCCCTCGGCCATGTGGCCGGCGCCCTGTTCGTGGCGCACGAGGATGTGGCGGATCGGCGAGTCGAGGATGGGGTCGTAGACCGGCAGGATCGCCCCACCGGGCAGGCCGAAGACGACCTCCACGCCCTCGCGCTCGAGGCTCTTGATGAGGGCTTGGGCTCCGGTGATCTCCACGGGGCTCCTTCGGTGGTCGGGATAAGAAAAAAGGCCTCCCGCTACGGGAGGCCTCTGGTACGACGTCGGGACGTGACTAGAGGCGCCGGTCTCCTACTACCACGGACAGTCGGCGGCTCGTCACGAGGCCGAGTCTAGGGGCTCGTGCGCACCGGCACAACCCCTAGCGGCTGGTCACCGCCCCGCGCTCGGCCCCCTGGGCCAGACGCGCGAACTTCTCGAGCACGCCCGTGGTGTAGCGAGGGGCGGGGGCGACGACGCGCGCGGCGCGCGCGGCGAGCTCGTTCGGCTCCACCTCGAGGTCGATCGCGAGGCGCTCGACGTCGATCACGATCCGGTCGCCGTCTTCGACGAGGGCGATCGGGCCGCGCTCCACCGCCTCGGGCGCGACGTGACCCACGCAGAAGCCGTGGGTGCCCCCGCTGAAGCGACCGTCGGTCACCAGGGCGCAGTCGCCGCCGCGGCCCGCGCCCTTGAGCGCCCCGGTGACGGCCAGCATCTCGCGCATGCCGGGCCCGCCCTTGGGCCCCTCGTAGCGGATCACCAGGACCGTGCCCGGCTCGATCGAGCCGGCGAGGATCGCCTCCATGGCCGCCACCTCGCCGTCGAAGACCCGCGCCCGCCCACTAAAGCGCAGCTGGTCGATGCCGGCGACCTTCACGACCGCCCCCTTGGGCGCGAGCGAGCCCGAGAGCACGACGATGCCGCCCTGGAGGTGGATCGGGTGGTCGAGGTCGTGGACCACCCGCCCGTCGGGGCGCGCGGCGTGGTAGGCGTCAAGCGCCTCGGCCATCGTCGTACCGGCGACGGTCATCGCCTCGCCGTGGAGCAGGCCGCGCTCGAGCAGGTGCGCGAGCACGACCGGCACCCCGCCGATCTCGTCGAGGTCGCTCATGTGGTAGCGGCCGTGGGGCTTGGTGTCGGCGATGTGGGGCACGCGAGCCGCGATCGTGTTGAAGTCGTCGAGGGCGAGGTCGACCCGGGCCTCGTGGGCGATGGCGAGCAGGTGCAAGACGGCGTTGGTCGAGCCGCCGAGGGCCATCACCACGGCGATGGCGTTCTCGAAGGCCTCACGGCTCAGGATCCGCCGGGCCGTGATCCCGCCGTCGAGCAGGGTGAGGACGGCCCGACCCGAGGCGGCGGCGTAGGCGTCGCGTCGCGGGTCGACCGAGGGCACCGAGGCGCTTCCGAGCAGCGACATCCCCAGCGCCTCGCCGACGCTCGCCATGGTGTTGGCCGTGAACATCCCCGCGCAGCTCCCCTCGCCGGGACAGGCGGCGCACTCGATCGCGCGCAGCTCCTCGTCGCTCATCTGGCCGACGGCGTGGGCCCCCACCGCCTCGAAGACCGAGGTGATGTCAAGGGCCCGCTCGCCGAGGTGGCCGGGCAGGATGGTGCCGCCGTAGAGGAAGACGGCCGGCACGTCGAGGCGCGCCGCCGCCATCAGCATGCCGGGCAGGCTCTTGTCGCACCCGGCCAGGGTGACCATCGCGTCGAAGCGCTCGGCGTGCATCACCGTCTCGACCGAGTCGGCGATCACCTCACGTGAGACGAGTGAGGCGTGCATCCCCTCGTGGCCCATCGAGATCCCGTCGGAGACCGCGATGGTGACGAACTCGAAGGGTACCGCCCCGCCCTCGCGCACGGCCACCTTCACCCGGTCGGCCAGCCGGTCGAGCGGCAGGTTGCACGGGGTGACCTCGTTCCAGCTCGAGGCGACGCCGATCTGGGCCCGGGACATGTCGTCGTCGGTGAGGCCCATGGCGCGCAGCATCGCGCGCGCGGGCGCCCTCTCCGGTCCGAGCGTGACGGCGGTGCTGCGCGGCGTGGGGTGGCGATCCATCGCCCGATACTAGAGAACCCCCGACGCCGTCCCCCGCGCCGGGTGCGGGCGGCTAGCCGCGCCGGGCGCGCAGGAGGTCGAGCACGACCTTGCCGTCGGCCTGGCCGCGGGTGGCGCGCATCACCCGGCCGGTGAAGAACTGGGCCAGCTTGTCGTCACCCTCGCAGAACCGGCCCCACTCGTCGGGGTGCTCGCCGATCAGCCCGTCGATGAGCCCCTCCAGCTCACCCGCCGCCATGCGCTCGAAGCCGAGCTCGCGTGCGACGCCGACCGGGTCCCCGCCGGCCAGGGCGAGGGTCGCGAGGACCGCCTTGGCCTGCGTCGCCGAGAGCTCCCCCGCCTGCTCGAGTCGCAGGGTCGCGGCGAAGGCCCCGGGCGTGAGCCCGGGACGCTCCCGGGCCTCCCCGGCGAGCTCGTTGGCGGCCCGGGCGATCGCCCGGTCGGCCTCGACGCCCTGGGCGACGGCGGCCTCGACGAAGTCGTCGACCCCGAGGTCGACGACCGTCCCCACGGCGTCGAGCTGGGCGGGGGTGGGCTCGTCGAGCAGCGCGGCGAGGTGGGCCCGCCGCGCGGCCGGCATCGGCCCGAGCCCGGCGCGCACCGCCTCGACCCAGGCCGGCTCGGGGACGAGCTCGACCAGGTCGGGCTCTTGGAAGTAGCGGTAGTCGTCGGCCTCCTCCTTGGAGCGCATCGTCGAGGTGACCCCGCGGTCCTCGTCCCAGTGGCGGGTCTCTTGGCGCACGACCCCACCCGAGGCGACGAGCGCGTACTGGCGTTCGGCCTCGTAGTCGATCGCCCGCTGCAGGCTGCGCAGCGAGTTGAGGTTCTTCATCTCGCAGCGCGTGCCGAAGGGCTCGCCGACCCGGTGGACCGAGACGTTGGCGTCGACGCGCATCGAGCCCTCCTCCATGCGCCCGTCGGAGGCGCCGGTGGCGATGAGGATTCCGCGCAGCTCGGCGGCGTAGGCACGGGCCTGGGCCGCCGAACGGATGTCGGGCGCCGAGACGATCTCCACGAGCGGCACGCCGGAGCGGTTGTAGTCGACGAGGGAGCGCTCGGCGCCGTGGATGCGCCCGCCGCCGCCGAGGTGAGTCGACTTGCCGGTGTCCTCTTCGAGGTGGGCCCGCTCGATGCCCACCCGCGAGCCGTCGGGCAGGTCGAGGTAGCCCCCGGCGTTGATCGGCCGGTCGTACTGGCTGATCTGGAAGTCCTTGGGCATGTCGGGGTAGAAGTAGTTCTTGCGGTGGAACGTCGAGGACGAGACGGTCGCGTGCAACGCCAGTCCGATCGCCATGGCGAGCTCGACGGCCCGACGGTTCAGCACCGGCAGGGAGCCCGGCAGCCCCAGGCAGACCGGGCAGGTCTGGGTGTTGGGCTCGGCCCCGAAGGCGTTGGCGCAGCCGCAGAAGAGCTTGGTGGCGGTGCGCAGCTCGGTGTGGACCTCGAGGCCCACGACCACCTCCCAGCCTTCGGGCAGGCTCATCGCCCCACCTCCGCCTCGAGCACCCGGGCCGCGGCGAAGAGACGGGCCTCGCTGCGGGCCGGGCCGAGCAGCTGGACCCCGATCGGCAGGCCGCCCTCACCGGTGCCGAAGGGGACGCTCAGCGCGGCCTCGCCGGCCAGGTTGGTCGGGATGGTGAAGACGTCCGAGAGGTACATCGCGAGGGGGTCCTGGGTCTTCGCGCCGAGGGCGAAGGCGACCGAGGGCGCGGTCGCCCCGAGCAGGGTGTCGACGCGCGCGTAGGCGCGCGCGAAGGCCTCGATCATCCGGGTGCGCACCTTGAGCGCCTGGCCGTAGTAGGCGTCGTAGTAGCCGGCCGAGAGCGCGTAGGTGCCGAGCATGATCCGGCGCTTCACCTCGTCGCCGAAGCCCACGGTGCGCGTGGCGACGTTCATCGCTTCGACGTCGGGCCCGTCGACGCGCAGCCCGTAGCGCACCCCGTCGTAGCGCGCGAGGTTGCTCGAGGCCTCGGCCGGGGCGATCAGGTAGTAGGCCGAGAGACCCAGGCGCAGCTCGGGGATCGAGACCTCCTCGACCGAGGCTCCGGCGCGCGCGAGGGCCTCGGCCGCCCGCTGCACCGCCGCCACGACCTCGGGGTCGGCGCCCTCGACGAGCTCGCGACAGAGCCCCACCCGCCGTCCGGCCACCCCGTCGTCGAGGTGGCCCACGAGCGCCGGCGCCGGCTCGGGCAGCGAGGTCGTGTCGAGGGGGTCGTGGCCGGCGATCACCTCGAGGACGAGCGCCGCCTCGGCCACGGTGGCGGCGAAGGGGCCGATCTGGTCGAGCGAGCTCGCGAAGGCGATCAACCCGTAGCGCGAGACGAGCCCGTAGGTCGGCTTCACCCCGACCAGGCCGCACAGCGCGGCCGGCTGGCGGATCGAGCCGCCGGTGTCCGAGCCGAGCGCCACCGGCACCATCCCGGCCGCCACGGCCGCCGCCGAGCCGCCCGACGAGCCCCCGGGCACCCGGGTGGGGTCGAGGGGGTTGCGCGTCGGGCCGTAGGCCGAGGTCTCGGTCGACGAGCCCATCGCGAACTCGTCCATGTTGGCCTTGCCCAGCGCGACGGCGCCGGCGGCGGCGAGTCGCTCGACCACCGTCGCGTCGTAGGGGGGACGCCAGCCCGCGAGGATGCGCGAGCCGGCCGTCGTGGGCTGACCGCGCACGCAGAGGTTGTCCTTGAGCGCTACCGGCACGCCGGCCAGGGCCGGCGTCTCACCGGCCGCGACGCGCTCGTCGACACGCCGGGCCGCGGCGAGCGCCCCCTCGGCGTCGAGGTGGACGAAGACGTTGAGCTCCTCGTTGCGCGCGGCCACCCGCTCGAGGCTCTCGGCCACGACCTCGAGCGCGCTGGTCTCGCCGGCGCGCACCGACGCGGCGACCTCGAGCGCGTTCACGGCGCCTCGCCGATGATCCGCGGCACGCTGAAGCGGTCCTCGGCGACGTCGGGGGCCTGGGCGAGCACCTCGGTGCGTTCGAGACTCGCGCGCACCACGTCGTCGCGCACGACGTTGACGAGCCCGTGGGGGTGGGCCGTCGGGGCCACGCCCGCGAGGTCGAGCGCCTCGAGGTCGCGGGCGTGCTCGAGCACCTGGGCCAGCTGGTCGGTGAAGCGATCGAGCTCGACGTCGTCGAGGGCGATGCGCGCGAGTCGGGCGACCTTGGCCACGTCCTCGCGCGAGAGCCCCGCCATCAGGCGAGCACCCGGGCGAGGAAGGCCGTGACCGCCGCCTCGACGAGGTCGCGGTCGTTGTCGAGGGTCGCCACGTGGAAGGAGTTCTCGAGCCAGACCCGCTCGAGCGGACCGGTGACCCGCGCGGCGAGGAGGTCCCCGTTCTCGGGCGGGACGACGTGGTCCTCCCGGCTCGAGAGCAGCAGCACCGGACAGGTCACGCGCGCGAGGTCGGCCTCCACGTCGGCGAGGGCGCCGAAGAGGCTCTGGGCGCTGGCGAGGGGGGTCGCGTCGTAGCTGAGCTCGCGGGTCCCCTCGCGCTTGATGTCCGAACCGATCGCCTCGACGCTCACCAGGCCGGCCTCGAGGAGCTGGGCGATCCCCTCGAGAGTCTCGGGCGAGGTCTTCACGAGCGGGTTGATCAGGGCGGCCCCGGCGACGGCGCGGGTCTCGGCCAGGCGCACCGCGAGGGTGCCCCCCATGGACAGCCCGACCACCGCGACGCGCCCGCCCCGGGCGGCGAGGCGCCCGTAGGCCGCGTCGGCCTCGCCGAGCCAGTCCTCGAAACGGGTCGCCACCATGTCCTCGACGGCCGTGCCGTGACCGGGCAGGCGGGGCAGCTCGACGCTGTAGCCGGCCGCGGCCGCCGCCTCGGCGAGGGGTCGCATCGAGGTCGGGTTCCCCGTGAAGCCGTGCAGCACGAGCACGCCGTGCGCCGAGCCGGCGTGGGAGAAGGGCTCGCAACCAGGGAGGACCTCGGCCGACATCGCCCTCACACTATCGGCTGGGCCCCCGACCACCCGAGGGGGTGGCGCTCGACGCTGCGCACCGCGATCGCCGCGCCGAGCCCGACGAGGGCGACGGCGCCGCCGACGAGGAAGGGGAGGTGGAAGGTCCCGAGCCACGCCGCGGTCCCCCCGTGGGAGCCGAGGTGGTGGGCGCGCACGAGGCCCTGCTGGAGCGTCGCGAGCACCTCGATCCCCGCGACCTCACCGACCTGCATGGCCAGCAGCTGGGCGGCCGACATCACCCCGAACTCGTGGACCTCGACCTCGCTCGCCATGACCGAGCTGGACGCGGGCATCGCGACGCCCATCGCGAGCCCCGACAGCGCCAGGGCGAGCCCGATGACCCAGGGGCTGGTGGTCGCGCCCAGTGTCGCGAAGAGCGCCATCGAGGCGACGAGCGACGTCGCTCCGACGACCGCGCTCGTGCGCTCGCCGATCCGGTAGGCCGCGTAGCCGGCGACGGGCGAGCTCAGCGCGAAGACCAGCGGTCGGGCGATCGCGAGCCCCCCCGCCCCGGCCACGCTGTAGCGGTAGGCCTCTTCCATCAGGAGCGGGAAGAGGAAGAAGCCGCCGAAGTAGGCGAAGTTGGCCGCGGCGCGCAGCACCAGGGGCCCGACGAAGTTGCGGCGCGTGAAGTAGTGGGCCGGGATGAGCGGATGGGCCGCCGTGCGCAGGCGCACCACGTACACGGCGAGGCCGATCGCGCCCGCGACGAAGGCGCCCAGGGTGAGCGGGTCGCGCCACCCGACCGTGGGGCCGAGCGACAGGCCCAGCATCGCCAGGGTCACCGCGAGCGACAGGGCGAGCGAGCCCACCCAGTCGAGGGCGCGCAGCTCGGCGCGCGCCGCCACCTTGCGCGCCGCCTCCGCGTCGGCGCCGAGCGCCGGGGCCGGCAACAAGAGCGACACCACGACGAGGGCGACGGCGATGAGCGCGAGCTGGAACCAGAAGAGCGTGCGCCACCCGAAGGCCTGGATGATCGGCGAGCCGAGCGACACCCCGATCACCGGTCCGCCCGCCCCGACGAGGCTCCACCAGCCGAGCGCCTTGACCCGCTCCTCGCGCGAGAACGCGGCGTTCACGAGCGCCCCCGAGGCGGTGCCGGTGGCGGCGCCCTGGACCCCGTCGAGGGTGCGGGCGGCGATCAGCGTCGCGACGTCGTGGCTGAGCGCGGTGAGGGCGGCCGCGACCAGCGCCCCCGCGAGCCCGAGGAGGTAGAGGCGCCGGTGTCCGACGACGTCGCCCACCTTGCCGAGCAGCGGGGCGGCGAGGCCGTAGGCGAGGAGGGGCCCGACCATCGTCCAGGTGAGCGTCCCGACCGAGGTGCGCAGCTGGTGGGCCACCGTGGGCAGGGCGACGATGAAGACGGTGAAGGTGAAGTTGAGGGCGAAGAGCCCCGCGAGCAGGGCCCACAGGACCCACCAGGCGTGCCGCGTGGAGGCCCCGGCGCGCGCCTGGACCCGCCGGTGCACCAGGGCCCACCAGTTGAGGTCGCTCCCGGCCTCGGTGCCCAGGGCGCCGAGGGCCGCGGCACCGGGGTCCTCGGTCGGGTCGAGGAGGGCGTCGGGGTCGTCGCGGCGCGCCCGGCGCGTGCGGGCTAGCCGAGTTCGCCCAGCCGTGCGGCCAGTTCGGCCACCCCCCATCGGTCCCCCTTCTCCAGGGTCTCGGTCATCGTCCAGTTCTGGAAGAGCCGGACCGTGCCGCCCTGGACGAAGTAGACGTGACCGGTGATCGGACACGCGCGCGTCGACAGCGCCGCCACCAGCGGCGAGACGTTGGCCGGGTCCCAGACGTCGAAGGCGGCCGGGTCGGCGGGCTTCACCACGTAGTCCGACAGTCCCGGGGTCGACTCGGTCATCCGGGTGCGCGCGGCCGGGGCGATGGCGTTGACCCGCACGCCGTAGCGTCCGAGCTCCTCGGCGGCGATCACCGTGAGCGCGGCGATCCCGGCCTTGGCCGCACCGTAGTTAGACTGGCCGACGTTGCCCAGGAGGCCCGAGGTGGACGAGGTGTTCACCACCGCGGCCGCGACCTCGTGGCCGGCCTTGGCCCGCTCACGCCAGTAGGCGGCCGCGAAGCGCAGCGGAACGAAGTGGCCCTTCAGGTGGACCCGCACCACCGAGTCCCAGTCCTCCTCCGAGAGGTTCACGAGGACCCGGTCGCGCAGGATGCCGGCGTTGTTCACGAGCACGTGGAGGTCGCCGAAGGCCTCGATCGCGGCGGCGACCAGGGACTCGCCCCCGCTCCAGGTGGCGACGTCGTCGTGGTTGGCGATCGCCTCGGCACCCATCGCGCGGATCTCGGCGGCGACCTCCTCGGCGGCGCTCGGGGCACCCCCCGAGCCGTCGAGGCCCGCGCCGAGGTCGTTCACGACGACCTTCGCGCCCTCGGCGGCGAAGAGCAGGGCGTGCTCGCGCCCGATACCCCGACCGGCTCCGGTGATCACCGCGACGCGTCCCTCGAGCGCTCCCATCCGTCCTCCTTGGCTCAGAGCCGAGTGTACCGAGGCCGGCTAGCGACGCCAGAACGAGGGCGGTCGGGCGTGGGCGTGGTAGTGGTCGGGGATGTTGCGCATGTGGTCGTCGATACGCCACGCCCCTCCCTTGAACTCGGCCTCGGCCACCCGGGCCAGGGCCTCGTGCAGGGCCCCGCGGACGTCCTCGGGCGGCTCGGGGTCGTGCTCGCGCCACACGACCATCGGCACGAGGCAGATCTCGCAGTCGGCGATCCAGCACCGCTCGTCCTCGTAGTAGCGACGGGTCACCACCGCCGCCTCGCAGAGGTCGCAACGGCTCACTTCACGACGAGCGAGACGGTCGACTTGTCGGGCACCAGGGTGCCGGCGGTGGGCGTCTCGCTGACGACCTGGGTCCATTTCGTGGTGCCAGCCAGGTGGCCCGAGGTGGTGAAGTAGAGCCCCGCCCGCTTGAAGGCGGCGTAGGTCTGGGCGTAGTCGTCACCGACGACGTTGGGCACGGCCCGCTCTCGCGCCACGCTCGTCGTGGTCGTCGGCGCGCTCGTCGCCGTGGTGGTGCTGGCCGGGTTGGGTCCCTTCGAGAGGGCGAGGACGACCGCGGCCCCGGCGGGCACCGCGAGGGGGTTGCGCGTACCGCGGTAGATGACCGCGACGACGTCGCCCGCCGGCACGCTCGACGAGTAGAGCGCCGCGCCGGCCGGGCAGCGGGCGTGCAGGTGGAGGCTGGCGAGTTCGTTGGTCGCCCCCGCGCAGCCCCGCCCGACGACGTGGCGCGGGACCGAGACGAGGGCCGCGCCCTCCGAGAGCACCACCGCGATCGCCGAGCCCGACTTCATCGTCGTACCCGACGTGGGCGTCTGGGAGACGACGTGGCCACTCGCGACGGTCGCCGAGTGGGTCCGCCCGGTCACCTCGACGCTGAAGTGCAGGGGGGCCGTCCGGGCCGCCGCGGCGGCGAGCGAGGCGCCCACCAGATTCGGCACGCCGTAGGAGCGGGCGAAGAGCCCGGCCTTCCACGCCACCCCGGCGCCCACGGCCACGACCACGAGCAGGATCGCCGCGGCGACGAGGCCCCAGCGGATCGGGCGCGACGGCGGGCGCGGCGGCTCGAAGCCCTGGCCGAAGTGGGGGGTGCGCCCGCTCACCACCCTGCCGGCGCTCCTCGCCGGGCCGAGGTCCTGTCGCGGCCGGAGCGTCGGTCCGCCCGTCACCGGCGTGGAGGCCACCTCGCTCGCCGAGGGGGCGTTGAAGCCGATCGAGCGCCGCGGGGCGCTCGGCTCGACCTGGGCGAGCAGGGGCAGGCGCGCCGCGGCCCGCGGCACGGCGGCGGGCGCGGCGTCGCCGGCGACGGCCCCGAGGCGCTGGGCGAAGTGTCCGGCGTCGAGGCGCAGCAGGGGGTCGGGCACCGTGGCCTGGGCCAGGATCATGTCGAGGGTGCCGAGTTCGACGCGCACGGGGAGGGGCTGGGTGAGGCGAGCCTGGGCCACGGCGTCGGCCGCCACGCCCGGGAAGGCCGGCTCGCCGGTCACCGCCTCGAACAGCACGAGCGCCAGGGCGTACACGTCGCTCTTGTCGTCGGGCGCCTCGCCGAGCACCTGCTCGGGTGCGAGGTAGCGGGCCGTCTCGGTCCCCAGGCGCTCCCGGTAGGGGTCAGCCAGCCCCGCCAGGGTGACGTCGCCGACCCGCACGCGGTCCTCACCGTCAAAGACGAGCGAGCCCGGCGACAGGTCGCCCAGCACGAAGCCGTGCTCGGCCAGGTACGCGAGGGCCCCGGCGACGTCGCGACCCAGACGAGCGCCGTCTTCGATCGAGAGGCGCACCCCACGGGCCAGCCGGTCCTCGAGCGAGCCGCCCGAGAGGTACTCGCTGACCACGAAGATCGCCCCGTGCTCCTGGCCCCCGTCGTAGACCCGGGGCAGGTGGGGGTGGCTCAGGGTCGAGGCCCGCACGATGCGGTTGCGGAACTCCCGGCGCACGGCCTCGTGGCCGGCGAGACCGGGTGCGAGGGCCTTCACCACGACGGTGCGGTGCAGGGAGAGGTCCTCGGCGCGGTAGGCCTCGGCGACCTCGCCCACCCCGAGCAGCTCGGCCACGCGGTAGCGGCCGGCGACCACGTGTCCGTTGGGGAACTGCGCCATCGGCCCCACCCTACTGAGGGCTCAGGCGAGCGTCGCGGTCCAGGAACCGGTCTCGAGCAGGGACTCGAACTGGCCGGCGTCGATCCGGGGCACCCCGAGCTCCTCGGCCCGGCGGACCTTGGCCGCGCCGGGGGCGTCCCCGACGACCACGCAGTAGGTCTTCGTCGACACCGAGCCCGGGGCGGTGCCCCCGCGGGCCCGGATCGCGGCCTCGGCCGCCTCGCGGCTGTAACCCTCGATCGTGCCGGTCACCACGACGGCCCGGCCGGCCAGGGTCGCGCTCACGCGCGCCTCGCCCGCGGCCTCGCGCAGGGTGAGACCGGCCGCCTTCAGCCGCGCGAGCCGCTCGAGGGTCTCGGGCTCACGGAAGTAGAGGTGGACCGAGCCCGCGATAACCGGTCCCACGCCCTCGACCGACTCGAGCGACTCGAGCGGCGCCGCCGCGAGCGCGTCGACGTCGCCGAAGCGCTGCGCGAGCAGGCGCGCCGCGACCGGCCCGACGTGGCGGATGCCCAGACCGACGAGGACCCGCGAGAGGGGCGTCTCGCGGGCGGCGCGCGCCGCGTCCACCAGCTGGTGGGCCGATAGCTCGCCGAAGCCCTCCAGCGAGGCGATCGTCCCGGGGTCGAGGCCGAACAGGTCGGCCACGTCGTGCACGAGTCCGGCCTCGATCAACTGGCCGACCCGCTGCTCGCCGAAGCCCTCGATGTCGAGGGCGGCGCGCGAACAGAAGTGGACGATCTGCTGGAGGAGCTGCGCCGGGCAGTTGCGGTTCACGCAGTAGGTGTCGCTCTCGCCTTCTCGCCGCACGAGCGGCGCCCCGCACTCGGGGCAGTGCGTGGGGAAGTGCCAGGCCCGAGCCCGGCGCCGGCCGGGCTCGGCGACGTGGCCCACGACCTCGGGGATCACGTCACCGGCCTTGCGCACGATCACGAGGTCGCCCGGGCGCACGTCTTTGAGTGCGACCTGGTCCTCGTTGTGCAGGGTGGCCAGCGCCACCGTCGAGCCGGCGACGGCCACCGGCTCGAGCACCGCGTAGGGCGTCGCCCGACCGGTGCGCCCGATGGAGACCTCGATCGCGACCAGGCGCGTCGTGCGCTCCTCGGGGGGGAGCTTGCGCGCGATGGCCCAGCGCGGGGCACGGCTCGTCGAGCCCAGCCGGGCGCGCTCGGCCAGGTCGTCGAGCTTGATGACGATCCCGTCGATCTGGTAGCGCAGGTCGTGGCGGTGGCCCTCGAACCAGTCCGAGCGCTCCACCATCGCCGCCACGCCTTCCACCCGGCGGGTCTCGGGGGCCACCAGGAAGCCCCACTCGGC
Source organism: Actinomycetes bacterium (assembly GCA_021831035.1). Lineage (GTDB taxonomy): Bacteria > Actinomycetota > Acidimicrobiia > Acidimicrobiales > RAAP-2 > RAAP-2. The sequence continues at coordinate 31,835 of JAKBNL010000008.1, forward strand.
CAGGCACGTGAGGGTGTCCATGTGGGCGGCGAAGCGCGCCTCGATCTCGCCCGCCAGTTGGTAGGCGAGAAAGGAGAGGGGCCGGCTGGCGGTCACCGAGGGGTCCTTCTGGCGCAGGCTGCCGGCGGCGGCGTTGCGCGGGTTCGCGAACTCGCGCTCGCCCCGCTCGCGCTGGCGCGCGTTCATCGCGAGGAAGTCCTCGGGGGCGAGGAAGACCTCGCCCCGCACCTCGACCCGCCCGGGGGCGTCGGCGATCCTTCTCGGCACATTGTCGATCGTGCGCACGTTCGCCGTCACGTCCTCGCCGACCCGGCCGTCGCCCCGGGTGGCCGCCCGGGCGAGCTCGCCGTCGAGGTAGACGATCGACAGGGCCAACCCGTCGATCTTGGGCTCGACCGCGAAGCGCACCGCCCCCGGGTCCGCCTCGAGGGCGCGCGCGGTGCGCTCGCCCCACGCCACGAGATCCTCAACCGAAAAGACGTTGTCCAGGCTGAGCATCGGCTCGGCGTGCACCACGGGGGCGAAGGGGGTCGACGTGACCGGGGCGCCCACCGTCTCGGTGACCGAGGTGGGACTGCGCAGCTCAGGGTGGGCCGCCTCGAGCGCGCGCAGCTCGAGGACCATCGCGTCGTAGTCGGCGTCGGGGATGAGGGGGGCGTCCTCGACGTAGTAGGCGCGGTTGTGGCGGGCGATCTCGGCGCGCAACTCGGCGACGCGCTCGGCGACGCTCACGACGCGGCCGCGACGCCCGCGCCCTCGACGAGCTCGGGTCGATCCTCGCTGTACCAGACGACGCTCTGGCCGGGGGCGACCGGCCGCACGGGCTCGTCGAAGACGACCCGCCAGCCCCCCCGCCGACCGAGCGTGGCCGCGACGGCCCGCCCGTGGGCGCTGCACTGGGCGCGCACCCGGCGTCCGTCGCTCGCCGGCTCCCCCGAGACCACGAGCGAGCCTTCCTCGAGGGCGACCTCGTGCACGAGCGCCGCCTCGAGTGGGGCTACCTCGACCCGTCGGGCCGCGAGGTCGACCCGGGTCACGTAGCGACGCTCTCCGTCGCGCCCCGGTGCGATTCCCCGACGCTGGCCGACGGTCACGAGCTCGGCCGCGGGCACCTCGCCGACCACCTCGCCGCTGCGCGCGTCGACGACCTCGGCCGGGGTGAGCGCCACGCGCTCGGCGAGGAAGGCCGCCCGCCCGCTCGACGCCGGGATGAAGCAGACGTCCTGGCTGTCGGGCTTGTCCCAGGTGCGCAGGCCTCGTCGGGCCGCCTCGGCGCGCACGTCGTCCTTGGTGAGATGGCCGATCGGCAGCACCAGTCGCTCGAGGTCGCCGGCGGTGAGGTAGGCGAGGACGTAGCTCTGGTCCTTGCGCTCGTCGACCCCGCGCGCGAGTCGCGCCCGGCCCCCCGTGAGGGCCACGCGCGCGTGGTGCCCGGTCGCCAGTGCGTCGAAGCCCAGCCGGCGGGCCCGCTCCACCAGGAGGTCGAACTTGACCCGACGGTTGCACTCGATACAGGGGTTGGGCGAACGGCCCCGGCGGTGGTCCTCGACGAAGGGGGTCACGACCCGCTCGGCGAACTCCTCGGCGTAGTTGAAGACGTGGTGGTCGATCCCGAGCACCTGGGCGACCCGCCGGGCGTCCTCGGCGTCGGCGACCGAGCAGCAGCCCGAGTCCGACGGGCCGGTCCAGAGCTTCAGCGTCGCGCCGACGACCTCGTGGCCCGCCTCGACGAGGTGGGCCGCCGCCACCGAGGAGTCCACCCCCCCGCTCATGGCCACCAGGACGCGCACGGGCTCAGTCTGCCAGGGCTCCGCTACCCCGCAGGCGCTCGATCGCGGCGGCGACGAGCGCGGTGACCGCGTCGACCTCCTCGCCGGTCGTCTCGGCCCCCATCGACAGGCGCAGGGAGCCGCGCGCGCGGGTGGCGTCGAGCCCCATGGCCGCGAGCACGTGACTGGGCCCGCTGGCCCCGCTCGAACAGCTGGCCGCGGCCGACGCGCAGACCCCGGAGCGATCGAGCACGAAGAGGAGCTCGTCGCTCGCCACGCCCTCCACCGTGAGGTGGAGCGTGCCGGGCAGGCGGGTGGCGTCGGCCGCGGTGACGCGCACCCCGGGCAGGGCCCCGAGCGCGGCCCCGAGCCGGTCCCGGTAGCCGCCGACGCGCGCGGCCACCTCGGCGCGCTCACGCGCCACGCCCTCGAGCGCGGCCGCCAGCCCCACCGCCGCGGCCACGTCGACCGTGCCCCCGCGCCGGCCGCGCTCCTGGCCGCCCCCGGGCACCAGGGCGTCGATCCCGACCCCGTCGCGCGCGACGAGGGCCCCGGCGTTGACCGGCCCGCCGATCTTGTGGGCGCACACCGACACGAGGTCGTACCCGGCGGTGACGCGCGCGAGGTCCAGCCACGGCGCGGCGGCCACCGCGTCGGTGTGGGTGGCGCACCCGGGCACCCGGGCCGCGGCGTCGCGCACCGCCTCGAGCGGCTGGAGGACGCCGGTCTCGTTGTTGGCCGCCATGACCGAGACGAGGGCCGTGTCCCCGTCGAGCAGCCGGGCGAAGCCCTCCGGCGTGACCCGCCCGTCCGCGTCGACCGGTGCGCGCTCGACGCTCACCCCGCCCAGCGCCCGTGCGGCCCAGTCGGCCGCGTCGAGCACCGCGTGGTGCTCGACGGCCGACACGACGAGGCGCGCGCGGCCCCGGGTGCGTCGCGCCCACAGCGCCCGCCCGGCGACGGCCAGCTGGCACGACTCGGTGCCCCCGGCGGTGAAGGTCACCTCGCCGGGCCTCGCCCCCAGGTGGGCCGCGACGGCCTCGCGCGCGTCCTCGAGGGCGCGCTGGGCCGCGCGCGCCGCGTGGTGGGCGCCCGAGGGGTTGGCGACCACGCCGTGGAGCCAGGGGGCCATCGCCGCCGTCACCGCCTCCCGCCGGGGGGCCGAGGCGGCGTGGTCGAAGTAGTAGGTGGTCACGCCACGAAGAAGGACTTGGCGTTGGTGAACTCGCGCGCACCCAGGACCGAGAGCTCGCGCCCGAAGCCCGAGCGCTTGGTCCCGCCGAAGGGCAGCTCGGGCAGCGAGGCGACCACGGCGTTCGCGAAGACCATCCCCACCTCGAGGGTCTCGATGGCGCGGTCGATCTCGTCGGGGTCGGCGGTCCACACCGAGGCCCCGAGTCCCCAGGGCGACGCGTTGGCGACGGCGACGGCGTCCTCGAGGTCCGCCGCGACGCGCACCACCGCGACCGGGCCGAAGAGCTCCTCCGTGGCGGCCCGCGCGTCGGCCGGGACGTCGACGAGCACGGTCGCCGGGTAGAAGAAGCCTCGGCCGGCGGGCACCGCCCCGCCCACGAGGGCCCGGGCCCCGCGCTCGAGCGAGCCGGCGACCTGGGCCGCCAACAGGTCGCGCTGGGCGCGCGAGACGAGCGGGCCCAACGTGGTCGAGGCGTCCATCGGGTCGCCCAGGGTGACGGCGCCCATGGCCTCGACGAAGGCGTCGAGGAACTCCGCCGCCCGCTCGCGCACCACGATGAAGCGCTTCGCGGCGATGCAGGCCTGGCCGTTGTTCTGCACCCGTGCGCTCACCGCCGCGGCCACCGCGAGGTCGAGGTCGGCCGAGGCGGTGACGATGAAGGGGTCCGAGCCCCCGAGCTCGAGGACGCACTTCTTGAGGCTGGCCCCGGCGAGCTGGGCGACGGCCCGACCGGCCCGTTCGGACCCCGTGATCGTGACCGCGGCGACGCGGTCGTCGGCGATGACCGAGGGGACCTGATCGAGCTCGACGAAGAGGTTGGTCATCACCCCGCGGGGGGCGCCCGCGCGCTGGAAGAGGTCCTCGAGGTAGAGGGCGCACCCGGGGACGTTGGGCGCGTGCTTGACGGCGACGACGTTGCCGGCCATGAGGGTCCCGGCGGCCATCCGCACGACCTGCCACAGGGGGAAGTTCCACGGCATGATGGCGAAGACCACCCCGAGGGGCTCGTAGCGCACGCCGCTGCGTGACCCGGCGGTGGCGAGCGACTCCGCCAGGAGCATCGACTCCGCGTGCTCGGCCATGTAGCGGATGGTGAGGGCGCACTTCATCGCCTCGCTCTTGGCCGCGGCGAAGGTCTTGCCCATCTCGCTCGTCATCAGCTCGGCGGCCGTGGGGTACTCGGCCTCGAGCAGCTCGGCGACGCGGTTCATCACCTCGGCCCGCTCGGCGAAGGAGAGCGCGCGCCACGCGCGCGAGCCCTCCGCGGCCCCGGCCAGGGCCGCCTCGACGCGCGCGGCGTCGAACGCCTCGTGGCGGGCGATCTCCACCTCGGTGAATGGGTTGACGGCGACGAAGGGCATGACCTCAGTCTGCCAGTGCCGCCACCGGCTCGGCCGGGCCCATCGCCCGCCAGAACCCCGGGGCCCCGACCCGCACGAGCACGAGTCCCACCGCCACGACGGCCGCGCCGGCCAGGGTTACCGCGCGCACCCCGAGGTGGTGGGCGAGCGTCGCTTGGGCGAGCGAGCCGATCGGGAAGAAGACCGACAGTGAGAGGTTGTAGAGCGAGATGATCCGGCTGCGCTCGGCGGTGGGCGCGTGGATCTGGACCGACGCGTTGAGCCCGGTCAGGGTCCCCATGTAGCTCCCGCCGATCACGACCATCGCGACGGCGGCGAGCCCGAGCGAGGGCGCCAGAGCGTACAGGGTGAGCACGACCACGAGCACGCCCACCGAGCCCGCGAGAACCGCGACCCTCGAGGTGCGCGCCGCCACCGAGGGTAAGACGAAGGCGCCGACGACGGCCCCGATCCCCTGGGCGCTCACGAGCAGGCTCGTGCCGCGCGCCCCCGCGTGCAGCACCAGGATCGCCATGGCCGGCACGAGGGTGATGAAGGGGCTCGCCGCCACGGCGAGCCCGGCGATCGCCACGATCGGGTTGCGACAGCCCGGCACCGACCAGGCCCGTCGCGCGCCCTGGAGCGTCTCGGCGACGATCCGGACCCGACCCTCCGGGCGGGGGCGCGCCGGGGCGCGCACGAAAGCGAAGGCGATCAGTACCGCGAGGAACGACGCCGCGTTCGCGGCGAAGCACGCCTCGACCGAGCCCGCGGCCAGCGCCACGGCCGCCGCGACCGGGCCGATGATCCGCCCTAGGTTGAACTGGGCCGAGGAGAGCGAGACGGCGGCGAGCACCTCATCGGGGCCGACCAGGTCGGGCAGCAGCGACTGCCAGGCCGCCCACGACGCCGACGCGCACAACCCGTCGAGGGTCGCGAGCCCGCACGCCCACAGCGGCGTGAGGTGGTGGGTGAGGGCGAGCAGCGCGAGGGCGCTCGCCACCACGGTCAGGGCGAGGTTGTTCGCCTGGATCCACCGGGGGCGGCTCCACCGGTCGGCGAGCACGCCGCCGACGGGCGCGCTCACCACCGCGGGCAGCCACGCCGCGGCCGTCAACACCCCCAGCCAGACCGGGTCGTGGGTCCGCTCGGTGAGGTAGATACCGAGGGCCACGCTCTGCATCCACGTGCCGACCGACGAGACGAGCGACGAGGAGAGCGCCAGGGCGAAACTGCGGTGTCGCAGCGGGCGAAGTGAGGTGGGCGCCACGACGGCGCGGTCAGTCGGTCGGGGGGCCGGTGTCCTCGTCGGAGGCGTGGCGGCGGGGTCGCAGGGCGAACCACCACACCGAGAAGACCGTGGCCAGCGCCCCGAGCGCCCCGAGGCTCGAGCGTACGGGATGACCGTGGCCGGGCTCGGTCGGGTTCGTCTCGGGGTCGCTCACGGCGTCCATCGTAACGACGCCGGGCCGGGGAGTGCCCCGGCCCGGCGTTCGCCGATCGGCTCAGGCCTTGGAGGCCTCGACGGCGAGCTCGATCGTGACCTTGTTGCTCACGACGACCGTGCCGTTCTCGAGGGCGCCCTCGAAGTTGACGCCGAAGTCGCGCCGGTCGATCTCGGTGCGGGCCTCGAAGCCGACGACGGTCGAGCCGGGCGCCATCCCGGTGCCCGAGCCGAGGTACTCGAGGTCGAAGGTGACCGTCTTGGTCACACCCTTGATCGTGAGCTCGCCGGTCAGCTCGAAACGGTCGGTGCCCTTCGCGCGCAGCGCGGTCGAGGTGAACGAGAGGGTGGGGTACGTCTCGATCTCGAGGAAGTCCCCGCTCTTGAGGTGGTTGTCGCGCATCTCGTTGTTGGTCGTGATCGAGGCGGCCTGGACGGTGGCTTCGGCCTTGGAGGCCTCGAGGGTCTCGCCGACGGTGATCGTGCCGTTGAACTCGTTGAACTGGCCGCGGACCTTGGCGGCGACCAGGTGGCGCACGACGAAGCCGACGGTGCTGTGCACCGGGTCGATCGTGTAGACGCCGGCGGGCGGCAGCTGGGTGGTGGTGGGGGCGGTGGTCATGGGGTCTCCTTGGGTGGTATTGCGGTTTCCGTCATTATATCTGCTCACGCAGATACTTGTCAAGCAGAATCAGATTTCTCAGATATTCTGCTATGCTCTCCCCCGTGACCATCGACACGGCGGCCTGCCCCTCGGGCGACGAGCGGGTCCTGTTGTTCGGCCTGCTGGCCGAGACCAACGCCCGACTCTCGCGCGACCTCGCCACGGCCCTCGAGGCCGAGTGCGGGCTCCCCCTCGCGTGGTTCGACGTCCTCTTGCGCCTGCGCCGGGCCGAGGACGGGCGCCTCAAGATGAGCCAGATGGCCGACGCCATCGTGCACTCGACCGGGGGCACGACGCGCCTCGTGGACCGGCTCGAGGAGGCCGGGCTCGTGACGCGCCAGAGCTGCCCCAACGACCGGCGGGCCGTCTACGTGGCCATCACCCCCGCCGGCAACGCCCGGCTCGACGGGGCGTTGGCCGTGCACCTGGAGTTCCTCGACCGTCAGCTGGCGACGCGACTCAGCGAGGACGAGCGCGCGGCGCTTCGCGGGCTGCTCACCAAACTGGGCGAGCCCCTCGCTCCCTAGACCCGGACGATCCAGGCCCGCGCGTCGCGGCCGTCGTCGAGGTCGAGGCGGCTCCCCTCCCCCTCGCCGGCGAGCGCCAGCACCTCGACCGCCAGCACCTCACGGGCGATCGAGGCGAACTCCTCGCCCAGGTCGTCAAGCCCGGTGACCCGCAGCACGATGCGGTCGGCGACCTCGAGGCCCGATACCTTGCGCAGGTCCTGCACCTGACGCACGACGTCGCGCGCCAGGCCCCGTCGCACGAGGCCCTCGTCGAGGGCGAGGTCGAGGGCCACGACCTCGCCCCGATCTCGCGACACGGCGAAGCCGCCGTGGCCGCTCACGCGCAGCTCCACGTCCTCGCTGGTGAGTTCGACGGGCTCGCCCTCCAGGGTGACCGTGACCGGTCGACCCGACTCGAGCGCCTCGGCGGCGGCGACCGGGTCGAGGGCCGCGAGCGCGCCGCGCAACTCCTTCACCGCCTCGCCCAGGCGCGGGCCGACCCGACGGAAGTTGGGCACGAGCGCGAAGTCGAGCACCTCGGCCAGCTCGCCACCGAAGTCGAGGCGGTCGACGTTGAGCTCGTCCTCGACGATCCCCACCGGCGGGCGGGGCGTGCCCGGCGCCAGGAAGACGAGGGCCCGCGAGAGGGGCTGGCGCACCCGCACGCCGGCCTCGGCCCGCGCGGCGCGCCCGAGCGACGTGAGCCGACGCGCGACGGCCATCGAGGCCTCCAGGGCCTCGTCGCGGCGCGACGAGTCGCCCGAGGGCCAGTCGACAAGGTGGACCGAGTCCTCGTCGGCCACGGCGAAGAGCTCGTGGTAGAGCCGGTCGGCGAGGAACGGGCACAGGGGGGCGAGCAGCAGGGTCACCCGGCGCAACACCTCGAGCAGGGTCGCCTGAGCGGCCAGGGTGTCCGAGCGCGGCGCGGTGGGGTCGGTGCGCCAGAATCGGCGCCGGCTCCGTCGCACGTACCAGTTGGAGACGTCGTCGACGAGTTCGCGCAGGGCGTCGGCCGCGGCGAGGGGCTCGTAGCCGTCGAGGGCGGCCGTCACGGCCTGGGTGGCCGCCTCGGTGCGCGAGAGGACCCACCGATCGATGGCCGTGCGCTCGCCCACCGCCACGACGGCCGGGTCCTCGGGGTCGAAGCCGTTGAGCGACGCGTAGGTGGTGAAGAAGCTCACCGTATTCCACAGCGTGACCAGCGTCTCTCTCAGGGCACCGTCGATCGCCCCGAGGCTCGTGCGCGTGGAGGTCCACGGCGAGCCCTGGGAGAACATCCACCAGCGCAGCGCGTCGGCGCCTCGGGACGACAGGACTTCCCAGGGGTCGATCACGTTGCCCAGGGATTTGCTCATCTTGCGGCCGGTCTCGTCGACGATGTGGCCTAGGCAGAGCACGTGCTCGAAGGGACTGCGCCCGAAGACGAGGGTGTTGACCGCGAGCAGCGAGTAGAACCAGCCGCGCGTCTGGTCGATGGCCTCGGCGATGAGCTGGGCGGGAAAACTGAACGCCTCGGTGCTGCCCGGGGCGTGGGGGTAGCCCACCTGGGCGGCCGGCATCGAGCCCGAGTCGAACCACGCGTCGATCACCGGTTCGACGCGACGCGCGGGCGACCCGCACACCGGGCAGTCGAAGACGACCTCGTCGATCTCGGGCCGGTGGGGCTCCACGTGGTTGAGGTCGCGACCCGCCAGGGCGCTGAGCTCGGCGCGCGAACCCACGCAGTGCAGGTGACCGGCGGCGCAGCGCCAGATGGGCAGGGGCGTGCCCCAGTAGCGGTCGCGCGAGAGGGCCCAGTCGACGTTGTTCTCCAGCCACTCGCCCATCCGCCCGTCGCGGATGTAGCCCGGGTGCCAGTCGATCGCCGCGTTCTCGGCGATGAGCCGGCCCTTCAGGCGGCTCGTCGCGACGTACCAGCTCGGCTTGCCCCAGTAGATGAGGACGGTGTCGCAGCGCCAGCAGTGCGGCAGGGCGTGGACGTAGTCCATCCGCCGGATGAGAAGGCCCCGACGCTCGAGTTCGTCGTTGATCGCCGGGTTGGCCTCGCGCACGCCCACCCCCTCGAGCCACGCGACGGCGCTGGTGAAGGCGCCCGTCGGGCCGACCGGGTTCAGCGTGGGCAGGCCGTTCTCGCGCGCGACCTGGCGGTCGACCTCGCCGAAGGCCGGCGACTGGTGCACGAGGCCCGTGCCGTCCTCGGTGGTGACGTAGTCGGCCGCGACTACCACACAGCACTCGGCGCCCTCGGGGATCGCCACGTCGGCGAAGGGCCGCTCGTAGTGCAGCCCGAGCAGCGCCCTGCCCGTGAACGTGGCGCCGATCGTCGCCCCCTCGCCGAAGACCGCCTCGGCCAGGTCGCGCGCGACGACGGTGCCCTCCACGACGGCGTAGTCGATGTCGGGGTTCACGGCCACCGCGACGTTCGAGAGCAGCGTCCAGGGCGTCGTCGTCCACACCGCGAGGTGGGTCGCCCCACCGAGGTCGCTCCGGTCCCGCGCGTCGGTGAGGGGCAGTCGCACGTAGCAGCTCTGGTCGACCTCGTCGTAGTACACGCCGGGCTGGCCGAGCTCGTGGGAGGAGAGGGCCGTCTCGCACCGGGGGCAGTAGGGCACGACCTTGAGGTCCTCGTAGAGCAGCTCGGCGTCGAAGAGGTGCTTCAGGTGCCACCAGACCGACTCCACGTAGGCGGGGTGGAAGGTGTAGTAGGCGTGCTCGAGGTCGGTCCAGTAGCCGATGCGCTCGGTGAGGCGCTCGAACTCGCCCACGAAGACGAGCACCGACTCGCGGCACAGCCGGGTGAACTCGGCGACCCCGACCTCCTCCTCGATCGCCTTCTTGCCCGAGATGCCCAGCTGTTTCTCCACCTGGACCTCGACGGGCAGGCCGTGGGTGTCCCAGCCGGCCCGGCGGGCCACGTAGTAGCCCCGCATCGTGCGGTAACGGCAGAAGAGGTCCTTGTAGACCCGGGCCCACACGTGGTGGAGCCCCGGCTTGCCGTTGGCCGTAGGCGGACCCTCGTAGAAGACCCACGACGGACGTCCCTCGCGCAGTCGCATCGAGCGCTCGAAGACCTGGTTGGCCCTCCAGCGGGCGAGCTCGGCCTCTTCGAGGGCGACGAAGTCGAACTCGGGACTGAGCGGACGGAACATGGGACTCCTTCGGGGTTCACCCATGGTACTGAAGGGCACTCGGGGCCCCGCCGCCTAGGGTGGCGCGGTGCCCCTCACGGTGGAGACCGAGCCGGTCACCGGCTACGGCGCGCGCAGCCTCTACCTCGCGGCCCTCGACGAGCTCGCGCGCCGCTACGAGCGCACGACGCTGCGCGAGGCCCTCGAGGAGTACGAGCCGCCGCGCGGACTCTTCGTCGTCGCCCGCGAGGGCGGCGCGCTCGCGGGCGGGGCGGGGGTGCGCTCGATCGGCCCCCCCGCCGAGGCGCTCGGTGAGGTCAAGCGACTCTGGGTGCGCCCCGACCTGCGCCGGCGCGGGGTGGCGACGCGACTCATGAGCGCCCTCGAGGGCTACGCGCGCGCGGCCGGGTTCGCCCGTCTCTACCTCGAGACGGGTCCGCGCCAGCCCGAGGCCATCGCCCTGTACCGCCGCGAAGGGTGGGACGAGGTCACGGCGTACCCCGTGGGCGCCACGCGCCACCCGAACTCCCTGCTCTTCTCGAAGCCTCTCTAGGTGAAGCGGTCGTCGAGCCACGCCGCCTCCAGCTCCTCGAGGGACGCGAGGACGAGGTCGGCGAGGGCGTAGGCCGGAGCTCCGCGGTCCTCGACCGCCGGTACCGCGACGACCGTCATGCGCCCGGCCTTGCCCGCGAGGACCCCGGCCGCCGAATCCTCGACGACCAGGCAGGCCGTCGGCTCGACGTGAAGGGCCGCGGCGGCACTCAAGAAGACGCCCGGGTGGGGCTTGCCGTAGGGCTCGTCCTCGGCGGAGTGGATCGCCGCGAAGCGCCCCCGCAGGCCGAAGTGGTCGAGACAGCGCTCGATGAGCGCGGTCGGGGTCGAGCTCGCGAGCGCGAGGGGACCCCGCGCCTCGGCCAGCTCGAGGGCCCGCAGGGCCCCCGGCAGCAGACGGCCCTCGGCCTCGACGAGGTCGCCCACGCGCGCGAGGAGCTCGGCCACCACCGTCGCGTCGCTCGGTCCGCTCCAGGGCTGGCGGGCGCGCCAGAACGCCACCACCTCCTCGACGAACATACCCTTGGTCGCGCGCAGGTCGGCGGGGAGGACGACCCCGAGTCGCCCGAAGACCTCGTGCTCGGCGCGGTGCCAGAGCACCTCGGAGTCGATGAGGAGCCCGTCCATGTCGAACAGCGTCGCGCGCAGGGTCACCCCCCGACCATTACACACCCGCTATAGCGTGAGCCCGTGAGGGTGCGCCCGCTCGGTCCGCGCGACGTGGACGCGGTGTGCGAACGGGTCGTCGCGCGCGTGGCGGCCGCGGCCGAGCGCAGCGCCCTCCTCCAGGGAACACTCGATCGGGAGGCGCTACGCCGCGCGGTCGCGAGCGTCGCGCCGGCGTGGGTGGCACGCTCCCGGGGGCGTATCCTCGGGCACCTCGCGACCGCGCTGGTCGACGCGTCGCGGGGTCGCGCCTGGGTCCCCCCGGACGGGGCGAGCTTTGACGGCCCGGCCGTGCTCGGCGCGTTGGTCGCCGCCGCGGCGCCCGCGTGGCGCGACGCGGGCGCGGACGGCTTCTCGGCCTGGGTCTACGACGAGCCGAGCGAGGTCGGTGCGTGGACGGCGTGCGGAGCCACCCTGCGCGCTCGCCGGCGCGTGCGGGTGCTCCCGTCGACGCCCGGCCCCCACGCGGGGACGGGGCTCGGGCTGCGCCGGGCCGGGATCGGCGACCTCGAGGTCGCCCTCACGCTCGATCGGTGGGGGGATCCGCCGGCCGGCCCGGTGCCCGGGGAGAGCGAGCGCCGCCGCGAGGTCGCCGACCTGCTCGGGGACCCCGACGTCGACTACCTGGTGGCCGAACTCGAGGGGCGCGCGATCGCCCAGGCGGTGGTGATGCCTCTGGCGTCGCGCCGGGGCAGCCGTGGTGACGCCGTCCACCTGAGCGCCGTCGCGGTCGACCCGGGCCGGCGCGGGCGTGGCCTCGGCAGCGCCCTCGTCGAGTCGGTCCTCGAGCGGGCCCGGTCGGCCGGCTACGCCGTCGCCGAGGTCAACTGGCGCACCGCCGACCCCCGGGTCGAGCGGTTCTGGCGCGGGCGCGGCTTCACGCCCACCCACGCGCTGCTCGAGGGGCCGCTCCCGGCCTAGGAGACTTTTGAACAATCCACATCGAGAAGTGGGTGCGCGATTCTTGTTGGACTGATTTGATCTCGAGGACGATTGGAAGCCGTCTTAGAGCGCTACAGCGCGTTGGTCCACTCCGTCGCTTTGGGTGAGTAATCCCAAAGCGACTAATTCATCAGTCTCCTAGGCGAGCGCCGCCTCGATCGCGGCGACGAGGATCGGGTCCTCGGGGGTGACCTGGGGGGCGAAGCGCTGGACCGAGCCGTCGGCGGACACGAGGAACTTCTCGAAGTTCCAGCGGACGTCGCCATGATAACCCTCGGCGTCGGCGACCGCGGTCAGCTCGTCGTATATCGGGTGACGCCCCTCGCCGTTGACCTCGACCTTCTCGAACATCGGGAAGGTGACGCCGTAGGTGGTCGAGCAGAACGTCTGGATCTCCTCGGGGCTGCCCGGCTCCTGGGCACCGAACTGGTTGCACGGGAAGCCCAGCACGCTGAAGCCCCGCTCGACGTATCCCTCGTGGAGCCGTTCGAGACCCTCGTACTGGGGCGTCAGGCCACACTTCGAGGCCACGTTCACGATGAGGACGGGGCGGCCGCGGTAGGGCTCGAGCGAGGTCGGCTCGCCCGAGAGGGTGCGCAGGGGTGCGTCGTAGATGGTCATGGTCGGACCCTAGCGGTCCCCATGGGGGGCCGACCCCTACGCTGGTCGCGTGTTCGCCCTCGTCATCGACGACGGGTCGCTCGTCTGGCGTGAGCGGCCCGACCCCGTCCCCGGTCCCGGCGACGTCCTCGTCGAGGTGGTGGCGGCCGGGCTGAACGCCGCCGATCTGCTCCAGCGCCGGGGCCTCTACCCCGCCCCGCCCGGCGTGCCCGCCGACGTGCCCGGCCTCGAGCTCGCCGGGCGCGTCGTCGCGGTGGGCGACGGGGTCGACGCGTCGTGGGTGGGTCGGCCGGTGGCCGCACTCACCGGCGGGGGCGCCCAGGCCACGCACTGCGTCGTGCCGGCCGAGCACCTCCTCAGGGTGCCCGAGGGCGTCGACCTCGTCGAGGCCGGGGGTTTCCCCGAGGCCTTCTGCACCGCCCACGACGCCGTCGTCACCCAGGGCGCCCTCGCCGCAGGCGAGCGGCTGCTCGTCACCGGGGCCGCGGGCGGGGTGGGCTGCGCCGCGGTGCAGATCGGCCGCGCCCTCGGGGCGACGGTCGTGGCGCTCACGCGCGACCGGCGCCACGACGAGGCGCTGCGAGCCCTCGGGGCCGACGAGACCGTGGTCGTGGACGACCTGCCCACCACCGAGCCCGTCGACGTCGTGCTCGAGCTCGTCGGCGCGGCCACCCTGCCCGCGGTGCTGCGCCGGGTGCGGCCCCACGGGCGCGTCGTCGTCGTGGGGGTGGGGTCGGGCGCCCGGGTCGAACTCGACCTCCTCGCGGTGATGGGCTCGCGCCTCACCCTCACCGGGTCCACCCTGCGCGGTCGCACGCGCGCCGAGAAGGCCGACGTGGTGGCGCGCGTCGCGCGCGACCTCGGGCCGCGCTGGCGCGACGGGACCGTGCGCGTCCCGGTCGCCGAGGTCGTCGACGCGCGCGACGGGTCCCGCGCCTACGACGACTTCGCCCGGCCCGGCCGGCTCGGCAAGATCGTGCTCACCCTGGGGCCGGCGTGAAGGGCGCCGTACCCCACCGCTCGCGCCTCGACGCCTCGCGCCCCGACTACGACGCGATCCTCACCGCGCACGACGCGGCGGTCCGGGCGGGCCAGGCGACGTACCGCGACCCCTCGACCGGACTCAGCGTCCTCACGGCCGCCACTCACCTCGCGCGCGGCGAGTGCTGCCTCAGCGGCTGTCGCCACTGCCCGTACCTCGAGGACTAGAGCACCGAGGCGAGCGGCGAGTAGTCGAGACCGAGGGACTCCGCGACGGGCCCGTAGGTGACCCGACCGTTCACCACGTTCACGCCCTCGGCCAGGGCGGCGTCGGACGCCACGGCGCCGCGCCAGCCGCGCTGGGCCAGCTCGACGACGTAGGGCAGCGTCGCGTTCGAGAGCGCTCGCGTGGAGGTCGCGGGGACGGCCCCGGGCATGTTGGCCACGCAGTAGAAGATCGAGTCGTGGACGGCGAAGACCGGGTCGGAGTGGGTCGTCGGTCGCGTCGCTTCGAAGCAGCCCCCCTGGTCCACGGCGATGTCGACGAGCACCGATCCGGGCTTCATCTGGGCGACGAGGTCGTTCGAGACGAGCTTGGGGGCGCGCGCGCCGACCACCAGCACGGCGCCGATGACGACGTCGGCCTCGCGACACGACTCCTCGATGGAGAGCACCGACGACGCCAGCGTCGCCACCCGGCCGTCGAAGACGGTGTCCACGTGGCGCAGCCGCTCGAGGTTCTTGTCGAGGACCGTCACCTCGGCGTGCAGGCCGAGGGCGATCGTCGCGGCCGACATCCCCGACACGCCGGCGCCGATGATCACGACCTTGGCCGGCGCGACGCCCGGGACCCCCGAGACGAGCGTCCCGTGACCCCCGCCCGGGCGCATGAGGTGGTGGGCACCCATCATCGGGGCCATCCGGCCGGCGACCTCGCTCATCGGCGCGAGCAGGGGCAGGCTGTTGTCGGGCAGTCGTACCGTCTCGTAGGCGATGGCCACGTTGCCGGCCCGGACCAGCGCGTCGGTGCACTCTCGACTAGCGGCCAGGTGCAGGTAGGTGAAGAGCACCTGACCCTCGTGGGCCGACAGACGGTGGTACTCCTCGGCGACGGGTTCTTTGACCTTGAGCACCATCTCGCTCTCGGCCCACACGTCGTCGGCCCGCTCGACGAGCGTCGCGCCGTTCGCCGCGTACTGCTCGTCCGGTATCGACGAGCCGAGGCCGGCGCCCCGCTCGACCAGCACCCGGTGGCCGAGGCTGGTCAGCTCCCTCGCCCCCGCCGGCGTCAGGGCGACGCGCCCCTCGTCGGTCTTGATCTCGGTCACGACTCCGATGATCATCGTCGATCACCTCTCACTCTCCGGGTGCCCCGCACCCACTCAGGGCCGATCAGAACTCGATGTTGTGCATCACGTGCTTGATGCGCGTGTAGTCCTCGAAGCCGTACACCGACAGGTCCTTGCCGTAGCCCGAGCGCTTGTAGCCGCCGTGGGGCATCTCAGCCACGAGGGGGATGTGGGTGTTGACCCACACGCAACCGAAGTCGAGGTCACGGGTCATGCGCATCGCGCGCGAGTGGTCCCGGGTCCACACCGAGGACGCGAGGCCGTAGTCCACGCCGTTGGCCCACTCGACCGCCTGGGCCTCGTCGGTGAACTTCTGGACCGTGATCACCGGGCCGAAGATCTCGTTCTGGATCATCTCGTCGTCCTGGCGGAGGTCGGCGACGACGGTCGGGGCGAGGAAGTACCCGGCGTCGCGCACGCGCTCGCCGCCGGTGACGACCGTGGCGTGGGGCGGGCGCCGGTTCAAGAAGCCGGTGACCCGCTCGAACTGGTTGGCGTTGTTGACCGGTCCGACGAAGGCGTCCTCGTCCTCGGGCGCGCCGACGACCGTCTGGCGGGCCTCGGCGGCGAGGGCGTCGACGAAGTCGCCGTAGACCCCCGCCGCAGCCAGGACACGCGTGGCGGCCGTGCAGTCCTGGCCCGCGTTGAAGTAGCCGGCGATGGCGATCGCCTCGACCGCGGCCTCGACGTCGACGTCGTCGAAGACGACGACCGGGGCCTTGCCCCCGAGCTCGAGGTGGACGCGCTTGAGCCCCTTGGCGGCCGAGCCGGCGACCTCGCTGCCCGCGCGCACCGACCCCGTGATGGACACCATCGCGGGCGTGGGGTGCTCGACGAGGGCCCGGCCCGTGTCGCGGTCGCCGCAGATCACGTTGAAGACCCCGGCCGGCAGTACCTCGGCCATGAGCTGGGCCATGAAGAGCGTCGAGGCGGGGGTGGTGTCGCTCGGCTTGAGCACCATGGTGTTGCCGGCCGCGAGAGCGGGCGCCCACTTCCAGGTCGCCATCATCATCGGGTAGTTCCACGGGGTCACCGCCCCGCACACCCCGACCGGCTCGCGCCGCACGTAGCTCGTCATCCCCTCCATGTACTCGGTCGCGCCGCGGCCCTCGAGGAGTCGCGCGGCGCCCGCGAAGAAGCGGATCTGGTCGACCATCGGCGGGATCTCCTCGGCCAGCGTTACGGCCACGATCTTGCCGGTGTTCTCCGCCTCGATCGCCACGAGTTCGTCCTTGCGCGCCTCGATGAGGTCGGCGATCTGCAGGAGCAAGAGCGAGCGCTGCGACGGCGTCGTGCGCCGCCACGCGCCGAACGCGCCGGCCGCGGCCCGGAAGGCCCGGTCCACGTCCTTCTCGTCGGACACGGGCGTCTCGGCGAAGGGCTGGCCGGTGACCGGACTGATCAACTCCGCGTATCGCCCACTGGAGGGTGCGACCGACTCGCCACCGATGAAGTTCTCCAGACGACGCATGCTGTCTCCTTGGTTCGCGCCGCCCCCTCGCGGCGTCCCTCGTCACTCTGCCAGATGGCCCGGGACCGGTGCAAACCGGGGTTGTGAAAACAGTCGCAATATCGAAATATCACGCCGGTATTCGTCGCTAGAGCCTGCTATGCTTCCAATATCCGTTGTGCGGTGGCCTCGTCACCGCGCGGGGGTAAGTCCAATGCCAGCAGCCAAAGCTCCGCGAAAGGGCCGATCGGGCGTCGAACGCCTGGCCCCAGACCTCACCAGCGCGGGCCCGGCGGCGCTCGACGACCTCGACCGCAGGATCATCACGCTCCTGCAAGAGGACGGTCGTCGCGCCTACGGCGCCATCGCCGCCGAGGTCGGCCTCTCCGAGGCCGCGGTGCGTCGACGCGTGCAGCGGCTCCGAGACACCGGGGTCATGCAGATCGTCGCGATTACCGACCCGCTCCAGCTCGGCTACGGCCGGGAGGCGCTGGTGGGCATTCGCGTCCACGGGGACGTGCGACTGGTGGCGGACAAGGTGGCGGCAATCGAGGAGGCCAACTACGTCGTGATGACGGCCGGCAGCTTCGACATCATCGCCGAGGTGATCGCCGGGGACGACAACGCCCTGGTCCACCTCCTCAACGACTCGATCCGCTCGATCCCGGGCGTGACCGAGGTCGAGACCTTCGTGTACCTGAAACTAGCCAAGCAGACCTACGCCTGGGGGACCAAGTGACATTGAACGACACCATCACCGACGGGATCACCGTCGCCGACGAGAGGCATCCGAGCCACGGCTACTCCGAACGGGCTCGGCGTCACCTCTGGCTGCAGATGTCGAGGATGGGCGCCTACGACGAGCTCAACGAGATCCCCATCATGGTCCGGGGCAAGGGCACGCGGGTCTACGACGCCAACGGGACCGAGTACATCGACGGCCTCTCGGGTCTGTTCACCAACACACTCGGCTACGGCCGGCCCGAGATCGCCGAGGCCGCGGCCCGCCAGATGAACGAGCTGCACTTCTTCCCGCTGTGGACCTACGCCCACCCCCGGGCCATCGAGCTCGCCGAGCGACTCGCGGCCCTCGCCCCGGGCGACCTCAATCGCGTGTTCTTCACGACCGGCGGCGGCGAGGCCAACGAGAGCGCGTGGAAGCTCGCCCGCCAGTACCACCGGATCCGCGGCGACGTCGACCGCTACAAGGTGATCAGCCGCGACGTCGCCTACCACGGCACCACGATGGGGGCGCTCACCATCACCTCGCTCGACCCCTACCGCGACCCCTTCCAGCCCCTCGTGCCCGGGGCGATCAAGGTCCCCGCCACCAACTTCTACCGGGCGCCGGTGCACGGCGACGACCCCGAGGCGTTCGGCCTGTGGTCGGCCCAGCAGATCGAAGAGGCGATCCTGCGCGAGGGCCCCGAGACCGTGGCCGCGGTCTTCCTCGAGCCGGTGCAGAACGCCGGTGGCTGCTTCACCCCACCCCCGGGCTACTGGCGGGCGGTGCGCGAGATCTGCGATCGCTACGGGGTCCTGCTCGTCTCGGACGAGGTGATCTGCGCCTTCGGGCGGATCGGCACGTGGTTCGGCGGCCAGAAGTACGACTACGTCCCCGACATCATCACCGCGGCCAAGGCCATGACCGCCGGCTACGCGCCCCTGGGCGCGATGATCGTCTCGGACCGGGTCGCCGAGCCGTTCCAGCACGACGAGACCGCCTTCTTCCACGGCTTCACCTGGTCGGGTCACCCGGTCTCGTGCGCCGTGGCGCTCGAGACCCTGCGGATCGTCGAGGAGGAGAAGCTCCTCGACAACGTGCTCGCGAACCAGGACTACTTCCGCGACCGCCTCGAGGCCCTGAAGGAGATCCCCATCGTCGGCGACGTCCGCGGCACGGGCTACTTCTGGGGCGTCGAGCTGGTGAAGGACCAGTCGACCAAGGAGACCTGGAGCGGCGCGGCGGCCGAGCGACTGCTGCGCGGCTACGTCTCGAAGGAGATGTTCCGCCGGGGGCTGATCTGTCGCAGCGACGATCGGGGCGACCCCGTCGTCCAGCTCGCCCCGCCCATCGTCTGCACCCGCGAGGACATCGACGAGATGGTCGGCATCCTGCGCGAGGTCTTCACCGGCGCCGCCCAGCTGACCTTCTAGCCGTGCGCCCGCCGCGGTCCCTCTGGTGGGACGGCCTCGAGGCTCCGGTCGACGCCCGGCCGGCCCTGACCGGCCACCTCGACGTCGACGTCGTGGTCGTCGGGGGGGGCTTCACCGGGCTGTGGTGCGCGCGCGAGCTGGTGCGCCGCGATCCCGGGCTGTCGGTCGCCGTCGTGGAGCAGGCCGTCTGCGGCTTCGGCGCCTCGGGGCGCAACGGGGGGTGGGCCACGGCCCTCTACCCACTGAGCGACGAGGCCGTCATCGAGCGCGACGGACGCGAGGCCCTCGAGGAGCTGCGCGCGGTGCTGCGCCGAGCGGTCGACGAGCTCGGCGCCGCACTCGTCGAGGACGGCGTCGACGCCCACTACGTCAAGGGGGGCTCGCTGACCTTCGCGCGCAGCGAGATCCAAGAGTCGCGCCTGCGGGCCCAGCTGGGCGCGGCGCGCGACCTCGGGGACACCGAGGCGGACCTCGCCTGGCTCGAGGGCGACGACCTCGCCGCGCGCGCGCGGGTGCACCGGGCGCGCGGCGCTCTCTACACCCCCCACAGCGCCCGCGTCCAGCCGGCCCGCCTCGTCCGGGGCCTCGCCGAGGCCGCCGAACGCCACGGGGTGCGGATCTTCGAGAACACGAGGGTCACCCGGGTGCTCGGTCGTCGCGGACGGCACCGGGCGATGGCGGTGACCGCGGGCGGGACCGTCCACGCCGACGTCGTGGTGCGCGCCACCGAGGCGTTCACCCCGAACCTGCCCGGTGAGCGGCGCACCGTCGCCCCGCTCTACTCGCTCATGGTCGCGACCGAGCCGCTCAGCCCCGCGTTCTGGACGAGCGTCGGCTTCGCGCAGCGCGAGACCTTCGCCGACGACCGCCACATGATCATCTACGGCCAGCGCACGGCCGACGACCGGATCGCCTTCGGCGGCCGGGGCGCCCCCTACCACTTCGCCTCGGCGGTCGAGGAGCGCTTCGACGAGGTCCCGCGGGTCTTCGCGCTGCTCGAACAGACCCTCCACGACCTCTTCCCCGACCTCGAGGCCGCGTTGACCCACCGCTGGGGCGGGCCGCTCGCCATGCCCCGGGACCTCTCGCCCTCGGTGCGCTTCGACCCCGCGACGGGCCTCGCCAGTGCCGGCGGCTACACCGGCGACGGCGTGGTGATGAGCTTCGTCGCCGCTCGCGCGCTGGCCGACCTCATCGCGACCCCCGACGTCGAGACCGACCTCACCCGGCTCCCGTTCGTCCACCATCGCTCGCGCCCGTGGGAGGTCGAGCCCCTGCGCTGGATCGGCATCAACGTGGGGCTCTCCCTCGGGGCGTGGGCCGACCGGGTCGAAGAGACCGGGGGCCGCCCGAGCCGCGCCGGGACGCTCCTCGGCCGCCTCCTGCCGAAGTCGCCCTAGCGCAGGATGTTGACGGCGCGCGCGGCGACGACCGCGATCGTGGTGAGCGACACCAACGACTCCCCGAGGAAGAGCAGCTTGGCCACCGGCGTCAGGGGCATCGCGTCGGCCGGAGCGAAGCTGGTCCCGTTGGCGAAGGACGTGTAGAGGTAGTCGACGAACCGGGGACGCCACCCCGGGGGCGCGAGGTCGGGGTTCTCCATCTGGGGAAACTGGATGTCGGGGTAGGGCCGGCCCCCGCCCGCGCGCCGTCCCGGCCCGCCGCGGTCGACCTCCCAGAGCCAGAGGGCGTAGACGATCACGTTGGTGAGCCAGATCGCCACCGCCGAGTAGATGAGTGCCCGACCCTGGGAGACGGCGCGGTCGAGGAGGCGCTGGACCAGGAGCACGACGGTGGCGACGTTGGCCACCGTGATGAGCCCGAGCAGGCCGATCGCCGTCGCGCGCACCCAGGGGGCCTCGTCGGGGTGGCGGTGACGCCGGGACGACAGCGGGATCAGGGGCAGGGCGATGAGGACGGGCAGGAGCCACCGGGGGCCCACGACCAGCCGGGCGGGCAGCGCGAGGTAGAGCACGAGGCAGGCGACCAGCGCGAGGGACGCGGGCCAGTGCGGCTCGGGTCGCGACGCGGGTGCCACGTCAGTTGACGGTGGTCGGCGCCCCCGAGAGCAGGCCCCGGGGCAGGAGGATCGCGCCGAGGCCGGCCGAGTGCAGGAGCTTGGCCACCTCGCGCGGCGCGACGGGTGCCAGCGGCCCGACCGAGGGGATCACGACGAACCGGGGAGCGTTGTAGGCCTGCACCGTGGCGCTCAGCGTCGAGGTCTGCCCGCCGGCGCTCACCCGAAGGGTGCTGGCCGTGACCTCGCCCTCGCTGCCCACGGTGATCGACCAGTCCACGGTGCCCAGGCGCGAGGTGGTCGAGCGGCCCGCGAACAGGGGCGTCAGCGCCGCGTGGGCGAAGTCGTAGGTGTAGGTCGTGAGGTAGCCGTCGTGGGTCACCGTGCGCGAGTGGTAGCCCGAGATGAGGGCGAGGTCGGGCTTGGTGAGCTCCAGGGAGAGCCCGAAGAACGGGAGCGCCGGCGTCGCCACCTGGTACCACGGTCCGCTGCTCTCGGCCGCCGAGCGCAAGTAGAGGTGCCGTCCGGAGAGCACGACGTCGAAGGCCTCGCCGGCCGCCGTCAGACCCACGGTCGCCACGCCCGTCGCGCCGCCGTTGCGAAAGTCGATGGTGAGGTCGGCCGTCGCCTGCAGGGTCGAGGTCGAGGCCGCGATGACCAGGTGCGCGGTCCTCGGCGGGAAGCCGTGGAGGGCCAGCGGGTCGCCCGTCACTCCCCCGGGGTTCGGGTCGGTCGCGGCCAGCACCACCCCGAGCACCGTGAGGGCGAGGGCCACGACGGCCACCGCGGTGGCGAACAGACGACGGTTCCTCATGGCGCCACCCTAGGGTCCGCTCGGGCCGAGGCTACGAGCGCTCGTTGAGCAACGCGACCAGAAGCTCGGTCGCCACGTTGCGCCCCGTCGCGAGGAACCCGATACGTCCCGTGGCGTCGCCGCACAGGTCGAGCGCGATGGCCGCGTAGGCGATCGCCGAGGAACCCTCCATGACCAGTCCGTGGCGCACGACGACCTCGCCCACCGCCCGGCGGATCTCGCCCTCGGGCACCAGCACGAGGGGCACGCCGGACTTGGCCACGATCTCGTTGGTGATCGCCCCGTCGTCGCCGCCCCCGGCGAGGCCGTCGGCGATCGTCGGCCGGTGCGCCACCTCGGCCATGGACAGACCGCGCAGGACGTGGTAGAGGGCGGCGCTCTCCTCGGGCTGGACCCCCGTGAGGCGCACGTCACCGCGACCCCTCGACTCGAGAGTGAGGATCGAGCCCGAGAGGAGCCCGCCCCCGCCCACGGGCACGACGACGTGCTCGAGGTCGGGGGCCTGCACCAACATCTCATCGAGGACCGTGGCCTGTCCCGCGATGACGTCGGGGTCGTTGAAGGGCGACACGAAGCGGATCCCGCGCGCCCCGGCCAGCTCCTTCGCGTGGGCCTGCGCCTCGTCGTAGGACGAGCCGTGTTGGATCAGCTCGACGTCGTAGGTGCGCAACTTGTCGACCTTGGCGGCCGAGGCGTTCGCGGGCACCACCACCGTGGCACGCACCCCGAGCAGGGTGGAGGCGTGGGCCACTCCCAGCCCGTGGTTGCCGGCCGAGGCGGTGATCACCGCTCCGCTCGGGTCGTCGCGGTGGGCGGCGTCGATCGCCACGAGCGCCCCGCGGATCTTGAACGAGCCGGTGACCTGGAGTCCCTCGAGCTTGGCCCGCACCGGCCGCTGCCCGACCCACAGCGTCGCGATGGGCGTCGGCTCGAGGTGCTGGGCGACGAGTTCGCGGGCCCGCTCGAGCTGATCGTTCGTCGGGGCCGACACGTCACTCGTCATCGTGGCCACACTAGCGAGGCCCCAGCGGCGCATTTTCTACCCTCAGGTAAGGTCGGCGCGTGCCGTCGGTCGCCGCCGCGCTCATCGCGGGGTCCCTCGCTTTCGTCGGCGCCACCGTCGACGACCTGGCCGGCCTCGGCGCCCAGCTCGCCCTGACCGAGCCGCGTCACCGACCCCGGGTGCGCCGGGCCCAGGCGTCGGGTGTCGCGGTGCTCGCCGCGGTGGCCGTCGTCCTCGGCGAGTCGCTGCGGTCGGTGCCCCTCGCGTGGTTCGGTGCGCTCGCCGTCTTCCCCCTGGCCTTCGCGGTCCGGGCGTGGTCGACCCGTCACCGCGGGGCGACCGCGCGACGGCGGGGCGCGCTCGCGACGGCGTTCGTGACCGTGTCCACGGGGGGCGACGCCGTGGCCGTGTGGACCCCCCTCGTGCGCGGGAGCGACGGCTCGCGCCTCGTCACGGTCCTGGCGGCGTTCGTCGTCTGGGAGCTCATCGTGCTCGCCACGGCCGACGTGCTCTCGCGGCACGAGCGCCCTCGCCGGTGGGCCGGCGTCGCGACCGCGCGGGGCCGTCCGGGCCTCTACGTCGCCCTGGCCGCCCTCGTCCTCGTGGAGTGCCACGTGCTCTGACGACCCGCCGGTAGCGTGGCGTGATGGCCCGGCGCGACGCGGAGGTGACCCTCCGTCGTCTCACCCTCATCGTCGGCCTGCAGTGGATGGGCGCGACCTTCGGCCTGCCCCTGCTCCCCCTGTTCCTCGAGCACCGCGACGGGACCCCGGCGGTGATCGGTCTGATCATGGCCGCCTTCTTCGCGGCCGGGGTCGTGACCCAGTTCGCCTTCGGGCACCTCGCGGACCGTTTCGGGCGTCGCCGCATCCTGGTGGGCAGCCTCGTGGTCTACGCGCTGGCCTCCATGACCTACCTGCTCCCGGTGTCGGCCCCGTGGCTGGCGCTCACCCGGGCCGTCCAGGGGGCCACCGCCGGCTCGATCGAGGTCGCCGCGCTGGCTTCCGTCGCCGCGCTCGTGCCGGAGGCGCGCCGGGGACGCGCCGTCTCGCGTATCCTCGCGGCCCAACTCTTCGGCATCGCCATCGGACCGGTCGCCGGGGTCGTCGCGACGGTCCACGACCTCGGGTGGGCCTTCTTCGCGACCGGGTTGGTGAGCCTCGGGGTGGCCGTCGTCGCGGCGCGCACCGACCTCGGCGACGAGCACGCCCCCCGCGACGAGCCACTCCCGCCCCTGCAGTGGAACGCCCGGCTCGTGGGCTCGCTCGTCGCGGCGAGCGCCTCGGGCTTGACCATCGGCGTCTACGAGGCCTGCTGGACCCTCCTCATGCACGCGCACCACGCGACCAGCCTGCAGATTCGCTTGAGTTGGACGTTCTTCGGCCTGCCGTGGATCGTCCTCGCGCGCATCGGCGGATGGCTGGCCGACCACGCCGACCGGCGATTCGTGGCCCTCGCGGGGATGGTGAACGGAGCGTTCTTCCTCGCTCTCTACCCTCACATCCACAACAACGACGTGATGCTGGCCCTCGGCTCGCTCGAGTCGATCGGTGCCGCCCTGTCGGTCCCCTCGGTCTCGTCGATGCTCAGTCAGGGGGCGGCCTCGCGCGAACTCGGCCGTCGTCAGGGACTGTACGCGACCTCCAACACCGCGGCGCTGTCGCTGGCCGCGGCGACCTCGGGCGTCATGTTCACGTTCAACGAGGCGCTGCCCTTCAGCGTGGTGGCGGTCGTCTCCACCGCCCTGGCCACCGCGGCGCTCTACCGGTGGCGCGCCGTGCCCGGCCGGGTGACCGACCTCGTCGCTACGACAGCCAGATCTGGTCCCAGCGCGACGCGTCCGCGTCGGGACTGAGCGCCCGCGTCTTACCGTCGGCGGCCGTGGCGAAGGCCCAGTTCTGGACGTTCGAGCGCGCGGCCCAGGCGTTGACGGTCGTGTCGAGCCAGAGGTACGGGATGTCCGAGGCGAAGCGGGTGTTCACGTTCTTCCACGCGGCGCGCTCCGCGGCCGACCCTTGGGGAGAGGCGAGGGCCTTGAGCATGTTCGCCATCACCACGCCGTCGGCCTGGTGGGAGAAGTTGACCGCACCGGGGAACCTCGTGCCCGCGGGGAGTGAGGTCAGCCCCAACCCGCCCTGGGTGGGCGAGGCCGTCGCGCTGAGCGAGAGGAACCACACGTAGTTGAGCCCGGGGTCCACGCCACCGAACTGGGTCCACACCGCGCAGTCGTACTGGCCGTAGATGACGTTGTTGATGAGCTGGCTCGTGACCAACGGGCGCGAGGTCACCTGGATCCCCACGGCCGCCAGCTGCTGTTGGAAGAAGGCGAAGGCCTGTTGGCTCGCGGCGTCGCCCGAGACGATGTCGATGACGAAGCTGACCTTGGAGACCTTGTGCTTCTTCTTGTAGGCGGTGACGAGCTCCTTGGCCCTCTTGGGGTTGTACGACGGGTAGTGGGGGTTGGCGTAGTAGGGCGAGCTCTTGCGATAGAGCCCGTCGGCCACCGCCCCGACGCCCCCGTCGATGACCTTGAAGTAGGCGTTGCGGTTGAGGGCCATGGCGCAGGCCTGGCGGATCGTCAGGTCGTTCAACACGGGCTTGAGCGTCGTGTCCCACTGCAGGCTCGAGGGGTTCACCGCGCCCAGGGTCCCCTGCCAGTCGGCGTCCTGGACGGCCGTGGGGACGGCCTGGCCCTGCTTGATGTAGCTGAGCGCCCCCGGCACCGTCGGCGCGAACTCGCCGGCCCAGGCGAAGTACTGGTTCATCGTGCCCGACGTGTTCAAGATGAGCATGTTCAGGGCCGGGTCGCGGGGTGCGTGGATGTCGGTGAGAACGCTGATCCCCGAGGTCTTCTCCAACTGGGCGATCTGGGAGCCGACGTTCTGCAGGACAACGTCGACCGAGCCGGACTGCAGGGCCTGATTGCGCGAGGCGGCGTCGGGGATGGTCTTGAAGGTCACGGCGTCGAGGTAGGGGAGCTGACGACCGTGGGCGTCCTTGCGCCAGTAGTGGGGGTTCTTCTTCCACACCGACTGGACGTTGAGGGTCCACGACTCGACCATGAACGGACCGGTCCCGATGGGGTTACCGGTGTAGGTCGAAGAGAAGGACGAGGGGTGGGCCATGTAGGCGATCTGCTGCTCGGCCAGCTGAATCGGGAAGGTCGAGAAGGGCACGACCAGCGTGTACTTCACGGTGTAGGCATCCAGGGCGCTGACCGAGGCGATGATCGGCTGGATCGCGAGGCCCACGGTCGGGTCGGCCGCCGCCGCCTGGTAGTTGGCGACCACGACGCTCGCGTTGAAGGGATCCCCGTTGGTGAAGGTCACGCCCTGGCGCAGCTTGATCGTCCACACCGTGTAGTTCGCGCTGGGCGTCGCCGAGATCGCCAGCATCGGCAGGACGGACTTGCCGTCGGCGGCCATCACGAAGAGGGGGTCGTAGAGGGCGTTAGCGAGGCAGAAGCCCGAGCCGTCCATCTTGCCCTGGGCACCGTTGAAGGTGTGGTAGTTGGGCACGTCGGACAAGAGCGCGACCCGGAGCGAACCCCCCAGCTTGGGCGGCTTGGGGCTGACGCCCGTCGCGGCCGAGGCCACCTCGGCCATCAGTCCGTCGACGACGGTGCCGGCGAGGGCGATGCCGCCCGCGGTCGCGGCCGAGTGGCTCAAGAACGAACGACGATCGAACGTAGCCGTCACGGCTCGCCTCCCCCGGCGCGGCCCCCCCGGCGCGCGCCTGGGCCGCAACTTATCAAGAACGGTGGCCCGCAACGGGGCAGCCCGTGCGCGAGACCCCGGTGGGGGGAGGCGTCCACCGGGGTCCTGCGCTCGGGCCGGCGGCGTGCCGCACGGTCGCGACGTCGGGTCCGGACTCGTGGGATCTCGGCAGACCCCGCCCGGTCAACGCCCTCGGCCTGCGGCCTCAGCGCTGTCCGTCGATCGCCCGGACACTCTCGCGCACGGACATCGGAGGGCTGTAGGGAGGGGCTAAGAACCCGCTAAATCACCGTCGTGTTAACAGACTGAGAAATCCCGCAGGATAGCCACGTCGCCCCGAGGGGGCTCGGCCATACTTGGCGCGGGCGTTCCGGCCGGACCCGGCGCGCGGGAACAGGCCAACCACGGGAGGAGCGCCAGTGGCGCAGACAATCGACCACGAGGGGTCGACGGGCGACCCGACGTTCCGCGTCGAGACGCACGGCATCGACTACATCTCCGAGTCCGAGCGGTGGGCGACCCCGCGCAACATCGGCGCGATGTGGGCCGGCTCCGCCCTCAACGTCGAGTACTTCATCTACGGGGCCCTCCTCATGGGCTTTGGCTTTAGCTTCACCACGGCCCTCACGATCATCGTGATCGGCAACCTCTCCTTCTTCCTGTTGGGCCTCGCGTCCCTGCAGGGCCCGGAGGCGGGCACGACGGCCTTCACGATCTCGCGCGCCGCCTTCGGCACCAAGGGCGGGCGGATCGTGGCCTTCTTCAACTGGATCACCCAGTTGGGCTTCGAGACCGAGGGGCTGATCCTGATCGTGGGGGCGGCCATCGTCCTGTGCCAGATGGGGGGCCTGAGCGTCTCGTCGCCGATGAAGGTCGTGTTCATCATCCTTGCGGCGGCTATCCAGGCGGTCCTGCCCTACTTCGGTCACGCCACCCTGGTGAAGGTCCTGCGCGCCCTCATCGTCCCCTTCGGGGCGATCTACGTGCTGCTCGCCGTCTACGACCTCAAGCACGGCTCGGCGTCGTTCAAGGGCCTCTTCCCGACCAACTGGGAGACCTACACCGCGGGACTCGCCTTCACGATCGCCCTCTCGGGACTCGGCTGGACCGAGTGCGGGAACGACTACACCCGGTACCTGCCCCGCGACGCGAAGAGGGGCGCCGTGATCGGCTGGGTCTTCGCCGCCACGGCGATCCCCGAGATCGTGATGATGATCCTGGGCGCGGCCACCTTCACCTTCCTCTCGTCGAACGCCCAGAACACGGCCTGGAACAGCGCCAACCCCTTCGAGGCTTTGCGCGGTCAGGGTCTGATCCCGAGCTGGGTGGTCGCCCTCTTCCTCGTCTTCGCCGTCGTCCAGCTCTTCGGCATCAACTCGCTCGACCTCTACTCCTCGGGGGTGTCCCTCCAGGCCCTCGGCGTGCGACTCAAGCGTTACCAGGCGGTCATCCTCGACTCGATCATCGCGTGCGGGCTCACCCTGTGGGCCGAGTTCCAGTCGACCTTCTCGCTCTTCATGAAGGAGTTCGTCGGGGTGATCATCGTGTGGATCGCCCCGTGGTTCGCGATCATGATGGTCGACTGGCTCATGCGCCGGTTCCGCTACAACGCGGCCGAGCTGCAGCGTCAGGACCGCGGCAGCATCTACCACGTCGGTCGACTCGGGGTGAACTGGAACGGTATCGTCGCCTTCGTCGTGGGGATGGTCTGCGCGACCCTGGCCTATTCGAAGGCGCCGCCCCCGGTGAACTTCCCCTTCCACTGGATGACCCCGATCTCGAACCACTACGGAGCGGTGTGCGTCGGCAAGATCGTCCACGGAGCCTGCGACGCCGGGTGGATCGGTGGCGCCGACTTCTCGATCTACATCGGCATCGTCGTGGCCGGACTCCTCTACTTCCTCCTCGAGCAGGCGACCGGCCACGTGCGGCGCCAGGTCGCCACCCAGCGCGAGCTCGAGTCGGTCGGCTAGGGGCTCAGCCCACCCAGTCCTCGACCAGACCGCCGGCCCCGTCGGGCCGGAACACCGGGATCGAGCCCAGCGCGCGCACCATGCGGGCGTCCTCGCCCAGCGCGTCGCGCCAGAGCGAGGCCTCGGTGACGAGCGTGCCGATGGCGACGACCTCGGCACCCACGCGACGCAGGAGCCGCAACGCCGCCCCCGTCGAGGCACCCGTCGAGATGACGTCGTCGACGATGGCGACCCGACGACCCTCGACCGCGGGGACGCGGGCGCGGTCGAAGAGCAGACGCTGGTCGGCGTCGGTGGTGATCGAGCGGACCGTCTCGGTCACCGCGTCGGCGAGGTGGATCTTGGGCGTCTTGTGCAACACCACGTACTGGTCGAGTCCCAGGTGGCGGGTGACCTCGACCGCGAGGGGGATCCCCATCGTCGCGACGGTCGCCACGACCTCCACCCGCGCGTCGCTGAGCGCGGCCGCCAGTTCCTCGCCGGCGCGACCCATGAAGCCCACGCCCATGTCGACCGTGATCAGCAGGGCCAGTGCCAGGCGGTCGTTCAGCCGCACCACCGGCAGCTCGACGTGCTGGGTCCCGATCTCGACCGGGTAGACGCCCTGGCTCACGCCGAGGGAGCATACTTATCGCCGTGAGCACCTCCGGCGAGCCCCTCGACCTCGACCTCGCGCGCACGATGTTGCGCGCGGCCTACGACGAGGCGGTGCGCGGGCGCGACGAGGGCGGCATCCCCATCGGGGCCGCCCTCTTCACCCGCGACGGGGTCCTGCTCGGCGCGGGCCACAACCGTCGGGTCCAAGAGGACGACGCGTCGGTCCACGCCGAGACCGACGCGTTCCGCCGCGCCGGGCGCCGACGGGGCTACCGCGACACCGTCATGGTCACCACCCTCTCGCCGTGCTGGTACTGCTCGGGGCTCGTGCGTCAGTTCAACATCGGCGCCGTCGTGGTCGGCGAAGCCGACACCTTCAGCGGCGGGCACGGGTGGCTGACCGAGAACGGCGTCGAGGTGGTCGTGCTCGACGACCCGGCGTGCCGGGCGATCCTGCGCGCCTTCATCGCCGATCGACCCGAGGTCTGGGACGAGGACATCGGGCGGTGACCTCGAGGTCCGCTCGACCCGGGAGCTGACGGTGAGCGCGGCGGCGCCCTGCCCGCTGTGCGAGAAGCACCGCGACGCCGGACCACTCGCGGCCACCCCGCTCTACGAGGACGACCTGGTCCTCGCCTTCCACGCCCCGCCCGAGGCGCACCACGGGTACCTCGGCTACGTCTTCGTCGAGACCCGTCGCCACGTCGAAGGACTCGCGGCGCGCACCGACGACGAGGTCGTCGCCGAGGCCCGGCTCATCACGCGGGTCGCCGCCGCCCTCGAGACCCTCGGGGCCGAACACGTGTACACCTTCGTCTTCGACCACGTGGCCCACCACCACGCCCACGTCGTCGCCCGACACCCCGGGGCGCCCCGCGAGTACTGGGGGTGGCGCGTCGACGAGTGGCCCGACGCGCCCCGGGCCGACGCGAGCGCACTCGAGGAGTACCGCAGCCGCCTAGCGGCCCTCCTCGGCTGATCGACGCACCGGGGGTCCGAAGAGCCGGTCACCGGCGTCGCCCAGGCCGGGGGTGATGTAGCCCACGGCGTTCAGCTCCTCGTCGAGGGCCGCCGCGACGATCACCGCCTCGTGACGGGAGTGGACGAGCTCGACCCCCGGTCGCGCGGCGATGAGGCACAGCACGGTGACCGTCCCGGCGCCGCGCTCCTCGAGCATCGTCAGGACGCGGTGGAGCGAGCCCCCGGTCGCGAGCATGGGATCGCAGACCACCACGTGGACTCCCTCGAGCCGGTCCGGCAGCCCGTCGAGGTAGACCTCGGGCTCGAGGGTGGTCTCGTCGCGGCGCAGTCCCACCAGGCAGAGACGATTGTGCGGCAGGACCTCTTGCACCGCGGGGCTCATGCCCAGACCGGCGCGCAGGATCGGGACGATCACGTACTCGGTGTCGATGCGCACGGCCGGCGCACCCGCCGTGACCGGCGTGTCCACGGTCGTCGCGGTGACCGGCGCGTGGCGGAAGGCCTCGTAGGCGACGAAACGCGAGATCTCCCCCGCGAGACGCAAGAAGTCGGCGTTGCTCGTGCGCGCGTCGCGCAGCTGGCGGACCTTGTCCGCGACCACGGGGTGATCGACGACGAGCAGGGCGGGCACGGCTGCCACACTACGTCGGGCGTGGGGCTCGTCGGGGGGTCTCGTTACACTCGAACCCGTGCCGTTTGCCCCCGCCTCGCCGCCCGCGTCGGCGAGCGAGGAGGGCGCGAACCCCCTGGGCGGCGTGCGCTCGCGTTACCCCGGCCCCCGGGCCCGGATCGCCCCCGACCCGAGCCTGCCCTGGTGGCGACGGGTCCTGCCCGTGATCACCTCGCACCGCGGGCCCTTCATCGCCTCGATCTCCCTGGCGTTCGTCTCGTCGGTCCTCCAGGTGCTCGTGCCCAACATGCTCAACGGCGACGTCGACAACATCCTGTTGCGCCACGTGGGGTCCCTGCGCGACGCGGTGGTCGCGATCGTGGTGGTCGGCGTCCTCGCGGGACTCACCGGGCTCGCCTCGCGCCAGTACCTCTACCGGACGGCCTACGACGTCGAGGCCGACCTGCGCTCGCTCATCTACGAGCACCTCGCCTGGCTCTCGTTCGGCTTCTACGACCGGGTCCAGTCGGGCCAACTCATCAGTCGGGCCAACAGCGACATCCGCAGCGTGCAGATGTACTCGACCTTCGCGCCGCTCATCCTCGTCCAGTCGGGGATCGGCGTCATCGCCTTCGCCTTCATGCTGAGTATCTCGTGGCCGCTGGCCCTGCTCGCGCTGGTGATCATGCCCTTCCTCTACGTGATCGGCGTGAAGATGCGTCGGGTGATGTTCCCCATCTCGTGGGTGACCCAGGCCCGGCTCGCCGACGTCGCGACGATCGTCGACGAGAACGTCAACGGGGTCCGAGTCGTCAAGGCCTTCGCCCAAGAGGGCGCCGAGGTCAACCGGCTGGCCGACGCCGCCGAACGGGTCGCCTGGGCCTACATCAAAGACGCCAACCTCCGCGCCACCTGGGCGCCCTGGGTGCAGAACCTGCCCCAGCTGGGACTCGCGCTGGTCCTGTTCTTCGGTGGGTGGATGGTCATCCAGGGCCGGCTCGGGATCGGCGCGATCCTCGCCTTCAACGCCTACCTCTTGATGCTCCAGGCCCCCTTCATGATGCTCGGTCAGCTGGTCATGATGGGCCAGCGCGCCAAGGCCAGCGCCGAGCGCATCTTCGAGATCCTCGACGAGCGGCCCGACGTCGTCGAGCGGCCGGGGGCCTACGACCTGGTCGACACGCGCGGGGAGGTCGCCTTCGTCGGCGTCGGCTTCGCGTACGCCAACGGCGTGCGGGTACTCGAGGACGTGAACCTGGTGGTCTCACCCGGCGAGACGGTGGCCATCGTCGGGCGCACGGGGTCGGGCAAGTCCACGATCGCCCGGCTGCTGACGCGCTTCTACGACGTGAGCGAGGGCGCCGTCACGATCGACGGCCACGACGTGCGCGACCTCACGCTCGAGTCCCTACGGCGCGAGGTCGGGGTGGTCCTCGACGAGCCGTTCCTCTTCTCGGTATCGATCCGCGACAACATCGCCTACGGGTGGCCGGACGCGCCGCTCGACGAGGTGGTCGCGGCGGCGCGCGCGGCCAACGCCCACGAGTTCATCGTCCGGCTCCCCGACGGCTACGACACCGTCGTCGGCGAGCGCGGCTACACCCTCTCGGGCGGGCAGCGCCAGCGCATCGCGATCGCCCGGACCCTGCTCACGAACCCGCCCGTGCTCGTCCTCGACGACGCCACGAGCGCCATCGACGTGCACGTCGAGGCCGGCATCCACGAGGCGCTCCGCGCACTGCTCGCCTCGCGCACGACCATCGTGATCGCCCACCGCGTCTCGACCATCGCGCTGGCCGACCGGGTCGTGCTGCTCGACGGGGGGCGCATCGTCGCCTCCGGCACCCACCAGGCGCTGCTCGAGCGCGAGCCCCTCTACGCCGAGGTTCTGGCTCAGGCGGTGCGCGACGAGCCCACCGACGAGGAGCGCTGATGGCCTGGGGCGGCGGCTTCGGCGGCGGGATGTTCGGCCAGAGCGCCAGCGCGGCCAGCGCGCGCGCCGGCCTGCCCTTCGGCGGGTTCCCGAGCGAGCTGCGTGAGGAGGCCGAACGGCTGCTCGCCAGTGAGCCCGCGCACGCCCCGGCCGACCTGACCTTCACCCAGCGGCCGAGCGAGCGCGAGCGCCGTCGCCTGACCCTGCCCGGCCTCGTGTTCACCTACCCCCGCTGGGTGACGGGGGCCTCGCTCACCATCATCTTGAACAGCCTCGTCCTGCAGGCCGGTCCGCTGCTCACCGAGGTCGCGATCGCCCGGGGCATGGAACCCGGTCACCACCACCTCTCGGTCGTGGCCCTGTGCGCCCTCGCCTACCTCGTGCTGGCCCTGGCGGCGGCGCTGCTCCAGCGCGCCGGGGTCAACCTCACGGGACGGCTCTCCTCGCGGGTGATGCACGACCTGCGCATCAAGGTCTTCACCCACCTCCAGCGGCTCAGCCTCGACTTCTTCACCGAGGAGAAGGCCGGGGTCCTCATGAGCCGGATGACCAGCGACATCGAGAACCTCCAGCAGCTGCTCCAGGACGGGATCAGCCAGTTCGCCCTCCAGGGGCTCACCATGGTGGTGATCGCCGTGGTGCTCGTCGCGCTCAACGTGACCCTCGCCCTGTGGACCATCCTCGCGGTCGTCCCGGTGATGTTCGTCATGACGGTCTGGTACCACCACGCCTCCGAGCGCGGCTACCTGCGCAGCCGCGACCGCATCGCCCTGGTGCTGGCCGACCTCTCGGAGTCCCTCTACGGGATCCGCGTGGTGACCGCCCACAACCGCCAGCGCCGCAACATCGTGAACCATCGCCACGTCGTGGGCGCCTACCGCGACGCCAACGTCTACACCGGCCGGGTCAACTCGCTCTACGGCCCGGCGACCACCATGATCGGCATCCTCGGCCAGGCCCTTCTGCTGGGCGTCGGCGGCACGATGGTGCTCGACCACCGGCTCGACGTGGCGGCCCTGATCGCCTTCGTCCTCTACCTCAACCGGTTCTTCGCCCCCATCCAGCTGCTCGTCCAGCAGTACACCTCGCTCCAGCAGGGCCGTTCGTCGATCATCCGGCTCCGCGAGCTCATCGAGACCCCGCCGTCGGTCGACGAGAGGGAGGGCGCGATCGAGCTGCCCTTGATCGAGGGACGGATCACCTTCGAGGACGTGACCTTCGGCTACGACCCCGACCGGCCGGTCCTCGCCCACGTGGATCTCGAGATCGCCCCGGGCGAGTCGGTCGCCTTCGTCGGGCCCACCGGGGCCGGTAAGTCGACCCTGGCCAAGCTGGCCAACCGCTTCTACGATCCCGTCGAGGGGCGCGTCCTCGTCGACGGGGTCGACCTGCGCGAGGTGACCCTGTCCTCGTTACGCCGCCAGGTCGGGGTCGTGCCCCAGGAGCCCTTCCTCTTCGCCGGCTCGATCCGCACCAACCTGGCCTTCGGACGGCCCGACGCCACCGAGGCCGAGATCGACGAGGCGATCGACCTGGTCGGCCTGCGCGAGCTCGTCGAGCGGTTGCCCGAGGGCCTCGACACGCCGGTGCACGAGCGGGGCCAGACGCTCTCGGCGGGCGAGCGCCAGCAGCTGGCCCTGGCCCGGGCCTTCCTCGCCCGGCCGCGCGTCCTCATCCTCGACGAGGCGACCTCCTCGCTCGACCTCCAGAGCGAGATCGTCGTGGAGCGGGCCCTCGACGCGCTGCTCGAGGGACGCTCGGCCATCCTCATCGCCCACCGGCTCACCACCGCCCAGCGGGCCGACCGGATCGCCGTGGTCGACCACGGCGGGATCGTGGAGGTGGGCAGCCCCGCCGAGCTGCTCGCCCGCGACGGCGCCTACGCCTCGATGTACCGCGCGTGGGTCGAGGCGGGCGGGCGCGACGCGAGCCGCGACGCCGCGGGCCGCTAGGCCGAGACCGGCTCGCTCAGCGCCGCCCGCCGGGCCTCGTAGGCGGCGATCGAGGCCACCTTCACCGGCCCGAAGCCCCGCACGAGCGCGGGCGCGGCCGCCACAGCGACGGCCCGCCCGTGGTTGTCGGGCGTGAGCGTCGCGATGAGGTCCTCGACGGTGGCAACGTACTCGTCGCGCACGCGCCGCTCCTCGCGGCGCAACGCCGAGCGCCCGAAGGGATCGAGGCGCGTCTCGCGCAGCCCGCGTCCGGCGCGCAGGGCCATCAGCACCCAGCGCGACCCCCAGCCGACGCGGCGCTTCTGGCCCGTCGCGCGCTGGCGCTCGGTGAGCGAGAGGTGCCACGTCGTCGCGGCCCCCTCGCCGAAGGCCTCCGCCACCTCGGCGCGCGCCGACGCCGCGAGCAGCAGCCGGGCCACCTCGTACTCGTCCTTGTAGGCGCTGAGCCGGTGGAGCTGCTCGGCCACCGCGCGGGTGAAGGGCCCCTCGGGGTCGCCGAGGGCGGCTTCGGCCGCACGGGCGCGCCCGACGATCTCGGCGTAGCGCCGCGCGGCCCCCGCCCCGCGCGACGCGCGCAGGTCGCTCAGCCGCGTCGCCACCCGGGACTCGAGGTCGCCCCCGGGCGTGGCGCCCACGAGGGCGAGGAGCTCGTCGGGCGTCGTGGACGTCCGGGGCGCGGGCGGCGCCGAAGGTTCGACGACGGCCCGCCGGCCCAGCGCGAGCGCCGCCAGGTTCCGCTCGACCTCGACCCCGTTGGCCTCGATCGCGGCGCGCAGCGAGTCGGCGCGCAGCCCCAGCGCGCCGCGCTGGAACGCCGCCCCGAGCAGGACGACGTTGGCGAAGGTGTCCTCGCCCAGGCGCGCACGCGACAAGGCGGCGGCGTCGAGCCAGACGTTCTCGTCGCGGCGGGTGCGCGCGTCGACGCGCGCGCGCAACTCCTCGGTCGACACGGCCGGGAAGGCCGGGTCGGCCACCTGGCGGCCCACCGGCACGGCGGTGGTCGAGACGACGGCGAGCGTGCGTGCGGGGTCGGTCACCCCGAGGTAGGCCGAGGTCGCCGCGACCAGTGGGTCGCCGCCCAGGTACAGGTCGCACTCCCCCTCACCCAGGCGCGGCGAGAGCGACTCGTCACCCTCGCTGAGGCGCAGGTCCGACACGACGGCCCCGCCCTTCTGGGCGATGCCGGTCTGGTCGAGGACGCGCACCGAGCGTCCCTCGAGGTGGGCGGCCCAGGCGATGACCTGGGCCACGGTCACCACGCCGGTTCCGCCGATGCCCGTGACCCGCACCGTCCGCGGCGAGCGCGAGGGGGGCGGCTCGGGGATCGCGCCGTCGTCGGGCCGGCGCTCGCCCGGCCGGTCCCGGCCGGCCCGCACGGTGACGAGGGCGGGGCACCGGCCGGCCAGGCACGAGTAGTCGAGGTTGCACGACTCCTGGTGGATCTGGCGCTTGGTGCCGAGCGCGGTCTCGAACGGGCGCACCGACAGACAGTTCGAGGCGACCCCGCAGTCCCCGCACCCCTCGCACACGAGGGTGTTGACGTGGACCCGACGCTCGGGGGTCGGCGCGAGCCCGCGTCGGCGGCGCCGACGCAGCTCGACCGCGCAGCCCTGGTCGTGGAGCAAGACGGTGACCCCGGGCACCTCGGCCAGGCGCCGCTCGGCCTCGAGGAGGCGCTCGCGGGGCCACACCTCCACCCACGAGGGCAGCGCGCGCCGGGTGCGGCGCGGGTCGTCGCTCGTCGCCATCACCCGGCGCACCCCCTCGGCGCGCAGGGACGTCGCGAGCTCGGCGAGGCTCCGTCCGCCGTTGACGGGTTGGCCCCCGGTCATGGCGACGGTGCCGTTGACGAGCAGCTTGAAGGTGATGTGCGCCCCGGCGGCCACGGCCGCGCGCACGGCCAGCGAGCCCGAGTGGGCGTAGGTCCCGTCGCCGAGGTTCTGGACGAAGTGGGTGGTGGCGACGAAGGGCGCCATCCCGTTCCACATCGCGCCCTCCCCCCCCATCTGGAAGCGGCCCACCACGTCGCCCACCCGGCGCGGGTCCATCTGGATCGCCAGGCCGTGGCACCCGCTGCCCGAGCCCACGCAGGTCCCCTCGGGCACGCGCACCGAGGTGTTGTGCGGACAGCCCGAGCAGAAGTACGCCCCGCGCACCACGGGGAGGGGCGCGGGCACCGGGGGGCGCTGGGCCGCCCGGTACGCCGCGGCGAGGGCGTCGTTCCGCCCGGCCACGAGGCGCGCCGCGATCACCTCGGCCAGGGCGTCCACGTCGACCTCACCGATCGCGGGCACGAGGGGTCGACCGGCCTCGTCGCGCTTGCCCACGACCCGCGGCGCCGCCGGCTCGCCGGCCAGGGCCGCCTTCACCATCGTCTCGAGGAAGGGCCGCTTGTCCTCGACGACGAGGACCTCGTCGAGGCCGCGGGCGAAGTCGCGCACGACCGCCTCGTCCATCGGGTAGGGCATCGACACCTTGAGCAGACGCACGCCGGCCCGGGCGAGGTCGGCCTCGCGGTAGCCGACGCGGGCGAGGGCACTGAGCACGCTCAGGTACGCCGGGCCGGCCGCGACGATGCCGAGGGTGTCGTGGGCCGAGGCGTGGGTCACCCGGTTGAGCCCGTTCGCGACGCCGTAGCGCCGGGCGACCTCGAGGCGGGTGCCGTAGAGGGAGCGCTCGAGCTCGATGAGCGTCGCCCCGAGCAACTGGGCGCTGACCCGGTGTCCGTAGGCCCCGGGGTGATCGGGCTCGACCGGGTCCACCCGGTCCGGACCCACCTCCACGCTCTGGGTCGCGTCGGCCACGGTCGCGGGCAGGCGCAGGCCGACCCAGAGCCCCGACGCGCGCGACATCGCGATCCCGTGGCGGCCGAGGTCGAGCACCTCCTGGGGGTCGGCCGGGGATAGGAAGGGCAGGGCCAGGGCGAACAGCGACGGCTCGGAGGAGGACGGGACGCTCGAGGACTTGGCCTGGGGGTCGTCACCGACCACCACGAGGACCCCACCGCGCGGGCCCGCACCCATGAGGTTGCCGTGGCGCAGCGCGTCCGAGGCCCGGTCCAGGCCCGGCGCCTTGGCGTACCAGAGGGCGACGACCCCCTCGACGGTGCGGTCGGGACGGATCGTGGCGAGCTGGCTGCCGGCCACCGCGGTGGCCGCCAGCTCCTCGTTCAGGCCCGGCCGGTGCACCACGCGCCACTGGTCGAGCCGCTCGCTCGATCGGGCGAGCTCGAGGTCCAGTCCGGCGAGCGGCGAGCCCGGATAGCCGGTGACGAACCCGGCGACGTCGAGGCCGCGCGACGCGTCGGCGGCCGCCTGGTCCCCGAGCAGCCGCACGACGGCCTGGACGCCCGAGAGCAGGACGCGCCCCGACGCGACGCGGTAGCGGTCGCCGGGGACGGGGGTGGGGGCGCTCACGACCCGACGGTAGCCACCGAGGGACGAAGGACCCTGGTGACCAAAGGCCCTATCGGGGCTAGAGCAGGGAGCCCAGCTCCTCGACCAGGGAGGCGGCGCTGCGGCCCGCGGTCGGCACGGGGTGGACCTGGAGATGGGTGACCCCCGCCTCGGCGAAGGCCGCCACCCGCTCGGCGACGTAGCCCGACGGTCCGCACAACGTCGTGAGCTCGAGCATCTCCGCGGGCACCGCGGCCTCGGCCTCGGCCTTGCGCCCGGCGAGGTAGAGATCCTGGACGGTGGCCGCGGCGTCGGCGAAGCCGTAGCGCACGGCCAGCTCGTTGTAGAAGTTCTTGCCCCGCGCGCCCATCCCCCCGACGTAGAGGGCGACCATCGAGCGGGCGAGCTCGCGCACGGCGAGCACCTCGGGCCCCTCCCCGATCGCGAGCAGGCCCCCGGCCGTCACCATCAACGGTCCGAGGCCCGGGTCGCGCCGGGCCCGGCCCGCGTCGAGGGCCGCGCCCCACACGGCGCGCGCCCGCTCGGGGATGAAGAGGATGGGCATCCAGCCGTCGGCGACCTCGGCGGTGAGCGCGACGTTGCGCTCGCCCAGGGCCGCGACCCACACCGGTATCGCCGCGCGGTCGGGGTGGGCGATGATCTTGAGGGGCTTGGCGAGCCCGGTCCCCTGGCCCTCGGCCAGGGGCATCGTGTAGTGCTTGCCCGCGTGCTCGAGGGGCGCCTCGCGACGCCACACGGCCCGGCAGATCTCGACGATCTCGCGGGTCCGCCCCAGCGGGTCGTCGTAGGGGACGCCGTGGAAGCCCTCGATGACCTGGGGGCCCGAGGCCCCGAGACCCAGGTGGAAGCGGCCCGAGGTCAGGTGGTCGAGACCGGCCGCGGTCATGGCGATGAGGGTGGGGGTGCGCGTGTAGATCGGCAGGATCCCCGAGCCGATCTCGATCCGCTCGGTCTTGGCGGCGAGGTAGCCCATCAGGGACACCCCATCGAAGCCGTAGGCCTCGGGCACCCAGACCAGGTCCAGGCCGGCCCGCTCGAGCTCGGCCACCTCCTCGACCGCGCGCCGGAAGCCGCCCGCGTAGCCCAGCATCGTCGAGATCTTCATCGGGCCTCCCACGACACCGTAACCGACCGCCCTGGCGGGCATCACCGGGGTCGGCCACGTAGGCTCGGGGGTGGAGCAACGGCGCTCCCCAGAGCACAAGGCTGGTGACAGAGTGGTCACGCGTCAGCACGAGACCCGCCACGACGAGTTCAATCCGTGGCTGCGGGTCGCATCCCTCATCGAGCAGGCGGGGCACATCCTCGAACTCGACGACGGCCTCATCCAGCGGATCGTCACGCCCGAGCGGATCCTTGAGGTGTCGATCCCGGTGCGCCGCGACAGCGGCAAGGTCGAGGTCTTCACCGGTTGGCGCATCCAGCACGACTCCTCTCGCGGGCCGGGCAAGGGGGGCATCCGGTTCCACCAGAGCGTCAACGTCGACGAGATCGCCGCCCTGTCGGCCGACATGTCGATCAAGTGCGCCGTCGTCAACATCCCCTACGGCGGGGCCAAGGGCGGGGTCCGGGTCGACCCCGACACCCTCAGCCGAGACGAGCTCGAGCGGCTCACGCGGCGCTACGCCTTCGCCATCTCGCCGATGATCGGCCCCGACCGCGACATCCCGGCCCCCGACATCAACACCGACCCCCAGGTGATGAGCTGGATCATGGACACCGTCTCGATGCTGCGGGGTCACTCGATGCCCGGCGTCGTGACCGGCAAGCCCCTGGCCATCGGCGGCTCGTTCGGCCACGCCGGCGCCACGTCGCTCGGGGTGACGATCTGCACCCTCGGGCTGCTCAAGCAGCTCGGGCTGTCCCCCGAGGGCCAGCGCGTGGTCATCCAGGGCTACGGCAAGGTCGGCGGACCGCTCATCAAGCTCCTCACCGACCGGGGCATGAAGGTCGTCGGCCTGGCCGACATCCACGGGGCCATCCACGTTCCCGAGGGCATCGACGCCCACCGGATGTCCGACCACTTCTCCGAGGCCCGCACGATCATCGGCTACCCGGGGGCCGAGGAGGTCGCACCCGACGCCTTCTTCACGATCCCGAGCGACATCGCCGTTCCGGCGGCCCTGGGCGGCGTCGTCGACGAGAAGGTCGCCTCGACGATGTCGGCCTCGATGATGGTGGAGGCGGCCAACGGGCCCACGACGGGCGAGGGCGCCGCCGTCCTGGCCGAGCGGGGCGTCCCGGTGGTGCCCGACGTGCTGGCCAACGCCGGCGGCGTCGTCGCCTCGTACTTCGAGTGGGCTCAGGACATGCAGGGCTTCATGTGGGAGCGCGAGCTCTTCACCAAACGCCTCGAGACGTTCATGCAGAACGCCTTCGACTCGGTGTGGATCCGCCACCAGCAGCTCGGCCTCGAGCTGCGCGACACCGCGCTCGTGGTGGGGGTGGAGCGCATCGCCGAGGCGACCAAGCTCCGCGGACTCTTCCCCTAGACCGGCTCACCCCCGCGGCGGCGTAGCCTGGGGAGGTGATCGCCTGCGTCCCCCTGTTGCCCGACGGCACGGTCGACCCCCGATGGGGCCGCGCCGACCGCCTCGCGGTCGCCGAGGTCAAGGACGGGCGACTCCTCGCCTGGGAGGAGTTCCAGGTCGACTGGAGCGTCCGCCACGACGAGGGCAGCTCGGCGCGCCACCACGCGCGCGTGGCCCGCTTCCTGCTCGAGCACCACGTGGGCGCGGTCGTCGCCCACCACGTGGGCGAGGGCATGGTGCGCCAACTCGCGACGATGAAGGTCGCCCTCCACCTCGACGCCGAGGGCGACGCCCGCGCCGCCGTGCTGGCCGCCCTGGCGAGCGACGGCCGCGACGACTAGGTCGACGGCGCGGGCGCGACGCTCACCGGGTCAGTCGGCCACGGGGGCCGGGGCCCCCTCCTCGGCCACCGAGTCGACCAGGTTCGGCTTGCGGTCGGGGCGGATGAGCCCCTCGTAGAGGGCGCCCGCCCCGACGATGATCACCATGACGAGCAGCGTGATCCAGCCGTAGTTGAAGAGCAGCCCCCGGCCGCTCGTGAGCGAGCTCGGCCAGACGATGTTGAGCAGCATCAACAAGAGGTACGCCCCGGAGAGCACGGTGACCGTCCCCGACCAGCGGCCGAGGGTGAACTGGCCACTCGGGCGCCAGCCCCGCCGCTTGGCGATCCAGGACCCCAGGACCGTCAAGAAGAACGAGAGGTAGATGCCCGAGGTCGCGAAGGAGATCAGCGCGAGCAGGGCGTTCACCTTGGCGGGGTACTCGAACCACAAGATGTGGACGTTCGTCGACGGGTTGACCAGCACCAGCAGCAAGAACGCGAAAGGCACGATCGTGGCCACCAGGATCGAGTTGCGCGGGGTGCGGTGCACCGGGGTGACCCGACGCAGCGTCGGCGCCCCGGGCACGGCGTTGTCGCGCGCGAGGGCGAACACCACCCGTGACCCCGCGCCCATGACCGCGGTCCCGCAGCTGAAGAACGCGATGATCACCATCACCAAGAAGAAGTCCTGGAGCCAGCTGGGCAGCGTGGCGAGGATGATCGGCACGCCGTTGGTGGCGACCGTGGTGAAGGCCTTGGTCCCGCCGGGGATCGCCAGGATGAGCCCGAGGACCAGCACGAACGAGGCGAGCCCGCCGTAGAGGATGGCGTTGCGCATGGCGCGCGGCACCTGGCGGCCGGCGTCCTTGGTCTCTTCGGCGATGTCCCCGGCGGACTCGAAGCCGTAGAAGATGTACACGTTCGCCAGGATCGCGATCAGCGCGGCGCCGGTGAGCCAGTGCCCGCCGAAGTTGATGCCGAAGGGGTTGGTGTGCGCGTACTGCACGCCCTGGGAGGTGAACAGGTACCCCAGACCGTGGTGGAAGCCGTTGATGGCCAGCGCGATGAACACCCCGAAGGTGCCGATCGTCTCGACGTACACCCCGAAGTGGGCGACGCGACCGAGGAGCTTGGCCCCGACCGAGTTCATGATGGCCGAGAGGACGATGACGATCGCCACGGTGATGAAGATCGTGAGGTGGTCCGCGGGGTTGAGGTGGGTGTGGAACCAGGTGTTCGAG
Source organism: Actinomycetes bacterium (assembly GCA_021831035.1). Taxonomy (GTDB): domain Bacteria; phylum Actinomycetota; class Acidimicrobiia; order Acidimicrobiales; family RAAP-2; genus RAAP-2. The sequence continues at coordinate 73,708 of JAKBNL010000008.1, forward strand.
AGGCTCGCCACGTAGCCGACGATGCCGGAGTCCACCGAGGCCACGGTCGCGAGCAGGGCGAAGCCGTAGATCCAGCCGACGAACCATCCGTAGCGGGGCCCGACGTTGAACTTGCCGTACTGGTAGAGCGCACCGGCGACCGGGTACTCGCTCGCCAGCTCACCGAAGACGAGCGCGACGAGGGTCATGAACAGCACGACCACGGGGATCGTCCAGATGTAGGCCGGACCGCCGGCCACCAGTCCCACGAAGAAGATCGAGTAGATGCCCACCATCGGGCTCAGGTAGCTGAAGGCCACCGAGAAGTTGTCGAAGAGCGATAGGACCCGCTTCAGCTCCTGGCGGTACCCCAGCGCGTGGAGCCGATCGTGGTCGTGCCCCTGACCGTCGACCTGTGACATCTATCCCCCCTTGGCGCCCCCGTCGGGGCTCGTCGCCACCCTAACGAGGACTCAGGGGGGAGTAAAAGCATTTCGGCGCCGTTCCTGAGCGGTCCCGGTGTGCCAGGGTGGGCGGCGTGACCGGCCCCGACCCCGACGAGCGCCTCATCGAGCTCGAGTCCCTCGTGCGCCGTCTCAGCGCGGAGAACGAGCGGCTACGCGAGGAGGTCGCCCGACTGCGTCGGGACCGCGACGAGCGCCCGCCCCACTACCTCTGATCAGCACGACAGGGTGTTGCGCGTGGCGACGACCTGGGCCGCCGCCCCAACGAGGGTCGCCCGCGGGAGCGTCCCGCCCACCACGGCCGCGGCGAGGGCCGCCGCACTCGCGCGCGCGAGCGCGAGTGCGGCCGCCGGGGTGGGCGACGGGCCCGCGAGGACGAGGTCGGCACCGGCCCCCACCGCCTCGACCGAGGCCGCCGAGACGGTGAGCCCGGCGGCCGAGATCGCCCCCGCGGAGAGCGAGTCGGTCATGATGAGCCCCCGAAAGCCCATCGGTCCGCGCAGGTACCGATAGACGACCGGCGAGAGGCTCGCGGGCTCGGCCGTCAGGCCCGGCACGCGCGCGTTGGCCACCATCACGGCCGGGGCCCCGGCGGCGATCGCCGCGCTGAAGGGGGCGAGGTCCGAGGCGACCAGCTGCGGCCAGGGCCGGGTGGCGGCCGGACCGAAGTCGGTGTTGCCCGTCGCCGCGCCCAGGCCGGGGAAGTGCTTCACGACCGCGGTGACCCCCGCCGCCGCCAGGCCCTGGAAGAACGCGGTCCCGTCGGCCGCCACGGTGGCCGCCACCCCCGAGAACGAGCGCAGCCCGTCGGGGTCACGCGCCCCGGGGTAGACCGCGCGCGGGTCGACGTCGAGCACCGGGGCGAGGTCGACGTTGAGCCCGGCGGCGAGCATCGAGGCGCCCAGGCGCTCCCCGGCGAGGCGGATGCGCGCCGGGCCCCAGCGCGCGCCCATCACCCTCGCCCACGGGGGCGCCGCCACGAGGTTGGTCAGGCGCGCGACTCCACCACCCTCCTCGTCGCTCATCACGAGCATCGCGAGCCCCCCCGGGGTCATCGACTGGAGCCGGGCGACGACGCGCGCGAAGCCGACCGGCGCGCGGGACCCGAAGACGAGCAGGGCCCCGAAGCCGGCGTGGGCGGCGGGGCCGTAGGACCCGACGTGGGCGGCGTCGACCGAGACGGCGACCACCTCGTCGGCCAGTCGCGGCAGGCCCCACCCGGACACCACACGCGTCGCGCACACGAGGGCTCCCGCCGCTGTGGTCGTCGTGGTCGTCGCCCCCGCCGCCGTGGTCGTCGTGGTCGTCGAGCTCGCCCCGACGAGGCCCGGGACGAGGAGCGCCGCCGCCAGTGCGCCGCCGACGAGGGCGCTGAGGGTCCGGGAGGCACGCCGCACCACCTCACGCTACGGGTGGGTCGGCCCGGACCCCCTGTCAGTACGCTTAGTCACTATGACCACTCTCACCCCCGCGGTCTTCGTCGGCCACGGCAACCCCATGAACGCCCTCGAGCACAACCGCTACACCGAGGCGTGGTCGCGCTTTGGCGCCTCGGTCTCGCCCCGAGCGGTCCTCGTGGTCTCGGCCCACTGGTACGTCAACATCACCGCCGTCACGGCGATGGCCCGACCCCGTACCATCCACGACTTCTACGGGTTCCCGCCCGAGCTCTTCGCCGTCGACTACCCCGCCCCCGGTGACCCCGAGATCGCCGCGCGCGTGAGCGAGGTCGTCAAGCCCGCCTACGTCGGGCTCGACGCCGACAGCTGGGGCATCGACCACGGCACCTGGTCGGTCCTCGTCCACATGTTCCCCCGGGCCGACGTGCCCGTCCTGCAGCTGTCGGTCAACGCCCAGATGTCCTTCGACGAGCACCTGGCCCTGGGGGCGCGCCTCCACCAGCTGCGCACCGAGGGGGTCCTCATCGTGGGCAGCGGCAACGTCGTGCACAACCTGCGCCTCCTCGACTGGCGCGCGCCGGGCGTGGGCGAGGACTGGGCCCACCGCTTCGACGACGCGGCCCGCGAGGTGATGACCCACGACCCGTCCGGGCTCGGCGCGATGGGCGGTCACCCGGACTTCGCCCGGGCCGTGCCCACCCCCGACCACTTCTTGCCCCTGGCCTACCTGGCCGGACTGGCCGGCGCCGCCGATCAGCGCGCCGAGACCCTCGTCGACGGCTACGAGATGGGCTCGCTGTCGATGACCGCCTACCAGCTGGCCGGCGCGACCCTCTAGGGCCCGAGCGCCCGCCGGCGCAGCTCGTCCTCGACCAGGGTCGGGTCGAGGCCGCGCGCGCGCAGGAGCAACAGCGCGTGGAAGTAGAGGTCCGCGGCCTCCTCCACCACCCGCTCGTCCGACTCGGCCAGGGCCGCCACCGCGAGTTCGACCGCCTCCTCGCCCACCTTGCGCGCGTTGAGCGCCACGCCGGCACTCAGCTGACGCGCCACGTAGGAGTCCTCGCTCGCCGCGGCCTCGCGGCGCAGGATCCGCCGCCACAGCCAGGGGCTGAAGCACGAGGTCGAACCCTCGTGGCACGTCGGCCCGGCGGGGTGGGCGCGCACCAAGAGGGCGTCGTCGTCGCAGTCGGGCACGACCTCGACCACGTGCAGCACGTGGCCCGAGGTCTCACCCTTTCGCCACAGCCGCTGGCGCGATCGCGAGAAGAAGTGGACCTCGCCGGTCTCGCGGGTGCGCGCGAGCGCCTCGTCGTCCATCCACCCGAGCATCAGGACCCGGCCCGTCGCCTCGTCCTGGACGATGGCCGCTCGTAGCTCGCTCACCGCACCACCTCACGCAGTCGCGCCCCGCAGGCCACGACCGCCTCGCGCAGGGCGCCCAGGCCGCCCGGGTCCTCGTGGACGATCGAGGCGACGAGCGCGGCGTCGGCCACCGAGAGCGCCTCGGCGACGTGACGGGCCGAGCCGGCGCCCCCCGACGCGATCACGGGGACCTCGATCGCCTCGCGGACCCGGCGGGTGAGCTCGAGGTCGTAGCCACTGCGCCGACCGTCCTGGCGGATCGAGGTGAGCAGGATCTCCCCCGCGCCGCGCGCCGCCGCCTCCTTCGCCCAGGCCACCACCCCCACCGGGGTCGCGACGCGCCCGCCGTGAGTGTGCACGACCTCCTCGCCCGCGTCGATGGCCACGACGACCGCCTGGGAGCCGAAGCGCTCGGCCACCCCGGTCACGAGGCTCGGGTCCGCCAGTGCGGCCGAGTTCAGCGAGACCCGGTCCGCGCCCGCCTCGATGACCCGCGTGGCGTCGGCCACGCTGCGGATGCCCCCACCGACCGTGAAGGGGATGGTCACGACGTCGGCCACGCGCTCGACGACCTCGGTGAGGGTCATCGCCTCCTCGGGCGTCGCCGCGATGTCGAGCAGGACCAGCTCGTCGGCGCCACCCTCGCTGTAGTGGCGCGCCAGCTCGACGGGGTCGCCCACGTCGCGGAGCCCCACGAAGCTGACGCCCTTGACCACGCGTCCGTGGGCGACGTCGAGGCAGGGGATCAGGCGGGGCAGAGGCATCGCTCGAGGAAGGCCAGGCCGGCCGGTCCGCTCTTCTCGGGGTGGAACTGGACGCCGAGGAACGACCCGGCGCGGATCGCCGCCACCTCGCCCTCGGCCCAGGCGACGGCGGCGTCGCTGCGCGCGACGTAGGAGTGGGCGAAGTAGAAGGTGTCGTCCCAGGGCTCGACGGCACTCCAGCCCAGCCGGGGAACCCGCGCCGAGCGCAGACGCACGACCTCCCCGGGGGCGAGCCCCAGGCCCTCCACCCCGCCGTCCTCGGCGCTGCGCTCCAGGGCCAGCTGCAGACCGAGGCAGATCCCGAGGGTGGCGCCCCCCTCGCTCACCCGACCGACCAGGGCCCGGTCAACACCGGTCGCGCGCAGATGGGCCATCGCGCTGCGCGCGGCGCCGACCCCGGGCAGGATCACGAGGTCGGCCGACCCGATGGCGCCGGCGTCGCTCGTCACCACGCCGGCGGCTCCCAGGTGCGCGAGCGCGGCCAGCACGCTGCGGGTGTTGCCCGCGCCGTAGTCGACCACCGCGACGCTCACAGGGTGCCCTTGGTGGAGGCGACGACCGTGCCCGAGCGCGCGAGCGCCTCGCGCAGCGCGCGGCCCACCGCCTTGAAGGCCGCCTCGGAGGTGTGGTGGGCGTTGCGGCCGGTCGCCGTGACGTGCAGGGTGATGCGGGCGCTCTGGACGAGCGACTCCAGCGCGTGGGCGACCATCCCCTCGTCGGGCTCGACCGCGATCGCGGCCGTGGGGCGACCCGAGAGGTCCACCACCGCGTGGGCGAGGGCCTCGTCCATCGGGATGCGGGCCTCGCCGTAGCGGGCCCGGCCCCGCCGGTCCCCCAGCGCCCGATCGAGCGCGTCGCCGAGGGCCCGCATGGCGTCCTCGACGGTGTGGTGGCTCCCCGTCTCGGGGTCGCCCACCCCCTCGAGGCGCAGGTCCATCCCCGCGTTGAAGGCGAGCTGGGTGATCATGTGGTCGTAGAAACCCTGGCCGGTGTCGACCAGCACCCGACCCGCCCCGTCGGGGCGCAACCGCACGGACAGGCGGGTCTCGGCGGTCGCGCGCTCGTGGCGGGTCCAGGGCTCGTCGGGTGTCGCGCCGCCGAGCTCGGCCGCCAGACACTCGAGGAGGAAGTCGTTGTCGAGCTCGTCGCGCACGCTGACCCGCAGCCCACCCGGGTACGCCCGCGTCACCGCCCCGTAGGGCAAGAGCCGCTCCACCAGCGACGCGGGGTCCTCCATCGGCACGAAGAGGAAGTTGGTCGACGAGGCGAGCGGTGCGAGCCCGAGGCCGGCCATCCCCCGGGCCAGCCGGTCCCGCTCGGCGAGGGTGGACGAGACGTCGACCGGGGTGGCGAGGGCGGCCAGGGCCAGGGCGGCCGAGAGCGACGACACCGATAGGGGCGCCTGGCGCGAGGCGACGGCGGCGATCGTCTCGGGGTCGGCCAGCGCGTAGCCCACCCGGGCCCCGGCCAGGCCGAAGGCCTTGGAGAACGTGCGGAGCACGATCGCCCCGTGGGCGAGTCCCTCGCGCGCGTCGAGTCCGGCGTACTGGGCGTACGCCTCGTCGAGGACGAGCTGGCCCGAGGCCGTCGGGACCTCCACCATCTCGCCGGTGGGGTTGTTCGGCCGACAGACGAAGACCAGGTCGGCCTCCGCGGGCTCCTCCACCAGGGTGGCACCGGCCATGAGCGCCGCGTAGCGGTACATCGAGTAGGTGAAGCCCGGCACCGTCGCGACGGTGCCGCGCTCGGCGTAGAGGCGCGCGAGCAGGACGATGAACTCGTCGCTGCCCGCCCCGAGGGCGACCTGGTCGAGCCCGACGCCGTGGTGCTCGGCGATGGCCCGGCGCAGCGGCTCGTAGCGGCCGCGGTCGTACTCGTTGATCTCGGCGAGCGCCCGGGCGAGCGTCGCGGGCCGGGCGCTCGGCGGGGGGACGGCGGCGACGTTGCCGTCGAAGCGCACGATCCGCGCGGGGTCGAGGCCGATCCGGGCCGCGATCGACTCGGTCGAGGGTGGCCAGCGGTAGGCGTCGAGGACCTCGGGGGTCATCGCCGCGCCGTCCGCCGGTGGGCCGGGAGACCCTCCAACTCGGCCAGGGCCTCGATCGTCGGGGCCAGGCGCGCGAGGCCGTCCTCGGTGACCCGCTGGACCGTCACGCACTTCATGAAGCTCTCCAGCCCGAGCCCCCCCGTCGAGCGCGCCCAGCCGCCGGTGGGCAGGACGTGGTTGCCGCCGGTGGCGTAGTCCCCGGCGGGCACGGGCGCGTAGGGGCCGACGAAGACGGCGCCGGCGTTGCGAATGCGCCCGGCGAGGGACTCGGCCCGGGGTCCGAGCAGCGCCACGTGCTCGGCGGCGTGGGCCTCGACCTGCTCGAGCGCGGCCTCGAGGTCGTCGCCGACCCACACGACGTGTCCCCGGGAGTCGGGACCGTGCTCGAGCTGGGCGGCCAGCTCCTGGTCGATGATCACGGGATCGAAGCCCACGTCGGCCGCTACGACGACCTCGCTCGGCCCGGCCGGCAGGTCGATGGCCACGTCGCGACTCACGAGCAGCTTGGCGGCGTTCACCGCGCCGCCGCCGGGACCGACGATCTTGTCGACCGGCGCGATCGACTCGGTGCCGTAGGCCATCGCGGCGATGGCCTGGGCGCCCCCGAGGGCCCACACTTCGTCGACGCCGAGCAGGGCGGCGGCGGCCGCGACCGTGGCGGCGCCGCGCGGCGGCGTGCACACCACGACGCGCTCGACCCCGGCCTCCTGGGCCGGCACGGCCGTCATGACGAGGGAGGAGACGAGCCCGGTGGGGACGTAGATCCCCACCGAGCGCAGCGGGGTCCAGCGGCGCTCCAGGGTCACCCCGGGCGACACCTCGAGGACCAGGTCGCGGGGCCGCTGGGCGGCGTGCCAGGTGCGGACGTTGCGCGCCGCGGCCAGGACGGCCTCGATCGGCAGGTCTCCGTAGGCGACGGCCCGTTCCGGCCGCTCGACGGACGTGCCGTCGAGCCGGTTGGACCAGTGCGCGAGCGCCGCGTCGCCGCGCTCGCGCACGTCGGCCACGATGGCCTCGACCGTGATCGAGGGATCCGAGACGACCGAGCGGCTCACGGCACCATCCTCTCGACGGGCAGCGTGAGGATGGAGCTCGCCCCGGCCGCCTCGAGGCGCGGCAGGAGCGACCAGATGTCGGCCGCCGGCACCAGGGCGTGCACCGCCACCAGGCCCGAGCTCGCCAGGTCCATCACCGTCGGCGAGCCGCGCGTGGGCAAGATGGCGGTCACCTCGTCGAGCCGGTCGCGCGCCACGTTGCACAGGAGGTACCGGTTGGCCCGCGCCGCGACCACCGAGCCGAGCACGGTCGTGAGGGTCCGGCGCGCCTCGCTGTCGGCGTCGCCGGGTCGCCCGACGAGCACCGCCTCGGACTCGAACAGGACCCCGATCGCGCGTAGCCCGTTCGTGCGCAGCGTCGAGCCCGTCGAGACGAGGTCGATGATCGCGTCGGCGAGCCCGAGCCGGGGCGAGATCTCGACCGCTCCGGCCACCGTGACGACCTCGGCGGCCACGCCACCCTCGGCGAGACCCTTGGCGGCCAGGTGGGGGTGGGTCGTGGCGACGCGTCGTCCCTCGAGGTCCGCGAGGGAGCGCGCCGGGTCGCCGTCGGGTACGGCGGCCTGCAGCGAACACGAGCCGAAGCCCAGACGCAAGAGGACCTCCACGTTCGACTGGCGCTCGGCCACGAGGTCGAGACCGGTGACGCCGCAGTCGACGACACCGTCCTGGACGTACTCGGGCACGTCGTCGGCCCGCACGAAGAGCAGGTCGATAGCCGCGTTGCGACAGTGCGACTGCAGCACCCGCTCACCCGGCTCCTGGGGAGCCACGCCGCTCGCCTCGAGCAGGGCCCACGACGGCTCGCGCAGACGGCCCTTGGAGGGCAGCGCCAGGGTCAGGCGCCGGCTCATCGCCGCGCCGCCCTCAAGACGGCCCGGTAGCCCCCCTCGCCGTGGTGCAGCCACTGGGCGACCCGGGTGACCGTCGCCGTCGAGGCCCCGGTGCGCCGACTGATCTCCTGGTAGGGCACACCCTCGTCGACCAGGCGCGCCACCTGGAGCCGCTGGCCCATCGCGTCGAGCTCGGTCATCGTGCACAGGTCGCGTAAGAACGCCGCGACGGTCGTCGGGTCGCGCAACCGGCTGAAGGCCTCGACGAGGTCGTCGAAGCGGTGCGTCGTCTCGGGGGTCGCCCCGGCCGGGAGGACTTTTCCACTGGTCATGGCACCATGCTAATATGCTAGTTCGCTACTATGCAACTCCTCCCGGCGGTCGACGTCCTCGGCACCGACGCCGTGCGCCTCGAGCGGGGCGACTTCGACCGCGTCCTCTTCCGGCGGCCCCTGGAGCCGTTCATCGCCCGCGTCGCCGCTACCGGCCCGGCGATGATCCACCTCGTCGACCTCGAGGGCGCCCGCGACGGTCGGCTGCGACCCGAGGTCGTCGCCCTCGGCGTGCGGGCCGCCGGGTCCGTCGCGGTGCAGGTGTCGGGGGGGCTGCGCTCGGTAGCGGCGGCACGGACGGCGCTCGGGGCCGGGGCCGCGCGCGTCGTGATCGGCACGGCGCTGTGGTCCGAGCCCGGCGCCCTCGCGGACTTCGTCGCCGCCCTCGGCGACCGACTGGTCGCCGCCCTCGACGTGCGCGACGGGCGACTGGCGGTGCGGGGCTGGACGGCGAGCGCCCTCGGGCTCGACGAGGCGCTCGCGGCCTGCGTCGCGGCCGGGGTGACGCGCCTGCACGTGACGGCCATCGAGCGCGACGGCACCCTCGCGGGGCCGGACCTTGCCCTCTACGAGCGCGTGTGCGCGTGCGGGCTCGCGGTGGTGGCCGCGGGCGGGGTGCGCGACGACGAGGACCTCGCCGCGCTCGCGGCCGTGGGCTGCGAGGGGGCGGTCATGGGGATGGGCCTGCTCACCCGGTTGGGGGTCGAGGCGGACTGAGCGGGCCCTAATACATTCACTATGCAATAATTAGTGGGTGACTCCTCGGGTCGGGCCGACCACGGGCGACGACGTCGTCGACGCCGTCCTCTCGGCCAGTCGGGTCCTGGTGGCCGTCGCGGCCCGCTCACTCGCCGACGTGGCCGACGAGGTGACACTCCCCCAGTACCGGGCCCTCGTCGTGCTCGCCTCGCGCGGCCCCCAGAACGTCGCGGGACTGGCCGGTCACCTGGGCGTCACGCCGGCCACCGCGACGCGCATGTGCGACCGGCTGGTGCGCAAGCGCCTGATAACGCGCACGCACGCGCGCGGCGATCGCCGCAGCGTGCGCGTCGACCTCAGCGCCCGGGGACGGAGCCTCGTGGACGAAGTATCCGCGCGCCGACGTCGCGAGATCCGCGAGCTCCTGCGCTCGGTGCCCTCGAGCTCACGCGCCGAGCTGGTGCGCGCGCTCCTCCTGCTGCGCGACGCCGCGGGCGAGGTCCCCGAGCAGTCCTGGTCGACCGGATGGGACCTGTGAGGGCGCCCGCGGGGACGCCCGACGCGCTGCGCCGGCGCGCTCGCCAGTGGCTCCGCACCTCGATCACCCGTTGGCTGGCCGGAGCCACCTACACCAAGAAGTGGCTGGTCCTGGGCACCCTCATCGGCGTCATCTCGGGACTGGGTGCCGTCGTCTTCTACGAGTGCCTCAAGCTCGCGACCCACTACCTCATCGTCGATCTCGGCGGCTACCAGCCGGGAAGCCCTCGGGGGGAGGGCGACCTCCTGCCCTGGACGCACTTCACGCGACCCTGGGCGCTCCCGTTGGTGGCGGCGGGCGGCGCGCTCGTCGGCTCGGTGCTGGTGTTCTCGATCGCGCCCGACGCCGAGGGGCACGGCACCGACGCGGCGATCGCCGCGGTCCACCACAACCCACGGGGCATCCGCGTGCGCACCGTCGTGGTGAAGATCGTCGCCTCCGCCTTCACGATCGGCTCGGGCGGCTCGGGCGGCCGCGAGGGCCCCACCGGGCAGATCTCGGCCGGCTTCGGCTCGCTGCTGGCCCGGGTCTTCGACCTCTCGCCCACCGACGCGCGCCTCTCGGTGGCGAGCGGCATCGGCTCGGGCATCGGCGCCATATTCGGCGCCCCCCTCGCGGGCGCGGTGCTCGCCACCGAGATCCTCTACCGCGACGACTTCGAGGTCGAGGCCCTCCTGCCGTCGTTCATCGCCTCGATCGTGGGGTACGCCCTGTGGGGCAGTGTCGAGGGGTTCGGCCCGCTCTTTGGCTACCAGAACCACTACCACCTCCACGACGCGCTCCAGCTCGTCTGGTTCGCCGTGCTCGGAGTCCTCGCCGGGCTCGTCGGCCTGGCCTACGCCAAGGGGTTCTACGGCATCGCCGGCGCCTTCGCGCGCACCGGGCTACCGCGCTGGGTCCGCCCGGTCATCGGCGGGGCGCTCGTGGGGCTGATGGGCCTCGCGATGCCCGAGGTCCTCGGCACGGGCTACGGGTTCATCCAGGAGATCTTCGGCCACCGACTCCTCGAGATCCCGCTGTGGATCGTCGTGCTGACCCCGCTCGCACGCATCGTGGCCACGGGGTTCTCGATCGGCTCGGGTGGGTCGGGGGGGATCTTCGGGCCCGGGATGGTCATCGGCGGCTTCACCGGGGCGGCACTGTGGCGGCTCTTCGAGCCCCTCGCCCACGGGCTCGGGCCGAGCGCCACGCCCTTCATCATCGTGGGGATGATGTCGTGCTTCGGCTCCATCTCGCGCGCCCCCCTCGCGGTGATGCTGATGGTGGCCGAGATGACCGGGTCGCTCTCGCTGGTGGTGCCCGCGATGCTGGCCGTGGGACTGGCCACGCTCGTCGTGCGTCGCGGCGACGACACCATCTACCGCAGCCAGCTGCGCACCCGCGCCGACGCCCCGGCGCACCGACTGGTGAGCGGGATGCCCCTGCTCGAGTCGCTCGACCTCACCCGGGCGGCCCGCCCGCCGCGCTGTGTCGTCGGTGACCGGCTCGACGTCGGTGCGGCCCGCCGCCTGCTCGCCGAGCGGGGCGTGCGCGAAGCACCCGTGGTCGACGACGACGGGCGCTACGTGGGCCGCACGGACCTGGCGGCACTCGAGGCGGCCGACGAGGGGTCGCCCGTCGCCACGAGCGGCGCCGTCGACACGACCCATCCGCCGGTCCTGCGCAACCGCCACCTCGGGGTGGTCCTCGAGTCGCTGACCGCGTGGGACGTCAGCTGGCTCGCCGTCGTTGACGACGACCGCCGGGTCGTGGGCACCGTCTCGGTCTCCGACCTCGTCGCCGCGTACCGCTTCGCCCTGCGCGACGTCCTCAACCGAGCGAGCCGGGTCGGACTCGACGCGGGGACGGCCGACATCGTCGTCGACGGCGACTCGCCCCTGTGTGGGCGGAGCCTGCGCGAGGCCGGGCTGCCCCACGGCACCCTCGTCACGGCGATCGAGCGGTCCCGCCAGGTCCTCATCCCCACCGGCGACACCACGATCGAGGCCGGGGATCGGCTGAGCGCGCTCGGCGCGCCGAGCGACCTCACCGAGCTCGAGGCGATCGCGCGAGCCTAGACGGCCCCCGAGGCGACCATCGTCGTCGCCGGGGTGAGTGACCCGCCCCGGGGCTCGACGGTTATCCCTAGGGCGCTCGGCGTGGCGTCGGCCAGCGTGAAGGTCACCGATCGCGGCGCGCGCCCCATCACCCCGATCGAGACCGGTCGGCCGGCGACGATCCCCCAGAGCTGGTACGTACGGCCCGCGGCGAGCGGGGCGAGGGCGTCTCGCACCAGGTAGCCGCGCCCGTCGGGGAGCATCACGAAGGTCGCGAGCCCCTCGCCGCTCGACGAGGTGAGCGTCACCACCCGGTGGCCGGGCGTCGCCAGGGCCGTCGCGACGGCCCCGCGCTGGGCGCTCGCGAGGGCGCTCGTCAGAGATCCGACCCGCGCGCTCTCGTGCGCGAGCCCGACCGCCAGGGCGACGACCGCGGCCGCCGCCACGAGCGAGACGGCCGCCAGTGCACGGCGCACGCGCACCAGGGCGCGCGCCGAGGGCGGGTGGCCCTCGCGGGCGAAGACGAGGGGCGGGGGCTCGATGGGGGCGGGTCGCTCATCGAGCCTCGCGGCGATGCGCTCCCACAGCCCCTCGGGAGCGGCCAGGCTCGTCGTCCCGAGGGCGGTCGCCACCTCGCGCAGGTCGTCGAGCTCGCGCTGGCACTGCGCGCAGACGGCGACGTGCGCCTCGAGCTCGCCGCGTACCTCACCGTCGAGGGCGTCCAGACTGAGCGGTGCGAGCAGGTCGTGGGCGTCGGCGTGGTTCATAGCTCGGCTCCTTGCACGCCGCGACGCTCGAGCTCGCCGCGCATGCGCCGCATCCCACTGCGGATCCGGCTCTTGATCGTCCCCTCGGGCTCGTCGAGGATACGCGCGACCTCGACGTAGGTGTGGCCCTCGAAGTAGGCGAGCTCGATCGCCCGTCGCTCGGCCTCGGGCAAGGCGGCCAGCGCCGCGGCGACCTGCTCGCTCACCACGGCGTCCCACGCGCGCTGGGCGACGTCGGGCGCGGGCGCGAACGAGCGCGTGGCGTCGGCCGCCTCGCGTCGACGCGCCGCCGAGAGGGATCGCACCGCGTCGACGGCCCGACCGTGGGCCATCGTCATGAGGTAGGCCCGGAGGGACCCACGCGTCGGGTCGAAACGCTCGGGCGCGTTCCACAGCCGCAAGAAGACCTCCTGGGTCACGTCCTCGGCCTCGGCGCGACTGTTGAGGACGCGGCTCGCCAGGCCGAAGACGGCCCCGCCGTGGCGACGGTAGACCTCGGCGAGCGCCGCCTGGCTGTAACGGGCCACGTGGGTGACGAGTTGGGCGTCGCTGGCCTCGGCGAGATCCTCCATGCACCTTCCTTCGTCGCCGCGCGCGCGACGGATGAGCACGAGGTCGTCATCCGGCCCGCGCGACGCACCGAATACCCGACGACCCTACCCACCCTTGGAGGAGGAACCCATGACCCCAGACCCCCGAGCGCTCAGCGAGCTGCTCGACGAGTCCCAGGACCTACAGGCCGACGCCCTGCGCCCGACCCGTGAGTCCCTCGAGGAACTCGTCGAGCTGACCCACGAGGTCCCCGAGGAGGACCCGGTCGAGAGCCGCGCCTTCCACGAGGCCCAGCGCGAGGCACTCGCGCGCGCCCTGGGCGTGACCGCCCTAGGCGCCGTGGGCGGACTCGCCCTCGTCGGCGCGCTGGCCTCCCCGGCCTTTGCGACCTCGTCGCGCGACGCGCAGATCCTCCAGACGGCCGCCTCCATCGAGAACCTCGCGGTCGCGACCTACACCACCGCCCTGACCCTCGACTACATCGGCGGTGCGTCGGCCAATCCGGTGGTGGCGAAGTTCGCGCGCACGACGCGCTCCCAGCACGCGGAGCACGCGGCCGCCTTCAATGCCGCCCTGCGCGCGTTGCGCGCCCCGGTCCAGACCAAGCCCGACCCCGCGTTCGTTCCGGTCGTGGACAAGGCCGTCAAGAGTCTGGCGGGCGCCTCCGCGGCGGCGGGCACAACGGCCGTCGTGGGACTCGCGATCGAGTTGGAGAACATCGCGGCCGAGACCTACGTCAAGGACACGACGCTCACGTCGTCGACCTCGAATCGGGCCCTATTCGCGAGCATCATGGGCGTCGAGGCCCAGCACGTCGCCGTCCTGCTCGCCGTCCAGGCCCTCCTCGGCGCCGGCGAGCCCCAGCTGATCTCACTCGACCCGGGAACGGCCGCGAAGCTGCCGGCCGCGGCCGGCAAGGTCGGCTTCCCCCACCCCTTCTACCTAACCAGCAGTGCCGCCCCCGCTAGCCAAGGAGCCGTCAAGTGACCACGAACAACCCGTTCACCGGTAGCGAGCGCGAGCTGCTCGCCATGACCCGAGAGCTCGACGAGCTCCACCACGACGTCGGCATGCCGGCGATGTGGGCCGGCGTCGAGCGCATCGTGGAGAGCGCCCGCGCCTCAGCGCCCTCGCCGCGCGCGACGAGCCGGCGCACCTTCCTGCTCGGGGCGGGCGCGGCCGCCGTCGGCGGCGCCGCCCTCGTCGGCGCCGGGGTTCCCGGCGTCGCCGGGGCGCTCACCCGTGGGCGCACCCCGACGGGCGCACCCGACCCGCGGGCCTTCCCGCCCGCCGGCCTGCGCGGCGACCTCGCCGTGGCGGCCGTCGCGGCGTCGCTCGAGAACCTGGCGGTCTTCGCCTACAGCGCCGGGCTCGCCGCGGCGACCGCCGGCAAGCTCGGGTCGGTGCCCCCCGCGGTGGCGACCTTCGCGACGACGGCGCGGGCCCAGCACACCCAGCACGCCGACGCGTGGAACGCGGTCCTGCGCAGCCACGGCAAGGCCCGGGTGACCGTCACCAACCCGACCCTGACCCCGGTCGTGAAGGGCGACTTCGCCAAGGTCACCGACGTGACCGGACTGGCGAACTTGGCGCTCACCCTGGAGGTCATCGCGGCCGAGACGTACCAGAAGGAGACGGCCGCGTTGATGTCCAAAGAGGCGATCGCCCTGTCGGCCTCGATCCAGCCCGTGGAGATGCAACACGTCGCGATCCTCTACTACGTGCTCGGCGAGTACCCGGGCGCCCAGAGCGCGGCGGGCGTGCCGCTCGCCTTCAGCTCGACCGCGAAGGCGGCCTAGCCGTGCGCGCCCCACAGCGTCGTGGACTCGCGACGACCGTCCTCACCGTCGTCCTCGCCCTGGGAGCGGCCGTACCCGCGGCCGCCCTCGGCGGGGCGGCGGCCCCGACAGTGCAGTCGCTCGGCCACCAGGACTCGGCGAACCTCCGGGCTCCGGTGCACGCGACGATCGTCATCTCCAACTTCATGTTCCACCCGATGCGCATCGTCGTCGCGCCGGGCGAGCGGATCGTGGTGGTGAACAAGGACTCCGTCGTGCACACCCTCACCGCGATCAACGGGCACTTCACGACCGGCGACATCCCGATCCACGGTCACCGGGTGGTCGTGGCACCCCGCAAGAAGGGGACGTACCACTACTTCTGCAAGATTCACCAGTTCATGACCGGGACGATCGTCGTCAGGTAGTCCCCCCACCCGACGCGTCCGAGTCTCCCGCTGCCCCACCTCCCGGGGGATCGGGGGACCCGGACGCGTCGGGTCCGAACGCGGAGGGCAGCTCGATCACGGCCGTGCTCCCGCCCCCGGGGGTGTCCTCGACGCGGGTCTCACCGCCGACCTGACCGACGAGGCCGGTGGCCACGGTCCGCGCGACGTCACCCTCTCCGCGATCGCGGCGCACGCGGTCGACGACCGCGATCTCCACGTGCTCCCCGCAGAGGGCCGCGCTGACCCGCACCAGGTCATCGCGCCCCCCCGCGTCGAGCGACGACTGGAGGTACGCGGCCAGTGCCCGCCCGACGGCCTCGCGGTCCGTGAGCACCGTGACGAGGGGCTCCACGTCGGTCACCACCCGCGGGTCGTCCCCGGCGGTCGCCACGGCGAGGGCCACCAGGTCCTCGAGCGCTACGGGCGCGATCACCGTCTCCGACGCGTCGAGGGTCGAGACCTCGTCGAGCTGGGCGCACAGGTGCTCGAGGCGTGTGAGGGCCCCCTCGACGGTGGTGGACCGGGGGTCCTCCGCACTCGACGGCGCCGGGTGAGTCGCGCGAGCGCCCGAATCGAGCTCGCGTCGAAGGGAGGCGACTTCGCGCGCGAGCGTAGCGCGCACGGCGTCGACGAGGGCCCCCCGACGACTCTCGCGCGCGAGGGCTTCGGCGGCGCGCTCGCCGGACCGAACGGCCTCGACGACCGCGAGGCCGACCGCGATCCGCCCTGCGAAGGCCCCCACCAGAGCCCGATCGTCCCCGCTCAGCGAGACCCCCTCCAGGGCCAGGTCGTGGTCCTCGTCGACCGGCACCACCGCGGCCGCCGCGAGATCGGCCGGGGGCTCCCCGACGCGCACGACGACGTCTTGTCCCTCGCCGTGGGTCTCGAGCAGCGACACCCCGGCGGCGCCGAGCGTGTCGGCCAGCGCGGCCAACAGCGGCTCGAGTACCTCCACCGAGGTTCCAACCGCCAGGGCCGCCTGGGACAGCACCCGGGCCTCGGCGCGCGCACGGCGCGCTTCGGCCGAACGGCGCACGTTCGAGGTCGTCAGCATGCTCGCGACGATCGCGAAGGCGAGGTAGCCCACGAGCGCCACCGCGTCGTCGACGTGGTTGACGCTGAGGGTGTGGATGGGCTGCACGAAGTAGTAGTTCTCGAGGACGGCCGCACCCACGGCCGCGACGACCCCGACGAGTACTCCCCCGAGAGAGGCCAGGGCGAGGACCTCTACCAGATACGCGAGGTATACCGTCGAGATCGAGACGCTCGAGCGCACCGCGGCCAGCGCGGCGCTGAGTCCCGGGAGCACCACCAAAGCAGCGGCCAACGCGACGAGTCGCCGCGCGGGGGCCACCGAACCGGCCGGCCGCCGACCGGCTCGCGACGTGGGGGGTGTCCCTTCGTGGGGGGCGATGACGTGCACGTCGAGGTCGCGACTCAGTGCGACTAGTCGCTCGACGACGCCGCCCCGGGGGCGTCGCCACGAGCGGCCGTGACCGGCGCTGACCACGATCTGGGTGGCTCGCTCGCTACGGGCGAAGGCCACGAGGGCCCCGGCGACGTCGTCGTCGACGAGCTCGCGGAAGCGACCGCCGAGCTCCTCGACGAGCTCGCGCGGGGCTCGCCGATCGCTTTCCCTCGCCTCGGCATCGCCGCCCACCACGTGGACGGCGACGAGTTCGGCCCCGGTGCGCGCCGCCATCCGGGTCGCCCGGCGCAACAGACCTTCGTCGGTCGGCCGACCGGCCAGGCCCACCACCAGGCGCTCGCGCGTCTCCCAGGCCCGCCCGATCTCGTGCTCCTCGCGGTACTTCGTGAGGGCCTCGTCGACCCGGTCGGCGAGCCACAAGAGGGCCAACTCACGTAGCGCCCCGAGGTTGCCGACGCGGAAGTAGTTCGCCAGTGAGGCGTCGATGCGATCGGCCGGATAGACGTTGCCGTGGGCCAATCGCCGCCGGAGCGCTTCGGGTGTGATGTCGACGAGCTCGATCTGCTCGGCGCGACGCACGAACGGGTCGGGCACGGTCTCGTGCTGGGTGACGCCGGTGATTGCCTCGACGACATCGTTGACCGACTCGAGGTGCTGGATGTTCACCGTCGTGATCACGTCGATGCCCGCCGCGAGCAGGTCCTCAACGTCCTCCCAGCGCTTCTCGTGGCGCCCGCCCGGGACGTTGGTGTGGGCTAGCTCGTCGACCAGGGCCACCTGGGGGGCGCGCGCGAGGACGGCCTCAAGGTCCATCTCGCTCAAGAGCGCGCCACGGTACTCGCGGGTCGCGCGCGGGACGACTTCGAGGTCGCGCAACTGGGCCTCGGTGAGGGGACGGCCGTGGGTCTCGACGTAGGCGACCACGACGTCGGTTCCCCGGTGGTGGCGCCGCCAGCCCTCGTCGAGCATGCGGTAGGTCTTGCCCACACCCGGCGCCGAGCCTAGGTAGACCCGCAGCGTCCCGCGGCTCACGACCCTCCGGCCACCCTCGCACCCGGCAGCGAGCCCGCCACTGACTGAGCCAGGGCCACCGCGGCGACGCGACGCTCGAGCGACACCGGGTGCGAGGGTCGCGGGGTGAGGACGAAGCGGCCCACAACCCGTCCACGCCAGGTGACGGCAATCTCGGTTTCGGGCCCCGGCAGCCCCCACTCCTCGACCGGCCAGAGCAGGCCCGCGTTCTCGACCTCCCCGCTCGCGAGCAGGCGCGCGTGCGGTGGGTTGATCTCACCGGGCTCGTAGCGGCACGCCCTCAGCCCAAGGGTCTCAACCAGCAGCTCCCCGGCGCGCGCGACAACCACCCGCGCTGGCTCGCTCGAGGCGCCGAGGGCGGCCCCCTCGGCGACGACGTTCACCAGTCGGGCGCTCTCGTCGTGGCGGCGTCGACTCCGCCGGATCCACTGGGCCAACTCGGTCACGCCGACACCGACGACGATGAGCGCGACGAACGTCTCGAGGTCGGCCCGGTGATCGATTGTGAATCGCCCGTAGGGTGGTGCCCAGGAGTAGTCGTACCAGGCGGCGGCGGACAGCGTCGCCACGTAGCCGGCGCCGCGGTCGACCACGACGGCGAGGACGGTCACGGCCGCCACCAGCACGAGTGCCATCGCGGCCCCGGCGAAGATCGCCCGTACCGGGATTAGGACCACGGAGATTGCCAGGGGCGCGACAAACGACCCGACCCAGACGAGCAGGCGGGTCCGCGCCTTCACGACCGACCGCGCAGTCTGGCCAGCGCTTCGTTAAGGCTGAGCACGTCGATGTAGGACGAGCCCAAGAAACCCCACTGCGGACCCTGCGTCTGGTCGCGGATGAGTCTCCTCAACCGCCCCGGAGCGAATCCGGTCGCCCGAGCGACCATGGGGACCTGGACGAGGGCGTCGGCCGGGGAGATGTCGGGGTCGTACCCGCTAGCCGAAGTCGTCACCAGGTCCGGGGTCGGGTGCGCCACCCCGAGGCGATGCCAGAAGGCGACGAGGGCGCGGGTGTCGGCGAGCAGGGTCCGCGAGCGCGGTCCGAGGTTGGTCGCCCCCGACTCACCGTGGACGCCGTTCGCCACGAGAGGGTTGTCGCCACCGCTCACCCCGGCGCGAGGGTTGGCACGATAGGGACCTGCGTCGTCGGGCCGGCCGTGGAACCAGTCGCGGCCCGTCCAGTTCTGGCCGATCAGCGTCGAGCCGTTCGGACCGATCGAACCGTTGGCCTGGTGCGAGAAGAGCAGTTGGGCGACCCCGGTACCCGCCAGGGCGTAGAGGAAACCGAAGACGAGCGTGCAGAACATCACCATGACGAGGGATCGACGCAGGTGGGTCCACATGGTGACTCCTAGTAGGCGTGCAGAGCGACCAGGATGAGGTCGATCAGTTTGATGAAGATGAAGGGCGTGACGACGCCACCGACCCCGTAGATCAGGACGTTGCGTCGCAGAATTGCCGCCGAGTTCACCGCGCGAAAGCGCACCCCGCGCAGCGCCAGGGGTATGAGGGCCACGATGACCAGCGCATTGAAGATCACGGCGGAGAGGATCGCGCTCTGGGGGCTGTGCAGTCGCATGACGTTGAGGGCCTTGAGCTGCGGGTAGGCGGCGTAGAACATCGCCGGGATGATCGCGAAGTACTTGGCCACGTCATTCGCTATCGAAAACGTCGTGAGCGATCCGCGCGTGATGAGGAGTTGCTTGCCGATCTCGACGACGTCGATGAGCTTGGTCGGGTTCGAGTCGAGGTCGACCATGTTGCCGGCCTCCTTGGCGGCCATGGTCCCGGTATTCATGGCGACCCCGACGTCCGCCTGGGCCAGGGCCGGGGCGTCGTTCGTCCCGTCCCCGGTCATCGCCACGAGCTTCCCGCCTTCCTGCTCCTGACGGATCAGGGCCATCTTGGCCTCGGGTGTCGCCTCGGCCAGGAAGTCGTCCACCCCCGCCTCCTGGGCGATGGCCGCCGCCGTGAGGGGGTTGTCGCCCGTGATCATGACGGTGCGAATTCCGAGACGGCGCATCTCGTCGAACTTCTCCTTTATGCCCGTCTTCACGACGTCCTTCAGCTCAATCACGCCGATCACGTTGGCCCCGTCGGCGACGACGAGGGGCGTGGAACCGGCGCGGGCGACCCGCTCGACGATCTCGTCAAGGTCCGTCGGCACCGTGCCACCGGCCTCGACGACCCAGCGCTTGAGCGCCTCGGCCGCGCCCTTGCGGATGCGACGACCGTCGACATCGAGACCGGACATGCGCGTCATTGCGCTAAAGGGGACGAACTCGTGGGGCTGGTCCAAGGTGCGCTCGCGAATCGCGAAGCGCTCTTTGGCGAGCACCACGATCGAACGTCCCTCGGGCGTCTCATCGGCGAGGGAGGCCAACTGGGCCACGTCGGCGACCTCGGCCTCGTTGTGACCGCTCACGGGGTAGAAGTCCGAGGCCATTCGGTTGCCCAGGGTGATGGTGCCGGTCTTGTCGAGCAGGAGCGTCTGGACGTCACCCGCCGCCTCGACGGCTCGGCCACTCATCGCGAGCACGTTGCGCTGGACCAGCCGGTCCATGCCGGCGATGCCGATGGCCGAGAGAAGCGCCCCGATGGTCGTGGGAATCAGGCAGACCAAGAGGGCCACGAGGACCACGACCGACACGCTCGCCCCGGAGAATCGGGCGAACGGAACGAGGGTCACGACGACGGGGAGGAAGACGATGGTGAGGACCGAGAGGAGGATCGTGAGAGCGATCTCGTTGGGCGTCTTCTGGCGGTTGGCCCCTTCGACGAGGGTGATCATCCGATCGAGGAAGGTGTGGCCCCGCTCGGCGGTAATCCTGACCACGATGCGGTCCGAGAGGACGCGGGTGCCCCCCGTGACGGCCGAGCGGTCACCCCCCGACTCTCGGATTACCGGTGCCGACTCCCCGGTGATCGCCGACTCGTCCACCGAGGCGATGCCCTCGGTGATCTCGCCGTCCGAGGGGATGACGTCACCCGGCTCACAGACCACAAGGTCGCCCGCGGCGAGGTCGGCGGCGGCGACCCGCTCTTCGACACCGTCGGGGCGTAGGCGGCGCGCCTCGGTCTCCGAGCGCATCTTACGCAGCGTGTCGGCCTGGGCCTTTCCGCGACCCTCGGCCATCGCCTCGGCGAAGTTGGCGAAGACGACGGTGAGGAAGAGCCAGACCGTGATGGACCACGTGAAGACACCGGGGTGGGCAATCGCTTCGACCAGGCTCACAACGGTCCCGACGAGGACGACGAACATGACCGGGTTGCGCACCTGCACCCTCGGGTCGAGTTTGGTCACGGCGCCCCCGAGCGCCTCACGCAAGATCTCGGGATCGAACAGGCCACGGGCCTGGGCGACGCCGTGGGGCGTCGTCGTCTCGGCGACGCTCATCAGAAGAACCTCCCGTGGCTCAGCTGCTCGACGATCGGACCCAGGGCAAGGGCCGGGAAGAACGTGAGCCCACCGATGATGACGACGACGCCGGTGGTGAGACCCACGAACATCGCGTTGTCGGTGCGGAACGTCCCAAGCGAGCGGGGGACGACGTCTTTACTAGCGAGGACGCCTCCGAGGGCGATCGCCGGAATCAAGATGGCGAAGCGGCCGAGCAGCATGTCGAGGGCGCCGATCACGTTGTAGAAGGGGGTGTTGCCCGCGAGCCCGCCGAAGGCCGAACCGTTGTTGTTGCCCTGGCTGGTGAGTGCGTAGAGGATTTCGCTGAATCCGTGGGGCCCGTGGTTAAGGGGCCCGACCCGGCCCGCGGCCGTCGAGACCGCGATGGCCGTCACGACGAGCACGGTGACCGGCATCACCAGAGCGCCCAGGCCGGCGAGCTTGACCTCGGTTGCCTGGATCTTCTTGCCGAGGAACTCGGGAGTCCGCCCGATCATCAGCCCACCGATGAACACGGCGACGACGGCGTAGAGCAAGAGCGTGTAGAGGCCGCTGCCGGTCCCACCGGGCGAGACCTCACCGAGCATCATCCCCACCAGCAGTCCGAAGCCCCCCATCGGGGTGAACGAGTCGTACGCGGCGTCGGCCGAACCGGTCGAGGTCGACGTCGAAGCCACGCCGAACAGCGCGCTCGTCGTATCGCCGAATCGCACCTCTTTCCCCTCGGTGTTCCCCACGCTCGAGTGGACGCCGGCCGCCGCCACCGCTGGGTTGTTCTGGTGCTCGGCCGTGGCCGTGACGGCGAGGACCGAGCCGAAGAGGATCGCCATCACGGCGAGCAGGGTTAGGCCGTGACGCCGGCTTCCGACCATCTGGCCGAAGGTGTAGGTCAACGACACCGGGATGCACAAGACGAGGAAGATGGAGAGGAAGTTGGTCAACCCGGTCGGGTTCTCGAAGGGCGTGGCCGAGTTGGCGTTCAAGAAACCACCGCCGTTGGTGCCGAGCTGCTTGATCGTCTCCATGAAGGCGATCGGGCCACGGGGGACCGTCTGGGTCACCCCGTTCAAGACGTCGTGGACCGTGGCCGGGCCCGCCAGGGTCTGAACGGCTCCTTGACCCACGAAGACGATCCCGGCCACGAAGGCGATCGGCAAGAGCACGTAGAAGAGGCATCGGGTGAGGTCGACCCAGAAGTTCCCCACCGTAGACGCTCGGCGTCGGGCGAAGCCGCGTACGACGACGATGGCGGCCGCGATGCCCACGGCCGGCGTGACGAACTGCTGGACCATGAGGGTGATCTGGGAGAAGTAGGACAGCGTCGTCTCGCCCCCGTAGTTCTGCCAGTTGGTGTTGGTCACGAAGGAGACGGCCGCGTTGAAGCTGAGCGCGCTGTTCACATCCCCGAGGTGCTGGGGGTTGAGGGGCAAGTGTCCCTGGAGTCGCAGGACCAGGTAGGTCAGCAGGATCGACAGGCCAGAGAACACGACGATCGCGCTGGCGTAACGCTTCCAGGACTGCTCCTTTTCGGGCGCCGTACCAAGGAGGCGGTAAAGCGGCCGTTCCACCCACCCGAGCCAGTGGACGCGTCCGTCGAAGACCGCGGCCAAGTAGGAGCCCAGGTATCGCCAGGCGACGGCCAGGGTGAGGACGAGCAGGACCAGGGTGAAGAGGAATCCCATCAGAACCGCTCGGGCTTGAACATGGCGTAGCCGAGGTAGAGGAACATCACGACGCTCACCACGAGCAGAACGAGTTCGGTGGCGCTCATAGCCGGCCGAGGGCCGCGATGAGACCGAGCATCGCCGCGGTGAACGCGACGACGCCGAGGACGACGAGGACGTCTGCCATTGCCCCATCGTCGTGAGCCCCGACTGGAGCCGTTCTGTACGCTGCGCTCCGGCCCTGAAAAACTTCTGAACGAGTCCCGGACGCGACCCTCGGCGATACTGAGTGCGTGAGGCGTCGCTGGTGGGGAGTGGCCGCGGGACTCGGCAGCCTCGCGATCGTGGCGGCGCTCCTCGTGCCCCTTAGGACCGACCTGGCGATCTCGACCGACGCTCTCGTCCTCATCGTCCCCGTCGTCCTCGGGGTCGCCATCGGTGGATTCGTCGCTGGAGCGCTCACGGTCGTCGCCGGGTTCCTCGTCTACGACTACTTCTTCATCCCGCCGTACGGGACGCTCCAGGTGAGCTCGGGCCAAGACTGGGTGGCCCTCGCGGTCTACGTCGTCGTGATGCTGCTGGTCGCCCAGATCGTGACGACCCTCGACGTCACCCGCACCGAGGCGCGCCACGGTCGCGAGGTCGTGCGCCAGATGGCGGCCGTCTCGGAGAGCCTGGTCGCCGACGAGCCCGTCGAGTCTTTGCTGCGCTCGATCGTCGCGACGGCCCGCACCGTCTTTGGCGTGGCGGGCGCCGCCCTGCTCCAGCTGCGCGAGGGCCACCTCGTGGTGGTCGCCAGTTCCGGCGAGCCCCTCACCGCCGAGGACCTCGCTCGTCTCGACCCGGCGTCCGGCCGACCGGTCACCGTGGGACCCGACGTGCTCAACGGGGACGGCCTGCGAGCGGTGGCCCTCTCGTCGTCGGGTCGAGCCGTGGCGATGCTCGCCCTCCGTGGCCAATCCCAGACGTCGACCGAGCGTGAGGTGCTCACCGCCTTCGCCAACGACGCCGCCGTCGCCCTCGAACGCGCGAGACTGCGTGACGAGGCGCTGCGCGCCCAGCTGCTCGAAGAGGCCGACCGGTTCCGCCACGGGCTGATGGGCGCCGTGAGCCACGACCTTCGCACCCCTCTCGCCACGATCAAGGTGGCCTCGTCGACGCTGCTCGAGCGGGGAGCGACGCTGAGCGCGGCCGACGCCGAGGAGCTCCATCGACTGATCGACGTCGAGGCCGACCGGCTCACCCGAATGGTCACCAACCTCCTCGACCTTTCGCGGCTGGAGGCCGGGGTCTTGACCCTGCACCGCGAGGCGACGACGGGCCGCCAGCTGATCGACGACGCCCTCGCGGCGGTGCGGACCTCGCTCGCGCGCCAGCGGGTCACCCTAGTGATGGACCCGGACCTGCCGGCCCTGGCCGTCGACCCCGGACTCATGAACCAGGTGCTCGTCAACCTCCTCGATAACGCGCTGCGCCACGGACCCCCGACCGGCACCGTCACCGTCACGGTGTCTCACCACGGGACCACGGTCGTCCTGTCCGTGGACGACGAGGGCCCCGGCGTGCCCGAGGACCAGCGCGAGGCGGTCTTTAACCGCTTCACCCAGTTCGACACCGGGGGACGCTCGGGGCTCGGACTCACGATCGCGCGCACCTTCGTCGAGGCGCACGGTGAACAAATCTGGTGCGAGGCCGCGCCCGGGGGCGGGGCCCGCTTCAGCCTGACCCTCCCCGTCGCGGGGTCTACCTGATGGCCCGGGTCCTCGTCATCGACGACGACCGCTCACTCCAGCGGGCGCTGCGCCTGGGACTTGAGGCGAGCGGTCACGAGGTCACCGCGGCCCCCGACGGGCAGACGGGCATCGTCCACGCGGCCACCGCCGAGCCCGACGCCGTGATCGTCGACCTCGGGCTACCCGACTTCGACGGACTGGAAGTCTGCCGGCGCATCCGCGAGTGGAGCGACGTGCCGATCATCATCCTCTCGGCGACCGGTGCCGAGTCCACGAAGATCGCCGCCCTCGACGGCGGCGCCAGCGACTACGTCACCAAGCCCTTCTCGATGGGCGAGCTCGACGCGCGACTGCGCGCGGTGCTGCGCGACCGCGGGGTCACGACGACACCGCCCGGCCCGACGTCCATCACTCTGGGCGCGCTCGAGGTCGACCTCGTGCACCACGACGCACGAGTTCACGGGCGCCGGGTCGACCTGACGGCCAAGGAGTTCTCCGTCCTCGCCTACCTGGCGCGCCACGCCGGACGCATCTGCACGTACCAGATGATCCTGCGTGCGGTGTGGGGGCGGGGCTACGGCGAGGAAGCGGCCTACGTCCACACGTACGTCCACCGTCTGCGTCAGAAGCTCGACGACGAGGACGGCCGTCTAATCCAGACGCTCCCCGGGATCGGCTACAGCCTCACCGCGGCCCCTCACTGACCTCGAGGGCCTCGGTGTGACCCCGCAGCAGGGGCGCCAGACGTTCGATCTCCTCAAGGTGCTGGGCCGAGAGACGCTCGAGTCGGCGCGCGCCGTCGGCCGTGAGCGCCAGACGCACGACCCGGTGGTCGACGTCGGCGCGCACCCGGCGCACGAGGCCGGCCTCGACCGCCCGGTCCACGAGTCCCACCGCACTGTGGTGCTGGAGCAAGAGGTACTCCGCCACGTCACCGATGGTCGGGCCCCGGGGGTCGTCGTGCCCGCGCACCGCGAGCATGAGCTGGTGCTGGGCCGGGGTGAGCCCCTGGGCGCGCGCCTGCTGCTCGCTCCAGTGCTGGAAGCGGCGCAGGCCGGTCCGTAGGGCCAACAGGCGCGCGTAGGTCGACGCAGAGAGAGTCACTCGACCGACGATAATATCGTAGTCCGATGTTTCTAGTCACCTCACCCACGCCGTGAGCGACGACCGGACCGTCCCGGACACCGGGGACCGACTCGGCGACTTCACCACGACCGTGCGCGTGCTGCGCCTGGTCCCCGTCGCGATCGGCATCGGGGTCCTCTCGACGGGCATCGCCCTCGCCCTGCTCGACATGATCGGGCTCTTCACCAACCTCTTCTACTTCCAGCGTGTGGGGATCTCCCTGGTCGCCCCGGGCGCCGAGCGGCTCGGGGTGTGGACCGTCCTCATCCCGGTCGGCGGGGGTCTCGTCGTCGGACTCATGGCCCGCTTCGGCTCCGAGCAGATCCGGGGCCACGGCATCCCCGAGGCGATGGAGAGGATCCTCATCAACGGCAGCACCGTCCAGCCGCGGCTCGCCGTGCTCAAACCGGTCGCGAGCGCGGTGAGCATCGGATCGGGCGGCCCCTTCGGCGCCGAGGGCCCGATCATCCTGACCGGCGGCGCGGTCGGGTCGATCGTCGGCCAGCTCTTGCACCTCACCGCCGCCCAGCGGCGCAGCCTGCTCGTGGCCGGTGCCGCCGCGGGCATGGCCGCGGTCTTCGGCACACCCGTCGCGGCGACCCTGTTCGGGGTCGAGCTGCTGGCCTTCGAGTTCCGTCCGCGCTCGATGGTCCTCATCGGCACGGCCGCCGCGACCGCCGACGGCTTGCGCCTCGAGCTGGCCCACGCCGGGCTTATCTCGGCCCAGCCGCTCTTCCCGCTGGCCACACCGGTCCCCGAGGGCGGCGTCGCCCTCTTCGGCGCCGCCGTGATCGGGGTGGCCTGTGGACTGCTGGCCTGGGTGATGACCCAGGCCGTCTACCGCAGCGAGGACCTCTTCGTGCGCCTGCGGGGACGGCTGCACTGGATGTGGTGGCCGCTCATCGGTGGGGCCGTCGTCGGGGTCGGCGGCCTCGTCGACCCCCGCGCCCTGGGCGTGGGCTACGCCACCATCCACGCCACCCTGCTCGGCGAACTCGGACTGAGGGCGATGGTCGCCCTTGTGATCGTGAAGACCACGATCTGGGCCCTCAGCCTGGGCTCGGGCACGAGCGGAGGGATCCTCGCGCCCATCATGATGGTGGGCGCGGGACTCGGTGGCGTACTCGGCCACGTCCTGCCCGGTGCGACGCCCGGGAGCTGGGCCCTCATCGGACTCGGCGGGGCCTTAGCCGGAGTCACCCGGTCGCCCTTCACGGCGATCGTCTTCGCCTTCGAGCTGACCCACGACCCCAACAGCCTGCTCCCGCTGCTCGTGGCGGCGTGCTGTGCCCACCTGGTGAGCGTGCTCATCCTCAAGCGCTCGATCCTCACCGAGAAGGTCGCCCGACGGGGCGTGCACGTGATGCGCGAGTACGCGGTCGACCCCCTCGAGGCGACCTTCGTGCGCGAGATGATGTCCCACGACGTCACGACCGCCCGACCCGACCAGTTGGTCCGCGACCTTTACAACGACTTCCCGGAGGGTTCGACCGCCCGGCGTCAGCGCCTCTACCCCGTCGTTGAGCAGGGTCGCCTCGTGGGCGTCGTGCCCTGGTCGACGATTAGGGCCCGACGCGATGAGTCGGGGCTGCGCGTCGGAAAGGTCGCCACGCCCGCCTCGATCGTGGCCCACCCCGACGAGATCCTGCGAGCGGTCGCGGACCGCATGGTCGACCGGGAGGTCGGCGTCGTCCCGGTCGTCGAGCGCGACGCCCCCGAGCACCTGGTGGGACTGCTCAGCGAGTTCGCCCTGCTGCGCGCTCGGCGCCGGCTGCTCGTAGAGGAGCGGCGGGCCGAACGGGTTCTCGACCCGTGGTCGAGACGGGTGACGCCCTAGGCCTTCCTGTCCATAGGTCGAGGTGACAGTGGTGCTCTGTGGAAGGGGTTCACGCGGCCTGCCTCGTCCGGCGTCGGCCCATGATGTCACCGGGAGTCCGCCCGCGCATGTAGTC
>JAKBNL010000001.1 GCA_021831035.1 Actinomycetes bacterium
CGGCGGCCGGGGCCGGGGCGCCCGGGGACGGGGCCCCGCGCCGGCGGCGCGTGCGGGTCGGGGCGCCCTCGTCGTCGACCCCGTAGCCGACGAGGACGGCCTCGCGGGTCTTCTCGATGGGCTCGGCGGCCGGCGCCGCCTCGACCGGCGCCGGGGCCGGGGCCGACGCGTCGGTCTCGATGGTGACGAGGGGCTTGTGGACCTCGACCACGTCGCCCACCGCGTGGTGCAGCTCCGTCACGGTCCCCGCGAAGGGGCTGGGTAGCTCGACGGTGGCCTTGGCGGTCTCGACGTCGACGAGGGGCTGGTTCAGGGCGACGGCGTCGCCGACCGCGACCTTCCACGAGACGATCTCGGCCTCGACGAGGCCCTCGCCGACGTCGGGCAGGAGGAAGACCTCGCGGCTCACGACTCGAACCCCATCACCCGGTCGACCGCGTCGAGGATCCGGTCCACGCTCGGCCGGTACTCCTCTTCGAGGCGCGACGGCGGGTAGGGCGTGTGGTAGCCCGACACCTGCAGACCCGGCGCCGACAGCGAGTAGAAGCACCGCTCGGTGAGCGCCGAGACGATCTCCGAGCCGATCGAGGCGGTGTGGGGCGCTTCGTGGACGACGACCAGCCGGCCGGTGCGCTCGAGCGACGCGGCCATCGTGTCGAGGTCGAGCGGGGCGATCGAGCGCGCGTCGATCACCTCGAGCGACCGACCCTCGCCCTCGGCGACCTCGGCGGCGCGCAGCATCGTGCGCACGCTGGCCCCGTAGCCCACCAGCGTCACGTCGGTGCCCGGTCGGCGCACGACGGCCTCGAACAGCCCCCGGGGCGCACGCTCGGTGTCGACCTCGCCCTTCTCCCAGTAGCGGCACTTGGGCTCGCAGAAGATGATGGGGTCGTCGTGGAGAATCGACTGCTGGATCATCCAGTAGGCGTCCTCGGGCGTCGAGCAGCTCACCACGCGCAGTCCGGCGGTGTGGGCGAAGTAGGCCTCGGGGCTCTCGGAGTGGTGCTCGATCGCGCCGATCCCGCCCTGGAAGGGCAGGCGGATCACCAGGCTCATCGTGTAGACGCCGTCGCTGCGCTTGTGGAGCTTGGCGACCTGGGAGACGATCTGGTCGAAGGCCGGGTAGACGAAGCCGTCGAACTGGATCTCGCACACCGGCCGGTAGCCCCGGATCGCCAGTCCCACCGCCGTGCCCACGATCGCCGACTCCGCCAGCGGGGAGTCGATGACCCGGTCCTCGCCGAAGTCCTTCTGCAGCCCGTCGGTGATGCGGAAGACCCCGCCGAGCTTGCCGACGTCCTCGCCCATGATGAGGACCTTCTTGTTCGCCTCCATGGCCCGGCGCAGCCCCTCGTTGAGGGCCTTGGCCATGGTCATCGTGGTCGTCGCCATCAGTGGCCACCTCCCGCCACGCCGAGCTCGACCATCTCGCGCCGACCCTCCTCGATGAGGGGGTGCTCGTCGGCGTAGACGTCGTCGAAGAGGGTGAGGGGGTCGGGCTTGCCCATGGCGAGCACGTCCTCGCGCAGCTGCAGGGCGAGGCCGTCGGCCTCCTCGGCCACCTCGTCGAAGTAGCTGGCCTTGACGGTCCCCTCGCGCACGAGCAGCGCCTTCACCCGCTCGACGGGGTCGCGGTGACGCCACACCTCGACCTCGGCGTCGATGCGGTAGCGCGTCGGGTCGTCGGAGGTCGTGTGGGCCCCGAGCCGGTAGGTGTAGGCCTCGACCAGCGTCGGGCCCCCGCCCTCGCGCGCGTTGTCGAGGGCCCGCTTGGTCACCTCGTACACCGCGAGCAGGTCGTTGCCGTCGACGCGCACGCCCGGGAAGCCGAAGCCGTGGGCGCGGTGGTAGAGGGGGATCTTGGACTGCACCGACATCGGCGTGGAGATCCCCCACTGGTTGTTCTGGCAGAAGAAGACGATCGGCGCGTTGTACGACGACGCCCACACGAACGACTCGAGCACGTCGCCCTGGGAGGAGGCGCCGTCGCCGAAGAAGGCCATGACGGCCTCCTCGGCGCCGTCACGCTGGACGCCCATGGCGTAGCCGACCGCGTGCAGGGCCTGGTTGCCCAAGACGACCGTCGGCACCGAGTGGCGGTACCTCTGGGGATCCCAGCCGCCGTTGCTCGTCGCCCGAAAGAGGCGCAGCATGTCCGCGGGCGGCACGCCCCGACACCACGCGATGCCGTGCTCGCGGTAGGTGGGGAAGGTGAAGTCCATCGGCTCGAGCGCCCGGCCGGCGCCGATCTGGGCCGCCTCCTGGCCCTGGATGGGGGCCCACAGCGCCAGCTGGCCCTGGCGCTGGAGCGAGGTCGACTCGGTGCAGAGTCGTCGCACGATCACCATGTCGCGGTAGTACGAGACGATCTGGTCGTTGGTGAGCGACGACTCGTACTCGGGATGGCTGACGCGCTCGCCTTCGGGCGTCAGCAACTGGACTAACTCCTCGCCGATCATCGACCCTCCTTGGTCAACGCTGCCCCGGGTCACCTTACTCCCGCTCCCCTCGGGCTCTTTCGGCGCGGGCCCTCGTACAGTGTCGGCGTGGCTCGCCTCCTCGTCGACGTGCGACCACTGCGCACGAGCCGCGACTTCCGGCTGCTCTTCACCGGTCAGCTGGTCTCACTACTCGGCAGTAACCTCACCCTCGTCGCCGTTGCGTACCAGGTGTACCGCATCACCGGGTCGAGCCTGTGGGTCGGACTGGTCAGCTTCATCCAACTCCCGTCCTTGATCGCCGGGTCGCTGTGGGGCGGGGCCCTCGGCGACCGCTTCGACCGCCGCGCACTGCTGGTGGGCGCGTCGGGGCTGCTCGGGCTCACCAGTCTCGTCCTCGGGCTGAACGCGCTCGGCGCCCATCCGGCCTTCTGGGTCGTCGTGGTGATGCCGGCCCTCGCGGCCGGCCTGGCCGGACTGGCGGGGCCGCTGCGCACCGCGGTGATCCCCTCGCTCGTCGCGCCCGACGAGCTGGTGGCCGCCTTCAGCCTCAACCAGGTCATCATCAACGGCGCCACCGTCGTCGGTCCCGGCCTCGCCGGCGTCCTGGTCGCCACGACCGGTCTGGCGTGGTGCTACCTGATCGACGCGGCCACCTTCTTCGCGTTGGTGCTGGCGACCTGGCTGATGCACCCGATGCCGCCCCAGGGCGCCCACGGGGGCCAGCGCACCCTCGCCGCGATCCGCCAGGGATTCCGCTACGTGCGCGCGCACCCGCTCGTCCAGGCCGTCTACCTGGTCGACCTCAACGCGATGGTCTTCGGCCTGCCGCGCGCGCTCTTCCCCGCCGTCACCGCCCACCTCTACCACGGGGGGCCCGAGACCCTCGGGCTGCTCTACGCCGCCCCCGGCGCGGGCGCCCTCGTGATGGCGGTCTTCACCGGCTGGATGGCCAAGGTCCGGCGCCGCGGCCGGCTGGTGACCGTGGTCGTCCTAGCGTGGGGCGTGGCGATGGCCCTGTTCGGCGTGGTGCACGTCGTCGTGGTCGGCGTGGCCTGCCTGGCGGTCGCCGGGGCGATGGACGTGATCTCGACGGTGCTGCGCAACACGATCCTGCAGACCTCGATCACCGACGACTTCCGCAGCCGCGTCTCGTCGATCCAGATGGCCGTGGTGACCGGCGGGCCCCGCCTGGGCGACCTCGAGTCCGGGGCCGTGGCCTCGCTCAGCTCGACCGAGTTCTCGATCGTCTCGGGGGGACTGCTGTGCGTCGTCGGCGTGCTCGCCCTGTTGCGCTGGCGACCCCACTTCTGGCGCGAGACGACCCTCGTCGACCCCTAACGGGTCCGCAGGGTCACCCGCCGCCCCCGGCTCACCCGGGCCAGCTGCCCGCACGCCGCCGCGATCGAGCGGCCCCGCGTGTTGCGCACCGTCGCGTTCACCCCGCGCGCGACGAGCCCGTCGCGGAAGGCGACGACGCGCTCGGGCGTCGAGCCCCGCACGAGGAAGCCCGGGGTGGGGTTCAGCGGGATGAGGTTGACGTGGGCCGCGAGCGGCGCGGCGAAGTCCACCAGCTCGGCCAGCGCGGCGTCGGTGTCGTTGACCCCGTCGATGAGCGCCCACTCCAGGCTGAGCCGACGCCGCGTGCGCTCGACCCACGCGCTGCACGCAACGAAGAGTCGCTCCAGCGGGTAGCGGCGGTTGAGCGGGACCAGCTCGTCGCGCGCGGCGTCGTTCGCCGCGTGCAGCGAGAGGGCGAGGGTGATCGGGAGCCCCTCGGCGGCCAGGCGCTCGATGGCCGGCGCCACCCCGACGGTCGAGACGGTGAGGTGGCGGGCCGAGAGGCCGACGTCGCTCGCGAGGCGCCGCACCGCCGCGACGGTGACCGCGTAGTTGGCCAGCGGCTCGCCCATGCCCATGAAGACGACGTTGGACAGACGGGCCGGACGGGCCTCGCGCCGGGCCACCGCGACCTGCTCGAGCACCTCGCCCAGGGTGAGGTGCCGGGTGAAGCCGGCCTGGCCGGTCGCGCAGAAGGTGCAGCCCATCGCGCAGCCGGCCTGGGAGGAGACGCACACGGTCACGCGGTCGTCGTAGTGCATGAGGACGGTCTCGATCGTGGCGCCGTCGGCGAGGGCGAAGAGCCACTTGCGCGTGCCGCCCCGGTCGCTGCGCACCTCCTCGACCGCGCGGAGGGCGGGGGGGTGGGTGGCGCCCAGGCGCTCGCGCAGGGCGCGCGGCACCGTCGTCACCTCGCCGAGCGACCGGCCCTCGGCCCACAGGCCCCGCCACAGCTGGTCCAGGCGGTAGCGGGGCTCGCCGACGAGCTCGTCGGCGAGCTCGTCGCGGGTCAACCCGTAGAGCGAGGTCACGGTCCCACGCTAGGCGGCCGGTGTTGACCGGCCCCGTGGGGCGCGGGGCGACCGACGACGAGGTGGGTCGCTCGAACGAGAGGGGCCACGCACTCCTCGCGCGACGCGGACGGAGTCCGTGGGCCCCGCCGGGTCTGCTTGACTCTCTAGCGGCCCCTCCTGGGGCGGACTGGAGGACCATGGAACTCTCGAACACCTCGGCCATCGTCACCGGCGGCGCGTCGGGGCTCGGCGAGGCCACCGCGCGCGCGCTCGCGGCCCGCGGGGTCGCCGTCGTCGTCGCCGACCTCAACGACGCGGCCGGCGCGACGCTGGCGACCGAGATCGACGGCGCCTTCGCCCACTGCGACGTCACCGACACCGACCAGGTGATCGCCGCGATCGAGGCCGCGCGGGCCCGCGGCCCGCTGCGCTCGGTCGTCAACTGCGCCGGCATCGGCTGGGCCACCCGCACGATCGGCAAGGACGGGGAGTACACCTCGGCCCACGACCTCGCCCTCTACCGCAAGGTCATCGAGATCAACCTGGTGGGCACCTTCAACGTCTGCCGCCTGGCCGCCACGGCGATGAGCCACAACGAGCCCGACGCCGACGGCGCCCGCGGCGCCATCGTCAACACGGCCTCGGTGGCGGCCGAGGACGGCCAGATCGGCCAGGTCGCCTACTCCTCCTCCAAGGGCGGGATCGTCGGGCTCACCCTGCCGCTCGCGCGCGACCTCGCGGTCGTGGGGATCCGGGTCAACACGATCCTGCCCGGGCTCATCGACACCCCGATCTACGGCTCGGGACCGGCCAGCGAGGAGTTCAAGGCGCGCCTGGGCACGGGCGTGCTCTTCCCCCGGCGCCTCGGCCACAGCGACGAGTTCGCCAGCCTGGCCGTGGAGCTGCTCGCCAACAGCTATATGAACGCCGAGTCCATCCGCCTCGACGCCGGCATCCGCATGCAGCCGAAGTAGGCCCACCCGCTGGGGACGAGCGCGCCGCGACCGGCTGGTTTACGCTGCGGCCGTGGACTGGTTCGACCTGATCATCGCCGTCCTGGTGGTCCTGGCCGCGATCACCGGCTGGGCCGACGGGGCCATAACCCGGGTGCTGCACGTGGCCGGGCTGGCCATCGGCTTCTTCGCGATGGTGGCCCTCGCCCCCTCGCTCTCGAGCCGCATCACCCACGGGGTGGCCCGCCCGGTGGTGGCGCTCGCCATCGTGGGCGTCGGCACGATCCTGTGCGGGGTCGCCGGGCGGGTGCTCGGCGGCTTCTTCGCCCGGGCCCTGCACACGATCCACCTGGGCGTCGTCGACCGGGTCGGCGGCGTGCTGGTCGGGGCCGCCTCGGCCCTGGTGGGGTGCTGGCTGATCGCCGGGCTGCTCGCCTCGACGACCTGGGGCTCGGTCGCCACCCAGGTCCAGGGCTCGGCGATCCTGCGCGCGCTCGACGGCGTCATGCCGCCCCTGCCCGCGGTGGAGCAGCGGGTCCAGACCCTGCTGCGCCAGGCCGACCTCCCGGCGATCTTCGCCGAGGTCATCGCCCCGGCGCTCACCCCGCCGGTGGCGCTCACCCGCCTGCCGGCCTCGCGCAGCCCCGTCGGCGGTCCCCCGGGCGTGGTGAAGGTCTTCGCGACCGGCGGCTGCGCGAACGCCTCGGAGGGCACCGCGTTCTACGTCCGCCCCTCGATCGCGGTGACCAACGCCCACGTCGTGGCCGGCCACCTCCACGTCAGCGCCGGTGGCGCCCCGGCCACCGTCGTCGCCTACGACGCCGGTGACGACCTCGCCGTGCTGCGTGTCGCCCGGGCCGGGGCGCCCCTGGCCCTCTCGAGCGCCACCCCGACCCGGGGCCAGCGTCTCGACCTCGTCGGCTACCCGCTCAACGCCGCGCGCACCCTCACCCCGGCCTACATGGAGGGCCCCACCACCGCCCTCAGCCGGGACATCTACGGCGGCCAGCTGAAGGCCCGCACCTTCTACGTCCTCGAGGCGCGCGTGGAGCCGGGCAACTCGGGCAGCCCGGTGCTCGCGGGCGGCCGGGCGGTGGCGGTGGTCGAGTCGATGTCGGCGAGTCAGCCCGCCACCGGCTACGCGATCCCGGTCTCGGTCCTGGCGCCGCTGCTCGCGCGCGTGGGCACCCGGCCGGTCTCGACCGGCGCCTGCGTCAGCTGAGCGAGGGGCCCCCCGGCCGGCGCGCACCCACCGTGGGCGTTTCGGGGCGACGGGGGCGCACGACGTAGGTGGTGGGCGCCCACGAGCGCGGCACCGACCGGTACTCCCCGCGTCGCTCGAGGCGCGTCGACCGCCGACCGCGGGCGCCGCTAAGGACGACCAGGGCGAGTCCGGCGACCACGAGCGCGAGGCCCACGACGAGGGTGAGGGCCGAGTGCAGGCATCCCCCGGCGCCACCGAGGTGACCGCCCGTCGGGGCGCACGCGCTCGCCGCGCGGCTGCCCGCCGCGATGACGGCGACGCCGGCCGCCACACCGACCAGGCCCGTCGCGACGGCCAGCGCGAGTGCGCGCGGGACCCGCGCGCGCCGAGGGACCGCGTCCTGACCCATCGCCCTCCTTGGTCGAACGGTCGAGAGTGAACGGTACGCACCGGGGCTCACCGCGAGGTCGCCCCACGCCCAACGGCGGGTCAACGCCGAGGGGCGATTCGGGGTCGCCCCTGGTGTCCCGTCCGCCACCATCAGGCGAGACGGGCCGCGGGTGGACGGCGACGCGACGCATCGGTGGCGCGGGCCGGCGCGCGCGGGCGCCGGGTGAGACCCTACGGTTTGTGTAGTTCCTGGTGGCGAGCGTCAAGGACTTGACCGTTGTGCCCGCGTTGGGATAGACCGGACCCGTCGGCCGAGCGCGCGTCGCGCCGGCCGGGCCGGGACGACGCGCCCGGGCACTCACTGCAGGAGGCGAACCCATGAAGAGACTCGCGACCCTCGTCGGCGCGGCGTGCCTGGCGGCGCCGCTCGCCCTGCTCGGGGCCGGTGGGACCGCGGGCGCGGCCGGCGCCGTGAGCCGCTACCAGATCGAGACCCTCTCGATCACGGCCACGCTCGCGGCGTACGTGACGACGAACCACACCTACACGGTGACCCTGAATCCCTGCACCGACACCTTCAGCGGCACCGGGGCCGTCCAGGTGGGCCCGACCCAGTGGCTCCCCATCGAGACGATCACCGGCACCTACGACGGCTCGACCCTGTCGTTCTACGCGTCCTACCCGGCGCCCGTCCCCAGCGCCGCCTACGGCATCACCGAC
The DNA here is from genome assembly GCA_021831035.1 of Actinomycetes bacterium. GTDB lineage: Bacteria > Actinomycetota > Acidimicrobiia > Acidimicrobiales > RAAP-2 > RAAP-2. The sequence goes on from JAKBNL010000001.1 coordinate 8,060, forward strand.
GTCCCGGTCGTCGAGGGGGCCTTCGCGGGCCCCGGCTACCGGGTCTACTTCTCCAGCACCGGCCCTCCCACCACCAAGACCTGGCCGGTCAGCGGCACCGTGACGGTCACGGCGACGACCGACTACGCCAACCACGGCGCCTACGTGAGCGCCAACCCCGGCGCCGACGCGGCCCACTCCTGCGTGGGCCTGCCGATCACCCACTGAGCCGGCCGGCGCCGGCGCGAGGTCAGATGGCCGAGAGGTCGGCCACGTTGTCGAAGCGCGCGAACTCCCCGCGCCAGGTCAGGTGCGCGGTGCGGGTCGGGCCGTTGCGGTTCTTGCCGACGATGACCTCGGCGTCGGCCTTCTGGTCGTTGGGCACGTCACCGTAGATCTCGGGGCGGAACAAGAACAGCACGACGTCGGCGTCCTGCTCGAGCGAGCCCGACTCGCGCAGGTCCGACATCATGGGGCGCTTGTCGGCGCGATCCTCGAGCTTGCGGCTCAGCTGGCTGAGCGCCACCACCGGGCACTCGAGCTCGCGGGCGAGGATCTTGAGCGACCGGCTCATCTCGGCCACCTCGACCTGGCGGTTCTCGGCTCGTCCCCGGCTGCTCATCAGCTGCAGGTAGTCGATGATGACGATCCCGAGGTCGCCGTTCTGCTGCTTGATGCGCCGCGCCCGGGCCCGCACGTCCATCACCGTGAGGCTCGGGTTGTCGTCGATGAAGACCTTGGCCGACTGCAAGAAGCTGAAGGCCTCGTGGGCCCGGTTCCAGTCCGCCTCGGAGAGGTCCCCGGTGCGCAGCTTGGACGAGTCGATGCGCGCGGTGGAGGCGAGGATGCGCTCGGCCAGCTCCTGACGGCTCATCTCGAGCGAGAAGAAGAGCGCCGGCCGGCCGACGACGGCCCCGACGTGGATGAGGATCCCCAACGCGAAGGCCGTCTTCCCCGTGGCCGGGCGGGCCCCCACGATCGTCATCGAGCTCGGCTGGAGCCCCTGGAGGACGACGTCGAGGGCGTGGTAGCCGGTCGAGAGGCCGTTGAGCTGGCCCCGCGTCTCGCCCCGCTGCTCGAGGATGTCGGCCTCGGCGAGCAGCAGGCGCTGGAGCGGTGAGACCGAGTCCATCTTGCGCTCGTCGCCGATGGCGTTGATCTTGCGTTCGGCCTCGTCGATGAGGCCCACGACGTCGTCGGTCGCCTGATAGGCGTCGTCCATGATCTCGCCGGCGGCGGCGATCAGCTTGCGCTGCTGGGACTTCTCGCGCACGAGCTCGGCGTAGTGCTGGGCGTTGGCCACCGAGGGCGTGTTCATCTGCAGCGAGCTGAGCAGCGCGAGCTCCACCCCGACCGCGCCGTGCTCGTGGAGCTTGGCCTGGACCGTCACGTAGTCGACCGGCTCGCCGGCGTGGGCGAGCGCGACGACGGCCGAGAAGATCTGGCCGTGCAGCGGACGGTAGAAGTCCTCGGCGGTGACGGTCTCGTAGGCCACCGACACGGCCTCGGGCGAGAGCAGCATGGCGCCGATCAGCGACTCCTCGGCCTCGAGGGCGTGCGGCGGGACCCGCCCGCCCGGTGGCGCGGTCCGCGGGGTGTCGATCTGGGTCATAGGTCTCCAACGGTCGTCGACGAACCATGTGCAGCACAAGATGCAGAGGCTGCGTTTTTCCTGTGGACGCCCACGCGACGATTGTGGACCCGCCCTGTGACGCGACCCGCCGGGGCCACGCCCCGGCGCGTCCCGTGGGTCGCTACTTGGCGACGACCTCCAGGGAGATCGTGGCGGTCACGCCGTCGAACAGGTGCGCCTCGACCGTGGCCGAGCCGACCTCCTTCAGGTGCTCGCCCATGCGGATCTGGTGGCGGTCGAGGGTCACCCCGGTCGCCCGGCGCAGCGCGTCGGCGACGTCGCCCTCGGTCACCGACCCGAAGAGCCGGCCGTTCTGGGCGGCCCGGGCCTCGAGGGTCAGGGTGGTCGCCTCGATCGCGGCCTTCTGGGTCAGGGCCGCGTCGCGGCTCTTCGCGTCGAGCAGGTCGCGGGCCTTGCGCATGGCCGTGGCCTGGGCCTCGGTCGCGTCGCTCGCCACGAGGGCCGCCCCCGAGGGGAGCAGGAAGTTCCGGGCGTAGCCGGGTCGCACGGCGACGATGTCACCACGACGGCCCAGGCCGGCCACGTCGGTGCGCAGCAGTACCCTCATCGCTCACCCCCGTCGCCCGCCGACTCGAAGACCTCCTCGGCCACCGAGGCGTCCTCGAGGAGCTCGGCCGGGGGCGTCGACGCGGACTCGACCGCCTCGGCGGACTCGCCGCGCGGCGGCCGGCCGCCCCGACCGCCGCCACCGCGGCCGCGCCGCTCGGTCACGGTGCGCTGGGTGTAGGGCAGCAGGGCGAGCTCGCGGGCGGTCTTGATCGCCTCGGAGACGTCGCGCTGGTGCTGCTGGCAGTTGCCCGAGACCTTGCGGCCGCGGATCTTGCCGCGATCCGAGATGTACTTGCGCAGCTGGGCCAGGTCCTTGTAGTCGACGCGGTCGACGCCGTGCTGGCAGAAGGCGCAGGGCTTCTTCTTCACCCCGCGGCGCGTGTCCACCTTGGGCGCGCGCTTGGGGGGCTTGGGGTTGTTGATCCGGGGCATTAGAAGGGCTCCTCGTCGAAGTTGTAGGTCGTGGGCTCGTTGGGCCGCGGGGTGGGGCGCTCCGGCGCCGCGTAGCCGCCACCCTCGCCGCGCGGGATCTTGGTCACGACGGCGGTGGCGAAGCGCAGCGAGGGGGCGATCTCGTCGGCGTTGATCTCGACGATCGAGCGCTTCTCGCCGTTCTCGGTCTCCCAGCTGCGCTGCTCGAGCCGTCCGGTGACGATGACCCGGGTGCCCTTGGTCAGCGAGTTGGCCGCGTTCTCGGCCATCGCGCCGTAGCCGGCGACCTCGAAGTAGGAGACGCGCTCCTCCCACTCTTGGGTCTGGCGATTCTGCCAGCGGCGGTTCACCGCTACCGACAGGCGCACCGCCGCCTGGCCGCTGTTGAGGAACTTCAGTTCGGGGTCCCGGGTGATGTTGCCCACCACGGTGATCGAGTTGTCGGGCATGGTCTCTCCTTGGCTGCGCCGACCCTAGGCCTCGGCCGCGACGCGGGCCGGGGCGCGGTCGTGCCGGCGCAGGATCTTGAAGCGCAGGACCTCGTCCGACAGGGTCAGGATCCGGTCCAGCTCGTCGACGGTCGACGACTCCCCCGCGAACTCGACCACCACGTAGTAGCCCTCTTTGCGCTTTTTGATCTCGTAGGCCAGGGGACGCCTCCCCCAACGGTCGATGGCGCCGGGGCTGCCGCCGTGGCTGCGGATCGTCTCTAAGGCGCGGTCGAGCGCCTGCTGGATCGACTGGGCGTCGACGGCCGTGTCGAACACGATCATCGTCTCGTAGGGCCGTAGGGCCATATGGCTGTTCCTTTCCCTCTGGACCGGCTCGCCGGGCCCCGCGGAACCGGGGCAGGGGTCTCACTTGTGCTCGCCGAGGCGAGAGGACGAGTCTAGCAAGGGCCCGACGGGCCCTCGGGGGCGTGGCCGCGCCTAGCGCAGCTCCTCGGGGGTCTCGTAGACCTCCTCGGGGCCGGGGAAGGTCCCGGCCCGCACGTCGGCGGCGTAGCGGGCGATCGCCTCGGTGATGAGGGACCCCGCGTCGGCGTAGCGGCGCACGAACTTCGCCGAGCGACCCCGGGCGAGCCCGAGCAGGTCGTGGAAGACCAGGACCTGACCGTCGGTGTCGGGGCCGGCCCCTATCCCGATCGTGGGGATATCGAGATCCTCGGTGACCCGCGTCCCGACCAGGCTCGGGACGCCCTCGACGACGACCGCGTAGACGCCCTCGTCCTGGAGGACCTTCGCGTCGAGGCTGAGCTGTTCGGCCGCCTCGCGGGTCTTCGCCTGGACCTTGAAGCCGCCGAAGGCCATGACGCTCTGGGGGGTCAGGCCCAGGTGGCCCATCACCGGGATCTCGGCGTCGAGGATGGCCCGCACGACCTCGCGCCGGACCCGCCCGCCCTCGAGCTTCACCGAGTCCGCCCCGGCGCGGATGAGACGTCCCGCGTTCGTCACCGCCTCGTGGGCTCCGGTGTGGTAGCTGAGCCACGGCAGGTCGGCGACCACGTGGGCCTCGGGCGAGGCGGCGGCCACGGCGGCCACGTGGTGGCACATCGCCTCCATCGTGACGTGCAGCGTGTCGTCGTGGCCCAGGACGACGTTGGCCAGCGAGTCGCCCACCAGGATGATGTCGACCCCGGCCGCCGAGGCCAGGCGGGCCCCGGGCTCGTCGTAGGCGGTCACCATGACCAGGGGCTCGCCGCCCCGTCGGCGCTTGCGGGCCCGGATGGCCGGCGCGCTGAGCCTCACCGCCCGGCCTTCGAGGCGATCGGCGCCCCCCGACGCACGGCGCGTGCCCCGGCGTGCCACTTGCGCGCCAGGTGGTGGAACGCACAGGCCACGCAGACCTCGACCGCGTAGCACGTGACCGGCTCAGCGCGGCGCTCGAGCTTGGCCAGCTCGGCCCGGGTCGTCGGGCACGTGCCACCGGCGGGCAGGCGCGCGCCAAAGACGTAGGTCACCTCGACCAGCTCGGCGTCGCCGCAGACCGGGCACCGCTCGCCCGAGCGTCGGCCCACGTTGCGCGCCGCGCGCACCAGCTCGGGGTGGGCGTCGCAGACGTCCTCGACCCCGATCTGGCCGGCCGCGAGCCGGGCGAGGAGCGTCCGGCGAACCAGACCGAACTCGACCACGGCCCCGACGTTCGAGGTGGCAGCCAAGCGCTGATCCATTAGCGGTGACACTACCCCCGGGGGTGCGACGGACGGCTCCGGGCCGTCCTCGGGGCGACACGAAAAGGTCACGTCGATATATCGAAGTGATATGATGAAACGTGATGTTGGACGTCGCCATCCTCGGCCTTCTGATGGACCGCGATCACCACGGCTACGAGATCCGCTCCCAGCTGCGCGAGCGCCTCGGGGACTCCGAGAGCGTGTCGTTCGGCTCGATCTACCCGGCCCTGGCCCGACTCGAGCGCCACGGCCTGGTCGAGGCGGTCGCCCCGGCCGCGCCCCGCTCGCCGGCGATCTCCACCGGGTCGCTCGCCGGCGAGCGCGCGTCGCTGCGCACGCTGCGCACCTCGGCCGGCCTCGGCCGGCGCAGCCGCAAGGTGTACCGCATCACCGAGCGGGGCCGCCAGGAGTTCCACGCGCTGCTCGCCGACCCCACCACCGTCGACGACGGTCGGACGTTCTCCCTGCGCGTGGCCCTCGCCCGCTACCTCACGCCGGCCCTGCGCGTGCGCCTCCTCGAACGGCGACGCCAGGACCTGCTCGAGCGCCTGGCCGAGGTGCGCCAGGGCGCCGACAACCCCGACCTCGACGCCTACGCGCGCTCGGTGATGAGCCACGCCGCCCACAGCGTCGAGTTGGACCTCGAGTGGATCGACGACCTGTTGTCCATCGAGCGCAGTGACTCAGAGACGTTCGCCCAAGAGGCGAAGTAGGAAAGGAGAGCCATGGGCAAGATCCGCGTGGCCATCGCGGGCGTAGGCAACTGCGCCAGTTCGCTCGTCCAGGGCGTGACGTACTACAAGGACGCCAAGCCCGGCGACCACGTGCCCGGACTCATGCACGTCGAGTTGGGTGGCTACCACGTCGCGGACCTGGAGTTCGTCGCCGCCTTCGACGTCGACGCCACCAAGGTCGGCAACGACCTGGGCAAGGCGATCGACGCCGGCCAGAACAACACCCTCAAGTTCGCTGACGTGCCCTCGCTCGGGGTGACGGTCCTGCGCGGACCGACCCTCGACGGGCTCAACAAGTACTACCGCGCCGCCATCGAGGAGTCCCCGGCCGAGGCCGTCGACGTGACCCAGGCGCTGCGCGACGCGCGCGCCGACGTGCTCGTCTCCTACCTCCCGGTCGGCTCGGAGGAGGCCCAGCGCTTCTACGCCCAGGCCGCGCTCGACGCCGGCGTGGCCTTCGTCAACGCGATCCCGGTGTTCATCGCCTCGGACCCGGTCTGGGCGAAGAGGTTCGCCGACGCCGGTGTGCCGATCGTGGGCGACGACATCAAGAGCCAGGTCGGCGCGACCATCGTCCACCGCGTCCTCAGTCGACTGTTCGAGGACCGCGGCCTCACGCTCGACCGCACCTACCAGCTCAACGTCGGCGGGAACATGGACTTCAAGAACATGCTCGACCGCGAGCGCCTCGAGTCGAAGAAGGTCTCCAAGACCCAGGCGGTCACCAGCCAGCTCGAGCTCAACGACATCGAGGCCGACAACGTGCACATCGGCCCGAGTGACCACGTGCCGTGGCTCCTGGATCGCAAGTGGGCCTACATCCGCCTCGAGGGCCGCAACTTCGGCGACGCCCCCCTCAACATCGAGCTCAAGCTCGAGGTCTGGGACTCGCCCAACTCGGCCGGGGTGATCATCGACGCGGTGCGCTGCGCCAAGATCGCCCTCGACCGCGGCATCGGCGGGCCCCTCATCGGCCCGTCCGCGTACTTCATGAAGTCCCCGCCGGTCCAGTTCCACGACGACGTGGCCCACGACATGATCGAGGCCTTCGCCGCGGGCACGCTCGAGAACGAGGCCTGGCCGGCCTAGCCGGTGGCGTGGCGCCGTCTCGGGCGGTGCGCGCGGCGCCCGGCGGGGCCCGCCACACTGGGGGGATGACCGTCGCCCGACCCGTGCGCTCCGAGGTGGGCACGCGCGAGTGGTTCCGCCGACGCGGGCCCTCCTGGGTCCTCCAGGGCGCCTCGGCCGTCGCCGCGGCGGTGGGCCTGGTCGGGGGTGCCCACCGGTGGGCCGGCGTCGCCTGCTGGGTCCTGCTCGTCCTGGAGGGGGGGCTCCTGCTCGCGACGGCGACCACCTTGTGGCGGTTGCGCCGGGTGCTCGCCGAGCGCCTGGCGAGCGGGGCCACGGCACCGGCGCCCCCCCAGCGACGCGCCGTACGCCTCGAGGGGCTCGTAGTGGGGGTGGCGGCGGTCGCCGTCGGCCTCGACGCGACCTACACCTACCACCCGGAGGCGGTGGGGCTCTCGGTGCTCTTCTTCGGGGTGCAGCTCCTCTACGACCGCCGGGCGCGCCGCTAGCGCGACGCCCACCACGCGCGCAGGCGCGCCTCGGCCTCGGCCGGGTCGATCTCGCCCTCGTCGAGGCGGATCTCCATGAGGAAGTCGAGGGCCCGCCCCACGTCGGGGCCGGGCGCGATGCCGAGCACCTCCATCACGCGCACCCCGTCGATCGCCGGTCGCAGGGCCGAGAGGTCCTCCTGGGCGCGCAGCTCGACGATCCGCTCCTCGAGCTCGTCCATCCGACGGGCGAGCTCGGCGGCCTTGCGGGCGTTGCGCGTGGTGCAGTCGCAGCGGGTCAGCTCGTTGAGGTCCTCGAGCAGGTCGCCCGCGTCGCGCACGTAGCGACGCACCGCCTTGTCGCTCCAGCCCAGCTTGTAGGTGTGAAAGCGCATGTGCAGCTCCACCAGTGCGCCGACCCGCTCGACGACGTCCTGGGGGTACTTGAGCGCGACGAGACGCCGGCGCGTCATCTTGGCCCCGACGACGTCGTGGAACCGGAAGGTCACCCCCTCGTCGGTGATGGACCGGGTGGCCGGCTTGCCGACGTCGTGGAAGAGCGCGGCGAGTCGCAGCACGAGCCGGGGCGAGGCCTTGTCGACCACCGCGTAGGTGTGGCGCAGCACGTCCTTGTGGCGGTGCACCGGGTCCTGCTCGAGCTCGAGGGCCGGTAGCTCGGGCACGAACCGCGAGGCGAGCCCGGTGCGCACGATGAAGTCGAGACCGACCGAGGGCCGCTCGGTCGCGAGCAGCAGGTCGAGCTCACCGCGCACCCGCTCGGCCGAGACCTTGTCGATCTGCTCGGCCATCGCGTTCGCCGCGGCCTCGACCGCCGGGTCGATGGCGAAGTCGAAGCGCGCGGCGAAGCGCGCGGCCCGCAGCATGCGCAGGGGGTCGTCGCGAAAGAGCGTCTCGGGGTCGATGGGGGTGCGCACCACGCCGTCGGCGAGGTCCTGGAAGCCGCCGAAGTAGTCGAAGAGGGTCTGGACCCCGGTCGTTCCCTTGGCCAGCGCCACCACGTCGAGCGCCAGAGCGTTGATCGTGAAGTCGCGGCGCGACAGGTCGGTCTCGAGCGAGTCACCCCACTCGACGGCCGGCTTGCGGGAGTGGTCGACGTAGGACTCGGAGCGGAAGGTCGTCACCTCGCAGGCCACCCCGTTGCTGGCCAGGATGCCCCCCAGGGTGCCGAAGGCCCGGCCCTGCTCCCAGACCGACCGGCACAGGGGCCGCATGATCCGCTCGACGTCGTCGGGCCGGGCGTTGGTCGTGAAGTCGATCTCGCGCTCTCCCTCGCGCGTCGCGCCGAGCAGGGCGTCGCGCACCGAGCCCCCCACGGCGTAGAGGGAGAAGCCGGCCTCGTCGAAGGCGACCGCCAACGGTCGGGCGAGGTCGGCGAGCTCCGAGAGTCGGGTGTCGGCGTCAGCGAGTGAGATCACGGTCTAGCGAGGTTACGACGCCGGGCGCGACGCACCCGCGACGGTAGCCTGGTTGGGCATGGCCCACCGACCTCGGACCTGGTGGCGGGCGATCGCCGGGGCCGTCGTGGTGGCCCTCGGCGCGCCCCTCGGCCACGGGGTGATAGCCGGGGCGGCGCCGTCCCCGACGCCCGCCCTGGTCCACCAGCAAGAGGTCGTCACCCTGGGCGCCTCGGGCGCGGCGAGCCTCGCGATCACCGTGAGCGCGGACCCCTCGGCGTCCCTGCGGGTGACCCTGTTCCCGCCCCTCATCACCCGCGGGGCCCTCGAGGGCGTGGTCGCCGGCCACTCCCCCGGCGTCGCCGCGGTCGCCTCGACGCCGGCGATCCCCTTGCGCTGCTCGCGTCACGGTGCGGCCTCCGTCGCCGTCACCCTCACGACGACCCGCCGCGCGGCGGCGCCGACCTGCGACGGCGCCCGACCGCGCCTACGCCTGACGTGCGCCCCGGGACACTGCGACGGGGTCTACCCCCTGCGCCTCGTCCTCGACCAGGGGGTCACCCGCACCGTCTGGTGGTCGCTCGTCACCATCCGGGCCCGCAGTGCCGTGACCCCCCTGTCGGTCGCCCTGATCGAGACGCTCACGCGGGCCGACCTCGCCCACCCGCTGCGTACGGCCGACGCCCTGCGCGCGATCGCGCGCGCCGCGACCACCCCTCTCACGCTGGGGGCCGACTACGGCGCGCTCGGCCCGATCATCCTGGGCAAGGACCGCTCGGCCCCGGGGCCAACCGACGTCGCGGCCGCCCTCGACCGCGCCCTCGCGAGCGGGGAGCACCGCGCCGTCGACGCCCCGCCGGCCGAGACCGACTTCGCGGGCCTGGCGGCCCACCACCTCACGACCCAGGTCCTCCAGCAGGTCAACCTGTCGTCGGACCTCCTGCGCACCCTGACCGGCCGCTACGTCGACGGACCGGTGCTGCTCTCGGGGCCAATCGCGCCCGGCGGGCTCGCGGCCCTCGCGCGCGCCGGTGAGACGCGGGTCGTCCTCGCCGAAGACGCCCTGGCCGCGGCGCCGTCGGCGACCCTCACCTGGGGCACGCCGTTCCGGGCCACCGGCGTGGCGGGGGCGCTCGCCCTCGCCACCGACGGCCCCCTCTCGGCGCTGCTCGCCGGGGACGCCCGCTCGGCCGGCCTGCGCGCCGCCCTGATCCTCGGGACGCTCGACTTCTTGCACTACGAGGCCCCCAACGCGCCGGCCCCGCGGGCCGTCGTACTCGCCGGCGCGCTCTCGACGACCTCACCCGCCCTGATCGACGACCTGGTCACCGGGCTCAGCGACGACCCCTTCGTGCGCCCCACGACCCTGACCCCCCTCTTCGACCCCGGCCTGGTCGGCGCCGACGGCGCGCCCGCGACCCGCGCCCTGGCGCCCGTCGCGCCGTCGACCTGGTCGGGCCACAACGTCGCCTCGCTGCTCACGGTCATCGGCGAGGTCAACTCCTTCGCCCAGGCGGTGCGTAGCGGTCCGGTGGCGACCGCCCTCAGGGTCGCGGTCGCCGGCGCCGAGCAGGTCGGTCCCCCCGGCCGGCGCCAGGGCGCGATCGCGCGAGCCCAGGCCGCGCTCGACGCCCAACTGGGGCTGGTCACGGTCGACGCCAGCACCATCACCCTCGCCGGACCGGGCACCACGCTGCCGGTGACCATCCACTCGAGCGCCGGCTACGACCTCGCCGCGGTGGTGCACGTCTCGGCCGAGGGCCTGACCTTCCCCAAGGGGACGGCCGTCGCGGTGAACCTCAACGCCCCCACCGTCTCGGTCGACGTGCCGACGGCGCGGGCCACGGCCAGCTCGGTGACCCTGGAGGTCGCCCTCACCACGCCCAACGGGCAGCTCGAGCTCGCCCGCAGCGCCGTCCAGGTGCGCATCGCCGGGACCTCTATCGTCGGCTACCTGCTCACCGCCCTCTCCCTGCTGGTGCTGGCGTGGTGGTGGTGGCGCACCACCCGTCGGCGCACCGTCGGCCGTCACGCCCGATGAGCGTCGACGCCCGCCACTCCACCCGGGTCGCCTCGATGGCGGCCGGGACGCTCGTCTCGCGCCTCACCGGGCTGGTGCGCGTGTTCGTCCTCGCCTGGGTGCTCGGCTTCACCCCGATCGCCGACGCCTTCAACCTGGCCAACACGGTGCCCAACATGCTCTTCGACGTCGTGCTGGGTGGGGTCGCCACGGCCACCTTCATCCCGGTCTTCGTCGAGTCCCTGGCCCGCGACGGCGAGCGTCGGGCCTGGCGGTCGATCTCGTCGATCGTCACCTTGGCGGCGGCCGTCCTCGTCGGGGCGTCGGTGCTCGCCTGGGTCTTCGCGCCCTGGATCATCGACGGGTTCACCTTCGTCTCGCGCCACTCGGCTTCCGCGCACGCGTCGGCCACGGCCGCGGTGGTCGCGGCCCAGCGGGCGCTGGCGACGACGCTGCTGCGCTGGTTCGTGCCCCAGATCTTCTTCTACGGCCTCATCGCGCTCGTGACGAGCCTGCTCAACGTGCGTCGCCGCTTCGTGGTCGCCGCGTGGGTGCCGATCGCCAACAACGTCGTGGCCATCGCGGCCCTCGTCTGGTACCACCTGGTCGACCCGACGCCCGTCCTCGAGGGGCTCTCGGGGACCCGCGACCTCGCGTGGCTGGGGGCGCTGACGACGGCCGGGGTGGCCCTGCAGTTCCTCCTGCTCCTGCCCTCCCTCGCGCGCAGCGACCTCTGGCGCCTCCGGCTGCGCTTCGACGTGCGCGACCACGCCGTGCGCACCGTGGCGCGGCTCAGCGGGTGGACCCTGGGACTCGTGGCGGCCAACCAAGGGTCCCTCTACGTGGTGCTGGCCCTGGCCTTCGGGATCGGCGGCGACGGTCCGGTCAGCGCCTACACCTACGGCTGGTCCTTCATGATGATGCCCTACGCGGTGGTGGTCGTCTCGGTGATGAGCTCGCTCGCCCCCCAGCTGGCCCAGCTGGCCACCGAGGGTCGGCCCGAGGCGTTCGCCGAGCGGCTGCGCTTCGGGCTGCGCCAGTCGCTCGTGATCATCCTGCCGGCGACGGCCGCGCTCATCGTCCTCTCCCAGCCCCTCGCGGCAATCCTGCTCAACCGGGCCGACGCGCGCGCGCCCCTGCTCGCGGGCACGGCCATCGCGGTGCTGGCGGCCGGCCTCCCGGGGTTCTGCGTCTTCCAGCTGTGCGTGCGCGGGCTGCAGGCCATGCAGCGGGCCCGCGAGGTCTTCCTGCTCTACGTCCTCGACAACGGCGTGGCGGTCGCGCTGTGCGTGGCGATCGGGCGCCACTCGCTGGCCGGGCTGTGCGCCGCCGTCTCGATCGGCTACACCGTCGCCGCCCTGGCCGCCCTCGGCACCCTCGCGCTGCACCGGGTCGACATCGTCGCCGCCGTGGGGGGCGTGCACGTGCGCCGCAGCCTGGTCGCGACCCTCGTGGCCGCCCTGGTGATGGCGGTCGTGTACGCCGCGCCGACCTGGAGCCACGGGCTCATGCTGGTGGCCCGCTTCGGCGCGGCCGGGCTCGCCGGGACGCTCGGGTACCTCCTCGTCGCCTCGATGGGGGCCCGCCGGGCCCGGCGCGCACTCGGCCCGCGTGCCAGGCTGTAGCGACCGAAGAAGGGGACATGGCCAACGTCAAGGTGGTGACCGACAGCGCGAGCGACCTGCCCGAGGGTCTCGCGCGCGAGTACGGGATCGAGGTGGTGCCGCTCACGATCCGCTTCGGCGACGAGGAGTTCACCGACCGCGAGGACCTCTCCCCCGAGGAGTTCTGGGACCGGTGTCGGGACTCGCCCACCCTCCCCGAGACGGCGGCCCCGTCCCCGGGCCGCTTCCAGGACGCGTACCAGCGGGCTCGCGCGGCCGGCCACGACGGTGTCGTGACGCTCACGATCTCCTCGGCGCTATCGGCCACCCACGGCTCGGCGACGATCGCGGCCGAGGCCGTGGCCGGCGAGCTCGAGGTGCGCGTCGTGGACACCCGCAACGTCGCCATGGGCCAGGGCCTCATCGCCCTCGAGGTGGCCGAGCGGGCCCGCACGGGCGCCGGTCTGGACGAGCTGGTGGCGTTGGCCCACGACGCGATGACCCGCGCCGGGGTCGTGGCCACCCTCGCCACGCTCGACCACCTCCTCCGCGGCGGGCGCGTCGGGGGGGCGAAGGCGCTGATCGGCCAGGTCCTGTCGATCAAGCCGCTCCTCGCCCTGCGCGACGGCGTCGTCGCCGAGGCCGGGCGGGCCCGCACCCGCGCCAAGGCCCTCGCGGCCTGCGCCGAACGGGCCCGCGCCGCGGCGCCCCTGGCGCGCCTCGCCCTCATCCAGGGTGCGTGCGGCGAGGACGACGTGGCCGCGATGCGCGCGCTCGTCGCCGACATCGCCGTCACCCACCCGATGCTCGAGGCCGACATCGGCCCGGTCGTGGGGACCCACGCCGGTCCGGGGATCATCGGCCTCACGTGGCTCCGGGCCTGACCCACTAGGGTCGGGTCGTGGAGGACGTCCCCGCCAGCGAGCCCGACCTCGTCGACCGGGCGCTGGGCGCCCTGGACCACGGCCTCGACGTCGTGCACGACAAGGTCCTGCGACCGATGATCCTCGCCGGGCGGGCCGTCGCCTACGGGCTCGTCGTCGCGCTGGCCGCGGTGGTGCTCGTCGTGGTCGTGGTCGTCGGCCTGATGCGCCTGCTCGACGTCTATGCTTTCGCGGGCCGCGACTGGCTGAGTTACGCCACCGTGGGCGCGCTGTCACTGGCCGCGGGACTGGTGATCTGGCGCCGTCGCCGTCCCGTGCGAGTGAGGAAGTAGTGCGCCATACGCGAGTCCTGATCATCGGGTCGGGCCCCGCCGGGCTCACGGCCGCCGTCTACGCCGCCCGGGCCCAGCTCTCCCCCCTGGTGATCGAGGGCGAGCCGTCCTCGACCTCGGACCAGCCCGGCGGCCAGCTCATGCTCACCACGGACATCGAGAACTTCCCCGGCTTCCCCGAGGCCGTCTCGGGACCCGAGCTCATGGCCCGGATGCGCGAGCAGGCCCTGCGCTTCGGCGCCGAGCTCGAGGTGAGCCGGGTCCAGCGCCTCGACGTGGCCGAGCGCCCGTTCCGGGCCTGGCTGAGCGGTGACGGTGAGGCGCCCAGCGTCGCGGCCGACGCCGTCATCTTGGCCACCGGTGCGCGCTCGTTGATGCTCGGAGTGCCCGGGGAGGACCGGCTCTTGAGCCACGGGCTCTCCACCTGCGCGACCTGTGACGGCTTCTTCTTCCGTGGCCAGGACATCGCGGTCGTGGGCGGGGGCGACTCGGCCCTGGAAGAGGCGCTCTTTCTCACCCGCTTCGCGAGCTCGGTCACCGTCGTGCACCGGCGCGACGAGCTGCGCGCCAGCAAGATCATGCGCCAGCGGGCGCTCGACCACGAGAAGATCCGCTTCCGGTGGAACACGGTGGTGACCGAGGTGCTCGGGGAGCAGAGGGTCGAGGGACTAGCCGTGCGCGACACGGTGACCGGCGCCACCGGGCACCTCGAGGTGACCGGGGTCTTCGTCGCCATCGGCCACGTGCCCAACGTGACCCTGGTCGAGGGGTCGGTCGAGCTGGCCGAGGGCGGCTACGTGCGCACCGGACCGGGCTCGTTCACGAGCGTCGAGGGCCTCTTCGCCGCCGGCGACGTGCAGGACCACGTCTACCGCCAGGCGGTCACGTCGGCCGGCTCGGGCTGCATCGCGGCGATCGACGCCGAGCGCTGGCTCGAGGCGCAGGGGCTCTAGGCCCGGTCGCTAGTCTGGCCACCGGCGCCGCGACGGCGCCGAGGAGGATGTCATGAGCGCAACGATCGCCACCCTGACCGACGCCACCTTCGACGAGGTCGTCGGCGGCTCGGACAAGCCGATGCTGGTCGACTTCTGGGCGGAGTGGTGCGGCCCGTGCAAGTTGATCGCCCCGATCCTCGAAGAGCTCGCCCTCGAGCACGCCGACGACTTCGCCGTCGGCAAGCTCGACGTGGACCACAACGTCCAGACGGCCACCAAGTTCTCGGTGATGAGCATCCCCACCCTGCTGGTCTTCAAGGGCGGCCAGGTCGTGGGCCGCCTGGTGGGCGCGCGGCCCAAGGGCGCGCTGCTCCAGGAGATCACCTCGATCCTCGCCGCGGCCTGAGCGGGCCCGACCTGCGTCCGGGGGCCACGGGTGAGGCCGTGGCCGAGCTCCACCGGCGCCTCGGCGTCCTCGGGCTCGTGCGTACCGAGGGACCCCCCGACCGCTACGACGACCAGACGGTCGCCCTGGTCGAGGCGTTCCAGCGCTCTCGCGGGCTCGCGCTCACCGGCGTCCTCGACGGGCCGACGGCGACCCGCCTCGCCGAGGCCCAGTGGCGACTGGGCGAGCGTCTCCTCTACCTCGCCCGACCCCTCCAGCGCGGTGACGACGTGGCCGCCCTCCAGGTGGCCCTGGCCCAGCTCGGCTTCAACCCCGGGCGCATCGACGGCATATTCGGCCCCCTCGCGCACGAGGCCCTCTCGGAGTTCCAACGCAACTGCGGGCTCGAGCCCACGGGGGTGCTGACGGTCGCCACCTACCACGAGCTCGTGCGCCTGCGCTCCCCCGGGCCGGCCCGCAGCCTCGTCACCGAGGCGTGGGCCCGCGCCGGACTCGACGTCCCCCACCAGGTGTCCGTCCTGGTCTGCGGGGTGGGGCCGCTCGCCGAGGCCCTGGCCGACTCCTGGGCCGGCACGACGGGTGTGCACACCCGCCTCGGGGTGGGCGCCGAGGCGGCCGTCGAGGCGGCCAACGAGCTCGACGTGGCCCTCGTGCTCTCCATCGAGCCCAGTTCCCGGGCTCGGGGGCTGCGCCTCCACTACTGGGCCGGTGCCTCCTCCCACAGCCGGGCCGGCGAGACGGTGGCGTCCTCCCTGGCCAGCGCCCTTTCGACCATCGACGGGGGACCTCGAATCGAGGTGACGGGCCTGGTGCTGCCGATCCTCGCCGGCACGCGCATGACGACCCTGCACATCGAGCACGGCGCGCTCGAGGCCGGGATCGTTCACCGAGTCGTCACGGCGCTGCGCACGTCGACCACCCACCTTTTCCACAGCGGGGGCGTCTAGGCGGGTCGCCCGACGGGCCCCCAGCCCTTGACTGGCCCCAAAACCCGGGATTCCCGGGCGATAACCCACAACTTCATCCACAAGTTGGGGAAAACCTCAACGTGAGGGTTAACTTGAGGGTCGAAGGTCACCGGGGCTTCGAAATGGCGATGTAGAGCCGCTCCAGGTCGTCGAGGTCCGCGAAATCGATGATTATCCGGCCGTTGCGGCCCTTCAGGTCCACGTGGACCCGGGTGTCGAGGTAGTTCTCGAGCAGGTGCTCGAGTTCGGCCACACTCGCGTCGGGCACCGGGCGCAGACGAGGAGACCCCTCGTGCTCGCGCGCCGTACCCGTGGGCGCGAGAGGGCGGGGCTCTAAGAAGAGCTTGACCGCCTCCTCGGTGGCGCGCACGGAGAGCTCGTTCTTGATGACCCGCGCGACCAGGGTCGCCTGGGCGTTGGGGTCGCTCACCCCGAGCAGGGCGCGCGCGTGACCCGCTGTGATCTGGGAGTTCGCCAATGCGCCCTGGGCTACCTCGCCCAGTTGGAGAAGTCGTAACGTATTCGTAACATAAGCACGACTCTTGCCCACGCGCTGGGCCACCTGGTCGTGGGTGAGACTGAACTCGTCGACGAGCTGCTGATACGCGGCGGCCTCCTCCAGAGGGTGCAGGTCCACACGGTGGAGATTCTCGACGACGGCCTGCTCGAGCGACAGCCGGTCGTTGACGTCGTCTTGCAGCAGGACCGGCACGACCTCGAGTTTGGCCAGGGCGGCCGCACGCCAGCGCCTCTCCCCCGCTATCAGCTCGTAGTGGTCCTCCTCACCCTCGACCGGTCGCACGATGATCGGCTGCAGGACACCGAGTTCAGCGATGGAAGCGGCGAGGGTCACGAGGCTCTCGTCGTCGAACGCCTTGCGGGGCTGGAACGGGTTCGGGCGAATGGACCCGACCGGAACCATGCGCAATGGTCCGACGACCTCTTCGGCGATCGCCGGCTCCCCCGTCTCGCCCGTGGGCGCCTCGGGGATCAGGGCGCCTAATCCCTTTCCGAGTCCGGGTTTCCTAGCCATTCAAGATCTCCTCTGCTAGCAGGCGATACGCCTTGGCACCCTTGGACGAGGGGTCGAAGACGGTGATGGGTTGTCCGAAGGATGGTGCCTCAGCCAGGCGAACGGTGCGGGGGATCACCGTGTGACAGAGCTCCTCTTCGAAGTAGCGGCGGACCTCGCGGGCGACGTCGCCCGAGAGCGTGTTGCGCGAGTCGTACATCGTGAGGACCACCTTGGAGATCCGCAGTGTGGGGTTCAGGTTGTCACGAACCAGGTTCACGATCCGCTGGAGCTGGGTGAGCCCCTCCAGTGCGTAGAACTCGGTCTGGACCGGCACGATGATGTCGGTCGCGGCGGCGAAGGCGTTTATGGTGATGAGGCCCAGCGAGGGCGGGCAGTCGATGAATATGAAGTCGAAGTCCCCCTCGACGGACCCCAGAGCGCGCTTGAGGCGCATCTCCCGGGAGATTATCGACGAGAGCTCCTGCTCCACCCCGGCCAGGTCGAGGGTGGCCGGCGCCACGAAGAGGTTGTTGTAGCCCGTCGGCTCAACGATGTCGACCATCGGGACATCGTTCAAGAGGACGTCGTAGACCGAGCGCTCGAAGCGCCGTCCGTCCACCCCAAGTCCCGTCGTGGCGTTCCCCTGGGGGTCCAGGTCCACGACCAGGACCCGCTTACCCTTCTCGGCCAGAGCGGCACCGAGGGAGATCGTCGTGGTCGTCTTCCCTACCCCACCCTTCTGGTTGGCGACGGCGTAGATCCTCATCGTGGTGGCGTCAGCCATGAGCCTCTTCCCAGGGGTGAGATGAACCGACACAGCGTCGAGACAGAGCCATTCAACTCCCTTTTACGCACACCGTCAAGTATCCATGTTTCACGTGAAACATCCACGGCCCTCGGTCCCGCTCGATGTTTCACGTGAAACAAAATATGACTCGAACCCGGTATTTCGTTGAGTTTACCCAGCGAACGAGATCCGACGACCGAAGACGGCGGGGGAGTGTTTCACGTGAAACATCACCAGAGTGGTCGTCGCCCCGGTACGCCCGAACGGCGCGGGAAGCCCGGCTCGGTCTCCAGCGTCTTCTCGAGGACCCGAAACGAGAAGCCTCCCGCCTCGTGGCGGGTCCCGCGCAGGCCGAGTCGTGTGAGTCCGTCCTGCGGCCATCGCGCTGGGTCACCCCCGCCGGGGGGGTCGGAGACGATCGCGAGACCCCCAACGGGCATGAAACGAACGGCGCACTCGGCGGTCACCGCCGGGGGAGCGAAGGACCTCGCCGTCACCAGGTTGAACGCGCCCTCGAGGCCGGTGAGCCGGGCCACGTCCTCCGCCCGGGCCACCACTACCGAGACGCCGGCCGGCGCCCCTTCCCACTCGCAGACCTCGCGCAGGAACGACCCCCGCCTCCTCATGGAGTCGAGCAGGACCGTCGTACAGCGCCAGTGGTCGGCCAGGACGAGTCCCGGCAGGCCGCCGCCCGATCCCAGGTCGAGCATGCGCTCAGGTGGCTCCCCTCGGAGGGACTCCCAGACCAGGTAAAAGCCACGCGAGTGGGCAATCTGCCCCTCCAGGTCCTGGGGGCTCAAAAAACCCCGCGCCCTCGATTCCTCGAGGGCGCGGGGTAGCCAAACACGTGGCATGGTTCGACTAGGCCGGGGCGATCACCACGAATCGCCGGGGCTCCTCACCCTCTGAGCGGGTCGTGACGCGCCCGTCGTCAACCAGGGAGTCGTGGACGGCCTTGCGATCGGCGGGTGACATCGGCTCCAGGGCCCGCTCCTCACCCGATTCGGCGACCTCGTCCGCCACCTGACGCGCGAAGCGACCCAGGGCCGCGACGCGCCGCTCCCGATAGCGGGCCACATCGACCAGGATCCGGTCCGTGCGTCCCTCACTCTTCGCCTGGACTACGGTCCTCGTGACCTCTTGGAGAGCCTGAAGGGTGGTGCCGCGCGGCCCCACCAGGATCCCAAGCTCGGTGGGGGGGTCGGCGTCTACCGCCAGCTCCACGGTGTCCTCGTCAATCTCTCGGACGGTGACCTCCGCGTCGATTCCCATCACCCCGAGGAGGCCAACGAGGAAATCCTTCGCCAGCGCTCCCTGCTCGGCGAGCGAGATGCTCTCCGCCATGGTGTTCTCCTTCTTGTTATCGGTCTTCTCGGACTTCGGGGCCCTCGCGGGGCGCTCGCGCCTCTCGGGGCGAGGAACCGCTGCGGTGTCGGTCGTCCCGGGACCGACCGGCGTCTCGGGTCGGGTCGAACCCGTCGAGCGACCGCGACTGGAACGCTTGCGACCGGTGCCCTCCTCCGAGTCCCGGCCATCGCGCACGCCCCCATCGGACGAGGGACGCCCTCGGCTCCCGCCCTCGGCTGGTCGGCGACCGCGCTTCGGACGAGGCTTGACCGGTCGCACCCGCGCCCGCACCCGGTACTCCCCTCGCAACCGGCCGAAGAGCCCGCTTCGGGGCTCTTCCACCACCTCAACCTCCGCGTCGTCTCTCGTTACGCCGAGGTGGGCTAGGGCCCGCTCGGTGGCCTCGTCGACGGTCTTGCCCGTGGTCTCTACCCACTCCATCGGCTATCGGGCCTTTCTCTTGCGCTTGTCCCGGGACCGTGGATGACTCTGGGGTCGAGGGTTAGGCTTCGGGGGATTCGTTTTGCCGCCCCGGTTGGGGGAGCGCGTCGTCGGCGCCTGAGTGGGCGTGGACTTCGTGGCCGGCTTCTCCTCCGCCGAACCGGGGATCTCGACCGGGCCCTTCGCCTGGGCGATCCCGTGACGCCGGGGGTCGGACACCCCCGTGCGGAACATGATGTCCTGGGTGATGATCCGGATGATCGTCGAGACGATCATGTAGAGCACGACCGCCGCCGGGATAACGAGGTAGATGTAGGCGAAGACGATCGGCAAGAAGCGCTGCATCATCTGGGTCTGGCTGGGCATCTGCTGGCCCGCCGCGAGGGCGCGCTTGTTGATCTGGGCCATCTGGAAGTACTGGAGCAGGACGGCGGCGATGACGAACGCGAAGAAGGGGAGTGCGGCCACCCACGAACCGTGCGCGCTGATCGGGAAGGGCTTCAAGCTTAGGTCGAGTCCCAGGGAGTTGATGTGGCCACCCGAATGGATCAGGTTGTCGTACATCTTCGAGGTGTGGGGGATGTAGCGGGGCTGGGACACCAACTGACCCGCCTTGTTCGGCACCGTGTTGGAGAGTCCCTTGATGACCTGGTACAAGACGATGAGGAAGGGGGTCTGCAGCAGCATGGGCAGGCAGCCACCCAACGGGTTAATCCCCTGCTCGCGATAGAGGCGCATCAACTCCTCGTTGAGGACCTGACGGTTCTCGGGTCCGCGGTACTTCTGCTGCAATTTCTTAATCTCTGGCTGAATTTTTTGCATCGCCATCATCGAGCGGGTGCTCTTGACGGTGAGCGGGGTCAGCACACCCATGATGATGATCGTGAGCAGGACGATCGCCACGGCGTAGTTGGGCACGATCCCGTACAAGAAGGCCAGCAGCCACGCGATGGCGCTGAAGATCGGCGAGAATATCTGGCCGAAGAAGTGGGTGATGGAGCTCATCGGGCGTTTCTCCTGGCCTCAGGGGGTTCGGGGACGAGGTCGATCCCGTGGGGACCGAGGGGTCGACAGCGCGAGAGCCGTCGAAGGGCGAGCCAGCCACCGCGGGCGGCACCGTGGCGGGTGATCGCCTCGGCGGCGTACTCCGAGCACGTCGGGTAGAACCGGCAGGCGCTCACGCGTCCGGCCCGGGCCCACTGGTAGAGGTGGACCAGGCCGACGAGCCCACGAGCCACCGGGCCGCTAGCGCGCGGTGAGCTCTCCGAGGGCTCGGCGGAGGTGGTCGTGGAGTTGGTCATAGGTCAGTTCCGCGGCTCCTACACCGCACTTGATCAGGTACTTCCCGGGGAGGGGGCGGGGTTCCATCCCGTCGAGCAGGGCCCGGAGGCGCCGGCGGATCCGGTTCCTCACCACCGCGGGCCCCACGGGCCGACCGATGGCGAAGGCCGCCGCGACTCCCGGGCCGGGTCCGGCCACGAAGCGAATGCTCAGTGGCCCGCTGCGAGCCCGCGCCGTCGGTGAGCCGAAGAGCGCGAACTGCCGGCGGGTGCGGACCCGGTCCGGCACGCGGGCTAGACCGTCAGGCGGTGACGGCCCTTGGCCCGACGGGCCTTGAGGACGGCGCGTCCGGCCCGGGTCCGCATGCGGGCCCGGAAGCCGTGGGTCTTGGCCCTCTTCCTCTGGTTCGGCTGGTAGGTGCGCTTCACGGAAACCTCATTCTCGACGACGTCGCGCGGGCGGCCGGTCCGCTGCGGAATCCCGGTCGCACGATGGCGAGCCATCTTATCCCACGGGTCCGCGCCTCCTCTCAGGCTCCTCGGGCAGACGAACGCGATTGGGTGTATGGTGGCCGTCCCCGACGGAGAGGGACCGTTTCCCCTTGTGGGAATGGTTGTGGAAAACATCGGCGACGGCCTGTGGAGGAACGATCGTGCAGAACGGCGAGGAGGTGTGGACCCAGCTGCGCGAATCGTTACGCGGCAACGCCTCTGAGGCGGTCTGGGCGGCCGGGCTGAGCACACTCCGGCTTGTGGATTACCATGGGGACGAGTTGGTGATCGGCGCACCCAACCAGATCCAGCTCCAGCGCGTCCAGCAGCGCTATCTCCCCTTCATCACCGAGCACGCCCAGCGGGTCATCGGCCCCGAGGTCCAGGTCTCGCTCACGGTCGCCGACGCCCCCCTGTCCGCCCCACCGGCCGAGCCCGTCGGCGCGAGCGCGCCCACACCGCCCGTGAGCCCACCCGCCCCGTCGGCCTACGCCGCGAGCGTCGACGCCCCCGCCCGGCTCGACCCGCGCATGACCTTCGACTCGTTCGTCCCGGGACCCTCGAACCGCCTGGCCTTCGCCGCGGCCCAGTCGGTGGCCGAGACGCCGGGCCGGGCCTACAACCCCCTCATGATCTACGGCAACTCCGGACTGGGTAAGACCCACCTGCTCCACGCCATCGGCAACTACGTCCGCGAGAACTACCCCGGCCGCCGCGTGCTCTACGTCTCGACCGAGACCTTCCTCAACGACTTCATCCGTGCGATCCAGACCAAGACCCAACTGGCCCTCCACGAGCGCTACCGGGAGAATGACGTCCTGTTGATCGACGACATCCAGTTCATGGAGCAGCGCGGAGAGACCTTCCACGAGGAGATCTTCCACACCTACAACGCGCTCCACGGCGAGGGCAAGCAGATCGTGCTCACCTCGGACCGGTCCCCCCGCGACCTCGCCGGCCTCCAGGACCGCTTCCGCAGCCGTCTCCTCCAGGGGCTCGTGACCGAGGTGGACCAGCCCGACCTCGAGACCCGCATCGCCATTTTGCGCTCGAAGGCCGAGGTCGAGCGGATCGCCCTGCCCGACGACGTGACCGAGTGGATCGCTCAGCGCGTCCGTGACAACATCCGTGAGCTCGAGGGCTCGATCACGATGCTGCGCGCGTTCGCGAACTTGCGTCAGGAGCCGATCACCCTCGAGCTCGCCCGCACGCACCTCACGAACCTCGGTCAAGAGCAGGCCGTCTTAAAGCCCGAGACCATTCTCAGCGTCGTCGCCGAGTTCTACGGTCTCTCGGTGGACGAGGTGCGCGGCTCGAAGCGGCTGCGACCGTTGGTCCACGCCCGCCACGTGGCTATGTTCCTGATCAGAGAGATGTTGAACAACTATTCGTACCCGATGATCGCGCGGATATTCGACGGGCGCAACCACACCACCGTCATCAGCGGGGTGGAGAAGATCCGCGACCAGCTGGGCTCCAACCCCGACCTGTTGAATCAGATCAACCAACTCAAGCGGCGGCTCCAGGGCGAAATGTGAGCTGTGCGCAAGGTGTCTCTTCTGGTGTCGGGTTCGCGTGGGTGTCCCCCGGCCTACCCACATCACGTGAGGGTTCAGTGCTGAGAGTTGAGAGAGTTGCCGACAGGACTGTGGGGGGAGGACCCGTCTGATTCGCGGCGGAGATCAGGGGTGACGTCGGGGCCCCCACCAATCCACAGACCTACTACTACCCACACCCCCTCTATCCGACATCCACACCGTAACCTCGGGGGACGAAGAAAGGCAGGGCCATGAAGTTCAGATCCGAGCGCGACCTCCTGGTCGACGCGCTGGGGGCGGCGAGCCGGGTGGTCACGGCGCGACTGGTCGGGGCGACGTCGGGGATCCTGCTCTCCCTGAGCGGCAACCAGCTGGTCGTGACGGGGACCGACCTCGACCTCACGGCGCGCACGACGATCGAGGTGGTCGGGATCGAGGACGGCGCGACGGTCGTGCCGGCCCGGCTGGTCGTGGACGCGACCCGCTCCCTCGAGCCCGGCGCGGTCACCGTGGAGGCGCACGACGAGACCGTCGACGTCTCACTGGGCCGGGCCCGCTTCTCCCTGCGGACCTTCCCGGTGGCCGACTACCCGAAGCTGCCCCCGGTCAGTGGCCCGCTGACCTCGGTCGCCGCCCTCGAGTTGATCCAGGGCCTCACCCAGGTGGTGCGCGCCGCGGCCACCGACGACGCCCGCCCGTTGCTGACCGGCGTGCTGTTCACCTCGAACGAGGGGTCACTGCGCCTGATCGCGACGGACTCGTACCGACTGGCGGTGCGCGACGTGCCCGGAGTGGCCGGGTTCACCGCGACCGACCTGCTCGTCCCGGCGCGGGCCCTGCACGAGCTGCAGCGCACCGCGAATCAGTTGCCGGCCGACGCCGAGATCGCCGTCGCCCTATCGGACGCCGAGATCGGCTTCATCGCCGGGTCGACGTCGATCGCCTCGCGGCTCATCGACGGGAACTACCCCTCGGTCCTCCAGCTCATCCCGGCCAGCTACCCCAACCAGCTGCGCGTCGCCAAGGACACCTTCCTGACCTCTTTGAGGCGCGCGCGGTTGTTGGCGAAGGACTCGACCTCCTCGGTCCGACTGACCGTGCGGGATCGGGCGGTCGAGATCCGGACCCAGAGCCACGACGCGGGCGACGTGGAGGACAACGTCGACGCCGACTTCCAGGGCGACGAGATGACGATCGCCTTCAACCCGAGTTTCCTCATTGACGGGGTCGAGGCGGTGCCGGGGGACGAGGTCGTGCTCGAGATGAGCGACGCGGTGCGCCCGGCGATGGTCCACGGGGTCGACGACCTCACCTTCCGCTACCTGCTCATGCCCGTGCGAGTCCAGTAGGGCCCCGGAGTGGGCCTTACCGAGCTCACGCTGCGCGACTTCCGACTGTTCTCCGAGCTCGTCGTCCACCCCGACCCGAGCGCGGTGACGGTCTTCCTCTCGGCCAACGGGACCGGCAAGACCTCGGTGCTCGAGGCCGTGCACGTCCTGGCGACGGGCCAGTCGTTCCGGACCCCGGCGGCTGCGGACATGGTGCGCACCGGCCACGACCTCGCCGAGGTCCACGGTGTGCTCCTCCAGGGCGAGCGACGGGTCCAGGTCGACCTCACCCTCACCCGCGGCGCGCGCGCCACGACCAAGCGGATGCTCGTCAACGGTCAGCGGCCCCGCTCGCGCGCCGGGCTCGCCGAGGTCCTTCCCCTTACCGTCTTCACCCCCGAGGGAGTCGACGTCGTGCGCGGCGCGCCCGAGCACCGCCGGACGTTCCTCACCACCCTGATGACCGACGAGGACCCCCTCGCCAGCGAAGTGGTCGAACGCTACGCGCGCGTGCTCACCCAGCGCAACGCCCTGCTGCGCTCACTCGAGGGTGCGACCCCGAACGCGAGCCAGCGCGCCGAGCTCGAGGTGTGGACCGATGAGCTCGTGGCCGAGGGGATGGCGCTGGTCGACCTGCGCCGCGACGTGCTCGTCCGGCTCGCCCCGCTCGTCGACGCGAGCTACGAGGAGTTGGCCGGTGAGGCGGGGGTCGTGGAGCTGCTCTACGAGCCCTCCTGGACCGGGGGGCTCGCCGAGGCCCTGGCGCGCGCCGAGCGCGACGACCGGCTCCGCGGTCGTACCGGGGTCGGGCCCCACCGCGACGACGTGCTCGTCCGGCTCGAGGGACGCGACGCCCGCCGCCAGGCGTCCCAGGGTGAGCAGCGCTCCCTGGCCCTGGCCCTGCGCCTGGCCGGCCACGAGCTCGTGCGCCGGCGGCGGGGGGTCGAGCCGATTCTGCTGCTCGACGACGTCTTCAGTGAGCTCGACCCCCGTCGCGCCGACCGGCTCCTCGCCATGCTGCCCGGGGGCCAGACGCTGGTCACGACGGCTTCCCCGCTACCCACGGCGCTCACCCCCGGCGTGGTCGTCGACCTCTCGACCGTGGTGGCGAGGTGAACCGTCGCGACGACGAGCCCCGGTCCCTCGCGGAGGTGCTCGACGGGCTCGCGGGACGACTCCGGCGCGTCGACCTGCGCACGATCGACGAGGTCCGGGCCCTCTGGAGGGACGCCGTCGACCCGGTGCTCGCCGAGCACTGCCGCGTGGAGATGGTGCGCGACGGGGTCCTCATCGTCGCGGTGCCCTCGGGTGCCTACGCCCAGCGCGTCGAGGAGGAGGCGGCATCCATCCTCGCCGTGTACGCGGTGCTCGGAGCGCGCGCCCCGCGCGAGGTGCGCGCGGTCGTGCGCGACCACGCACCCGGGTCCTGAGAGCCCCGCCGGCGGCCTCGGACCGGCTCCGTCGCAGCCGCGGAACGGCCGGAATGTGGGGCCGTTCGGGTAGGATGGAGAGACGCGAAAGGGCCGCGCCGTCGGGCGCCCGAGCCCCGGCTTCCCCGATGGAAAGGACCTCGTCGTGGCCGAAAAGACCAAGGGATCGGCGAGTTACTCCGCCAGTGACATCACCGTCCTCGAGGGTCTCGAGCCCGTGCGGATGCGACCGGGCATGTACATCGGCTCGACCGGTCCGGCCGGTCTCCACCACCTCATCTGGGAGATCGTCGACAACTCCGTCGACGAGGCGATGGCGGGCTTCTGCTCGCGCATCGACGTGGTCCTGCTCCGAGACGGCGGGTGCCGGGTCGTCGACGACGGCCGGGGGATCCCGGTCGATGAGCATCCCCAGTACCCGGGCAAGTCGGCCGCCGAGATCGCCCTCACCGTCTTGCACGCCGGCGGCAAGTTCGGGGGACGCGGCTACAAGGTCTCGGGCGGGCTCCACGGCGTGGGCGTCTCGGTGGTGAACGCCCTCTCGACGCGGCTCACCCTCGAGGTCGACCGTGACGGCCAGCATCACGAACTCTCCTTCGCTGACGGGGGCAAGCCCCAGGGCGGGCTCACCGTCACCGGCCCGGCCCCCCGGGGTCGCACCGGCACGACCGTGACGTTCTACCCCGACCCCGCCGTCTTCGAGGACGTCGAGTTCCGCGCACAGACGGTCACCGAACGCCTCCAGATCGTCGCGTTCTTGAACCGGGGACTCGAGATCCGCTTCAGCGACGAGCGCGCGGGCCGAGAGGCCAAGGAGGTCTTCAAGTACAACGGCGGCATCGTCGACTACGTGAAGCACCTCAACAACGCCAAGGAGTCCCTCTTTCGCAAGGTCGGCTTCTACGAGCAGGCCGAGGAGGGCCAGCAGGTCGAGATCGCCTTCCAGTGGAACACCGGTTACTACGAGAGCATCTACTCCTTCGCCAACGGCATCTCCACCATCGAGGGTGGCATGCACGAGGAGGGGTTCCGCAAGGCCCTCACCAACGTCGTCAATCGCTACGCGCGCAAGCGAAACCTCCTCAAGGAGAAGGAGGACAACCTCCTGGGCGAGGACATTCGCGAGGGCCTGACGGCGATCATCTCGGTGCTGCTCACCGCGCCCCAGTTCGAGGGACAGACCAAGGCCAAACTCGGCAACGTCTCGATGCGCTCGATGGTGGAGCGCGCGACCAACGAGAAGCTGGCCGAGTGGCTCGAGGAGAACCCCCGTGAGGGTGCCCAGATCGTCCAGAAGGCCGTCCAGGCGGCCCGCGCCCGCCAGGCGGCCCGCCAGGCCCGCGACCTCACCCGGCGCAAGAGCGCCCTCGACGGGGCCGGACTGCCGGGCAAGCTCGTCGACTGCTCGTCGAACGACCCGCGCGAGTGCGAGCTGTTCATCGTCGAGGGCAACTCGGCCGGCGGGTCGGCCAAGGACGCCCGTGACCCGCGGGTCCAGGCGATCCTGCCGATCCGGGGCAAGATCTTGAACGTCGAGAAGGCGCGCACGGACAAGATCCTGCGCAACGCCGAGATCCAGGCCCTGGTGTCGGCCATCGGCGCGGGTGTCGAGGACGACTTCGACGTGACCAAGATCCGCTACGACAAGATCATCCTGCTGGCCGACGCCGACGTGGACGGCAGCCATATCCGCACCCTCCTCCTGACCTTCTTCTTCCGCCAGATGACCGCACTGGTGAACGAGGGCCACGTCTACGTGGCCCAACCCCCCCTCTACTCGACGCTCGTGGGCAAGGAGAAGGTCTACCTGCGCGACGACGCCGCGAAGGCGCTGTTCCTCGCCGAGCACCCCGACCACAAGAACGACTTCCAGCGGCTGAAGGGGCTGGGGGAGATGGACTTCGACGAGCTACGTGACACGACGATGGACCCCACCAAGCGAGCGCTCCTCCAGATCACCGTCGAGCAGGCGGCCCTGGCGGACGAGGTCTGCTCCATCCTCATGGGCGACGACGTTCCGCAGCGGCGTCACTTCATCCAGACGAACGCCAAAGACGTTCGCTTCCTCGACATCTAAGGCGACGACATGGCCCGACGCTCGAACAACACCCCCCCGAACGACGGGACCGACCCCGTCGAGGTGCTCGGCTACGTGGAGCCCATCGAGATCAACCTCGAGATGGAGCGATCCTTCCTCGAGTACTCGATGTCGGTCATCGTCAGCCGGGCGCTGCCCGACGTGCGCGACGGGCTCAAGCCCGTTCACCGACGCATCCTGTACTCGATGTTCGACCAGGGATTACGCCCCGATCGCCCCTACGCCAAGTGCGCCAAGGTCGTCGGGGAGGTCATGGGCACCTACCACCCCCACGGCGACACGGCGATCTACGACGCCCTGGTGCGCATGGTCCAGGACTTCTCGATGCGCCACCCGCTCATCTCGGGTCACGGGAACTTCGGCGGGACCGGTCCGGACGAGGGCGCGGCGGCGATGCGCTACACCGAGTGCCGCCTCGCCCCGATCGCCCTGGAGATGCTGGACTCGATCGACGAGGACACGGTCGACTTCGAGCCCAACTACGACAACTCCACCCAGCAGCCGGTGGTGCTGCCCTCGCGCTTCCCCAACCTGCTCGTCAACGGCAGTCAGGGCATCGCCGTGGGGATGGCGACCAAGATTCCGCCACACAACCTTGGCGAGGTGATCGACGCGACCCTGCACCTGATCGCCCACCCCGACGCCACGCCCGACGACCTGATGGCCTTCGTGAGGGGTCCCGACTTCCCGACCGCCGCGCAGATCCTGGGCCGCCAGGGGATCCTCGACGCGTACCGCACGGGGCGGGGCTCGATCAAGGTGCGCGCCGTCGCCGAGATCGACGAGGTCGGTCGCGACACCCGCATCGTCGTCTCGCAGTTCCCCTACGAGGTCTCGGTGGAGTCGATCGAGGAGAAGATCTACGACCTCGTCAAGAGCGGCGAGATCGAGGGGATCGCCGCCGTGCAGAACGACTCGGCCGGCCGGCAGGCCCGTCTGGTGATCCGACTCAAGCGTGACGCGAACGCCAACGTGATCTTGAACCAGCTCTACAAGAACACGGCGCTCCAGACCACCTTCGCCGTCAACATGCTGGCCCTGGTGGACGGGGTGCCGCGCACCTTGAACCTGGCCCAGGCGCTCACCCACTACGTGGCCCACCAGGTCGAGGTCGTCACGCGGCGCAGCCGTCACCGCCTGGCCAAGGCCGAGGCCCGGGCCCACATCGTCGAGGGCCTCCTCAAGGCGATCGACATGCTCGACGCGGTGATCGCCGCCATCCGGGGGTCCGAGGACCGGCCGGCCGCGCGGGCCGCCCTCATGGGTGCGCCCTTCGACTTCTCCGAGGAGCAGGCCAACCACATCTTGGACATGACCCTCGGACGGCTCACCCGGCTGGGCCGCAGCGAGCTCGAGGACGAGATGGCCCGCCTGCGCGAGACGATCGCCGAGCTGCGCTCGATCCTGGCCGACGAGGCCAAGCTCCGCGGGGTAATCAGCGCCGAGCTGACCGCGACCCGCGACAAGTACGCCACGGCGCGCCTCACCCAGATCGTCAACGACCCGGGTGAGCTCGGGGTCGAGGACCTGATCGCCGACGAGGAGATCGTCGTGACGATGACCCGCGCCGGTTACGTGAAGTCGGTCGCGGCCGACGCCTTCCGGACCCAGGGTCGCGGGGGGCGCGGCGTCCAGGGAGCCAAGCTCAAGGACGAGGACTTCGTCGACCAGATCATCCACACCACGACCCTCGCCTACCTGCTCCTCTTCTCGAACCGGGGGCGGGTCTTCCGCCTCCGGGGTCACGAGATCCCGATGAAGGACCGGACGGCCAAGGGCACGGCCATCGTCAACCTGCTCAACCTCCAGCCCGGTGAGTCGATCCAGGCCATCGTCTCGACCGACGACTTCCCCGAGGACAAGTTCCTCGTCTTCGCCACGGCGAACGGGACGGTGAAAAAGACCGCCTTCAGCGAGTACGACAAGTCCCGGCGGGAGGGCTGGATCGCCATCAACCTGCGTTCGGGTGACGAGGTCGTGCGGGTCGTGCCCACCGCGGGCGAGGACGACCTGATGATGCTGACCTACCGGGGGATGGCCATCCGCTTCGCCGAGTCCGAGGTGCGCGAGATGGGTCGCGACGCGACCGGAGTGCGCGGGATCAAGCTCAAAGACGACGACCGGGCGATCTCGCTCGACGTGGTGCGCGACGACGCGGACCTGTTCGTCGTGACCGACACCGGCTACGGCAAGCGGGTCAAGGTCGAGCGGTTCCACCGCCAGGGGCGGGGCGGCCAGGGCGTGCGGGCCATCCGCCTGACGGCCGCGCGGGGCTTCGTGGCCGCGGCCTTCATGGTCCACCTGGACGACGAGGTGCTGCTCGCCTCGAGCGGGGGAGTGCTGATCCGCACCACGGTGCGCGAGGTCTCCTCCCAGGGCCGCGACGCGACCGGGGTGCGCGTGATGAACCTCGACGAGGGCCACGCGGTGGCGGCCGTCGCGGTCGTCCCGGCGGGCGAGGACTGAGTCCGCGCCCCGGCGGCGCCCTCGGGCAGAATGTCGCGATGACCGCACGTGAGATGACCGCCGAGGAGGCGGCCGGCCTGGTCCGACCGGTGGACGGCATCGGCTACGGACTCATCACCGGCACGCCCACCGCCCTGTTCCGGGCCCTGGCGGCCCGGGACGACTGGGAGGACCTGCTCATCACCGGTGGGCTGGCCCTCGGGAGCTACGACGCGCTCTTCACCCATCCCGGGGTCCACTACCGCTGCCCCTTCTTCGGGCCGGGCGAGCGCCGCGCGGCGGCGACGGGCGGCGACGTGCAGTACGTGCCGAGCTACTTCCGCCACTGGGGCCTGCACGTCGAGCTCTTCGCGCCGCGCGTGATGATCGCGCCCTGCTCGATGCCCGACGCCGACGGGAACGTGTCGCTCTCGCTCTACAACGGCGCCACCCTCGAGGCGATGCGGACCGCCGGTCGGGACCCCGAGCGCCTCCTCATCGCCGAGTGCTCGCCGCACTTCCCGCGCACCCTCGCGCTCGAGGGCCACTCCAACACGCTCAGCCTGCGTGACGACGTCGACGTGGTCGTCTACACCGACGAGTGGCCGACGGTCTTTCCCAACGTCCCCGGCAGTGACGTCGACGTCGCGATCGCGGCGCACGCGGCGCCCTTCGTCCCCGACGGGGCCACGCTGCAGACCGGCATCGGTGCGGTGCCCAGCCTCGTCGCCCAGGCCCTCATCGAGGGTGACGGTGGTGACTACGGGGTCCACTCCGAGATGTTCACCGACGGCCTCTACGAGCTGATCAAGGCCGGCAAGGTCACCAACGCCCGAAAGACCCTCCACCCGGGCCAGTGCGTGATCACCTTCGCCGCCGGCACGCGCGAGATGTACGACTTCATCCACGAGAACCCGATGATCGGGGTAGCGCCCGTGTACTACACCAACGACCCGCACGTCATCGCGAAGAACCACCGAGTCGTCTCGATCAACTCGGCCGTCGAGGTCGACTTCTCGGGCCAGATCATGGCCGAGTCCATCGGCCCCCGGCAGTTCTCGGGCGTGGGCGGCCACCACGACTTCCTGGAGGGCTCCAGCCTGAGCCTCGACCACGTCTCTTTGATCTGCTTCGCCTCGACGACGAGCGTCGACGGCGTCGTGAAGAGCCGGATCGTCCCGACCCCGACCCCCTACGCGGGGGTGACCTCGCCGCGCCAGCTGGCCCAGGTCATCGTCACCGAGCACGGCGCGGCCGACCTGCGCGGCCGGACCGTGCGCGAGCGGGCCGAGGCGCTCATCGCCATCGCCGACCCCCGCTTCCGCGACGAGCTGGGCGAGCGCCTCGTCGACCTCACGCCGTAGTGCTCATCGTCACCGGGCTGGGGATCGAGATCGGGGGACGGCGGCTCCTCGAGCCGACGTCGTTCACGATCGGCGACGGCGAGAAGGTCGGCCTGGTCGGGCGCAACGGGGCGGGCAAGTCCACCCTGCTCAAGGTCCTGCTCGGCCAGGCGACGGGTCAGGTCCGACACCAGGGCACCGTCGCGGTCCAGGGGGCCGTGGGTCACCTGCCCCAAGAGCCGGTCCCCGGCGGACTCGGCGCCGAGCCGATCGGGCTGAGCCACGTGCTGAGCGCGCGCGGCATCGACGCCCTCGACGCCGCCCTGCACGACGCCCGCCACGCGCTGGCCGCGGCCCCCGACGAGGCCACCATCGCGCACTTCACCGAGCTCGAGGAGCAGTTCCGCGAGCGCGGCGGCTACGTCGCCGAGGCCGAGGTGGCCCGGCTGGCCGACGGGCTGGGTCTGGCCCAGGACCTGCTGCTCGAGGACCTGGCGAACCTCTCGGGGGGCCAGCGCCGCCGCGTCGACCTGATGCGGGTCCTGTACCAACGGCCCGACGTGCTCGTCCTCGACGAGCCGACCAACCACCTCGATAAGGCGGCCAAGCGGTGGCTGTTCGACGAGCTGGCGCGATTCGCGGGCACCGTCCTCGTGATCAGCCACGACCTCCCCCTCCTCGACGCCTCGATCGACCGGGTGCTGGCGCTGCGCGAGGGTCGGCTGCTCGACTACCGGGGGAACTACACCAGCTACCTGTCCCAGGACGAGGCCCGTCGCCAGGGGGAGGAGAAGCTGGCCGCGCGTCAGGACGCCAAGATCGACCAGTACGCGCGTCTGGCCGACTCCATGCGTGCCCAGACCGCCAAGCGGGCCCGGCTGGCCAAGGTCCTCGACCGGCGCGTCGAACGGCTGCGCGAGGAGCGGGTCACCGTCACCGCGCGCGAGCGCGCCGTCCGGTTCCGCCTGCCCGATCCGCCGCGCAGCGGCGACGTGCCTCTGGAGGTGCGGGGCCTGTGCGTGCACTACGGGCGCCTGCGCGTGCTCGACGACCTCGACCTCACGATCGGACGGGGCGATCGCGTGGCCATCGTCGGGCGCAACGGCGCGGGCAAGTCGTCCCTGCTGCGCTGCGTGGCCGGGGCCCAGACGCCCACCGCCGGCACCGTGCGCTACGGCGCCCACGTCACGGTCGGCTACTTCGCCCAGGAGAACGAGCAGCTCGACTTCTCGGTGACGGTCCTGGAGAACCTGGCCGACTCCGTCGTCGTGACCGATCCTGGCCGGCGCGCCCTCCTGGGCGCCTTCGGCCTCACCGGCGAGGCCGCCCACCAGCGGCCCGGCACCCTCTCGGGGGGCGAGCGGGCGAAGCTGGCGCTCGCCAAGCTGGCCTCCTCACGGGCCAACCTGCTCGTGCTGGACGAGCCGACCAACAACCTCGACCCCGCGAGTGTGACGGCGCTCGGGGAGCTGATGCGCGCGTGGAAGGGGACGGTCGTGGCCGTGAGCCACGAACGGGGCTTCGTCGAGGCCCTCGAGCCGACCCACGCCGTGCTGCTGCCCGAGGAGTTCGTCGACGTCTGGGACGACCGCTACCTCGAGCTGGTCGAGCAGCGCTAGGTCAGCCGTCGCTCCACCGCCCAGTGGGTGAGCTCGTAGCGGCTCGAGAGCTGGAGCTTGCGCAGCACCGACGAGACGTGGCTCTCGACGGTCTTGACCGAGATCGCGAGCTCGGTGGCGACGTCGCGGTAGGCGTAGCCGCGCGCGATGAGCCGCAACACCTGGCGCTCGCGGGCGGTGAGCTGGTTGAGTTCGGGGTCGACCTCGGCCTCGCCGAGGCGGCCCTCGGAGGCGAAGGCGTCGAGGACGAAGCCCGCGAGGCGCGGCGAGAAGACGGCGTCGCCGTCGGCCACGCGCAGGATCGCCTCGAGGAGCTCGGGGGCCGAGATGCTCTTGGTCACGTAGCCGCGCGCCCCGGCGCGCACGATCGCGATCACGTCCTCGGCCGCGTCCGAGACCGACAGGGCGAGGAAGCGCACCTCGGGTGCGGCGGTCAGCACCTCGCGCAGCACGGCCTCGCCGCCGCCACCGGGCATGTGCACGTCGAGCAGGACCACGTCGGGGCGGCGCTCGAGGATCATCTCGATCGCCACCGGGACCTCGTCGGCGGACCCCACGATCTCGACCGTGTCGGCGAGCTCGGCGCGCAGCCCGGCCAGGATGAGCCCGTGGTCATCGACCAGGAACACCCGTGGTCTCACGCGAGCGCGACCTCCAGGGCCACCTCGGTGCCCTCGCCGGGGGCCGAGCGCACCGTGGCCGTGCCGCCGCGCGCGGCGAGACGCTCGCGGATCGACACGGCGAGGCCGCGGCGGTCCTCGGGCACGGCGGCCGGGTCGAAGCCCCGTCCGCGGTCGCGCACGAAGAGGGAGGCCGTGGTGGGCTCGACCTCGGCGTAGATCGAGACGCGCTCGGCGCCCGACCAGCGGGCCGCGTTTATCGCCGCCTCACGTCCCGCGGCCACGAAGTCGGCCAGCGCCTCGGTGAGGGTGGCCTCGCCGACGACCACCAACTCGACGCGCACCCCGTAGTCGCCCTCGATCTCGCCGACGAGGGCGTCGAGCGCCCCCGCCAGGGTGGCCACGGGACTGGTCGTCGCGGGGCCGAAGAGCCATTGGCGCAGCTCGCGCTCCTGGGTACGCGCGAGGCGGGTCACCTGGCTGGGGTCGTCGGCCGAGCGCTCGATGAGCGTGAGGGTCTGGAGGACTGAGTCGTGCAGGTGCGCCGCCAGCTTCGCGCGCTCTTCCACGCGTACGCGCGAGCGGCGCTCGTCGGTGAGGTCGTGCACCAGGCTCAGCCACCACGGGGCGAGCAGCACCACGGCGCCGGCGACGACGAACGCCGCACCGAAGATGGCGGCCGGCGCGCCCCGATCGAAGGGTCGCGAGACGAGCACGACGAGGCGGACCCCGAGCAGGACGAGCACGACGCCGACGAGCACCCGCACGAAGGCCGAGGTCCGCGTCCACTCCGCGCGGGTGCGCAGCAGGGGCGTGTTGCGCCCGATCTCCTCGAGTCGCTGGCGCTCCTCGGACGTGGCGCCCCGCCACACCACGATGAGCCCGAGGACCGAGAGGAGGAAGGCCCACGAGAGGGGGCCGAGCAGCGCCTGGCTGAAGGGGTGCAGCACGAGCAGCACGAGCACCCCGACGGCCACGGCGACCGCCACGCGCGCCAGCCGGTTGCGTCCGCCGAGGAGCCGAGCCGCGATGGAGCGGTCCTCGCCCGCCCGGGCCACCGTGAGCCAGAGGGCGAAGTAGGCGACCAATCCCACCCCCCAGAGCAGCGCCACGACACAGGTGACGACGCGCACGGCCCGCTCGCTCACCCCGAGCCGGATGGCGAGGCCGCCGCAGACCCCGCCCACGAGGGCGTTGTCGGCGCCGCGGCGCAGCGGGCGGTGGGGGACCCCGATCTCGGCGCGCGGCGGGGTGATGACGCTCATCGAGAGGAAGTCTCGCACCGGGACCCGGGCCGCGCCCTGCGGGAGAACCCCGACACGAACCCCCTGGTGGAAGTGGCGCTCAGGGATCCTCCCCATCGCCGGGGCGGCGCGCCCGACCTAGTTTCGGCGCATGAGCGATCCCGCCTCGACCGCGCCGGAGCCGCCACCCGAGACGACGGCGTCGACGGCCCCGCCCCCCCTGGGCGCTTCGCCGAAGGTCCGCCACCTCGCGCGCAGCTCGAGTCACCGAGTCCTCGGCGGGGTGTGCGGGGGGGTCGCCGAGCGTTTCGACGTGGACCCCGTCGTGGTACGGGTCATCTTCGTCGTCCTCGCCCTGTTCTGGGGCTTCGGGGTCCTGGTCTACCTCGCGATGTGGGTGGTCGTCCCGGGCGACGGCGCCGCGCTCGACGCGCCGGTCCCCGAGGCCGGCCACGCCGGCTGGTGGCTGCGGGTGGCGCTGCCCTTGGGCGTGCTCGTCGCGGCCGCCGTCGTGGTCCTCGCGGTGGTCGGCCACGCCGGGGTGCGACCGGCGCGCGGGCTCGGGCTCTTCTGGGTCCTCTGCCTGGTCATCCTGGCCGTGGTGGCGCTGCGCAGCCCCTCGCGGCGCCTCACCCTGCGCCGCGTCGTCGCGCTGGGCTTCTTGGGGCTCGTGAGCCTCGTCACACTCGCCGTGACCGCCCTCCTCGTCACCCTCTCGATCGTGGGAGTACCGATCGAGGGCGGGTCGGGCGCGCACGTCTACACCCCGATCGCGCTCGACCAGATCCCCTCGGCCTACCGCGGCGCCTACGGCGAGACGAGGATCGACCTCACCCAGATCCCCTTCGGCCTCGGCGCCTACCACGTGCGCGCCACCCAGGCGGTCGGCCAGTTGATCGTCGATGTGCCCACCGACGTGCGCGTCGTGGTGACGAGCCACGTCGGCCTCGGCCAGTCCTCGGGCCCCGGCTACGGGCCGCGGACCGTCTATCCCGCGCTCACCAAGGGACGCGTCGGCACGCTGGTGCTCGACCTCGCGGTGGGCATCGGACGGATCGAGGTCGACCAGGTCCCGTCGGCCCCCTAGGGGGCGACGACCCCGTGGGCGTCGAGGCCGGTGGCGTGGGGCGCGATCGTGACCTCACCCGGCGCGCGGGCCAGCACCTGCCAGTGCGCGCCCGAGCGCGTGGTGAAGGTGTAGACGGGGAGCCACCAGGTCTCCCCTCCGCGCACGACGAAGGCGCGCAGGCCGAGTGTGGCGCGGACCAGGGCCGGCCGGGCCGGGGCGCGTGGCCCGACCGAGGCCGGGCCGGCGCCCCCGCGCAGGGATCCCAGGGCACCGGCGGGCGACTCGAGGGCGTAGGGGACGTCGCGGGCCACCGCGACGTCCGGGCCGGCCGCGAAGACCAGCCGGCCCCGGGCGTCGACGCCGAGAACGACGCGCTGGTCGGTGGGCAGGCCCCCGTGGGTCACGACGAAGGTCGCCGTGACCTCGCGGTAGACGTCGCTCGGGGTGGCACCGTCCATCATCGCGTCCACGTAGGTGGCCCGCCCGAGGGTGAGGTCGAGCCCGAGGTGGGCCAGCAGCCGCGCGGCGCGCGCGCGCAGGCGGGCCCGCTCGGCGGCGCTGCGCACCGGGCCGGCCGACTGGGTGGCCGGGGCGATCGAGGGCGAGCTCGACGAGTAGCTCCACTGGGGTACGGCCCCGCCCACCACCACGACGGTGGCGCCGGGCGGCCGGCCCACCTGCCAGCTGGTCGGGCCCGTGCCGAGGCGCACCTCGGGCCCGGTGACGCCGAGGGCCCGGGCGAGCCGCCGGGTCTCACCCGCCAGATCCGCGGGGTGGGTCAGGCGGCTCACCGCGACCGAGGCGGGCCCGGGCGGGCCCGGGGCCAGTCGCAGGGGCGGCGGCGCGCTGGCGCTCGGCAGGGCGGCGGCCTCCACGGTGCCGAAGGCCGCGGGACCGGCCGTCGGTGGTGGGGGCACCGCCGCGGCGACCTCGACGGCACCGAAGGCCGGGGAGACCTCCCCGAGGGCGCTCACCGCCCCCACGGTGAGTGCGACGCTCGCCGCCGCGGCCGCCGCCACGCGCCAGACGAAGGGGCGCACGACCCGCGCCGGGCGCCGCTCGGCCACCACGCGCGCGACGAGCCCCTCGGGCAGTGCGTAGGGCCGGCCGGCCACCGGGTCGGCCGCCCGCAGTCGTCGCTCCAGGTCGTCCATAGCTCTACTCACCCCCTGTCACGAGGCGCCCGCCTCTTTCGGGTCGTCCTCTCCCAGGGCGAGCGCCGCCCGGAGCCGTCCCCGGGCTCGGCTGAGGCGCACCGCGGCGGCGTTGGCGGTGATCCCGAGGTGTTCGGCCAGGTCCCGGGGCTCGTAGCCGTCCCAGGCGTTGAGGGTCACGATCTCGCGGTCGTCCTCGCTGAGCGAGGCGAGCGCCTGGGCCAAAGCGACGTCGGCCACGACCCTCTCCTCGGCCGGCGGGTCGTTGGGGGCGGGTCGGAGCGAGGCCTGCAGCGCCCGCCGCCGGCCGCTGGAGCGCCGGGCGTTGCGCAGGACGTTGCGCGCGACCCCGATCATCCAGGGGCGCTCGGCGTCGGCCGGGACGTCGTCGAGGCGCCGCCAGACGACCAGCAGCGTCTCTTCGACGAGGTCGTCGAGGTCGGCCGGGCTCACGGGGTAGAGACGCCGGCGCAGGTAGTCGCCCACGGCCGAGGCGTGCTCGTCGACGAGCCGGCGGAAACGGTCCTCGTCCCGGGGGGCCACGTGCGCCTCTGTCCGCCTGCGGCGCCCTCTTACCGCGACGCCGCGAGCAGGCGCGCCTCGGCCGCAGCCGAGAGCCACCGGTCGGCCCAGGGCCGCGCCCCCCACCACTCGACGACGTCGTCGACGCTCTCCTCGAGCGCCCGGGCGACCAGGCCGGCCGCCCGGGCGCGGGTCGTGTCGAGGGTGCCGACGGCCTCGGGGCGCGGACTCCACAGGGGGAAGCGTTCCGCGAGGTCGGCGGCCCGGACGGCCTCGGCCGACACTTCGACCACCCGGGCCCCGGCCGGGGCCGCGTGGGCGACGATTCGCTCGATCACCTCGACGAAGGGCAGCCCCCCGGAGGGCGCGGCCACGTGGAAGGGGCCGGTCAGGCCGTCGTCCAGCACGCCGAGGGCGAAGGCGGCGAGGTCGCGCGCGTCGATCCACTGCAGGCGCGCCTCGCGCGGGCCGGGCACCGCGATCTCGCCGCCGCGTCGGGCCCGGGCGACCCAGTAGGGGAAGCGCAGCGTGTGGTCGTGGGCGCCGATCACGTAGGTCGGGCGCACGATCGTGACGTCGGCGCCGAAGCGTCGACGGGCCGCGCGCTCGCAAGCCGCCTTCAGGGGGCCGTAGGTGGCGGGGGTGACGACCGAGTCCGGATCCAGTCCCTCCTCGGGCCACAGCTCGAGCTCGTCCTCGGTCGCGTCACGACGGTCGGTCTCGCGGTAGGCCGAGATCGAGGAGACCTGCAGGTGGCGTCCGCCGCGGTCGCCCAGGGCGTCGGCCAGGCGGTCGACGTCGTTCGGGCGGTAGGCGATGACGTCGAGCGTCGCGTCGAAGCGGCGTCCCTCGAGCGCGCGCAGGTCGCCGCCGCGATCGCCCACCAGACGCTCGACCGTCTCGGGGAGGTCGCTCGCGGTGCGTCCCCGGTTGAGGACCGTGACCGAGTGGCCGTGGTGCCAGGCTGACCAGGCGAGGGCCCGCCCGACGAACGACGTCCCACCGACGATAAGGACCCTCACGGCACCCCTCCTTCGGCCCGGCCGCTCTAGAGGAAGCCGACTCGCGAGAGGGGCCAGATCCGCAGGATGGCCTTGCCGACGATATCCGAGCGCGGGACCGTCCCCCAGTATCGGCTGTCGCAGCTGTTGGCCTCGTTGTCGCCGAGCATGAAGTAGTTGTTGGCCGCCACCGTCACCGAGCCGATCGGCTTGCCCAGGACCGGGTTGTGCGTCCACCACTGCTTCAGCCGGTGGCCGTTCACGTAGATGGTGTTGCCGCGGCTGGTCAGGTGGTCGCCGGGCAGCCCGATGACCCGCTTCACGAGGTCGGGCACGGCGTCACCGCACTGGACCTTCACCCCCGGGGGCGCCCGGAAGACGACGACGTCGCCGATGTGGATCGTCCCGAACTCCACCGAGAGCTTCGAGACGATGATCCGGTCGCCGATATGCAGGGTGGGCTCCATCGAGCCGGAGGGGATGAAGTAGGTCTGGAAGGCGTAAGCCCTGATCAAAAGGGATACGCCGACGGCGACGACGAGCACGATCAGCCACTCGAGCACGGGGTGCATCTTGCGCGCGCGCGCCGGGGCGACCTCGGGGGCGACCTCGGGGGCGACTCCCGCGACGGCCGGATCGTCGGCGGTCGGGGGGCTGGACACCCGGACGAGGTTACCGGCTCGCCACCGGCGCCCCCGGGTCGGGTCGTCGGCACGGGCGCCGTACGGTCAGGTATACTAACAGATGTAGTAAGCATTACTGAAAGGAGGTTGCCCATGCTGATGCTGACCGACCCGCTGCGGCGCTGGGACCGCCTCGTCGAGGAGGGACCCCAGTTGGCCGCGATGGACGCGTACCGGCTCGGTGACGTGATCACGGTGCAGTTCGACCTGCCCGGGGTGGACCCGGACACCATCGACCTGCAGATCGAGCGCGGCGAGTTGCGCCTGAACGCGAAGCGCACGGTCGCGCTGCCCGAGGGCGCGAAGTACTTCGTTCGCGAGCGCTCCGAGACGACCATCACGCGTCGGGTGCTGCTCGGCGACGTGCTCGACGTCGAGCACGTGGACGCCGAGTACACCAACGGGGTGCTCACCCTGCGGATCCCGCTCTCGGAGCACGCCCGACCGCGCAAGGTCCGGGTCCACTCGACCGAGTCCGAGCGCAAGATCCTCACGGCCGAGACGGCCTGATGTCGACGGGGCCCCGACGGGGGGCGGCGACGCCCCCCGCGGGGCGGCCGTGGCGCGAGCGGGTGGTCGATCCCGACGAGCCGCTCTTCACGATGGCCGTGGCGATCGACCTGCTCGGTACGACCCCTCACGCGCTGCGCCGCCTGGAATCGGCGATCGACTTCGCGGGCGAGCGGCCCTCGGGCAACCAGCGCCGCTATTCGGTGCGCGACCTCGAGGTGTTGAGTGCGCTGTGCGAGCTCTACGACCGGGGGCTGTCGCCCCAGACGGTCGCCACGGTCCACCGCGAGCTCGGGATCGCCCTGCCCGCGGGAGACCGGTCACCCCGACCTGGTGCGGGTGTCGGGTAGGGCCGCCACGACCCTCGCTACGCTGCGGGCCGGTGAAGCTCACCCTCGACCTGCACGGGCTCTACAACCGCGGCGATGAGATTGACCGGGCGCTGCGCGCGGTGATCGACGAGGCGCTCGAGAAGAAGGTCCGGCTGGTCGAGATCATCCCCGGCAAGGGCAGCGGCCAGTTGAAGAAGCGCGTGCTGCGGTACTTGGACCAGCCCGACGTGAAGCCCCTTTACCACCGGGTGGAGAAGGACTCGAAGAACTTCGGACGGATCTTCGTCCACTTCCGGTTCTGACGACGGGTCACGAGGTTGGGGATCGGCGTCACTCCGCACGTCGGAAGGTGGCGGGTCCGCGGACCCTTCGGCGCCCAGCCGCCGACTCGCCGCGGGCCCGGGTCCGGCCCGGCGCGGCGAGCGACGCGAACCGCCCCCGGTCTGGGCCCCCGGGGGAACGGTGACGGCCGTCGCGAGAGGCGTCTCCGCGTCGGGGGGTGAGTGTTGGGCCCGGACCCCGGTGATGAGGTCGCGGGCCGCCGGCGACGTCGTTCGGACGATCCCCCACCGCGCCGTCCCGGGCACGCTGGTCCTCGCGGGCTCCGAGTGGGCATGACAGGCTAAGGGCGTGAGCCACGCCGGCTGACATCGTTAGTCGTGGGAGGGTGCCGTGCCTGCGAACGGGACGCCGCGCCACTATCGCAAGCCCGGGTGGCTCACGAGGCACGTGCTCAACAAGGCGGTGGCCGGGGCCGCGCGCGTGGGCATCAGCGTCTGGGGCAGCCGGGTGTTGGAGGTGAAGGGCCGCAAGACGGGCACGCCCCGCCGGACGCCGGTCAACCTGCTCGCCGTGGGGGACGCGGCGTACCTCGTCGCGCCGCGCGGCGAGGCCGAGTGGGTGCGCAACGTGCGCGCCGCGGGCGGCCAGCTCGACCTCGTGGTCGGCCGAAGGCGGACCCACTACCTCGCCACCGAGCTCTCCGACGACGAGAAGGTCCCCGTGCTGCGCGCCTACCTCCAGCGCTGGAGGGCCGAGGTCGGGGTGTTCTTCGACGGGGTCGGCCCGAACTCGACCGACGACGAGGTTGCGGGAATCGCCCCCCGGCACCCGGTCTTCGAGCTCGTCGAGCGGTGACGGTGGTCCGACCGCGTGGCTCGGAGCGGCCGGGATGCGGGCACCCTCTTCGTGCGAGCACTCTGCGACCCCGCACCGTCGAAGTGGCCCCCATCGAGGAGGGGATGGTCGAGATGACGGGCTCTCCACGGCGCCGTGGGCTCGCCGGCGCGCGGCGATGCGGTACGCAACCCGCTCGAGGCCTTTCGAAGGGCGGCCGCGAGCGCGCCCGCCCCTCACCGCGTGGCGGCCGTGGGACCCCTTCCTCGCGGGGATCACGCCCCGGGACTCGAAGCGCGGGCCGGCGGACCCTCCCCTCCGGTCACGGGAGACCCCGGGAGAGTTCGGTCCCAGATCTCGTTGGCTCAGGAGTGGTGATCCTCGAGCTCGACGACCGCCTCACTCGCCGAAGCGATCGGGAGCGAACCTGGAGGGCTGGTGCCGCCGCGTCCAGCCAGTCGGTCGGGGGCGCCAGACGAGCGTCCCCCTCGGTCATGGGCTCGTTCGTCGCGAGACCACGGTCGTTCCTTCGCGTGGGGCGCCGCCCTCGTCTTCCCCTCCGTTCGGCTGGAGCCTGGTCCGTGCCCGTAGACTCGGCGCGCGTGGCACCCCCCACGACTGAAGGGGACGATCGATGAGCGCTCCGTCGTCTGGGCGGATCCTGGGCAACTTGAGATTGGCCGAGGGCAAGGGCGTCGTGCGCGTCGAGGACCGCTTCGATGCGCCGATGGATGAGCTGTGGGCTGCGCTCACGAGCCCCGATCGGTTGGCCCGCTGGCACGCCACGGTCGAGGGCGACCTTCGCCCGGGCGGGGAGTTCCGCTCCTACGTCGAGTCCGATGACGTCGAGAGGACGGGGCGCGTCGAGTCGTGCGAGCCGCCGAGGCGATTCGTCGTGACGACGCGAGAGACCGACGAGTCGTGGCGCAGGGGAAACGGCGTGCCACCATTCGACCTGACGCTCGAGGTCACGCTCAGCCCAGAGGGTGACCAGACCACGCTGGTTGTCGAGGTCCGGGGCCTCCCGCTCGAGCCCCTCGCCTTCTACGGCGCGGGATGGCAGTTGCACGCCGAGAGGCTTCGCGCGTATCTGGCGGGTCGTGAGCTGCTCGACGCCGAGGCGCGCTTCGAGGAACTCGTCCCCGCCTACCAGGCCATGGCCGCGGGGCTCCCGAGCTGACAGCGAGCTCGCGGGGTGACGACGCGGCTCTTGCGCGGCGGCGCCGGAGCGTTCGTCGACGGCGCCGCGCAGGACCCACGGACGTTCCCACCGGCGCTCGGCGCGGCCCGTCGCGACGGGGGCGCGTGGCCTGACACGGCCAACGCCGAGCGACGACCCGTCTAGGGCGTGAGGATGGCCCGGAACCGTCGGGCGGCGAGCCAGAGCCCCGCAAGCCCTAAGGCGACGAGGTAGCCGGCGCGCCCGAGCATCAGGAGGTCGAACTGGCCGGTCGCGAGGCCCCGCAGCAGCGCCGCGGCCTGGTAGAGGGGGGACACCGAGACGATCGCCCCGAGCCACTGGGGGTAGAGGGTGAT
The DNA here is from genome assembly GCA_021831035.1 of Actinomycetes bacterium. Classification (GTDB taxonomy): domain Bacteria; phylum Actinomycetota; class Acidimicrobiia; order Acidimicrobiales; family RAAP-2; genus RAAP-2. The sequence continues at coordinate 50,651 of JAKBNL010000001.1, forward strand.
CGGGAAGAACGTCCCCGAGAAGAGGAAGAGGGGCAGCGTGACGAGGGTCACGACGTCGAAGTCCTGCCAGCTGCGCACGTAGGTGCACCCGGCGAGCCCCACGCAGGTGAAGGCGAGGCTGGTGAGCACCGCGCCGGGCCAGCACAGCACCACCCAGGGGCTCGTGGCGTCGCCCAGGAGCACCATGCAGACGATGAACGACGCCGCGTAGAGGGCGGCGCGTGACAGCGCCCACCACACCTCGCCGAGGGCCACGTCGGTCACGTCGAGCGGCGTCGAGAGCACGGCGTCGTAGGTGTGCGAGATCTTGAGGCGGAAGAACGGGTTGAAGATCGAGTCGATGACCGCGCCGTTCATCGCCGAGGTCGCGAGCATCCCCGGCGCGACGAAGGTGGCGTAGCTGACCGAGCGACCCCCCACGGGCAGCGCGCCGACGAGGTGGTTGAGCCCGATCCCGATCGCGAGCAGGTAGAAGAACGGCTCGAAGAAGCCCGAGGCGAACATCAGCCACTGCGAGCGGTACGCGTAGTAGTTGCGCTCGAAGATGTGCAGGCTCCGGCGAGAGCCGAAGGCCGGGAGGACGCGGGACGCCATCAGTCCACCAGCCGTCGGCGCAGCGTCACCCGGCCCCAGGCGATCCCCGCGAGCGCGAGCGTGCCCAGCACCGCGACGTGGGCCAGCTGGGCGAGGAGCGAGCCCTGGCCGAAGGCGGCCGCGCGCACCAGGGCGACGCCGTGGTAGAGGGGCACCAGCTGGACGATGGGGCGCAGGTAGCCCGGGTAGGCCGAGATCGGGTAGAAGGTCGCCGAGAAGAGGAACATGGGCACGAAGGCGAACCGGTAGATCATCACGAAGGAGGCGTCGCTCTCGACCCACGCCGCGTAGGCCGTCAACGGCGCCGCGAAGGCCAGCGTGATGAGGGCGCCGATGAGCGGCAGGGTCAGGCCCCACCAGGACTGGACCCCGCCGAAGGCGGCGATGATCGCGGAATAGACGACGCCGATCGCCAGCGAGCGGGTGACGACCCAGCTGAGCTTGCCGTAGAGGATGTCGTGGGGCTCGAGCGGGGTGGCCGCCGCGGCGTGGTACACCCGGATCCACTTCACGCTGGCGAGCACCGGCCAGAGCGACTCGCTCTCGCCGAGTTGGAACGTCGTGGTGGCGAGCAGGCTCGGGGCGATGTAGTGAAGGTAGGTCTGGCCCTCGACCAGGCCGTGGTGGCGGGCGACGAGGTGGCCCACCCCCACGCCCAGCGAGGCGAGGTAGAAGACGGGGAAGAGCACCGAGCTCGCGACCGACCCCCGCCAGGTCTGGGCGTAGAAGACGGCGTGGTACCACCAGCTGCGCCGCCAGCGCGCCCAGCCCAGTCGGGGCTCGATCGCCGTCATCAGTCCACCAGGGTGCGCCCGGTCAGGCGCAAGAAGACGTCCTCGAGCGAGCTGCGCCGCACCAGCGCGCTGAGCGGCGTGATCCCGGCGGCGTGGACGGTGCGCAGGGCGTCGTCGCCGTCCTCGACGTAGAGCAGCACCCGATCCGGCAGGACCTCGACGCGCTCGGCGTGGGGCGCGAGGACGTCGTGCATCGCCGCGTGGGCGTCGGTGCCGAAGCGCAGCTCGAGGACCTCGCGGCTGGAGTGGTGCTCGATGAGCTCGCGCGGCGCCCCCTCGGCCACGATGGTGCCGTTGTCCATCACGACCAGCCGGTCGCAGAGCTGCTCCGCCTCGTCCATGTAGTGGGTGGTGATGATGAGGGTCACGCCCTCGCGCTTCAGCCGGTACAGCCGCTCCCAGAGGAGGTGGCGGGCTTGGGGGTCGAGGCCCGTCGTGGGTTCGTCGAGGATCAGCATCTCGGGTCGGTTGACGAGCGCGCGGGCGATCGTGAGGCGCCGCTTCATCCCGCCCGAGAGGTCGTCGACCTTGCTGTCGGCGCGCTCGGTGAGACGGGCGAAGTCCAAGAGCTCGTCGGTGCGCTCGCGCAGGACCCGACGGGGCAGGTCGAAGTAGCGGCCGTACATCTCGATGTTGAGCCGCACCGAGAGCTCGAGCTCGAGCGAGTCGTCCTGGGGGACGACCCCGATGCGGCCACGGATCTCGGGCCCGTGCACGCGCGGGTCGAGACCGAAGATCGACAGGCTGCCCGCGGAGGGCTGTGAGACGGCGGACACCATCCGCATGGTGCTGGTCTTGCCGGCCCCGTTGGGACCGAGGAAGCCGAAGCTCTCGCCGCGCGCGATCGTGAAGTCCACCCCGCGCACCGCCTCGAACGCGCCGAAGCGCTTCACCAGCCCACGGGCCTCGGCCACGATGTCACGGCCACCTTGCGCCGTCACGCCCGCCTCCCCACACGTGTCGTCGAGGTCGCCGACCGGTTCGGGGAGTGACGCGACGTCCGCGCCGACGCCCCGAGTCGGCGACGTCCCACGCTAGGCGGCCCGCCGGGTTCACGTGCGCCGTGCGCGTTGCGATCGTGTGACGACGGTCCGCGCCGGAGCTCCGGTCCGACGCCCTAGCCTCGGGGAAGCCGTCGAGGAGGTCGCCATGCCCGAGGTCCCGTCCCACCCCTCCGAGGTCTTCGCGCTCGCCGACCGCTTCGTCGACGACTGGTGCGCGCTGCACCCGATCGCCGCGACCTACTTCGGCGTCCCCGGCCACGAGCGCGAGCTGGACGACTTCTCGCCCGCGGGCACGGACCGCTCGGTCGAGCTCGTCGAGGCGGCCCTCGAGGCGCTGGCCTCCCTGGAGCCGGTCGACGACGACGACCGGCTCGCCCTGGCGGTCGCGACCGATCGGATGAGCAGTGGTCGCGACCTCGACCAGAGCGGGGAGGCGGCGCGCGCGTTCGGTGTCATCTCCTCGCCGGCGATGGAGATCCGCCAGGTCTTCGAGATGATGGCGACCGACGACGCCGAGGGGGCCGACGCGGTCCGGGCGCGCCTCGAGGCGGTGCCGCTCGCGCTCGCGCGGTGGCGCGAGACCCTCGAGGCGCAGCGCACCGCCGGCGCGACCGCGGCGCGGCGTCACGCGATCGGTGTCGCGGACCAGATGCGCGAGATCGCCGACGCCGGCTTCCCCGAGGTGGCCGCGCGGGCGGCCCGCGCGGCGGGGGTCGAGGGGTCGGGGCTCGACGGGGGTGCCGCCAAGGCCGGTCGCGCCTATCACGAGCTCGCCGACTGGCTCGAGGGGGTCTACGCGCCCGCCGCCGAGGAGACGCCCTACGTCGGGCGGGAGCGCTACGCCCGTTGGGCTCGCCACTACACGGGCCTCGACCTCGACCTCGAGGAGACCTACGCCTGGGGCTGGGACGAGCTGCGTCGGATCAACGCGCGCATGGACGGGCTCGCCGAAGTCCTCGCGCCTGGAGCGGCCTCGCTCACCGAGGTCGCCGAGCGGCTCGACCACGACCCTCGCTACGTCGTGCGCGGGACCGATGAGCTGCTGGCGCGCCTGCGCGCGTTCACCGACGCCACCGTCGAGCGCCTGGCCGGACGGGAGTTCACGATCGACGACCGGATCCGGTTCTGTGACGTGCGCCTCGCCCCCGAGGGATCGGCCGCCGCCCCGTACTACGTGCCCCCGAGCGAGGACCTGTCGCGCCCGGGCACCACCTGGTTCCCGACGCTCGGCAAGACGGAGTTCGCCTGGTGGCGCCAGGTCACGACCTGGTACCACGAGGCCGTCCCGGGCCACCACCTCGAGGAGGGCACGATCGTGCTCAACGCCCACCGGCTCACGCGCTACCAGCGCCTCATGGCGTGGACCAGCGGGTGGGGGGAGGGGTGGGCCCTCTACGCCGAGCGGCTGATGGAGGAGTTGGGCGGGTTCGACGAGCCGGCCTACGAGATGGGCTACCTAATGAGCCAGGCCCTGCGGGCCGCGCGGGTCGTGGTGGACATCGGCCTTCACCTCCAACTCGCCGCGCCCCGGGACTTCGGGCGCCTCGCCGGCCTGGGTGAGGTGGGCGGGCAGCGCTGGACGCCCGAGATGGCGGTGGCGACGCTCGTCGAGCGAGCCCTCGAGCCACCGGACTTCGCCCAGAGCGAGGTCGAGCGCTACCTCGCGATACCCGGCCAGGCGATCAGCTACAAGGTGGGCGAGCGCGAGTGGGTCGGCGCGCGCGAGGAGATGCGCGCCGCGCGCGGCTCCGAGTTCACCCTGCGCGAATTCCACGACCGCGCGCTGGCCCTGGGGCCGATCGGCCTCGGGGCCTTCCGCGAGGCCCTGCGCCGGGTCTAGCCCCGCCCACCCCGCGCGCCGACGAGGCGGACGTTGCGCGCCTCGCGGCCGCGCGGCCCGCGGGCCTCGTCGAAGCGGATCCGCTGGCCGCGCGCGAGCGCGCGCTGACCGGTGCCGGCGATCTGGGAGCGGTGGACGAAGAGGTCGTCACCCGACCCGTCGGTGGCGAAGCCGTAGCCGCGCGCGCCGTTGTAGTTGGTGACCACGGCCTCGCCGGCGCCGGCTTCCACCTCGCCCACTCGGCGCGGCGCGCGCTCGCGCCGGGGACGCGGGGACGTCTCGCGGCGCTCGGCGCGCGCGTGGGAGACGGGGGTCGAGCGAGGCGCCGACGTCGGCGCCGGGGTGACGGTCTCGGGGCGTGGCGTCGGGGAGGTCGCGCCGGGCTCGAGGCCGAGGGTGCGCTGGATCCGCCGGACGTGAGCGGAGGTCTCGGGCGTGACGAGGGAGACCACGACGCCTGGGGCCCCGGCCCGGCCGGTGCGACCGGAGCGGTGGACGTAGTCCGAGCTCTGGGTGGGCGGGTCGAAGTGGACGACGGCGGGCAGCGCCTCGACGTGGATGCCGCGGGCGGCGACGTCGGTGGCCACGAGCGCGCGGACCCGTCCGGCGGACATGGCGCTGAGCGCGCGGTCGCGCTGGCCCTGGCTGCGACCGCCGTGGAGCGCCTCGGCGCTCACGCCGCGGTCGTTCAGCTGGCGCGCGAGCCGGTCGGCGCCGTGCTTGGTGCGGGTGAAGACGATGGCCCGCTCGTGCTCGTCGAGGAGACGGACCGTAGCGTCCACCCGATCGGTGTGGGCGACGCTCACGAAGTGGTGGTCGACCGGGACCTCCGCGACCGGGCCGACGACGTCGTGGCGGGCGGCGTCACGGGTGAAGTTCGTAACGAGCGACGCGACGTCGGGACCCATGGTGGCCGAGAAGAGCATCGTCTGGTGGTTCGGGGCGACCTGACCGAGGATCCGGCGCACCGAGGGGAGGAATCCCATGTCGGCCATGCGGTCGGCCTCGTCGACGACGACGGTCTCGACCTCGGCGAGCGACAGGGTCCCCTGGGCGAGGAGGTCTTCGAGGCGGCCGGGACAGGCCACCACGACGTCCACGCCGTGGGCGAGGGCCTTGCGGGCCGCGCCGTAGGGGGTGCCGCCGTAGACGCTCAGCACTCGACGCGGGTCGCGCACCAGGGCGGCGAGTTCGCGCTGGACCTGGGCGGCGAGCTCACGGGTCGGGGTGAGGACCAGAGCGCGGGGACGGCGTGCGCGCGCGGGGGTGAGCCGCGCGAGCAGGGCGAGTCCGAAGGCCAGCGTCTTGCCCGAGCCCGTGACGGCCTGACCGACGACGTCGCGTCCGGCGAGGGCGTCGGGCAGGGCCGCGGCCTGGATCGGGAAGGCCTCGACGATCCCGCGCGCGGCGAGGCGCGCGGCGAGGTCGGCGGGCACGCCGAGGTCGGCGAAGGTGGGGGGCATGGTTCTCCTCAGGGTTGTGTGAAACCAACCCGAGGGATCCGAATCGGTCTCCGCCACGATCGCGGCGAGATGAGTGGACCCACCCTACCAGGCGCCCCACCGAGTGGGAGCGGGGCCGGCCGGTGGTTGTGACGTTGGCCCCTAGGGGGGCCGGGGGCGCCTTCGTACCGTTGGGGTGGCGGCGCGCCCGACGGCGCGACGCCGCGTGAGAGAGGGGTGCCCGTGGGTGACCTGAAGACCATGAAGAGCGACAAGCGGCTGCCCGACTTCAGCCTGAGCTGGCCGTCGTGGCGGTGGTTCGACGACGTGATCCGTGACGTCGACTGGCGTCCGCCGTTCCGCGTCGAGGAGTACCGAGAGGGCGACCAGATGGTGGTGCGCGCCGAGCTCCCGGGCATCGACCCGGACAAGGACGTCACGGTCGAGGTCGCAGACGGTGACCTCGTCATCACCGCCGAGAAGCGCCACCACGCCGAGTCGACCGAGCGCCACGTCCAGCGCAGCGAGTTCCGCTACGGCATGCTGACGCGCAGCGTGGCCCTCCCGGAGGGCGTCGACGCCTCCGCGATCGAGGCGACCTACAAAGACGGGATCCTCGAGGTGCGCACACCGATGCCCGAGACCCACCAGGACGACGGCGCGGTGAGGAAGATCGCGATCCGTCGCGGCTGACCCCGTGGCCGGCGGTGACCCGACCGGCCCGGGTGGGAGTATCGAGGGGTGAGCTTCGAGTGGGCGAGCCTCGCTGAGTTGCGCACGCGCACGAGCGCGAAGTGGCGCCGCTACGACGAGGGGGTCTTGCCCCTCTGGGTGGCCGAGATGGACGCGCGACTCGCCCCGGCGGTGGGCGAGGCCCTCGAGGGGGCGATCGCGCGCGGGGACACGGGCTACCCCTGGGGCGACGGCTACGCCGAGGCGTACCGGGGGTTCGCGCGCGAGCGCTGGGGCTGGGACGGCCCGGGCCCCGGCGCGGTGACGCTCGTGCCCGACGTGATGCACGGTGTCGCCGAGGCGCTGGCCCTGCTCGGCGGCCCGGGCGACCCGGTGGTGGTCACCCCACCCGTCTACCCCCCGTTCTTCGCGGTGGCCCAGCGCGCCCGACGGCCGGTCGTCGAGGCGCCCCTAGATCCCGGGGGCCGGATCGACCCCGCCGCGTTGGCGTCGGCCCTCGCCCGCGCCGCCGCGGCGAGCCCCCGGGCGGTCCTGCTCCTCTCGAACCCCCACAACCCCACCGGGACCGTCCCCACCGGCGCGGAACTCGCCCGGGTCGCGGCCCTCGCGCGGGCCGCCGGGGTGGCCGTGGTCTCGGACGAGATCCACTCGCCCCTGGTCCTCTCCGGCGCCCGCTTCACCCCCTACCTCTCGCTCGCGGGGACCGAGGACGCCCTGGCCGTCGTCTCGGCGTCCAAGGGATGGAACCTCGCCGGGCTGAAGGCCGCCCTCCTGCTCGCCGGACCGGCCCGCGCCCCGAGCCTCGCCGGACTGCCCGAGAGCGTGGCCCACGGCGCGGGCCACGTGGCCGCCCTCGCACACGGGGCGGCCTTCGCGCGGGGCGGGCCGTGGCTCGACGGGCTGCTCGGCGCGCTCGAGGAGAACCGTCGGTTGCTCGAGGTGCTCCTGGCCGAGCGCCTCCCCGGGGTGGGCTTCCGCGCGCCCGAGGGCACCTACCTCGCGTGGCTCGACTGCGCGGGGCTCGGGCTCGCCGACCCGGCGGGCTTCTTCCTCGAGGCGGCTCGCGTGGCGCTCAGCCCCGGCCCGGACTTCGGCACGGGTGGGTCGAGTGCCCTGCGCCTCAACTTCGCGACCTCCCCGGCGATCCTCACCGAGGCCATCGAGAGGATGGCGGCGGCCCTGTCGGACCGGACCTGAGGCTCAGCGGCTCGGCGCCGGCACCGGGTGGGGCTCGTGGGCGCCCGTGGGCAGCGTGGCCTCGACGACGGTGCCGATCCCGGGGGTGGAGCGCAGGACGACGACCCCCCCGAGCAGCCGCGCGCGCTCGCGCATCCCGACCAGGCCGAGCGACGCGCTGCCGGTCGCCGGGGTGGTGTGGGGGTCGAAGCCCCGGCCGTCGTCGACCACTCGCACGTGCAGCTCCTCTTCGGAGAAGTCGAGCACGACGTCCACGTGGTGGGCGCCGGCGTGACGCTGGGCGTTGCGCAGCGACTCCTGGACGATCCGGAACGCGCCCAGCTCGACCTCGGGGGGGAGCCGGGTCGGACCGCCGTGCACGGCGAGGCTGATGGTGGCCTCACCCTGGTCGTCGATCTCGGCCGCGAGGCTCGAGAGGGCGGGCACCAGTCCGAGCTGGTCGAGCGCGGGCGGGCGCAGGTCGCGCGCGAGGGAGCGCAGGCGGGTGGCCGCCTCGAGGGCCTGGTTGCGCGTGCGCTCGAGCTCGCCGGCCATCTTCTCGGTCACGCCTTCGTGGTGGGCGAGCAGTTCGAGGCGCCGCGCCAGGTGCAAGAAGAGCTGGAGGGGCTCGTCGTGGAGCTCGCGCGCGAGGCGGCGGCGCTGGTCCTCCTCGAGGTCGACGATCTGGCGGGCGAAGAGTCGCGCACGCCGCTCCTCGCTGCGCTCCTCGGTCACGTCCTCGAAGCTGAGCTGGCGGCGGCGCTCGTCGCTGTCGAAGGGCATGTCCACCAGGTCCAGGCGGTAGTCGTGGCCGTTGCCGAGGGTGAGCACCCGACCCGACAGGCTCGCCGGGTCCACGTCCGGGCCGAGGACGCGCGTCAACGGCTGGCCAGTGACCGGTCCGAACAGGGCCGTCGCGGCCGGGTTGGCGTCGCTGACGTGTTCGTCCTCGTCGAGCACGACGATGGGTGAGCGGGTCGACTCGAAGAGCCGGTGGTAGCCGGCCTCGACCGCGAGGGCGCGGGCGTTGGCCGCGTCGATCCGAGCCTGGGTCGTGCGCTCGGTCTCGACCCGCCGACCGAAGACGACCGCGACCACCACGATGACCGCGAAGTTGAGCAGGTCGTCGCCCGGGTGCCCCTCGTTGTGGGGCAGCAGGAGGTCGGGCAGCCAGAGGACGAGCGTCCAGGCGGTGGTGCCGAGCGAGCCCGGGAGGCCGTAACGCAAGGCGGCGTAGCCGATCGGCACGACCAAGACCGCGACCGGCAGGCCCGAGGGCAGGATGCCGCTCACCAGCGCGGGGTGGACGTCGAGCACGTAGTGCAGGGCGACGATCGCGAGGACGGTCCCCTGGATGATCCAGAACGGCCCGTCGGCGAGCGGCGGGCGCACGAGCCGGTCGACGAGCCCGCGCGGTCGCGGCGACTCGGGGGGCTCAGTCGGTGGGGTCATGGCCCGAGGGGCTCACGAGGCGGTGGCGGATGGCGTGGGCGACGGCCTCGGTGCGCGAGGCCACGCCGAGCTTGGCGAGGATGTTCGAGACGTAGCCCTCGACCGTGCGGGTCCCCAGGGCCATCTCGGTGGCGATCTGCTTGTTGGACCGGCCCTGGGCCAGCAGTTGTAGGACGCTCGTCTCGCGCGGCGTGAGTCCGCCCACCGCGGTCGGGGCCGTCTCGCGGCGGCGTACCAGGCGTTGGGAGACCTGGCGGTCGAGGACGAAGACCCCGTCGTGGACGGCGCGCACGGCGTCGACGAGCTCCTTCGCTGAGGCGGTCTTGAGCAGGTAGCCGGCCACGCCCACCTCGAGGGCCTCGGCCACGTAGGCGTAGTCGTCGTACGCGCTGAGCACGAGGACCTTGGTCGAGGGGAACTGGGCGAACAGGGCGCGCGAGAGCTCCAGGCCACTCATCGCGGGCAGGTTCACGTCGACCAGGGCCACGTCGGGCGCGAGGGCGGCCACGGCCTCGAGGGCCTCCTCGCCCGAGCCGGCCATGCCCACCACGACGAGGGTGTCGTCCTGGGAGAGGAGCTCGCGGGTCCCCTCGCGCACCAGGGCGTGGTCGTCGACGATGAGGACCCGGATGGGATCCGGTCCCGACCGGTCCGCCTCGACCTCGGTGGCGTCCACGCTCACCTCCCCACTGTGGCACACCCTACGGGTACGTGTACGTAGTTCTACGGGGCCTGCCCCTCGCCCGGTCCCCCGGGGGGCCTCCGAGGACCCGTGGGGCCCCGAAACCGGCTCTAAGTCGGGGTCATGGGACTTTAGTCCCTTTATGACCAATGTGATTGAGCGGGACCCCTATTCCGTGGTACTACGTACATAGTCAAGTGGAACCACGTAGATACGGACGTGGCCACCCGTTGGAAGGGGCGCGATGGCAGTTCTCACCGAGGACCACTCCAGGTCGGGCTTCCCCGGCAGCCACCAGGTCGACCCGATCCCCGTGGCCATCCGGACCCGGCCGCCGTCGGACCCCGAGGCGACGGGCCGCTTCGCGGCGACCGACCCGCCCCGGGGCCTCGACATCGCGCGCCTGAAGAGGGTCGGCGGGCTCCTGCGCGACCGCCGCCTGCAGTTCTTGCTCATCCTGCCCAACCAGATCATCTTCTGGCTCGTCATCGCGATCGGGATCGTGGGCACCGTGGTCCCGGGGCTCAACTTCGCCACCGCCATCACCTGGTACCTGTGGTTCTGCCTCGTCTTCGTGATGATGGTCGTCGTCGGGCGGGCCTGGTGCGCCATGTGCCCCTTCGGCGGCTTCGGCGAGTGGGTCCAGCGGCGCACCTTCTTCAAGCGCACCACCAAGAGCCTCGGGCTCGGGCTCAAGATGCCCGAGCGGGTCGCCCAGTACGGCTTCTTGCTCTCGGTCGGGGCGTTCTTGGTGCTGACCTGGATCGAGGAGTTCTTCAACATCGCCGGCCCGGGCAACCCGATGGCCACGAGCTTCATGGTGCTCGGGATCGTGGGCACGGCGCTCGTCTTCTTCCTCACCTTCGAGCGGCGCACCTTCTGCCGCTACGTCTGTCCGCTCTCGGCGCTCATCGGCACCGTCGGCGCGATGGGCTCGGTGGCGGGCTTCCGCACCCGGGACCGGTCGGTCTGTCTCAGCTGTGCGACCAAGGACTGCATGCGCGGCGACGCCGAGGGATTCGGCTGCCCGTGGTACACCTGGCCGGGCAGCGCCGACTCCAACGCGGCCTGCGGGCTGTGCACCGAGTGCTACAAGGCCTGCCCCTCGGACAACATCGGCCTCTACCTCCAGCCGCCGCTCACCTCGGTCGTCGCGCCCTCGCGCCGTCGGGCCGACGTGGCCTGGTCGGTGGCGCTGCTCTTCGGCCTCGTGCTCTACCAGCAGGTGAACGCGCTCGGGGCCTTCGTGAGCCTGGACAACTGGCTGAACACCCACCTCCACTTCCCCCAGTACCCCAACCCCGTCGACTACGTCGGGATCATCGCCGCGGTGGCCGTGGTGCTGGCGGCGATCGGACGGCTCTTCAGCGTGGCCTTCGCCCGGCGCGACGTCGTCCTGGCGCCCGGGGGCACCTCCTTCGTCGAGCGCACCAGCCGGTTCCGGAGCTACTTCGTGCCCCTCATGTACGGGATCATCCCGGTCGTGGGCGCCGACTACTTCGCCCGCCAGCTGCCCAAGTTCCTGCGCTACGTCCCGCGCGTGCCGGTGTCGATCGGCCACCTCTTCGGGTTCGGCTCGACCTCGTCGCGGCTCTACCACGCGTCGCTCATCGCCTCGAACGCCGGGATCATCGCCGTCCAGGACCTGGTGATCGCGCTCGGCACCGCGGCGGCGATGTGGGCGAGCTGGCGGATCGCCGGGCGGGACCTCGCCCCGCTGAGCCGCCGGCCCCTCGCCGCGCGGGTCGCCGCGACGGCGCTCGCGGGCGCGTTGGGCGTCGTGGTCGCCGTGCTGTACGTGTGGATGAACGCCGCGAACTAGGAGACGAGATGACCATCACCGAGACCGAGCGCACAGACACCGGCCGCCACGTCACCGTCCTCGTGGACCGCTGCGCCGGCTGCCAGGAGTGCGTGATCCGCTGCCCGGCCGGGGCGCTCTCCATGGAGAGCGCGAGCTGGACGGCCCAGGCCGACGACGCCCTCTGCGTGGGGTGCCGCCAGTGCGAGCGCACCTGCCCGTTCAGCGCGATCGTCGTCGAGGGCCCGCTCGCGCTGGCCACCCGGGTCGACCCGCCGGTGCGTCACCCGGTCGAGCTGCACGCGAACGTGACCGAGACCCGACCGGGCTACGCCACCTGGGACGAGGCGATCGCCGAGGCCAACCGGTGCCTGGCCTGTCCCGACCCGACCTGCGTGCGCGGCTGCCCGGCCCACAACGACATCCCCGCCTTCGTCGCGGCGATTCGGGACCACGACCTGGAGACCGCCCACGCCATCTTGCGGCGCACGACGGTCCTGCCCGACGTGTGCTCGCGGGTGTGCAACCAGGCCGCCCAGTGCGAGGGCTCGTGCACGTGGTCGCTCGCCGGCGGCGAGCCGGTCGCCATCGGGCGGCTCGAGCGCTTCATCGCTGACCAGGTCGCCGTGCCGGCGCCGGTCGTGGTCGAGCCGACCGCGACGGCCCTGTCGGTCGGGATCGTCGGCTCGGGACCGGCCGCCATCGGCGCCGCCTACGAGCTGCTCGCCGGGGGCGCGCGGGTCACCGTCTACGAGCGCGACGACCGGCCCGGCGGGCTGCTGGTGTGGGGGATCCCCGACTTCACCCTGCCCGACGTGGTCGCCCGCCGTCCCTGGGAGGACCTGGTCGCGGCGGGCGTGGACCTGCGTCTCGCGACGAGCGTCGAGCCCGGCGACCTCGACCAGCTCCTCGAGGCCCACGACGCGCTGGTGATGGCCCACGGGGCCGGCCAGGCGATGCGCCTGTCGGTGCCGGGCGCGGACCTCGACGGGGTGGGCACCGCGACGGCCTTCCTCCAGGGGGCCAAGGCCGCCCTGGACCCGGGCGGGGACCCCGCGGCGTTCCGCGCGTCACTCGGCGTCGCGCCGGGCCGCGGCCGTCGGGTCCTCGTCCTGGGCGCCGGCAACACGGCGATGGACGTGGCGCGCCTGGCCCGGCGCGTCGGCCTCGAGGCGACGTGCGTCGACTGGCTGGACGAGCGCTTCGCCCTCGCCCGTCCCGACGAGCTGGCCGAGGCCCGCGCCGAGGGGGTCGACGTGCGCTTCTCGCGCACGCTCACCAGCCTGGAGGGCTTCGACGGCCGCGTCGTGCGCGCGGTCTTGTCCCACACGACTCAGCGGGACCGCACCAGCGCGCCGGTGGTGTCCCCCGACGCCCTCGACGTCCTCGCGGTCGACCTCGTGGTGATGGCCATGGGCTACCGGATCGAGGAGGGGCTGCGCGCCCACGTACCCCAGACCCCCATCGTCAAGCGCCACCGGGGCTTCGCGCCGGGCCGCTGGAGCGCCAGCGGGATCCTGGCGAACCCCGCGAGCCCGGCGTGCTTCGCCCAGCCCGTCGGCGCCCTCGCGCTCGACCGCGAGGTCGGCCTCTGGGAGTCGGCGATGCCCCGGCGCGAGAGGCTCTGGGCGGCGGGTGACGCGCTCACCGGCCCCTCGACGGTCGTCGAGGCGATGGCCCAGGGCCGTCGGGCGGCGCGGGCCGTCCTCGACGCGCGGCCCTCGCGCGACGGTCGAGCGCACGGCGCCGAGCCGTCGTCGCCCCGGGTGCTCGTCGCCTACGCCAGCGCGAGCGGCACGACGGCGCGCCTCGCCGAGGTCGTCGGCGACGAACTGCGCCGCTCGGGCGCGACGGTGTCGGTGCTGCCGGTCGAGCGAGTCGACGCCCTCGCGGTGGCCCAGGCCGACGCCCTGGTGCTCGGGAGCTGGGTCGAGGGCCTCGTCGTCGCGCGCGTGCGCGCGGCGCGGGCCATGCGCGACTTCGTCGACGGGTTGCCGTGGCTCGGGGGGCGGCCGGTCGCCGTCTACTGCACCTACGGGGTGAACCCCCGCACGGCCCCGGCCGAGCTGGCCCACCAGGTCGAGGCTCGCGGGGGCACGGTCGTGGCTAGCGCGACGTTCGGACCCGGGGACCGCGCCGAGGACGCACGAATCCGGCCGACCAAGCCCGAGGCGTTCGCCCACCGCGTGGCCGCCCAGGTCCTCACCCAAAGGGCCCGCGCGACGGTCGCCTAGACGGTCTCGCGGGCCCCGCGCAGGATCTCGTCGAGGACGCGCTCGAGGTCGGCCCGTCGGCGTCGGTCCTCGTGGCTGAGGCGCGTCACGGCGAGGGCCGACGCCGCACCGGCGACGAAGAGACCGCCCAGGGCGACCAACGAGGCGGTGGCCGCCGCCGCGACGAGCAGCTCGAGGACGATCACGTCCCCATCGTGACGCGCCGGCGGGGCTACGGCCACCCCGATTCCGCGCCCCTCGTCCCCCGATTTCCACGCACCCGGAGGACGCGCACCCCGGGAGCGACTAGAAGGCGGCGAACACCGCCGCGGCGGCGCGGCGGCCCGAGACGAGGGCGCCCTGGATGGACGACGAGGTGAGGTGGTCACCCGCGAGGATGACCCCCGCGACCACGTTGGGCCGCACGGGTCTGAAGGGTGGGCTCACGAACGGCAGCGCGCGCGTCACCTCGCTCACGGTGACGAGCTCGACGTCGCCGATCGCGAGGCCGTAGAGACGCGCGACACGCCCCCGGACCCGGTCGGTGTCGGCCGGGGTGCCCTCGAGGGAGGGGGTGGCGATGAGGGACCGGCCCCGGGGAGCGCGCTCGGGGGCCACCGCGGCGAGGTCGAGGGCGCTCGTGGTGAGCGGATCGTTATCGAGGCGGAGCCGCTCGGGGTCATCGACCCGGGGCGTCGACCACCACCAGGTGAGCTGGCGACGCCATCGGACATCGCTCGTGCCCACCAGCCCGGCCGCGTCGTGCGCGTCAGTGGCGATGACCACCGCCCTCGCCGCCAGGGTCCCGTCCTCACTCGACACGCCCCGTGGGGAGACGGCGGTGACCCGGGTCCCCAGGCGCACGGTCGCCCCCCCGCGCGCGGCCAAAGCGCGGGCCAGCGCCCCGACGCCCTCGGGGTGGGTGCTGGGACGTCCGCGCGTGAAGCTCTTCGCGAGCAGCCGGGTGAAGGCCCACGAGCTCTCGAGGTCGTCCTCGAGCAACACCCCGCGCAAGAACGGGCGCACGACGTCCTCCACCAGCCGGTCGTCGAGGCCGGCGCGCCGGAGCCCCTCGAGGGTGGTGACGTCGGGGCCGGCGACGAGGCGGCGCGCCGGCGCTAGGCGCAGGCGCGCGAGTTCGAGGGCCAGGCGGACCCACGAGCTCGGCGGGGCGAGCTCAAGGGCCGCCGCGAGGGTGCCGGGGTGGCGCAGTGGATCGGCGAGGACGAGGCGACGGTCGCCGCGACGCATCTCGACCGCGCGAGGGTAGGGCCGCAGGTCGAGATCCTCGAGGACCCCGGTGGCGACGAGCTCGGGGTAGGCGGGGTTCACCAGCTGGAACCCCTGATCGACCCGGTAGCCGTCGAGGGTGAAGGAGTGCACGCGTCCCCCGACGTGGTCGGCGCGCTCGAGCACCACCACGTCGACCCCGCGCTCGGTGAGGACCTGGGCGCAGCGCAGGCCGGCGAGCCCCGACCCCACCACGACGACCGGTCCCGAGTCCGCCACGGCGTCGAGGTTACCGACGGGGTCCCCCGGCCCACGAGTGGGCCGGCGCCCCGCCCGTCGGAACCGCGTCGGCGCCGGGCCCCGGCCGAGCGCTTGCACCGGCGGGGGCGCACCGGACAGGATTCACCCAGCACCAGCGAGGGGGGCCGATGAGCCGCGTCAGCACGTACCTGAACTTCCCGGGCACCGCCGAGGAGGCCCTCACCTTCTACGCCGAGCTCTTCGGGACCGACTTCGTCGGGCCGATCCTGCGCTTCGCGGACATGCCCGGACTCGAGGTCGCCGAGTCCGAGCAGTCGCTCGTGCTGCACGCCGAGGTCGAGATCGTCGCCGGGCACCTCCTCATGGCGACCGACATGCTCGCCTCGCTGGGCCACGAGTGCCGCGTCGGCAACAACACCACGATCGCCCTCGAGCTCGACGACCGCGCCGAAGTCGACCGGCTCTACGGGGCGCTGAGCCAGGGTTCGACCGAGTTCCAGGCGCCCCAGATGATGGGTTGGGGCCAGTACTGGTCCACCTGCCTCGATCGCTTCGGCGTGCGCTGGATGATCGCCTCGCACTGAGGCACCGCCGCCCGGCTCAGGACGCGTCGAGCGAGGCGAGGAAACCGCGCACGAGGGCGGCGAGGCGATCGGGCTGGTCGAACGGGACGCCGTGGCCCGCGTCAGGGACCGTCTCGACGCGCATCTCGGGACGGAGCCGTCGCAGCTCGTCGAGGACGACGGTCTCGACGACGGACTCGGTGTCACCCACGACGAGCAGCGACGGCACCCCGAGGGCCCCGACCAGGACGCGGTGGTCGGGCGCGGGCGGGACGAGGACGTCGAAGGCGGGACTCTGGGTCGCGCGACGCGCGCGCCACAGCAGTTCGACGACCGCGGGGCTGCGGCCGGGGTGTCGGGCCTGCGCGTCGGCGATCCCCTCGTCGTCGCTGCGGCGCAGGGACCACGCGTGCTGGGCCGCCACGTCGCTCTCGTGCACCGCGCGCTGGCGCGCGGGGGTGAGGAACGTCGGGTCGACGAGGACGACGCCGGATAGGGTCACCCGCCCTCGACCGGCTACGAGGGCCGCCGTCACCCCTCCCATCGAGTGGCCGACGAGCACCGGGCAGTCCAGTCCAAGCCCGTGAATCAGCGCCTCGACGTCGCGCGCGTGGTCGTCGTAGTGGTGGCCGTGCCCGGGAGCCCTCGAGAGGCCGTGCCCGCGCGCGTCGGGCGCGACGACCTCGGCCACCTCGACGAGCCCCCGGGCGACCGGTCCCCACGTTGCGCCGTCACCGGTCAGCCCGTGCAACAAGACGACCGGGCGACCGGCCCCGGCGCGGTGCAGGTGGATCACGCCGTCCTCGGTGGCGCACGCGCCGCTCGTCCAGCCGTCCAACGGGTCGCCTCCTCTCCTCGGGGTCAGAGACATCGTGACTCGTCGCCGCCGGTCCCGCCGGGCCGGCGGGTCCGCGCCGCCTGGTAGGACTGTCGGGCCACCCCCAAGGAGGAGCGATGCCCGACCCCTTCGATCCCGTCTCGTTCGCCCACGGCCCCACGGCCCCGAACCGCGTGATGCTCTCGCCACTCACCAACCAGCAGAGCCACGCCGACGGGACCCTGAGCGACGAGGAGTTCACGTGGCTGGTGATGCGCGCCGAAGGCGGCTTCGGGATCACCACGACGTGCGCGTCCCACGTGCTCGAGCGTGGCCAGGGGTTCCCCGGCCAGCTCGGCTGCTTCTCCGACGACCACCTGCCGGGCCTCACCCGCCTCGCCGCGGCCGTCAAGGCGAGGGGGTCGCTCGCCCTCGTCCAGCTCCACCACGCGGGGCTGCGCTCACCGGCCGAGCTGACCGGCCACTCCCCGGTCGCCCCCTTCGCCGACGCCGAGACCGGCGCCCGGGCCCTCACCACCGTCGAGGTCGAGGGCGTCGTCGAGGCCTTCGCGGTCGCGGCCCTGCGCTGTCAGCGCGCCGGCTTCGACGGCGTCGAGGTCCACGGCGCCCACGGCTACCTGCTCTGCCAGTTCCTCGACGCCGAGCGCAATCGCCGCGACGACCGCTACGGCGGGTCGTTCGAGAACCGTTCGCGGGTCTTCCTCGAGGTGGTCGAGGCGGTGCGCGAACGCTGCGGGGAGGACTTCCTCCTCGCGGTGCGCCTCTCGCCCGAGCGCTTCGGGGTCTCGACGGCCGAGGTCGTCGAGCTCTACCAGCGTCTGGTGGCGACGGGGCAGGTGGACCTCGTCGACCTCTCCCTCTGGGACGTCTTCAAAGAGCCGATCGACCCGGCCTTCGCGGGACGTCGTCTGGTCGAGCTCTTCAGCGAACTCGAACGGGGGGCGACTCGACTCGCGGCCGCCGGCAAGCTCTACGCGGGGGCCGACGTGCGCGCCGGGTTCGAGGCGGGCCTCGACCTCGTGGTGCTGGGGCGCGCGGCGATCACCAACCACGACTTTCCCCGATTGGTCGAGGCGGACCCGGACGCGAGGATGCGGGAACTTCCGGTGAGCGTCGAGACCCTCCACTCCGAGGGGCTCTCGGACCGCTTCGTCGACTACCTGCGCGGCTGGAGGGGCTTCGTCGAGGAGTGACGCCCAGCCCGTGGGGCCCCACCGCGGGCGGTGGCCGCGTGACGGGCGGGGCGGGGTCCGACGTCTCGCCGAGGTCCTCTCGGGTCCCGAGCAGCCGGGGATGGCCCGTGTCCGGGTGGGACGTTCTCGAGGCGCCGCCGCGACGTGATGCGAGGTTGATCCGGCGAGGGGTCGGCTACCCCTGGGTGAGCGGGGGCGAGGTGGGCCGACCGCGCCATCGGTGCCGCACCCAGACGTTCGGCTCGGCGTAAGTGCCGAGATCGAGGGCGCGGTCGATGTGCAGGGGGGCCATCCCCTTCGGGATGAGGTAATCACCAGACGTCGGGAACTCGAGACCGGTCCACTCTCGCCACTGCGCCACCGTGCCCGTCATGGTCTGGGCCCTCGGGGCGACGCCGGCGATCGTCGCCCCCATCCGCACGTGGAGGCGCAGCCACGGATCCCAAGGGAGCCCGTCGGATCGGCGCAGGGCGACGTAGTCCTCGATGGCCAGGAGCGGGTAGGTCTCCTTGCGGGTCGGTCGCACGGGCGCGACGACTCGCGCGAGGTCGTGGTCCGTCGCCACCTGACAGAGAGCCCTCAGAAGCTGCTCGGCGACGCCGCGTCCCTTATGGTCGGGACGCACGACGGCCCCGCAGATGACGAACGTGTCCGCCACCTCGCCCTGGTGGAGGAGGTCCAGGGAGCGGCCGAGCACCTCGGCGAAGGTGGACGGGAGCTCCGACGGTTCACCGCTCCAGGCGAGGGGAATCCCCCAGCCGGTCGCCGCAGGCTCGAGGTCTCGGTCGACCAGGGTGATGTCGAAGGACGGGAAGGACTCCCGGATGCGCGGGATGATCGCGTGGACCGCCACGTCGCCGACGATGAACTCGGGGAAACCGTCGGCGAAGAGTGACGCGAGCTGGGCGTCCGTCCAGGAGCGGCTGTTGGTGCGGGTGACGTGCAGTTCCGGCGCTGGTCCGTCCCCGTGTCTCCTCCATCGCGCGGCCCGTCTCGTCGACCCGCTCCGGCGAGGCGAGCGGCCCCGAGCGGTGGCGACGGGTTCTGACGGTCCCGTTCTTGGTGGGCGAGGCGGGACTTGAACCCGCACATCCTTTCGGACACAGGCACCTGAAGCCTGCGCGTCTGCCAATTTCGCCACTCGCCCGTGGACCTAGAGACAATAGTGCACCTCCGAAGGCGCCCCCTGGCCGGAGTCCGGGCCCCCCGGAACGGTAAAGTCAGGGGGACTATGCCCCTGCGCAAGGTCGAGAACCGCCTCGAGCGGGCCTTCGAGAAGACGTTCTCACGCCCCTTCAAGAATGCCCTGCAGCCGATCGAGATCGCCGCGCGGATCGTGCGCGAGGTCGACCTGACCCGTCGCCTCTCCACCCAGGGGGAACTCTCGGCCAACGTCGTCACGGTCTGGCTCGGTCCCGACGACGCCGAGCGCTTCGAGGGCTTCCAGAAGGCCCTGGTCTCGGAGTTGGAAGAGACCGTCCGCCAGCACGCGTTGTCCGAGGGGTACGCCTTCGTCGGTCCCGTGCGCGTCGAGGTCTACGTCGACGACGACCTGAAGCTCGGCGAGCTCGAGGTGCGCTGCGAGTTCGAGGCCGGGGCCAGCCAGCCCCGTCTGGTCGCGAGCGACGGGCGCTCCTTCGCCATCGGTGACTTGCCCCTGGTCATCGGGCGCTCCCCGGACGTCGAGGTCGTGGTGAGCGACCCCAACGTCAGCCGCCAGCACGCCGAGGTCTGGCGGACCGCCGAGGGGGTCGCCGTCCGCGACCTCCAGTCCACCAACGGGACCTACGTCAACGGCCACCGCATCACCGCGGTGTCGCTGTCGCCCCGTGACGAGGTGGTGGTGGGAACCGTCCGCTTCCGGATCGAGCTGGCTTGACGAACCTCCTCGCGACGACGAACTACGCCGCGATCGTCCGTCCCCTGCAGGTCCTGGTCATGGTGGTGGCCGTGCTATTCATCCTGCGCGTGCTGCGGGTGGCCCAGATCCAGGCCCGCCCGACCGAGGACCAGGGCGGTGGCCGGCGCCGTCGGCGGCGCGGGGGGCTCGCCCTCGAGATCCTCGAGCCCGAGGAGCGCAGCGGCGAGCGGGTGGACGTCGAGGGCGACCTGCTGATCGGTCGCAGCCCCGACTGCGACCTCAGCGTGCTCGACACCTACATCTCCTCGCGCCACGCCCGGGTCACCAACGACGACGGCGACCTCTCCATCGAGGACCTGGGGTCGACCAACGGCACCTACGTGAACCAGGAGCTCGTCCGGGGCCGGGTCCACCTCGCCAAGGGGGACATCGTCCAGGTCGGCGGCGTGCTGCTCGAGGTCGTTCGTTGACCCGGTGGCGCTTCGCCGCGGCGACCGACATCGGACTGGTGCGCCAGACCAACCAGGACGCCGTCTACGTCGACGGGGACGTCGCGGTGGTCGCTGACGGGATGGGCGGGCACGCGGCCGGGGAGGTCGCGGCCCAGATCGCCGTCGAGACGGTGCTCGAGGGCTACCGCGCCGACGAATCGGTCGAGGGCCTGGTCGGAGCGGTCGAGCGGGCCAACGCCGCGATCGTGCGCGACGCCAAGGAGAACCCCGAGCGATTCGGCATGGGCACGACGCTGCTCGCCGTCGCGATCACCTACGACTACGCCGGCGCCGCGTCGCCGACGCTCGTGCACGTGGGCGACTCGCGGGCCTACCAGCTGCGCGACGGCGCGCTGCGCCAGCTCACCCAGGACCACAGCGTGGCCGAGGAGTGGGTCCGGATGGGCCGGCTCACACCCGAGGAGGCAGAGGTCCACCCCCGCCGCCACCAGCTCACCCGGGGGGTGGGCGTGGAAGAGGAGGTCGCCGTCGACGTCCTGTCGATCGACGCCCAGGTGGGGGACCGGCTCCTGCTGTGCAGCGACGGGTTGTCCAACGAGCTCGTCCCCGACGAGTTGGCGCGCCTGGCCGGCGACCCGGTCGACCTCGACGACGCCGTCGAGGGCCTCGTGGCCGCGGCCCGGGCGGCCGGGGGCCACGACAACATCTCGGTGGTGCTGCTCGAGTTCGACGAGGTCACCCCGGCGGCGGCGCCGATCCGGCGCACCGTGACGAGCACTCCGCCGCCGGCCCCGGCACTCGGCCGTCCCAAGGGCGGCGTCCGGCCGCGACGGTTCACCGGCCGTGTGCTGCTCGGGGTCGTGGCCTTCCTCGCGGTTGCGGCGGGGGTGGTCGCGCTCACCCACTGGTACGCGTACTCCTCGTACTACCTGGCCGACTACAAGGGCGCCGTCGTCATCTACCAGGGCCAGCCCTCGGGCGTGCTCTGGTACCGGCCGATCCTCCTCGAGGCGACCCCGTACTCGATGGGCGAACTGCGCCCGCTCGACCAGCGCGCGGTCCGCGCGACGATCCCCGAGCCGACCCTCGGCGCGGCCCGGGCCGACGCGAAGAACCTCTTCCACGAGTGGCGCCTCGGCGTCGCGTCGACCACGACCACGACGACGAACCCGAACGCCACGACCACCACGACGGGGAAGGGTTAGCCGTGGGACGTCGCCTGGCCGTGCTCGCCGGGGTCATCCTCCTGCTCTTCGCCGTGGTCGTCGGCCAGAGCATCAACCTGCAGTTCTTCCGCGCCAAGGCCCTCGACGCCTCACCGCTCAACCCGCGCAACAACACCGTCGTCGCGAACCAGCCCCGGGGTGAGATTGTGGCGGCCGACGGCACCATCCTCGCCCAGTCGGTCCCGACCGCCAACGGCGCCTACAAGCGGATCTACCCACTGGGCAGCCTCATGTCGGGCCTAGTCGGCTTCGTCTCGCCCTACTACGGCACCTGGGCGCTCGAGGCGCAGTACAACCGCCAGCTGACCCCCCACCCGCAGCCACCCCAGAGCCTGGCCCAGGTCCTCGCCCCGAGCCAGGCGGCCGACAACGTCGTGCTCACGCTCAACGTCGGACTGGAGCGGGTGATCCAGCACGCCCTGGCCGGGCGCGACGGGGCCGGCGTGGTGATCGACCCCAAGACCGGGGCCGTCCTTGCGATGTACTCGAACCCGACCTACAACCCCGTGCCCTTCACCTCCTCGAGCTACCCCGTGGCCGCGGCCGCCTGGAAGAAGGACACGACCAACAACGCCGAGGGCTTCCCGCCGCTGGGCGAACTCGCGACCCAGCAGACCTTCCCCCCGGGCTCGACCTTCAAGGTCGTCACGACCTCGGCGGTGCTGCTCTCCAAGCCCCAGCTGCTGCAGAAGGTCTACCCCGCGAAGACCTTCATCCACCTGCCCAACTCCAACAAGACCCTCTCGAACTACGCCTACGAGCTCTGCGGCGGCACGATCGCCGAGATGCTCCCGCCGTCGTGCGACACCGGTTTCGCGATGGTGGGACTGGATCTGGGCGGTAACGCCCTGGCCGCCGCCGCCGACGCCTACGGCTTCAACGAGGTGCCCCCCCTCGACCTGCCCGGCGTGGCGGCGAGCAACTTCCCGCCGGCGTCGGCCTTCACCTACGACCTGCCCCAGCTGGCCTACTCCTCGCTCGGCCAGCAGAACGTGCGCGAGTCGGCGCTGATGGACGCGATGATCGCGGGCACCGTGGCCAACGGCGGGGTGGAGATGGTGCCCCACCTCATGAAGGAGATCACCGGGCCCAACGGCACCGTGGTGGCCCGCTTCAAGGACCGCGTCTGGAAGACGCCCCTCTCGGCCGCCCAGGCCGCCCAGATCGTCCCGCTCATGGTCAACGTCGCCAAGTTCGGCACGGCCGCCGGGATCTTCCCGGCGGCGGACGACGTCGGGGCGAAGACCGGCACCTCCCAGACGGGCACGGCCGCCCAGAACACCGACGACTGGCTGATCGCCTTCGCCCCGGCGAGCGACCCGACGGTGGCGGCGGCCGTGGTCGTGCCCTACCAGGTGACCTCGGCCACGGGCGCCAGCGTGGCCGGACCGATCATCGCCTGCCTGATCGAGGGGGGGCTGGCCGTGCAGGCCGGCCAGCCCGCGGCCTCCGCCGCGTGCCCGGGGTGACGGGTCCGTTGAACAGGGTCACGGCGTAGGCTCGGGGGACACATGGAAACGGTTGAGGACACCCGGCTCTACTCGAACCGCTATCAGGTCACCCACCTGATCGCGCGCGGCGGGATGGCCATGGTGTACCGCGCCCACGACACCCTGTTGAACCGGGCCGTGGCCCTCAAGATCCTCTACCCCGAGCTGAGCGGGGACCCGGCCTTCGTCGAGCGGTTCCGCCGGGAGGCCCAGGCGGCCGCCAACCTCAGCCACCCCAACATCGTCCCGGTCTTCGACTGGGGCGAGGACGAGGGGACCTACTTCATCGTCATGGAGCTCGTCGACGGCACCTCGCTGGCGGAGGTGCTGCGCCACACCGGGTCGGTCTCGCCGTCGCGGGCCGCCCAGATCGGGGCCCAGGTCGCCTCGGCCCTCAGCTTCGCCCACCGGGCCGGCATGGTGCACCGCGACGTGAAGCCCGGCAACATCCTCATCACCCGCGAGGGACAGGTGAAGGTGACCGACTTCGGCATCGCCCAGGCCGTCGCCAGCGAGGACCACCTGGCGGCGGCGGGCTCGGTCATGGGCACCGCCACCTACTTCTCGCCCGAGCAGGCCGAGGGGATCGCCGTCGACGGGCGCAGCGACGTTTACTCGCTCGGCGTGGTCCTCTTCGAGATGGTGGCGGGTCGTCCCCCCTTCGTGGGCGACACGCCGGTCGACGTCTCCAGCCAGCACGTCCACTCGGTGGTGCCGAGCCCGACCGAGTTCAACCCCGACGTCCCCCACGACCTCGAGGCCATCATCATGGAGGCCCTCGGCAAGTCCCCGCACCACCGCTACCAGAGCGCCGACGAACTGCGCGCCGACCTGATCCGCTTCACCGAGGGCGAGCCCGTGCGGGTCGGCTCGGGGGAGGGGACCTACTTCGGCGCCGACGCCACCCGGGCCGTCGCGGTCGTCTCGGCCGGGGAGCGGACCCAGGCGGTGCCGATCATGAGCGGGCCGCGCACCGACGTGGCGCGACGACGCTCCTCGCGCGGGGGCTGGGCCGGCTTCGTCGTGGCGCTGGTCGTGGTGGCCGCGGCGGCGGCGGGCTTCGCCTGGTACCAGCACACCCACACCGGGGTCTCGACGATGCCCGACCTGCTCGGCCAGACCGTCCAGCAGGCGCGCTCCACCCTGAAGGCCGACGGGTTCAGCGTCGACACCACCTACGCCAAGTCCAAGCAGCCACGCGGCACCGTGATCGGCTCGTTCCCCAAGTTCGGCCACAAGGTCGTCCAGGGCCAGGCCGTCACCCTCACGCTCTCCGAGGGCAACACCTCCACGCCGGTCACCATCCAGAGCTACGTGGGCCTCGCGCTCTCGGACGCCGAGTCCCAGATCAACAACGCGAAGCTCGGCTACAAGATCTCCTACACCTCCAACCCGCCGGGCACGGGCACGGTCATCCCCAACACCGTGCTCGCCCAGAGCCCTCAGCCGGGCACCAAGGCCCAGACCGGTGACACGGTGATCCTGACGGTGCTGGCGTCGGGCTCGACCTACCCCATCGCCAACGTCACCGGCTCCGACGTCGTCCAGGCGACCGCGACGCTCACCAACCAGGGGCTCGTCGTGAACGGCGTGCAGGGACGGACGTGCTCGAACACGGTCAAGTCGGGCCTCGTCGTCGCGACGCTGCCGGCCGCCGGTGCCCCGGTGAAGGCCGGCTCGAGTGTGCAGCTCATCCTCTCCTCGGGCTACTGCCAGGTGGTGGTGCCCAGCGTGGTCGGCGAGACCGAGAGTCAGGCGACGAGCGCCCTGCAGGCCCAGAACCTCCAGCCGAGCTACTCGGTCGACCCGACCACCCCGTGCCCGCTGGGCGCGACCCAGCCCACGGTCACGACCCAGAGCGTCCCCGGGGGCACCAACGCCACCTACGGCGCCACGATCGACCTACAGGTCTGTGAGATGACGGTCCCGGGCGGCGGGACGACCACCCAGGGTTAAGTAGCATCACCCCGATGGCGAAGACCCCCCCGCGCGACCCCCGCAAGTCCGTCGGCCGCTACGTCGACCCGGTGACGCGCGGACGGGTCACCCGGCGCACGCCGACCTCGGCCCACCACAGTCCGTGGTGGTACGGCTGGGCGATTCTCGACCTCTTGCTCTTCGGGGTGATCGTGACCACGCTCAACTACCTCGACGTGCTGCCCGGGGCGACCTCGCCCTGGTATCTGGCCCTCGGGCTGGTGGCGATGTTCGCCGGCTTCTACCTCGCGACCCGCTTCCGCTAGAGCCGCTCGATCACCGTCGCGTTGGCGAGCCCGCCGCCCTCGCACATGGTGAGGAGACCCCAGCGCCCCCCCGTGCGCTCGAGCTCGTTCAACAGCGTCGCGGTGAGCTTCGCCCCCGAGGCGCCCAGGGGGTGGCCGAGCGCGATGGCCCCGCCGTTGACGTTGACCCGCTCGAGGTCGGCGTGGTGCTCCTTCTGCCAGGCCAGCACGACCGGGGCGAAGGCCTCGTTGATCTCGACGAGGTCGACCTCGTCGAGGGTGAGCTTCGCGCGCTCGAGCACCGTGGCCGTGGCCGGGATCGGCCCGGTGAGCATGGTCACGGGGTCGACGCCGGCCAGGGCGAAGGCGTGGAAGCGCGCGCGCGCCCGGAGCCCGAGCTGCTCGCAGCGCTCCTCGCTCATCACCAGCACCGCCGAGGCGCCGTCGGTGATCTGCGAGGAGTTGCCGGCGGTGATCACGCCGCCCTCCTTGAAGGCCGGTTTCAGCGCGGCCAGCGCCGCCAACGAGGTGTCGGGGCGCACGCCCTCGTCGCGGGTGAGGGTGGCCTCGGTGTCGTGGCCCTCGTCGTCGCGCACCACGACCGGCACGATCTCGCGCTCGAAGCGGCCCTCGGCGGTGGCGACCGCGGCCCGCCGGTGGCTCTCGAGGGAGAACGCGTCGAGGTCCTCGCGCGTGAGCCCCCAGCGCTCGGCGATCATCTCGGCCCCGAGGCCCTGGTTGCGGAGACCCCCGACGGGCTCGTAGCGGGCCTGCACGCGCGGGCCGAAGGGGAAGCCGGCGCCCTGGCCGACCGAGGCGCCCATGGCCACCCGGCTCATGACCTCGACGCCGCCGGCGACCACGACGTCGTAGGCCCCGGCGATCACGCCCTGGGCCGCGAAGTGGAGCGCCTGCTGGGAGGAGCCGCACTGGCGGTCCACCGTGGTCGCCGGGACCGACTCGGGCCACCCGGCGGCCAGCACGGCGTTGCGCCCGACGTTGAAGGCCTGCTCGCCGACCTGGGAGACGCACCCCATGATCACGTCCTCGACCAGGGCGGGGTCGAGGTCGTTGCGCGCGGCGAGGGCGCGCAACGCCTCGCTCGCGAGGTCGGCGGCGTGCCAGCCGCGCAGGCTCCCGTTGCGCTTGCCCCCCGGCGTGCGCACCGCGTCGACGATCACCGCTGTGGCCACGGCCTACCCTCCCACGGGCCCGTCGGGCCCACCGCCCCGAGACTAGACGGGCCTCGGTAGCGTGAGGCCGTGGGCTATCGCGACATGGACCGGTGGCTGGGCGACGGGGGGATGGAGCTGGTGGGCCGCCTCGGCGCCTCCCTCGAGCGCTACGGGGTCGACGGGGAGGAGCTCGGGTGGGTCGAGGGGCGCTTCGAGCCGACGGCGCTGGCGGCCAACCCCCACGGTGCGGTCCAGGCTGGGGTCCACGCCGTGGTGCTCGACGCGCTCATGAACTTCGCGATCAACGCCGCGCTGGGCGAGGGGGACCACACCCAGGGGACGATCGAGATGACGACCGAGCTGCTGCGTCCGGCCGTGGTGGGCGGGACCTACGCGCTGCGCGGCGACGTGGTGCGACTGGCGCGCCAGGTGGCCCACGCCGAGGCCGTCGTGACCGAGCCGTCGGGCGAGGTCGTCAGTCGAGCCTCGGGGACGTTCCTGCTCGCGCGGCGCGGGTGAGCCGGCCGCGCCGACGGTGCTCGGCGAGAAGGCGCGCGATCCCCAGCGCGATCGCCAGGGCGAAGGCGAGGGCGACGGTGCCGTGGCCCCAGCCCCGACCGCCCACGCTCGAGGGGAAGCCCAGGTAGTCGGCGACCGACGCGCCGAGGGGGCGCGTGAGGACGTAGGCCGACCAGAACATGGCCACGGCGTCCAGCCCCCCGAGGGCCCCGAGGCCGGGCAGCGCGATGAGGACGGCGAACAGGGCGATCGAGGCCAGGTAGCCCATCGAGAGCGTGTAGGCCGTGAAGTCACCGAGCGCGGTGCCCAGCGCGAAGGTGGCGAGCACGGCCGCCCAGTAGAAGAGCTCGCGGCGGGTGGTCGTGATCGAGTGGATCGAGAGGGTGCCCTCGACCCGGTGCCAGGTGACAAAGACGACGACGAGCGACGCGGCGAAGCCGACCGAGGTGACCGGGTAGGGGACGTGCAGGGCCACGTGCAGGACGTCGGCGGCCATCGTGCCAAAGACGGCGACCATCGTCACCGCGAGCCAGTAGGTCGTGATGAGGTAGCGCGGCGCGCTCAGCTGCAGCCACAGCGCGGCGACGAGGGCCCCGAGGCCCACCAGCACGACCAGTTCGGGGTTGAAGCGGTGGACGAAGTAGTCCGAGGTCGCCTCGCCCAGGGCCGTGGAGAGGAGCTTGAGCGTCCAGAACCACGCGTCGGGCTCGGGGACCTTGGGCGCGCGGAACGTTCGGCGAGCGTCGAGCGGCACCCCGGCGAGTCTACGGCGCGGGTCCGCCGGGCTCAGTCGCCGGTGTAGAAGGGGGCCGCCGCGGCGAGCGCCCGGTCGAGTCGCGCGAGGCCGTCGCGAGCCTCGGCCTCGGTGATCGTGCACGGCGGCACGACGTGGATCCGATTGAAGTTCGCGAAGACGAGCATCCGCTCGGCCCGGCACGCGGCCAGGATGGCGTTCATCGCCGGCGAGCTCTGGCCGTAGGGGGCGAGGGGTTCGCGCGTCGCGCGGTCCGCCACCAGCTCGAGGGCGAAGAAGACCCCGAGGCCCCGCACCTCGCCGATCACGGCGTGGCGCTCGGCGAGCGCCTCGAGCCCGGGGCGCAGGACCTCCTCGCCGATGCGTCGGGCGTTCTCGACGATCCCCTCGTCGGCCATGGCCTCGAGGGTGGCGACGGCCGCCGCGCACGCGAGGGGGTGGCCCGAGTAGGTGAGCCCGCCCGGGTAGACGCGCTCGGCGAAGGTCGCGCTGATCGCCTCGTTCAGGACGACGCCCCCCAGGGGCACGTAGCCGGAGTTCACGCCCTTGGCGAAGGTCACGAGGTCGGGTCGCACCCCCTCGCGGTCGTAGGCGAACCACTCGCCCGCCCGGCCGAAGCCGCACATCACCTCGTCGGCGATGTAGACGATGCCGTAGCGGTCGCACAGCGCCCGTACGCCGGCCACGAAGCCCGGCGGGGGCACCATGATGCCGGCCGTGCCGGGGATGGTCTCGAGGATGATCGCGGCGATCGTCGAGGGGCCCTCGAACTCGATGGTGCGCTCGAGGTTCGCCAGGGCCCGCGCGCACTCCTCGGCCTCGGTCGTGGCGTTGAAGGCGCTGCGGTAGAGGAAGGGACCGAAGAAGTGCACGACCGGCGCGGTGCCGTCGTCGTTGGCCCAGCGGCGGGGGTCGCCCGTGAGGGTGATCGAGGTCGCGGTGGCGCCGTGGTAGCTGCGGTACTGGGCGAGGACCTTCTTGCGACCGGTGTGCAGGCGGGCCATGCGCACCGCGTGCTCGTTGGCCTCGGTGCCGCCGTTGGTGAAGAAGACCTTGGCCGCGCCGGGAAAGGAGCGATCGAGGATGAGCTCGGCCGCGCGGTAGCGGCTCTCGTAGCCGTGCTGGGGGGCGATGGTGGTGAGCACGTCGGCCTGCGCCTTGATCGCGGCGACCACGCGGGGGTGTTGGTGGCCGACGTTGGTGTTCACGAGTTGGCTCGAGAGGTCGAGGTAGCGCTCGCCGTCCTCACCGGTGACGTAGACCCCCTCGGCCGAGCGCACCATGAACGGATTGATCGACGCCTGCGCCGACCACGAGTGGAAGACCGAGGCCTTCTCTCGCTCGAGGGATGTCATCGTCGCGCGGTCCGCTGCCATGGCTGCCTCCTGACGCCCCGACGCTAACTCACCGCGAGCGAGGCACTGTCGCGGGCCGTCCGCGTGCGACAACCGGTCCGCGAGGACGACTCCGTCACGACAGCATCTCGGGCGGGTCGGTCCTGGACGGACCGGAGGGTCCCGCGAGCGTTTCCGCGCCCGAGCCCGAGGGACCGGTACCATGCGGTCACGCGCACGCTGACCTTTCTCTTCAGCGACCTCGAGGGGTCGACGGCGCTCGTGCGTCGCCTCGGTGACGCCGCCTACGCCGACGTCCTGGCGGGCCACCATCGGGTGGTGCGCGAGGCCCTCTCCCGATGGGGCGGGCAGGAGGAGGGGACCCAGGGCGACGCCTTCTTCGCGACCTTTGAGTCGGCGAGCGCCGGGGTGAGCTGTGCCGTCGACATCGAGCGGCGGCTCCTCGCGCACCCCTGGCCGGACGGGGTCCGGGTGCGCGTGAGGATCGGCGTCCACACCGGGGAGGCTCGTGAGAACGAGACCGGGCTCGTGGGCTACGAGGTCCACCGGGCGGCCCGGATCGCCGCCGTGGGGCACGGGGGCCAGGTCCTGCTGAGTGCCGCGACCGCCGGGCTGGTCGAGTCGACCCTGGACGAGGGGGTGGGCCTGGTCGACCTCGGTCCGCATCGCCTGAAGGACCTCGGTCGGCCCGAGACGATCTTCCAGGTGGTGGCACCCGACCTCGACGCGTCGTTCCCACCCCTTCGATCTCTCGACAACCCCGAGCTCGCGAACAACCTCCCCGCCTCGCTCAGCCCATTCGTCGGGCGCGCGGAGGAGGTCACCGAGGTGGTGGCGAGGGTCCGCGGGTCTCGCCTCATCACCCTGGCGGGAGCCGGTGGCGCCGGGAAGACTCGTCTCGCCCTCCAGGCCGCCGCCGAGCTGCTCGAGGAGCCGGGCGACGGGGTGTGGCTCGTCGAACTGGCGCCCCTGACGAACCCGCAGGACGTGATCCCGGCGGTCCTCACGGTCTTCGGGGTGCAGCTCGACGCCGACGAGTCCCCCGAGGCAACCCTGGTTCGGGCCCTGCGGGGACTGGACGCACTCGTGATCCTCGACAACTGCGAGCACGTCGTGGACGAGGTCGCCAAGGTCGCCGACCTCGTCGGACGCAGCGCGCCCCGCGTGCGCATCCTCGCCACGTCGCGCGAACCCCTGGGCGTCGGGGGCGAGGAGGTGGTCCGGGTGCGCTCGATGGGCCTGGCGCCCCCGGACGCCGAGACCGTCGCCGAGGTGGTGGGACACGACGCGATCGACCTCTTCGTCGCTCGGGCGCGGGCCCACGATCGCGCCTTCACCCTCACCGACGACGGCGCGCGCCTGGTGGCCTCGGTCTGCCGTCGCCTCGACGGGATACCCCTCGCGATCGAGCTGGCCGCCGCGCGCACCGCGTCGATGTCGCTGACCGACCTCCACGACCGGCTCGACCAGCGGTTCCGTCTGCTCACCGGTGGTAGCCGCAATGCCCTGCCCCGTCAGCAGACGCTGGCCGCGACGATCGGCTGGTCCTACGACCTGCTCACTGAGGTCGAGCGGCGCGTGCTGCGTCGCCTCACCGTCTTCGTCGACGGCTTCGATCTCGCGGCCGCCGAGGCGGTGTGCGCCGCCGGTGATCTCGAGCGCTTCGACGTCGACGAGGTCGTGGGGTCGCTCGTCTCCAAGAGCCTCGTGGGGGCGGAGCGAGACCGCGAGTCCGTGCGCTACCGGCTGCTCGAGACGGTTCGCCAGTTCAGCGCGGACGCGCTCGTCGCGCAGGGCACTGACGAGGTGACCGACGCGCGGGCCCGCCACGCCGACCACTTCCTCGCCCGTTCGGCCGAGGGGCGCGTCGCACTCACCCACGGGGGCACGGCCGAGTGGATGCACCGGTTCGACCTCGAGTGGGGGAACCTGCGGGCCGCCGCGCTGTTCCTCCTCGACGGGCCGGACCGCGCCGTCGACGGGCTGCGCCTCCTCGCGAACCTGACGATGTACATCGGGTCGACGGCGCGGGTGGACGTCCGTGACCTCATCGCGGCTGCGCTCGAGCACGTCGACGAGGCGCCCGACGAGGTGCGCGCGCTGATCCTGTTCGAGGACGTCATGGTGCGCTCGTCGCGGATCGCCGACGAGGGGTCGCTGCGCGGGGTCGTGCGCGACATCGAACGGGTCGTGGAGGTGGCGCGCGAAGCGGGTGACCAGGAGACCGAGATGCGAGCTCTCCAGGGGCTGGTTAACTTCCGCCGGGGCCTCAGCGAGAGCCTCGACGACGTCGACGTCGCGCGGATCGAGTCCCTCGCCACGACGTCGACGGACGACGTCGTGGCCGGGAGCGCCCACCTCGTACTGGCTCGACTCCCCCTCAGCGCGTCGGGGACCCCCGAGGAGTGGAGTGAGGGCGACGCGCGGCGTCGGCGGGCGATCGAGTGCTTCCGGCGTGCGGGATCCCTGATCGACGTCTGCACCGTCCTCATCCAGCTCAGCCTCACGGCCATGATGGACGGGAGCCCCCTCGACGCCTCCCTCGCGATCAACCTCGAGGCCCTGGAACTGGCCCGTGAGATCGGCGCCCAGGGGCACTACTCGATCGTCTCGACGAACCTCGCCACGACCTACGCCCTCGACGGCCAGCTCGAACGGGTCGACGAGTACCTGAGGCCCATCGTGCGCTGGATCAAGAGTCACGACTCCATGACGGGGCTCGTTGGGTCGGCCGCGCTGGCCGGCGCGGCGGCGGCCCAGCACCGCGGCGACCTCGAAAGGGCGGCCGCCCTCATCGGCGCGGTCGACGCCCTCCTCGACGAGCGGGCCACCTACGAGTACGTCTGGACGCCCCGCGAGCGCGCGATGTACGACGAGGTCGTGGCCTCGCTGCGGCAGGGCCTCGGTTCAGGTTTCGAGCGCGGCCGCCGCGCCGGGACCGAGCTGTCCCTCGAGGGGGTCATGGACCTCGTCGCCGACCGGGCCGGCGCGAGGGAGCGCTAGGCGCCCGCGCCTCGCGGTCGCCGGACCCTCTCACGCGGGTGCGTCGCGCCGCGGGCCGCGGGGTCGACGGAAGGCTTCAGGAGTCGGAGGGTGGGGGTCCCTCGCCGTCGCTGACTCGCGGTGGTGCCGAACGCACGACGCGGGCTGGTGAGCCCACGACGGTCGCGCCCGCGGGCACGTCGGCCAGGACGACGCTGTTGGCGCCGACCCGCGCGTCGTCGCCCACGATGATGGGTCCGAGCAAGGTCGCGCCGGCGCCGATCAGGACGCGGTCGCCCACCACGGGGTGGCGTCGTCCCGGGGTGTGGCCGAGCCCGCCGAGGGTGACGCCGTGGAAGAGGGTGGCGTCGTCACCGATGACGGCCGTCTCACCGATCACGACGCCGACGGCGTGGTCGATGAAGACCCGGCGCCCGAGGGACGCGGCGGGGTGGATGTCCACCCCGGTGAGGACCCTCGCCGCGGAGGAGACGATCCGGGCGAGCAGCGGGTGGCGGGGGTGCAGGCAGTGGGCGAACCGGTGGGCCCACAGGGCGTGAACCCCGGGGTAGGTGAGAGCGACCTCGAGACGCGAGCGCGCCGCGGGGTCGCGCTCGGTGGCCGCGGTGAGGTCCTCGGCGAGTCGCGCGAGCATCACGCCGGGTCGTCAGCGAGCCCGGCGAAGAGCGGGGTCGACAGGTAACGCTCGCCGAACGAGGCGGCCACGGCGACGATCGTGAGGCCGCGCGACTCGGGCCGGCGGGCGACGTCGAGGGCGGCGGCGACGGCCGCGCCCGAGGAGATGCCGAGCAGTAGCCCCTCGCGGCGGGCGAGCGCTCGGGCTGTCTCGAGTGCGCGGGGCCCGTCGACCTGGATGATCTCGTCGACGAGCGAGCCGTCGTAGTTCGCCGGTACGAAGCCGGCCCCGATGCCCTGGATCGGGTGGGGGCCCTTCGGCCCGCCCGAGAGAACGGCGGATTCTTTCGGCTCGACTCCGACGATGCGCAGCTCGGGTCGGCGGGGTTTGAGCCCCTGGGCGATCCCGGTGATCGTCCCCCCAGTGCCGACGCCCGCGACCACGACATCGACTTCGCCCCCGGTGTCCGCCCAGATCTCCTCGGCCGTGGTGACGCGGTGGGTCTCGGGATTGGCCGGGTTGTCGAACTGCTGAGGCATGAAGCCGCCCCGCTCGCGGGCCATCGACTCGGCCGCCGCGATGGCCCCGGGCATCCCGTCCGCGGCTGGGGTGAGGACGAGCTCGGCGCCGAAGGCGCGCAAGAGGGCCCGACGCTCCACGCTCATCGACTCGGGCATGGTGAACACGCACCGGTACCCCCGGGCGGCCGCGATCATGGCCAGGGCGATCCCGGTGTTCCCACTGGTCGGCTCGACGATGAGTCCGCCCGGGGCGAGTCGGCCGTCTCTCTCGGCGGCCTCAACCATGGCCAGGGCGGCGCGGTCTTTGACCGAGCCCGAGGGGTTGAAGTACTCGAGCTTCACGAGCACGGTGGCGTCGAGGCCCTCGGTGAGCCGGTTGAGGCGCACCAAGGGGGTGTGGCCGATGAGATGCGTGATGTCGGGGGCGACGGGCATAGGACCTCCTCGGGGACGGACGCTGCGTAGGGGCGAATCGAGCCTAGGGGTCGTCGTCAGCCGCGGGTGCGCTCGAGCGGACCCGCCGAGGCCGGATTGACCCTACGGGGCGACGTCGGCGTCCGGGACGACCCCCGACCGGTGTGGCCACCAGAACCACCTCCCCAAGGCGAGCGCGAGGGCCGGAACGAGGATGGTGCGCACGAGCAGGGTGTCGAGGAGGACCCCGGTGCAGACGATGACCCCGACCTGGGTGAGCGTGATGAGGGGGAGCACGCCGAGCACAAGGAAGACCGAGGCGAGGAGCACGCCGGCCGAGGTGATGACGCTCCCGGTCGAGCGCAGCGCCGCGAGCATCCCGGCGATCGGTCCGGCGCGCTCGGTCTCCTCCCTCGCTCGTGCCGTCAGGAAGATGTTGTAGTCCACCCCGAGCGCCACGAGGAAGAGGAAGGCGTAGAACGCGGTACCGGTGTCGAGGGCCGGGTAGTCGAGGATGTGGCGGAAGATCAGCCAGGCGATGCCCATCGCCGCGAAGTAGGAGGCGAGGACCGTCCCGAGCAGGAGCAGGGGCGCGACCAGCGAGCGCAGCAGCACGAGCAGGACGACCACCACCACGAGCAGGATGAGGAGCGAGAGGCGCAGGGCGTCGCGATTGAGGTAGTGGGCGAGGTCGAGGGTGGTCGCCGACTCCCCGCCGACGGCTGCCCGGGGCACGGTGGCGGCGAGTCGGTGACGCAGGGCTTCGATGAGGGTGTAGGACGCGGGCGAGCTCGGCGCCGCGTCGGTGGTCAGGTCGAGCTCGGCCCAGGTCGCTGAGGTCGGCCCCCTCGACACCCCGACGACGCCCGGCACGGCCCGCGCGATCGTCTCGGTCCGGTCGCTCGAGCCGGTCGGGGCGACAACGACCACGGGCTCAGAGCGGCCGGCCGGGAAGGCGCTCGCCAGGATCTCCTGGCCGACGACGCTCTCGGGCCTCGCGGTGAAGCGCTGGATCGTCGAGAGTCCGGTCCTCGTCCCGACGCCGAAGGTCGCGGCGAGTGCCAGGGCGACGAGCGCGACGAGCGCGACCGTCCGGGGCCGGCGTGCCACGCCGGCCCCGACGCGGGCGAAGACCCGTCCGGCGTCACGTTGGTCACCGACGCGCGGCACGAGGGGCCAGAATGCGCCGCGCTCCGCGACGACGAGGGCCGCGGGCAGCACGAAGAGGGCGACGAGCGCGGCGACGACGATCCCGATGCCCGAGGCGAAGCCGAGAGCGCGCACCGACATCACCGAGGCGCTCAGCATGAGCGCCAGTGAGACGGTGACCGTGGTCGCCGAGGCCAGGACGGACTCGGCGGTGCGCCCGAGCGCTCGGTGCATGGCTCGGAACCGGTCGGCCTCGTGACGGAGCTCGTCGCGATAGCGGGCGATCAGCAAGAGCGCGTAGTCGGTCCCGGCGCCGAAGACCAGGACCTCGGCGATACCGGTCGACGAGCCGTCGAGGCGGACTCCCAGGTGGGGCGCGAGGTGACCCGCGATCGTGGCCGCGACCTGGTCGGCGAGTCCGATGACGAGGAGGGGGATGAGCCAGAGCACGGGGGATCGGTAGGTGAGCACGAGGAGGGCCGCCACCACGATGATCGTCGCGAGGAGGAGAGTCGTGTCGGCCCCGTTGAAGACCTGTCCCAGGTCAGCGGTGAAGGCGGGTCCGCCCGTGACGGCCGTCTCGACACCGCGGGGGTGGAGGTGGGCGAGCGACCGGCGCAGGGCGAGGACGCGGTTGGCGACCGCGTTCGAGCTGGGTGCCGTCGAGACGGCCAGGGTGACGACGGCCACCTCGCCGTTCCTTGACACGACCACCCCGCCGAGGGCCGCCGACGCCGAGCGCGGTGGCGTCGACGAGACGGTCTCGGCCAGTCGTGGGATGCTGGCGCGCACCGAGGAGAGCGCCGAGGCGCCGAGCGGGCGGTGGTCGGGCCGGTAGTAGACGACGATCGCCGGTTGGGCCGCGGCTCGCGGCAGGAGGCTCTGGCGGTGGGCGACGATCCACGACTGAGCCGTGTGCGGGAGCCCGCTGACGGTGCTCGGCTCGGCGAGGGGAACCGACCTCATGGAGACGACGCCACCGACGACGAGGACGAAGAGGACGAGGACTGCGACCGCGCTGCGGGTCCGATCGGGTGAGGGGGTGCGCACGGTGCCTCCGCAGGAAGGGTCCCGCTCAGACTACGGTGCACGCACCCGTTGAGCCGCGGGTCGACCCCGCCGGCGACCCCGTGCGTCGTCTCGCCACCTCGCGGCACGCCCGAGATGGCTCGGGCACTCCTCGGGTGTCGGTCTCCGAGGGAGGGCGGAGGGAGTGGCGCGGCGCGGGGCCCCGAGCCGGGAACGTGTGGGGTGCTGGGCATCACGCGGGGGTCGATCCCTCGGGGGTCGAACCCTCGGGTGGCCGCTCGCTGGAGGCGGCGAGAGGCGCCGACTCGCGGGGGAGACCCGCGACCACCGGGACAACGGCGGCCCCGCGCCACCCACCGCGCCGCAGCACCCGACGCGATCGCGCCAGGGGCCCGCGGCTAGGAAAACCGCACGGCGGCCAGGGTGAGGGCCAGGACGGGCCCGGCCCAGCACAGGGTCCGCAGCGCGTCCTCGAGGGGCGCGAGCAGTGACGCTCGCGTGATGGGGCGCGACTCCCCGTCCAAGTACTCGATCGTGCCGTCGAGCGCCCGGGTGCGACGTCGAAGCACGCGCGCCGGCGTGGAGAGCTGTCGCTGGATCCGCGTGAGCAGCGCACCGAAGGTGGCGGCTCCGACCGCGCCCGCGCTGAGGGTCCCGTGCTGGGCGAAGTACGCGGTCAGCACGGGAAAGGCACCCCAGCTGAGGACCAGGACGGTGCCGGTGTGCAGACGACCACCGAACAGCTCCAGGTTGTAGGCGAGAGCAACGCCGAATCCCACCACGATGAAGCCCGCGAGATAGGGGCTCACCACGATCATGCCCACGACGCCCAAGGCGACGGCACCGCCGAGGCCGAGGATCGAGGCGCCGACGAGCTGCCACCCGGGGATGGTCGTCGCGAGTGGACGCCCGTGCAGTTCGTCGAGAGAGTGCGCACCCACCCCGACCGCGAGAAGGAACGCACCGAGTGTCGCGACCAGCTTGACCGCGTTGGTCGGTGCGCTGAGGCAGGCGCCAATCGTCACGAGGGAGAGGTGCAGCACCGTGTACGGGGGGTGCAGCACCGTCCACCACTCGCGCGCCCGACGCGACTGCAGGAACCTCGGCGCGGCGTAGTAGGCGGGACCTTGGGGCGAGAGGATGGGGCGAGTGTGCGTGGTCACTAGTCGTCCGATCGAATGCCCGAGATCACGAGTCCGCCGCCGAGGCTCATCCGGCGAGCCTCTACGTCGACGATGCCCGCGTCGTGCCAGGCCCGCAGGGTCCAGGGAACGGGAAAGCGGCGGTAGTGCGTCGAGATGCTCGGGCCCAGGAATCGCCCGACGTTCCACCACGCTCGCCCGCCGAGGACGCAGCCGACCGTGGGGAGCACCGCTCGGGTGTAGGCCCACCACGCGAGCCGCCAGCCGAGTCGCTCGGGAACGGCAAACTCAAGGCTCGCGACAGGACCGCCCGGCTTGACCACGCGGGCGAGCTCCGCGAGTGTCGCGGCCGGATCCTCGACGTAGCGCAGGAGATAGGTGAAGGTCAGCGCGTCGAACGTCGCGGTGGGGAAGGGCAGCTGCTCTCCGCGACCGACGACCAGGGCGACGCGTTCGCCGAGGCCCGCGGACGAGATGACGGCCTCACCCTGGCGCAGCATCGGCTCGCTGAGGTCGAGCCCGACGACCCGGGCCGAGGTCTCCCTCACGAGTCGTCGAGTCACCGCACCCGGACCGCAGGCGACGTCGAGGATGAGGGCGGGTCGGTTGGCGACCACGCGTTCGACCATGGTCGCTCGCCAGCGAGGGTCCTGGCCGAGGGACAACAGCGTCGCGAGTGCGTCGTATCGCGGTGGCAAGGGCGCAAACAACTCCTGGGCGAACGCATTGGGCGCGTCGCGGTAACGCCGCGTTGACCTCGCCGTGACTCTCACGACGCGGACCAAGCGATATGTCGACGACGAGCGATCACCATCGTCATCGCCCCCCTGTCCGATACGAGCGTCACTGCGCGGGGGCCTGGACCGTGCAGTGTGGTCACCTTAACGGCGGCGGTACGGCGCACGACGCTCTCCGCTGGTGCCGTGACACGGCACGCCCTCGCGGCGTGCGCAGGCTCCCGTGCAGGGGCCGCGACTCCAACCCCGTCGATATGCTGCGGGCGCGAGAAGTGGAGACGAGTCCCGTGCCGTGGAGTTCTCAGCGTGTGACGGGGCTGCCCAGGTCAAGTCGATCAGGTGGGTTGACAGTCCGAGGTCTCTTTCAGGATCCCTGGAGATGGTCGGACACCCGATCGGTGCGAGCCTGCGGATCCCGCGCTGACGACGTCGGCGGTGATAGGTCCGCTCGATCGAGGTCGCTGTGGTGGGGCGCAACTCGTCGCGGGTTACCCAGCGCCGGCGGCTGACGACGTTGCGCTGGCGTAGCGAGTCGAACGACCTCGTAGCCGCGTTCTCATTCGCGGCGCCGACGCGGCCATCGAGTCCCGATCGACGCAACTCGTAGACGGCGCGTCGCGGTAGAAGTTGGGAATCTCGCTATGGGGGCACCTTCATTGCTCAAGGTCTGCGTCGCTCGACGACGTCACAGGACGTTCACGGCGGGCGCAGTCGACGTTCGCGATTCGGTGGAGTGGCCGACGATGCGGTTGGACACGACGTCCGTCACGCCGCAGAGAGAGGGCGACGCGCTGTCGGCGAAGGCAGGTGTGACTGAGGCTTTGCGATTGATCGCCTCACCCAGCGCATCGTAATCTGGGTCACCGATTCGATTCAGCTCCCAGCTCGTGGTGAACATCCTCGATGGGGCCATCCCTCAGCGCACGGCTCGGCGCGG
This sequence comes from Actinomycetes bacterium, assembly GCA_021831035.1. Classification (GTDB taxonomy): domain Bacteria; phylum Actinomycetota; class Acidimicrobiia; order Acidimicrobiales; family RAAP-2; genus RAAP-2. The sequence goes on from JAKBNL010000001.1 coordinate 89,029, forward strand.
CGGCATCGCCGACGCGGACTCTGGAGATCGCTGACTTCGGGTCACCCATGGACACTCCGAGCGCGTGCGCGGGCGGGACCCATGTCCTCCTTCGGTTCGGTCGGCAATGCGTTCGTCAACGCGATAGTGGAGAGCGTCTAGTCAAGCAGGCGGGCCGAGTTGTGCGACCGCAAGAGATGGCGCACCCGTCTCGAGCTGACCGACGCCATGTTCGACCTCAACGAAGCCTTCTCCAATCGCTCACGAGGACTCTCGTCGCTCGACCACGTCTCACTGGTAGCAATCCATTTATCCCCCCGACAGCCGGACCGTCCGAATTCGATAGATGGGGTGAAGAGTGGACCCGGTGCTCGCCAAAGAGAGAACGACTCCTGGGGCGGGCCAAAGTCTCTACGGGACCCGGGACGGTGCAGTTCGTAGACCTTTACAAAGCCGGCAGGCCACGTTCCGAAAGAGTCGAGTCCGAGCGCTCCCGGTCCTTCACGTACGATGACCTGCTGGCACGTGACAAGGTGAACCTCGATCTGCGGTGGTTGAAGGACGATGGCCTCCAGGACGCCGCAGACCTGCCAGTTTCCGAGGTCCTCGCGCGAGAGATCATCGAGCAGCACGAGGCTGCCCTCGACGAGTTCAACGTCATCGCGGCGTCACTCGAGGAACTGACCGACAAAAGCGGCGAACTGGGCTGAGCCCTGTCAGACAGGTGGCCAATTTCCAGGGCTCACACTTACCCGAACGTCTATTCGAACGGTTTGGGTCTATTTATCCGAATCCCTCGTGGTGGGGCTAGTAAGAATCGAACTTACGACCTCGTCATTATCAGTGACGCGCTCTAACCGACTGAGCTATAGCCCCGAGGACGTACCAATCTATACCAGCGCCTAAAGGCCCCGTTGGGGGTCGATCGCCCGCGCCGCCATGGACTGGCTGGCCGTGCCCAGGAGGACGCCGTCTTGGGTCCAGAGGAAGGCCATGCCCTGACCGATGCCGTCGACGAGGGCGTGCATGCGGATGTCGCAGAGGATCCACTCCGACGTGGCGCGGCTCGCCACGCGCACGGTGTTGTCGAGACTGCGGCCCATGACCGGGCGACCCATCGGTTGGGAGGCTCCACCCGAGACCAGGTCGCCGACGATGGCGAGGGTCCCGGCGGAGGGGTCGAGATGGTGGGGGACGCGCACCCACAGGGCCGAGTCGGCTGATCCGGGCGAGCCATCGAGCTGATCAAAGGTCCTCCCCAGGGCGACGCGCACGTCGAGGTGCTCAAAGACCGAGCCCGACATCGGGCTGTGGAAACGTCGTGGCGGGCACGCTTCGGGTGGGGGGACCGACGGCATCGCCACCCACGACCCGGCGTCGAGGGTGCCCGCGCCGAGGGCCGCGACGACGGTGAGGACCTCGCGCTCAGCGACGCGAATGGTCGCCCGACCCTGAGTGATGCGCTGGCCCACGGCGGCGAGGTCGACCGACACGGTGGCCGACTCGCCGGGCTGGGCGAAGGCCACGTACTGGGCGACGCCGTAGATCGTGGGTCGCGCGGTCGCCTGCTCGAGGGCGACGAGGCCGGCCGCGAGGCCGCACCCGCCGTAGAGGAAGCGCCCGGGCGTGATGAGCCGGTCCACCACCTCGAAGGACCAGGTCGACTCGTCGAGCCGCGCGAGGCCCAGGAACTCGGCGACGTCCACGGGCGAACGCTACCCGGTGCGCGGTCAGACCCCCGGCCCCGGGCGGGCAGACTGGGGCAGTGCTCGACCCTCGGTTCGTCTACCTCGCCGTCGCGCTCTCGGCGTTCGGTGCGGCCGGCTACATCCGCGACACGCTGCGCGGGCTGACCGCGCCGAACCGGGTGACCTGGGCGCTGTGGGGACTTGAGGGGCTGCTCGCCTTCGGGGTGGAGAGCCAGCAGAACGTCGGCCTGGCGAGGTGGATGACCCTCGCGCTCGGGGCCGTCCCGATCCTCGTGTTCGCGGCCTCCTTCCGCGACCGCAACGCCGTGTGGCGCCTCGGGGCGTTCGACCTCGTCTGCGGGGTCATATCGGTGGCGGGCGTCGTCTTCTGGGCCCTCGTGCACGAGGCGACGATCGCGCTCGTCGCCTTCATCGCTGCCGACCAGGTGGCCGCCCTGCCCACGTTCCGCAAGTCGTGGCTCGCCCCCGAGTCCGAGACCCACTGGGTGTTCTTTCTGGGGTGCGCGAACTGCGTGATCACTGTCCTCACCCTCAAGGTGTTCACGACGGCCGGCGTCCTCTACCCAGGGGTCATCGCGGTGAGCGACCTTTTGTTGGCCCTGGTGATCGTCACGCGGTTCGGACCGCGGTGGCGCTCCACGCACCGTCCCTCGGTGGCCTAGCGGGACCGGGCCCGCGGGCCGCTACCGTGACGCGGTGGGGACGCTGCTGCCCTTCCACTGGCACGCGGTCACCGCCCTCGCGATCCTTGCGGCCTGGGTCGCGCACCTCGTGGCGGTACGTGACGCCCGCCACCGCCGGCGGGCCGGCCTCGGCCTCGCCGCCTTGGCCGGGGTGGTGCTGTGGCCCGTGGGGGACCTCGCCGCGAGCGTGTCGCTGAGCGTCGCGACGGCTCAGCGCCTCGTCGTCATCTTGCTCGTCGCACCCCTCCTCGTGCGCTCGATGCCCTTCGACCTCGCCGCCCGGCTCACGCGGCCCGCCGCCGTCGATGCCGTGGCGCGCGTCGCGGCGAAGCCCGGGGTGGCCCTGGCGATCGTGACGGTCGTGGGCACGGCCTCGCTCACCTCGCCGGTGGTGGACGCGGGCGCCGAGCACACGTGGGTGAGGGCGCTCACGGTGCTCGCCGACCTCGTCGTCGGGGTCGTCTTCTGGCTGCCCGTGCTCGACGCGGCCCCGGGGACGACGAGGCTCTCGCCGATGGGTCGCGCCGGCTACCTCTTCGGTGGGTCGGTCCTCGTCACCGCGCTCTCGTTCGTGTGGATCTTCTCGCGCCACCCCCTCTATCCCGCGCTGCACGACCAACGTGCGCTCGTGCACCTGAGCGCCGTCGCGGACCAGCAGGTCGCGGGTTTCGTCGCGAAGTTCGGCGCGTACGTCCCGCTCTGGGCCCTGGCCTTCGCGATCATCGCCCGGGCGCGAGAGTCGGGCGTGGCGCCCGAGGAGTCCCCCCTGCACTGGGCCGACGTCGAGCGAGAGCTCGAGCGAGTGGACCGTCGACGGTCGCGCCAACGCCCGCCCGACGGCGCCGTCGGTACAGTGGGGGGCCCGGGGACGTAGCTCAGTTGGTAGAGCGCGGGCTTTGCAAGCCTGAGGTCGTGGGTTCGATCCCCATCGTCTCCACCGGGTGACTCGAGCGCCCTGCTCGGTCCACGGGGGGTTGAGAGCGGGTGGGACCTCGCGGTGCGCCCGGCGGTGCCTCCAGTGCGCCGTGGGTGAGGTCCCCGTCGAACCCCCGCTCGCCGGTGACGAGGCGCAGACCCTCGTCGGTGAGCTCGAGCGGGTGCGACGGTTCATCGCCTGAAAGTGCGGCGGGCTCGGCGCCTCGACGATGACCCTGGCCGGGCCGCTCCGCCACCTCACCGTCGTGGGGTGCGGCGTCTTCCGCCGCGGGCTCGACGAGGGGTCACTCGGCGCGCCCCGGGACGAGGTCGACTGGGACGGCGATCCGGACTGGGAGTGGCGGACTGCGGCCCAGGAGGACCCCGACGGCCTGCGCGCCACGTGGCGCGAGGCCGTGGACGGACCGGTCGGCGAGGACGCGCCCGGTGAGGGGATTGACCTCTAGCGAGGCCGACTCGCCGGGATGGGGGCCCGGCGTTCGCGCTGGTGAACGTCGGACGCGCGGTGCGCGGGAGGGCTATCCGCCCACGGTGCGTGGGGCAGTGGATGGGACGCCGTCGCCGCTTGGGCCTAGGGGTCGCCTCGAAGCACCTGCCCGTCCAGTCGGAGCCACGTGACGCCGGTGGGATCGGTCGGCGGAGGGGAGTCGGACATGATCCGGTCGAGTGCGCCCGTCGCCAGCTCCTCGGCTAGCCAGAGCCCCTCATCGTCGTCCTCGCCGGGTGGCTTGGCCCGGTAACCGAAGCGGACGTTGGGGAAGCGACCATGCGAGAAGCGCAGGACCACTCTCTCGCCGTCCTCACCGATCGTCGCGTCGGCCGTGCGCACCTGGGTCGCGCCGAGCCGGTGAGCGAGGCCGGTGAAGGTTTTGAAGCACGTCAACTGCTCGTTGAGGTCGTGGCGTCGGGGCGTCACCATCGGAGTCCGAAGGGGCCCCGCCCCCTCGACCGGCGAGTGTGCCTCACGCGACGATCCGCTAGACACCGCCGATGGCCGAGAGCGGCCAGACGCGCCAGGCGACCTTGCCGATTATCGCCGAGCGCGGCACGAACCCCCAGTACCGGCTGTCGCACGAGGTCGGCTCGTTGTCGCCGAGCACGAAGTACTGGCCCGGCGGGACGACGATCGGGCTCTGGGGCGCGCCGATGGCCGGCTCGAGCGGGCCGGAGTGGGGCCAGGGCTGGGCGAGGGGGCGGTAGTTGACGTAGATCGTGTTGCCCTCGGAGTACAGGGTCTGGCCGGGCAGGCCGATAACACGCTTCACGAGGTCCGGCGTGGCCTCGGCGCAGTCCTGGGCCACGGCGGGACTGGCGCGGAAGACGATCACGTCGCCGGTGTGGATCGTGCCGAACTCGGCGGCGAGCTTGTCGACGACGATGCCCTGGCCCGGCCACAGCGTCGGCTCCATCGAGCCCGAGGGGATGTAGAAGGTCTGCACGACGTAGGCCCGCACGAGCACCGAGGCCACCGCGACCGCGACGAGCAGGATGACCCACGAGCGAGCCCGTCGCCTCGATCGCGCCCGCCCGGCGTCGGCCCAGGGGGCGGCGAGGGGCTCGGCGGCCTCCAGGGGGGTCGGCGACGGGTCGAGGACCCCCTCGTCATTCACCGCCCGAGGCTAGCGCCGTGGGGGCGCCCCGCGCGAGGGCGCCCCCACGGTCGACTAGGCGCGCTGGGCTCGGTAGTGGTCCCGCCAGATCAGCCGGTACACGCGAGTCCAGCGTGGGATCGAGCGCACCCCGGGGATGAAGGGGACGAGCAGCAGGAGCAGCGAGAGGAGCATCATGATCCCCCACACCTGTACGTCGGCGTTCGCGCTCGTCGAGAAGGGCGGGACCTGGTACCAGAACGTGTACAGCCACAGCCACGCCTGGCCCGGGTAGTTGCCCGTCTCGTTCATCATCCCCCACTGGGTGCCGAGCAGGTGACGCTGCTGGGCCAGGTCGCCGAGGTACGAGCCGTCGGCGAGGAAGAGGAGCGGGAGCGTGAAATTCGAGGTGTAGAAGCCGTTCTGGGTGACCAGGGCCTGGTCGAGCGCACCCGAGCGGGCCATCTGCTCGAGGGAGTTGATCATCACCGGGACCGGTCCGGCCGCGGTCGTCGGCACCGACACCGTCCCGTTGGTGAAGGTCATCTTGGTCGAGGCCTTGGTGTAGGCGTTGACCCAGGTCGTGCGCTGGCTGGCGCTGGCACCCTTCCACTGCGCGAGCGCCGTGGAGAGCGGGGGTGTGGCGGGCTGGGACTCGAGGGGGCTGAGGACGAAGTCGCGCACCGTGTTCACCGGGATCGTCGCGCCGAGCCACTTGGCCAGCGTGAGCGGTCCGAGGTGCTGGCCCGAGGAGGCGGTGTTGTAGGGCGCGCCGTACTGGGCCGTGCCCGAGGTGCCGTTCAGTTCGGTGAGGGCCGTCTGGGCGAAGTCGACCGGGGCCTTGTTCGACCACTGCTGCACGGTGACCTGCGGGTCGTCGGGCGAGCTGAAGACGAGAGCCAGGCCGATCGTGAGGATCGCGACGACAAGGAAGGCGATGGTGCCCTCCTTGATGATGTCGTAGGGACGCTGGGGGCCCGTCCAGGGGGCGACCGTGACGTCGGGACTGTCGCTCATCGCGCTTCCTCTCTCTCCTCGAAGGGCGGCACGACGCCCTTGGCGCGCACCATCAGGACGTGCAGGCCGGTCAGCACCACCGCCACGAGGGGCAGGAGCACGATGTGCCACATCAGCATCTGGCCGAAGTTCAGAACGTTAAAGAACGACCCGGCCCCGGTCGAGTTGATGCCGTCCTTGGCCTGGGTCGAGATCCACTGGGAGTCGAAGTTGGTCTGGCTGACGTAGCCGGTGAAGGCGGTGGCGATCGACACGAGGAACGTGACCACGCCGGTGACCCAGGTGAGCGAGCGTCCGCCGCGCCAGGCCGCCATGAAGTACTTGCCCCACAGGTGGATGACCATCGCGAAGAAGAAGATCTCCACGCTCCACAAGTGCAGGGAGTTGACGAAGTGGCCGATTCCCGAGGCGTGCCACCACTGCGGGCCCTTGAGGGCCAGGATGAACCCCGAGAGGATCACCACGGCGAGCGCCGACAGGGTCGTCACGCCGAAGACGTAGATCCACGAGGCCACGTAGGCCGGCTGGGTGTCGGGCAGCATCTTCTCCGGGGGTAGACGGTGCGCCACCCGGTGGCGCAGGCGCGTCGTCCACTGGCGGTCGATCTCGGTCGAGCTCACTTCGTCTCCTTCTTGTGGCGCCGTCCCGGGAACGGCACGAACAGTGCCGCCACGAACGTCGCCACCATCAGTGCGATGACCGTGAGGTTGGCGTAGGAGATGTCGATCCAGTGCCAGTGGAAATAGTGGCCCGGTCCATCTAACGACACGAGTGCCGCGAGCAGAGTCTCGGCCATCACGTCCTCCCTTCAGTCGCAAAGGAGTCTTCTCGTTCGCTCCTCAGTCCCCGTAGGGACCTTTGGCACAATGTGGTCTATCAGGCCGTGGGTCGAAAGTCCCTACTCAGGAGCGTACGACGTCGTCGTCGGACGTGCCCCGCACGAGGAGGCGACGCGCGGCGACGGGGAAGACGAGAGCCGAGAGCGCGGCGGTGACGATCATCGCCGCGCTGTTGTGCGGACCGAGTCGACCGGTGCGCTCGCCGATCTCGGCGGTGGTGACGAGCATGGTGAGCGGCGCCATCAAGAGCAGGCTCCCCGCGAGTCCCTCGCGCGGGGGGATCTTGCGCCACGCGAAGTAGCCCAGGAGCGCGAGGCGGGGCACGCTCTGGACGAGGATGGCCGCGCCGACGAGTGGCGCGAGCACCACGAGGCTCAGGCGCAAGGGCGTCTGGACCCCGACCGTGAGGAAGAAGAGCGGGATGAAGAAGCTGTTGGCCACGCTCGTGAGGCGCTCGATGAGGGCCCGGGGCTCACCGATCACGTGGCGAAAGACGATGCCGGCGAGGACCGCGCCCATCGCGAGGGCGATGTGGACGACGGCGCTCGCGGCGACGAGCAGGAAGAGGAGGGCGAAGGTCCCGCGCAGGCCGACCTCGATGGGGTCGTCGCGGCGGTACCAGCGCCGGAAGTGGTGCGGGGTCGCCGAGCGCGCCCGTCGGACCGCGTAGCCGAGGGCGAGCGCCGCTCCCACCGCGGCCAGGGTGCGCCCCGAGGCGAGCAGGATCGTCGCGTTGAGGCCCCGCGACGGGGCGACGCTCATGACGTTGAGCACGATGACGTAGCAGAACTCCCCGACCGTCCCGATGAGGATCGCCTCTTGGGCGAAGCGGTTCTTGAGCCAACCCTGGGTGTAGAGCACCGGCACGGTGATCCCGACCGAGGTCGCCGCACCGCTCACCACCCACAGGGCCGAGGCGTTGAGACCGCGGCCGAGCACGGCCTCGGAGATCGCGAGCGAGAGGCCGAAGAGTCCGACGCCGACGGCGACGGCGGTCTTGGACGAGTGCCAGATCCGGCGCAGGTCGAACTCGACGCCCACGAGGAACATCAAGATGAGAAAGCCCAGTGAGCCGAGGGTCCCGATGAACGTGCCGGCGGCCGTCGTGCTGGTCGGCAGCACGAAGCCGAGCGCCAGGCCCAGGATGAGCTCGAGGACCGGTCCGGGCACGCCCGTGCGCTCGGCCACCAGGGGCGCCGCGAAGGCCGCCACCGTGAGTACGGCGAGGGTCAGCCCGACGGCCGGGCTCACCGGGCCCCCGTGGCGGCCGTCGGGCGCGCTCGCCGGGGCCCGGGTAAAGGCGTCGTGCTCAAGGCGCCACGCTATCGGGATCCCCGGCTGGGGTGCGACCCCCCTACGCTGTGACCAGGGGAGACGTCATCGCCGGCACCCGTCGTGTCCCCGGCTCGCGGTCGCGCGCCACCTGGCGCAGGTTGAACTGGGTGACCCCGATGGCGAGCGAGGTCGCCCCGGCGATGTGCAGCTCCACGAGCCACGCCGGCAGGTGGGTGAGGTACTGGGTGAGCCCGATCGCCGCCTGGACGAGGGAGATGAGGACGAGCCGGCGCACACCGAGCCTCAAGGGCGCGGGGGCGTCGCTGCGCCAGATCGCGGCGAGCAGACCGGTGACGAGGCCGATGAACAGGACGGCCGCCACCGAGTGGACCCAGGCGGCCGAGGAGAGGGCGAAGGGGAGGCGTCGGGCTACCAGCTGGCCCGAGGCGTTTCCGGCGTGGGGGCCCGAGCCGGTGGTCGCCGTCCCGGTCGCGACGAGGACGCCGAAGGGGATCCACAGGAGTCGGGCGAGCAGGGAGAACCACGGGTCGCGCCGGTCGGCGCGCCGGCCTGGGCCGTAGAGGTACTTGGAGTGATGGTAGAGGGTCGCCGCCAGCACCACCATCGAGAGCGAGAGCACCATGTGCAGCGCGACGAGGTAGGGGTTGAGCTTGGAGTAGACGACGAACGCGCCGAGGACGGCGTCACCCACGACGCCCGCGACGAGGCCGAGGGAGAGCCACCCGAGGTCCCGGCGCCGTTCGGAACGGAACCAGGCGGCCAGGACGGTCGCGCCGATCACGAGGATGAAGCTCGCGTTGACCATACGGTTCCCGTACTCGATGAAGGGGTGGATCGACATCGAGCCGGTCACCCGACCCTTGAAGCAGGTGGGCCAGTCGGGACAGCCCAGCCCGGACCCGGTGAGCCGGACGGCCGCTCCGGTCAGGACCGAGAGGATCGAGCCCAGGAACGAGGCCAGTGCGAACCAGCGGAACACGGGGTTCGGGACGCGGCGCCGCGAGTCGAGCACTTCCCTAGCCTAGAGAAAACCCCGCCACCTAGACTCTCGCCCATGACCGTCCCGGTAACCGTGGCCCGCCCGCTCTCGGACGTGCTGCGCGGCTACCTCGCCCTCACGAAGCCGCGCATCATCGAGTTGCTGCTCGTCACCACCATCCCGACGATGGTGGTCGCGGCGAACGGTATCCCGAGCCTGTGGCTGACGCTGGCGACGCTGGTGGGCGGCACGCTCGCCGCCGGCGGGGCGAACGCGTTCAACATGGTCATCGACCGCGACATCGACGCGGTGATGGAGCGCACCAAGAATCGCCCCCTCGTCACCGGGGTCATGACGCCGCGGTCCGCCGCGCTCTTCGCGACCGGTCTGGAGGCGCTGGCCTTCGTGACCCTCGCGGTGTGGGTCAACGCCCTGTCCGCCTGGCTGGCGATGGCCGCCGCCGCCTTCTACGTGGTGATCTACACGATCATCCTGAAGCGGCGCTCCAGGCAGAACATCGTGATCGGTGGCGCGGCCGGAGCGGTGCCGGTGCTGATCGGCTGGGCCGCGGTGACCAACTCCCTGGGCTGGACGCCGTTCCTGCTCTTCCTCGTCATCTTCATCTGGACCCCGCCCCACTTCTGGGCGTTGGCGGTGCGCTACCGCGACGACTACGAGGCGGCCCACGTGCCGATGATGCCCGTCGTCGCGTCCCTGCGGCGCACGACCCTCGAGATCCTCGTCTACTCGGTGCTGATGTGGGCCCTCACGATGCTCATCGGTCCGAGCGCCCACCTCGGCTGGGTCTACGCCCTCTCGGCGACGGTGCTCGGCGGCCTCTTCACGTTCTACGCCCTGCGCCTCTACCGCCACGCCCGCGACGACCGCGCCGACGTCGGCGAGGCGATGCGGCTCTTCCACTTCTCGATCACCTACCTGTCCGCGCTCTTCATCTTGATGGCGGTCGATGTCGTCGTCCGGCACCACTGAGCCGCGGCGCAAGCCGTCGCCGATGATGATGGTCTCGATCGGGATCGGCGTCGTCGTGGCCGTGGCGCTGATCGCCGTGGTCTCGGCGCTCACCGGCGGGAAGGTCACCGGGGGAGCGGCGACGCACCCCTCCTCGGCCCTCGTGGGCACGAGGGCCGCCGACTTCTCCCTGGCCGGGCTGCACGGGGGCACCGTCGCCGCGCCCTACGCCCGGCATCGCCCGACGGTCCTGCTCTTCTTCGCGAGCTGGTGCCCCCCCTGCAAGGGGGAGGTGCCGCGGGTCAGTGCGTACCTCCGAGCCCACCCGCCGGCGGGGGTGTCCGTCGTGGGCGTCGACTCGAACGACCAGAACGCGGCGGCGACCCGGTTCGTCGCCCGCGCCGGCTTCCCCGACCCGGTGGCCGTCGACGCCAACGGCACGGTGGCGAGCGGCGACTTCGGCTTCTCGACGCTGCCCGAGACCGTGTTCGTCTCGGCGGCCGGCGTCGTGCGCGGGGTGCACTTCGGGGCCATCTCCGACGCCGCCCTGGCCCGGGGTATCGCCGCGCTCACCCGCTGAGGTGCGCGCCGGGGTCGTCCTCGCGGCGGTGGCCCTCGTGGGCCTGGTCGGGGCGGGACGGGCCGGGGCGACGCTGCTCGTCCCCTACGACGAGACCTTCGCCCCGCCGACTCCGGCCCTCGCGGTGGCGGCGGCTCACCTGCCCGGGGTCACCCTCGCCTTCGTCTCGAGCGAGCCCCGGCGGCCCTGTGAGGTGGCGTGGAACGGAGAGCCCTCGACGCCGCTCTCGACGTTCGCGGCGTCGCTGCGCGGCTTCCGCGGGCCGGTCGTGGTCTCCTTCGGCGGCTACAGCGCCGACCACGCCGGTACCGACGTGGCGATGGCCTGCCCCTCGGTGCGCGGGGTCTTCCGTGCCTACCTCGCGGCCCTCGAGGCGTACCGCACCCCCTACCTCGACCTCGACGTCGAGGACCGGGCGCTCGGCGATCCCGCGAGCGTCACGAGGAGGCTCCGCGCGCTCGAGCTGTTGCGCCGCTACTACGCCGCCCACCACCGGCGCCTCGTCGTCTCGCTGACCGTGCCGGCCGACCCCACGGGACTGACGGCGGGTGCGGTGTCGCTCGTGCGCCGCTACGCCTCCCTCGACCCCGTGGTGAACGCGATGGCCTTCGATTTCTTCGACGGCCGGCGCCACGCGATGGCCACGGCGGCCGAGGCCGCCGCGCGCGGCGTGGTGCGCCTGCTCGCCCGGGTCGATCCGCGGGCGTCCGCGGCCGTCCGGTGGTCGCGAGTCGCGCTCACCGTGATGATCGGCCTCGACGACCGCGGTCGGCCCGAGACGTTCTCCCTCGCCGACGCGCGCGCTCTGGTGGCCTTCGCCCGGGCCCGCGGGCTCTACGCCCTGTCGTACTGGGCGCTCCAGCGTGACAACGGGCGCTGCCCCGGTGCCCGCGGGCGCGACGGCTGCTCGGGCGTGGCCCAGTCGACCGACGCCTTCGCCCGGGCCTTCGAGCGGGTGGTCGGCCCCTAGTCCAGGCGGAAGGTGCGCGCGGCGAGCAGGGGCGCGGCGACCGCCCAGGCCACCAGGGCCACCCAGTCGGTGACGGTGGGCGCCGCGCCCGAGCCCAGCGCACGGTGCAGGGCCTCGGCCATGGCCCCCGCGGGCAGGCCGACCACCACCCGACCGAGCGCCCCGGGTAACGAGGTGAGGGGCACGACGATCCCCGAGACCAGCAACAGGACGATGTAGAGGCCGTTCACCGCCCCCAGGTTCACCTCGGCGCGCAGCCGGCCCGCGAGGGCGAGCCCGATGCCGGCGCAGCCGGCCGACCCCAGGACCAGGGCGAGCGCCACCGCGAGCCCCCCCAACACCCCCCCGTGGGGCCGCCAGCCGAGCGCCAGGGCCACCGCGGCGAGGACGAGCACCTGGATGGCCTCGGTCACGAGGACGGCCACGATCTTCGCCCCGATCAGCCGGCGCCGTCCGAGCGGGGTCACGTGGAGACGGCGCAGGACACCCGTCGAGCGCTCGAAGCCCGTGGCGATCGAGAGCGCGACGAGCGACGTCGACAGGACCGACAGGGCGAGGATCCCCGGCGCGATGAAATCCACCCGCGACGGCCCGGGCGTCGAGACGACGTGGGCGAGCGAGAAGAAGACGAGGAGCAGCACGGGGAGGCCCAGGGTGACGAGGAGCGTCTCGCCCCGGCGCAGCGTCATGCGGACCTCGGCCGTGGCCTGGGCGAGGAGCGCGGTCACGGCCGGCCCGCCCGACGCTCGGCGATGAGGGCGAGGTAGCGCTCCTCGAGGGTCGCGCGGGTGCGTAGCGAGAGGACCGTCCGATCGAGGCCGGCGAGGTACTCACTCACCTGGCCCAGGCGCTCGGGGGTGGAGGCCGCGGCGATCCGCAGTCGGCCCTCGCCGTCGAGACGGACCTCGACGGCGAGCCGGGCGGCCAGCGGGGCCGGGTCGAGGGGACCATCGACCTCGAGGACGATCTCGGGCTCGCCGCCCAGGTCGTCGACGGTCCCCTCGGCGACGACGCGGCCGCGGTGCAGCACGACGAGGCGGTCGGCGAGACGCTCGGCCTCGGCGAGCTCGTGGGTCGTGAGCAGGATCGCGCAGCCCCGCTCCCGCTCGGCGGCGACGATGTCGCGGATCACCTGGCGACCCTCGGGGTCGACCGCCGTGGTCGGCTCGTCGAGCACGAGGGCCTTCGGCCGGCCGAGGAGGGCCAGCGCGAGCAGCGTGCGCTGCTGCTCGCCCCCGCTGAGGCGCCGCCAGGGTGTGCGCCGGCACCGTTCGAGGTCGAGCAGGTCGATCAATTCATCGGGGTCGCGCGGCGCGTCGTAGTACGTGGCGGTGAGGCGCAGCACGTCGCGCGGGCCCATCGGCGCCCACACCCCGCCGCGCTGGAGGAGCGCCCCGGTGCGCGCCACGACCCCCGCGTGGTCGCGCACGGGGTCGAGCCCGTGGACGCGCACCGTGCCGCGGGTGGGCGAGCGAAAGCCGAGCAGGGTCTCCACGAGCGTGGTCTTGCCGGCGCCGTTGGGCCCGAGCAGGCCCAGCACCTCGCCGTAGTCGACGTCGAGGGACACGCCGTCGAGGGCGCGGACCGCACCGAAGGCGACCTCGAGACCGGTGACCTCGAGCGCGTGACTCACGGGGTACGAACCTACCGGGCCCCGGGGCCACCGACGACGCGTCGGTATCCTGGACCCGTGATCGACCTGACGCTGGTGCGCCGCGAGCCCGAGCTCGTGAAGTCGGCCCTCGGTCGCCGGGGGGTCGCGGGCGAGACGATCGACGACCTCGTGACCCTCGACCTCGAGCACCGCAAGCTCCTCCAAGAGACCGAGCGGCTGCGCGCCGAGGTGAAGGACCTCTCGCGCCAGGTCGCCGAGGCCCGCCGTCGCAAGGACGACGGTCGCGCCGAGGCGCTGGCGGCCGCCAGCCGGACACTCGGCGACGAGGAGCGCGTGGCGCGCGAGAACACCGAGCGCGTCGCCGAGCGGCTCCGTGAGATCCTGCTCTCGCTGCCCAACCTCCCCGACCCGCGGGTGCCCGACGGCGCCGACGACGCCGACAACGTCGAGACCGGACGGTGGTGGCCGGGCCTCGACGAGGGCGCACCACCGCCGCAGTACGCCGAGCACCAGCGCGTCGCGCACTGGGAGGTCGGCGCCGAGCTGGGCATCTTGGACCTCGAGGCCGGCGCGCGCCTGGCCGGTTCGATGTTCCCCCTGTACCGCGGCGACGGGGCCCGCCTCATCCGGGCGCTCGCGGCCTTCGCCCTCGACCGACACGCCGACGCCTACGAGGAGATCCGCCCGCCGAGCCTCGCCCTCACCGAGACCATGCTCTCCACGGGCCACCTACCCAAGTCGGCCGACGACATGTACGCGATCGAGCGCGACGGGCTGTGGGCGATTCCCACCGCGGAGGTCCCGCTGACCTCGCTGCGTCGCGGGGAGATCATCCCCGAAGCGGAGCTCCCGATCCGGCTCACGGCCTTCACCCCGTGCTTTAGGCGCGAGGCCGGGGCGGCCGGACGCGACACGCGGGGGCTGCTGCGGGTGCACGAGTTCGACAAGGTCGAGCTCTTCGCCTACTGCGCGCCCGAGCAGATGGAGGAGTGCCACGCCGACGTCCTCGCGCGCGCCGAGGGGCTGCTGCGCGAGCTCGGCCTCTACTACCGGCTCCTCACCCTGTGCACCGGGGACCTGGGGACGGCCTCGGCCTACACGGTCGACCTCGAGGTGTACAGCCCCGGGGTGGACAAGTGGCTCGAGGTCTCCTCGGTCAGCTGGTTCACCGACTTCCAGGGCCGTCGGGCCAACGTCCGCTACCGGCGCGCCGACGGCACGCTGGGCTTCGTGCACACGGTGAACGGCTCGGCGCTGGCCTGGGCGCGCATCTGGGCCGCGCTGGTGGAGACCTACCGACGCGCCGACGGCAGCGTCGTCCTGCCCGAGGTCCTCTCGCCCTACCTCGGCGGCCGGCGGCTCATCGCCCCGCGGGGCTAGCCGACTCGAAGCGGTACCCCACACCGCGCACCGTGGTGATGCGCTCGGGGTTCTTCGGGTCGCGCTCGATGAGGGTCCGCAGACGCTTGATGTGCACGTCGAGGGTCTTGGTGTCGCCGACGTAGTCGCTGCCCCACACGCGGTCGATCAGCACCTCGCGGGTGAGGACCCGCCCGGGGTTCTCGAGCAGCAGGCGCAGGAGCGCGAACTCCTTCTTGCGCAGCTTCACCTCCTCGCCGCGCACGTAGAGGCGCCGGGCGTCGACGTCCATGCGAAGGTCACCGGCGGCGATCTCGGCCGTGGGGGGCATCGGCTCGTGGACGCCGCGCCGTCGCAGCACGGCCCGGATGCGCGCGACGAGCTCGCGCAGGCGATAGGGCTTGGTGACGTAGTCGTCGGCCCCGATCTCGAGCAGCAGGACCATGTCGACCTCCTCGCCCTTGGCGCTGACGATGATGATGGGCACGTCGGAGGCCGCCCGCATCGCCCGGCACACGTCCAGCCCCGACATCTTGGGCAGCATGAGGTCGAGCAGCACCACGTCGACGGGTCGCTCGTGGAAGAGGGCCAGCCCCTCCTGGCCGTCGCGCGCCACCGCGACCTCGAAGCCCTCGCGGGAGAGGCCGACGGTGAGGGCGTCGACGAAGGACTCCTCGTCCTCCACGACGAGGACGCGGACGCGCTCGGTTTCGCGGGTCACGTCGCGTTGAGGGGCAGCTCGAGGGTGAAGGTTGACCCCTCGCCCTCACGGGAGTCGACGAGCACGGTGCCCCCGTGGTTCTGGGCGACGTGGCGCACGATCGAGAGCCCCAGCCCCGTGCCCCCGGTCTCGCGCGCGCGGCCCGGGTCGACGCGGTAGAAGCGCTCGAATATCCGCTCCAGGTCCTTCGCCGGGATCCCGATGCCCCGGTCGACGATGGCGATGCGCACCGCGGGCGCCGACGGCGTGCCCTCGTCGGAGGGGTCGGGCCGCGCGACGGTGAGGGTCACGACGCCGCCCTCGGGCGAGTAGACCACGGCGTTCTCCAACAGCGCGTGGACCGCCGAGGTCAGCTGGCGACGGTCGCCGACGACGACGGCCGTCTCGTCGGGCTCCTGGAAGTCGATGCGCACCCGGTGCTGCTCGGCCGCGGTGCGGATGCGCTCGATGGCGTCGGCGACGAGCAGCGACACCGACACGGGCTCGCGGGTCGGCGAGCCCTCGCCCTCGATGCGGCTGAGGTCGAGTAGGTCCTCGATGATCCGATTCACCCGGAAGGCCTCGGCGTTGATGCGCTCGGCGAGCCGCTGGGCGACCGCGGGGTCGCGCTCGAACTGCAGCGTCTCGGCGAGCAGGCCGAGGGCGCCCATCGGCGTCTTGAGCTCGTGGCTGACGTTGGCGATGAAGTCCCGGCGCACCTCCTCGAGTCGACGGCGCTCCGAGACGTCCTCGATCACGGCGAGCACCCCGAGGCTCCGGCGGCCGTCGTCGATCACACTGGCGCGCGCGTTGAGCGTGCGCCGCGGGGGCCCGAAGATGTCGACGGTTCGCTCGGCGGTGCCGTGGGTCCAGCCCTCGGCCAGGACCTCGGTCACGGCCTGGGCCGCGATCGCCTCGCCGTAGCGGCTGGCCATGAGGCTCTCGGCCTGGTGGTTGCGAAAGACCACCGACCCGGCCTCGTCGCACAGGACCAGACCCAACGGGAGGGTGTCGAGCGAGCGACGCAGCCGGACCGTCTCGGCGCTCGACTCGCTCACCGCGTGGTGGGCCTCGCCCGTCACCTCCTCGAGGAACGACAGGGCGCTCTCGACGCGCCCGTCGTCGGGCCGGGCCTCGACGGCCAGGCGCGAGGCCAGCGCGTTCAGCCGCTGGGCGATGGCCCGGTGGCCGCGCAGGCGAACGACGAGGGCCCCGAGCAGCAGTCCGACGACGAGCACGCCCGCGGCCAGGAGGTACAGCTCGACGGGCGACCAGTGATCGACCAGGGTCTTCAGCGAGGCGAGGAGCACGGGCCCAGTCTCGCAGACCACGGCGCGGCGTCGGCCGACCGTTGGGGCGCCCGAGAAGAAACGAGGTCCCGTGCCTATCGCCGACGTCACCCTCTCGCCCTCGACGAGCGCCCTGCCCGGCAGCGCGGCCCTCCAGCAGCTGGCCGACGGCCTGGCGTCGTGGGCGCTCATCGCGGCCCTGGTCGCCCTGCTGCTGGGGGCGGCCCTGTGGGCCCTCGGCAGCCACACCCAGAACATGCACCAGTCGGCCCAGGGGCGGCGGGCGGTCGTCGCCTCCCTCGTGGCGGCCGTGCTCATCGGCGCCGCCCCGGCCCTCGTGAACTTCTTCTTCCACGCCGGACTCCGGGTCCACTGATGGGCGGGGTGAGCTGCGTCCTGAGCCCGGGGGCGTGCGCCGGGGGAGTTCTCAGGGGCGGCGCGTCGTCGCTCTTCACGCTCCTCGTCGCGTGGGTCGTGGGGGCCGTCCAGTGGATCGTCCACGGCCTGGCCGCGGTGCTGGGGTCCACCGGGAGTCCGGACCAGGTGCTCGCGGCCTCGCGGGGGGAGTTCTCGGCCCTCGAGCCCCTCGCCCCGGTGCTGCTCGTCGTCGGTCTCGCGGTGGCGACCCTCCAGGCGCTGCGCCACGGCGACAGCGGCGCGCTGTGGCGCACCTACCTCGGCGTCGCCCCGGCGTGCGTCGCCGGGGTGGTGCTCGCCCGGCCCGTCGGCGGGCTGGTGCTCGAGGCCGTCGACCAGGCGTCGACCGTCTCAGCCGCCCACGTGGCCACCCACGTCGCGGCGCTCGCGCGCTTCCTCGCGGTGGTGCCCCTGGGTGTGCCGGGCGCGGCGGTGGGGCTGATCGCGTCCCTCCTCATCGCCGGCTCCATGCTCGTGTGGTGCGAGCTCGTCGTGCGCACGGTGGCGCTCGCCCTCTTGCTGGCCGTCGTGCCGGTGGTCGTTCCCCTGTGCGCCCTGCCCTCGTTGCGCCGGCTGGGGTGGCGCCTCGCCGAGACCTTCGCGGTGGTGGCCGCGAGCAAGCTCGTCATCGTCGTCACCCTCGCCCTCGGCACGACCGAGCTCACGACGCCGTCGATGGCCACGGTCGTCGCCGGCGCCGTCACCCTCTGGCTGGCGACGGCGTCGCCGTTCGTCTTGTTGCGCCTCGTGCCGGTGATGGAGTCGACGGCGCTCGCGGGACTCGAGGGGCTGCGCTCTCGTGCCGCCCGGGCGGCTGGCGTACCCGGGCCGGGGCGGCTGCGCACCCTCGTCCCGGCGCCCGAGGTCGAGGACCCCGGCCCGCCCGAGCGCCCGAGGGACCTCGGGATCCCGCTGTGGGAGGGCGTGGGCGAGGTCACCCTGCCCGAGTGGGACCCCGACGCGCCGCGACCGGCGCCCCCGGTGGTGGGCGAGCGTGCGGTGCGCACGGGGCACGTCGCCTACCTGCGCGACCGGCTCGGCCCGGTCGTGGGGTGGCACTGGGATGACTGAGGTCCGCCTGGGCGACGCCGACGCGCGTGCGCGCCTCGCCGGCCTCGCGCCCCACCAGGTGGTCGCGCCGCTCGTGGGGGTGGCGCTGCTCGCGGCGGCGCTGCTCGGCGGACCCCTGCGTCCCCTGGTGGCCGTCGTCGGCCTCGCGCTCGTCGTCGCGGCGGTCCCGGTCGCGGGCGGGCTCTCCGTGGCCGAGGTGACCGCGATCGCCGTCGGCTTCGTCGGGCGCCGCCACCGTCACGTGGTGGGTGGGCTCGTCCTGGACGACGAGGTCCTCGTCTGGGCCGACCGCGCGCCGGCGTGGGCGCTCTCGGCCTACGAGCTTGGCCACCGCGGTCGGCTCGACCTCACCGGGGCGGACCTCGAGGAGGCCCACGCTCTCGCGGTGGCGATCGACGCGGCGAGCGCGGGGGGCGACCGGGTCGTCACCGTGCACGTGACGGCGACGCCGTCGCGCCGGACCCTGCTCGCGGCCCCGCCGGGCTCGGGACCACCGGAGGGGTGGGCACCGGCGTCCGGGGCCCTCGTCGCGGCGCTCGGTCCGGGCGAGGGTCGCGACGTCGTCTTCTACGAGCGCCCGTCGCACCTGCGCGGCGCCGACGGGGTGACCCGGGTCTACCGCGTGCGCGACTTCAGCGCCGTCGTCCCCGGGGTGGCGCTGCTCGAGCGGACCCTGCGCACCGAGACGCCCGTCCAGGTGACGGTGCGCTACGAGGTGGTCGGCACCCGCCGGGGGACGCGGCTGGCCGCGCGCGCCGCCCACCGGGTCGACGCCGACGACGCCGTGGGCCGCGCCCTGGGCTTTCGCCGCAGCGCGCGCGCCGCCCGGGCCATGGCCCGGCTCGCCCAGCGTGAGGCCGAGGTGGCGCGCGGGCGCAGCCTGGTGCGCGTGGCCGTCTACCTCGTGGTGCGCGCGAGCGACCTCGACGAGCTCCACCGGCGCTCCGCCGCGCTGTGGCGCCACGCCCACGAGTCGGGACTGCGCCTCGAGTCCGGGGTCGGGCGACAGGCGACGTGGCTGCGCGCGGCGCTGCCGGGCGCCCCGGTGCGCGGTCGGGGCGTCGGGCGGGCCGCCACCCACTGGGCGACGACCCGCGACCTGGTCGACCTGCGCGTGCCGGCCCACGACGCCGGTCCCGGACTCTCGGGCGAGAGCCTCGGACGGGCGGTCTTCGGTGGCCCCTTCGCGCTCGACCCCGTCGACGCCTACCGGGGCGGGCTCGTCACCAACCCCAACGTCGTCGTCGCCGGCGCGATCGGCGCGGGCAAGAGCACCGTGGTCAAGATGACCGTCGTGCGGGCGCTGCGTCGGGGCCGGCGGGTGGTGGTGGTCGACCCCAAGGGCGAGTACGGCGACCTCGCCCGCGCCCACGGCGTCGAGCCCGTCGCGCTCGGGGTCGACGGCTGGTGCGACCCGGTCGGCGTCGAGGACGGTCGCGACCTCGTGCGGGCCCTGCTCGCGGGGGCCCAGGGGTCGGCCCTGCGCGACGAGGAGCACTACGCCCTCGACCGGCTGTGGTCGAGCGTCGCGCCGACGCGCCCACGCCGAGTGCTGCGGGCCCTCCTCGAGGCGCTCGCCGCCGACCTCGCCGACGACGCGCCCTCGGCGCGGCGATCCCTCGCCCTCAGCCTCCACCGTCTGGTCGACGGCGACCTCGCGGGCCTGTTCGACGGTGAGGGCCCGCCGCTCGCCCTGGACGGGCCCCTCGTCGTGGTGGACCTCTCGGCCCAGTGGTCCTCGGCGTCGCTCCCGCTGGCCGCGCTGAGCGTGGTGGCGGCCGCCCAGCGCGTGGTGGGCGACGCCACGACCACCGGCTACCTCGTCCTGGACGAGGCCTGGGCCCTGCTGGGCGAGCCGGCCGCGCTGGCGTGGCTGCGGGGCTCGTGGAAGCTCGCGCGGGCCCGGGGCCTCGCCCACCTGCTGGTCGTGCACCGCTTCGGCGACGTGCGCGCGAGCGGCGACGTCGGCACGGCCCAGCTCGAGCGGGCCCGGGGCCTGCTGCGCGAGTGCGAGACGGCCTGGCTCTTCCGCCAGCCGCCCGACGAGGCGGCCGAGATGCGCGAGGCCCTGGGTCTGAGCGCCCTCGAGGAGCGCTACCTCACCTCGATGGCGCGCGGGACGGCCCTCGTGCGCTACGGGCCGTTCCGCTCGATCGTGCGGGTGACCCCCGACGAGCGCGACCGCGCCCTGGTCGCCACCGACGCCGCCATGGCCCGCGGCGAGTGAACGACCGGCCCTACCTCGGCCGGCGGGTCGTCGCGGGCGTGGGACTCGGCCCGCCGGTGCGCCTCGGGTCCCGCGGCGCCCTGCTCGTGGTGGGGCCGACCCAGTCGGGCAAGACCTCCTCACTCGTCGTGCCGGCGCTCTTGCGCTGGGGCGGGCCGGCGGTGGTGGCGAGCGTGAAGGGCGACGTCGTGGCGGCCACGCGGCCGTGGCGCGCGCGCCTCGGCGAGGTCCAGACCCTCGAGCCGGGCCGCGAGGACGGTCTCACCTGGGACCCGCTCGAGGGCGTGCGCGACCTGCGCGGCGCGCTGCGCGCCGCGCGCGACCTCACCCTGGGGTCGGGTCGGCCCGACGCGGAGTTCTGGAACGCGCTGGCGGCCAAGCTCGTGGCCGGCGTGATGACCCTGGCCCTGGAGCGCGGCGAGACGGTGTTCGCGGTCGCGGCCGCCGTCGCGGGCGACCTCGAGGGCTACGTGCGGGCGGCCCGACCCGGTCCGGCGCGCACGCTGGTGGCCGACCTGCTCGGTCACGACGGGCGCACCGTCGACGGCGTCGTGACCACCGCCGAGGCGATGCTCGCGCCCTGGCAGTTTCCCCAGCCCCTCGCCCGGGTGGGGCCGGTCCTCGAGGGCCCCCACACCCTCTACCTGTGCGCGCCCCGGGCCGACCAGCGCCACTACGAGCCCCTCTTCCGGGGGGCGCTCCGACGGGTGCTCGAGCTCCAGCAGCGCCGCAGCGAACGCGGCGACGCGCCGGCGCTGCTGGTCGTGCTCGACGAGGCCGCCCACGTCGCCTCGCTCGACGAGCTCGACCAGGTCGCCGCGACGGTGTCGGGGCTCGGGGTCACCCTCGTCACCGTGGTCCAGGACTTCGCCCAGCTGTCCGCCCGCTTCGGGGAGCGCGCGATGACGATCGTGAACAACCACGCCACGCGTGTCGTCCTCGCGGGGCTGAGCGACCCCTCGGCCCTGCGCTACCTACCCGAGCTCGCGCCGCGCGAGCGGACGGGCGCACCGAGCCGGGAGGGACGCCCCCCCGCGCGCGCGGCGGGGGGGCTGCGCACCCGCCGACCGGGCCGGGCCGTGGTGGTCGCGGGCCACCGGCCCGTGCACGAGGTGGCCCTGGTGCCGTGGTGGCGTCAGCGCGCCCTGCGGCTCCGGGGCGCGCGGCCCCGGTAACTACCATCGTCGGGTGGCCTACGAGAGCCTCTTGATCGCCGACCAGATCCTGGCCGTCGACATCGGGGCGACCAACATCAAGTTCTCCCACGTCAACGAGGACGGGGTGCTGCTGCGCACCCCGCGGCGCCGGCCCACCCCCTACCCGTGCACGCCCGAGCGGCTCGTCGAGTTCGTCGAGGAGCGCATCACCCGCAGCGGGTGCCGCCGGGTGGGGGTGGGCTTCCCGGGGGAGTTCCGCGGCGGCCGCGTCGTGCGCCCCGGGAACCTGTCGCGACCCGGCGGGGTCACGACCGAGGTCGACCCCGACCTCGAGGCCCGCTGGAGGGGCTTCGCGCTCCAGGACGCCCTGCGCGAGCGGTCGGGCCGCGACGTGCGCGTGGTCAACGACGCGACCCTGGCCGCGCTCGGCTGCGTCGGCCCCGACGGCGTGGAGCTGGTCCTCACGCTGGGCACCGGCTGCGGGCTGGCCCTCGCCCGCGACGGGACGCTCCAGAAGGTGCGTGACGTCGGGGCCGAGGTCTTCCGCGACGGACGCACCTACGACCAGACCCTCGGCGAGCGGGGGCGCGCCCACGACGAGACGACGTGGCTCACGGCCCTCGTCGCGGCGGCCGACGGCTTCGCCGCCGAGTTCTCGGCGACCTCGGTCCACTTCGCCGGCGGCAACGCGCGCCGGGTCACGCCGGCCCTGTTCGAGGGCCACCCCTACCGGGTCGTGATCAACGGCAACGACGCGCCGCTGCGCGGCGCGGCGCGGCTATTCGCCTGAGCCGAGGGCCGTGGCCCCGGCCGCGAGCACTCCGGCCTGGACCCGGCACATCGCGTCCGCGAGGGCGAAGTCGGGGCTGTGGTGCATGCCCGAGGTGCCGTCGGCGAGCGCCCCGCCCACGAGCAGGTAGCAGCCCGGTACCCGGGCGAGCAGCTCGGCGACGTCGTCGCTCGGGGTGACCGGCGGGGCGTCGAGGACGCGGTCGGACCCGAGCAGGCGGCCGGCGGCCGTGCGCACGACGGCCGTCACCCGCGGGTCGTTCGCCACCGGGGGCGTCGAGTCGGTCACCTCGAGCACGGCGCGGACCCCGAACTCGTCGGCGAGCCCGGCGACGAGGTCCGCGAGGCGGCGACGGCTCTCGTCGAACTGGTCCTCGGTGAAGGTGCGCAGCGTCCCGGCCAGGTGCGCGCGGGTCGGCACGACGTTCTCCTTGGTGCCCGCGGCCAGCACCCCGGCCGAGCAGGCGCAGGCCGTCCCGTCGTAGACGAGGCCCTCGACGGCCTCGCCGAGGCGCGGGGCGAGGGCGCTCGCCGCCAGCAGCACGTTGCCCCGGGTCGAGGCCATCGCGCCGTGGCCACCCACGCCCTCGAGCCGGATCCGCCAGAGCGTGCCGCGACTCATGAGGACCCCGGGCCGGGTCGCGACGACCCCGACGGGCAGGACCGACGTGGCGTGCGCCCCCACGAGGGCGTCGGACGGGTGGTCCTCGAGCAGGCCGCCGGCGACCATGGCGCGCGCCCCGCCGATCGCCTCCTCGGCCGGCTGGAAGACGAGGGTGAAGGCGCCGGCGAGGTGCTCACGGGCGCGCGCGAGCACCTCGGCCACCCCCAGGAGGGCCGCGGTGTGCACGTCGTGGCCGCAGGCGTGCATCGCGCCGGGCACCACCGAGCGCCACGGCACCGCGACGGCCTCCTCGACGGGCAGCGCGTCGATGTCGGCGCGCAGCATCACCCGCGCACCGGGTCTCCCCCCCACGAGGGTGGCGACCGCCCCGGTCGCGGTGGGTGAGGGGTGCAGCGTCCAGCCGAGCTCGGCGAGGCGCGCGGTGACGACCCCGGTCGTGCGGTGCTCGGCGAAGGCGAGCTCGGGGTGGGCGTGCAGGTCGTGGCGGATCTCGACCATGGCGGGCTCGGCCGCGTCGAGGAGCCGGTCGAGGTCGAGCGTGGTCATGCCCGCATGGTAGAGGGGTGGTATAGACACCCTCGGATCAGGGAGAACAATTCAAAGACGACGCCCAGCCCCCTCTAAGGCCCCTGTGAGACTCGCTGCGTAGCGTGGTCCCCTCGAGACACCCGGCGCCCGTGGCGGGCCGAGGCCGCTCGGCGCGCGGGGCGAGGAAGGAGGATTCCCATGATCAGCGGTGTCATCTCCAGCATTGTCATCTTCGCGGTCGGAGCCATCTTGGACTTCGCCGTCACGGCCAGCCCCTACCAGCACGGGTTCGACGTGCGCACGGTCGGGGTGATCCTCATGGTGGTCGGCGCGGTCGGGTTCGTCGTGTCGTTCGCGATCGCCACGATGAACCGCACCGGCTTCCGCCACCGCGAGACCGTCATCGAGGACGGTCAGGGCAACGTCGTGCGACGCGACGACCGTATTCACTAGCCCTTCGACGAGGAGTCACGATGCCCGTCCTCATCATCTTCTTGTTGGCCCTCCTGCTCGGGGGCCTGGGTTTCGCGATCCACGTGCTGTGGTGGGTCGCGGTCGTCGTCCTGCTCTTCTGGCTGGTCGGCTTTGCCGTCGGCCGGGGTGAGCGGGTCGGCCGTCGGGGCCGCTGGTACCGATGGTGACCCCACCCACGCGTCCGCCGATCGCTCGGCGGACGCGTGGGTGGGGTGGCGCTCGCGGCGTCGCGGCCCCGGCCGGTCGACTCACGGGTCCCGACCTCGGCACGGCTCGGCGGGTCGTTCGCACCCCCGTCGCCGACCCTGACCCCGGACGGCTAGCATGTGAGACCTGTCGCACGCGGCTGTAGCTCAGCGGATTAGAGCATCGGTCTACGGAACCGAGGGTCGGGGGTTCGAATCCCTCCAGCCGCACCAGCGGTGCGCGCCCGGCGCGCACCCGCCCGTTCGGCTCACGCCCTCAGCACCGCGAAGTCGACGACCTCGACGATTCCCGCGGCGCGCTTCGCGAGGCGCGGGTCGCCCGCGACGAGGGCGTCGGCCTGGAGCCTCGCGACCGCGAGGTACTCCGCGTCACGCAGGTCGTCCCAGTCGTTCGCCACCGCGAAGCCCCACGCGGTGCGGCGCGAGACGCGGTCGCCGAGCAGTCGGATCCTGAGCTCGGTCATCCGCTCGTGCAGTTCGAGCGCCGCTCGCTCGCTCGTGCGTCCGTCGCGCGTGCGCGAGAGCAGGATCGCGAGCGCGTCGCTGCGCAGCGGGTTGGGGCCGACCAACTGGAGGTCGGGGCCGAGCGATACGCCCTCGTCGACCGGGCGCACGAGCGTCACCGGGTCGATGGCGTAGCGTCTCATCGGCGCATCGTACCGTCGACGACGTCACGGCTCCGGGCTCAGCCCGTCACGACGACGACGCGGTCGGGCGCGAGGTCCGCGGGCGGGGCGAAGACCCCACGCGCGATCACCGAGAAGCGCCGAGCGCGGCCCCGAGCACCGCAACGTGTTGAGGGTCGCCGCCACGGCCGTGGCTCGCCGGAGTCGACCGCGCCCCCGCGAGGAGCGAAGACCTGGAAGGTCGACGACGGACGCGAGAGCCTCGACACCCTGGGAGAAGTCCGGCTCGCCCGGCTCCTCGCCGCGAATTCGGGTTCGTTGGGGTGACCCGAACGTCTCGACCCAGACCGGAGGCATGATGCGCGCGCGGCTCGATGGTGTGGTGTCGCTCGTGGTGTCAACGACGTTCATGCCGCTCGGGGCGCAGGCCGTGACGTCACCGTGGCGCCTCATCGCGCACGAGCCGAGTTTCATGTCGGGCTCGACCGGCCCGTCCGTGGCCACCGGGACACCCGGGTCGACGACGTTCGTGCTGCCCGCGAGCGCCCCGGACGGCCCCTCAACGTTACGGGTCGTCGTCCACGGCATCGTCTCGACGCCGTGGACGGTCGCGGTGACCGGTGGGCCCCCACCGCGCAGCGCGTCGTCACCCTGACGTGCGCGCGCGGGAGGTCCGTGCGACGCGTGCGCGGGCAACACCCCCGCTGCCCCGCGGGCTGGCGGCCCCGGTGAGGGCCGCCCGTGCGCGGCCGCCGCGGCGGCCCTAGCGTGAGGGGCGAGAGCGAGGTGACGTGAGCGAGTACCGCACCGTGCTGGTCGAGCGCGAGGGACCGACGACGACGATCTGGCTTGACCTGCCCGAGCGGCTCAACGTCCTCACGGCCGAGATGATGGGAGAGCTCACCGACGCGTTCGTGGCCGTCGCGGCGAGCGACGCCACGGGGGTCGTGCTCGCCGCCAAGGGCCGACTCTTCAGCGCCGGGCACGACTTCGGGGAGATGGCCGGCCGGGACGCCGCCGAGGTCCGAGGTCTCTTCGACCGCTGTGAACGTCTCATGCGCGCGATCCGCGAGACGCCCCAGCCGGTCGTGGCGCGGGTGCACGCGCTCGCGACGGGCGCGGGCTGCCAGCTCGTCGCCACGGCCGACCTCGCCGTCGCGAGTGAGGGGGCGACCTTCGCGACCCCGGGCGGGCACGGCGGCCTCTTCTGCACCACGCCGCTCGTGGCGGTGGGCCGGGTCGTCGGGCGCCGGCACGCACTCGAGATGGGCATGAGCGGCGACCCCATCGACGCGGCTACGGCGCTCGCGTGGGGACTCGTGAATCGCGTCGTGCCCGACGACGACCTCGACGAGGCGACCGCCGCCCTGGTGGCCCGGGTGACCCGAGGGGGCGTCGAGTCCAAGGCCATCGGCAAGCGGGCCTTCTACCAACAGATGGACCTCGGGGTGGAGGACGCCTACGGACTGGCGACCGCCGTCATGGCCGAGGCCGCCCTGGGGGCCGAGGCCCAAGAGGGCATCGCCGCCTTCTTGGAGAAGCGGCCGCCGGACTGGACGGCGGCCCGAGCGCGGCGCTAGCGCGTCACCGGCGGGCGGAGCCCGTCGAGGACCATCCCCACGAGGCGGTCGCACTGCGCGCGCGTGAGCGACGCGCTCGTGCACATCGGGCCGAGGAGGCCGAAGACCTCGTCGCCGGTGACGTCGGAGCGCACGACGCCGGCGGCCTGGCCGCGCTCGACGACGAGACGGATCGCCGCCTCGAGACGCTCGCGGGCGTCGCACTTGAGCTCGGGGTTCTTCTCGAAGGCCTCGCGCAGCTCGGTCAGGAACCGGCGCTTGCCGAAGGCGTAGGCGACGAAGGCGTGCAGGAAGCTGTCGACGGCCTCCCAGGGGGTCAGCGTGGCGACGTCGCGCTCGGCCACGGCCACCACCTGGTCGACGTCGTCGCGGTAGACGGCCTCGACGACGTCGATGCGCTTGGGGAAGTGGCGGTACAGGGTGCCGATGCCCACCCCGGCGCGCTTGGCGATCGCCTCCATGGAGGTGTCGCCCTCCTCGTCGAAGAGTTCGCGGGCGGCCTGGAGCAAGAGGTCGTGGTTGCGCCGGGCGTCGGCGCGCTGGGCCCGGCCCGGGCTCTCGGCCCGCTCGTCCTGGATGGTCATGGCCACTCCTCCCGCGCGCACCCGACGGGGTGCATCAAGTGGAGGGACCCTCCGTATAATAGACGGAGGAACCTTCCGGTTCCATGGTACCCCCAGAAAGGTCGTTCATGTCCACCGCCGTCACCTCGCTCCCGGCCCCGGCCCGCGGCGCGTTCGGCCGCCTGCTGGCGCGGCCCTCCGTGTACCTCCTGATCATCTTGGCCGCTCAGCTGATGGTCGTCCTCGACGGGACCATCGTCAACGTGGCCCTGCCCCACATCCAGGCCAGCCTCGGCTTCTCCGGGACCGGTCTGTCGTGGGTCCTCAACATCTACGTCCTGGCCTTCGGCGGGCTGCTCCTGCTCGGTGCGCGCGCGGGCGACCTCCTCGGGCGTCGCCGGGTCTTCCTCGCGGGACTGGCCCTCTTCACCCTCAGCTCGATGCTCGGCGGGCTCGCCACGAGCTCGACCACGCTGCTCGTCGCGCGGGCCCTCCAGGGGGTGGGCGCGGCCCTCGCCGCGCCGTCGGCGCTCTCGCTGCTCACCGCGGCCTTCGCGCCCGGGGCGGCTCGGGTGCGGGCCCTGGCCATGTACACCGCGGTGTCCGCCGCCGGCGGGGCCATCGGTCTCGTCGCCGGGGGGCTCTTGACCGAGCTGGTCTCGTGGCGGTGGGTGATGTTCGTCAACGTGCCGATCGGCGTCGTCGTCGCCCTCCTCGCGCGCGTCGTGGTCGCCGAGACGCCCGTGCGCACCGGGCGTCTCGACGTCGCCGGCGCCCTCACCTCCACCTTCGGCATGACGGGCCTCGTGCTCGGGCTCGTCGAGGCCGGCGCGTCGGGTTGGGCGAGCGCCGCGACGCTCGTCCCGCTGATCGCGGGCGCCGCGCTGCTCGTCGCCTTCGTGCGGATCGAGGGTCGCGCCGCCGAGCCGATCGTGCCGCTGCGCCTGCTGCTGGGGGTGACCCGCTCGAGCGCGAACGCGGCGCGCGGACTGATCTACGCCGGGATGTTCGGCGTCTTCTTCTTCCTCACCCAGTTCCTCCAGGAGGTCCAGGGCTACTCACCCCTGCGCGCCGGCCTGGCCTTCCTGCCGATGCCCGTGTCGATCTTCCTCGCCTCGCAGTTGACCAGTCGGGTGCTGGTGCGTCGCTACGCCCCGCGCACGATCGTGCTGGTGGGCGCGGCGCTGGTGGGCGCGGGGCTGCTCGTGGCCTCGCGGATCGCCCCGACCTGGGGCTACCTCGACGTGGCCGGGGTGCTGGTGCTCATCGGCTCGGGCTCGGGCCTGTCGTTCGTGACCCTCACCTCGCTCTCGCTCGAGGGCGTCACCCCGGCCGACGCCGGCGCGGCCTCGGGTCTGGTGAACGTCTCCCAGCAGCTCGGCGCGGCCCTGGGGCTCGCGGTGCTGGTCAACGTCTTCGCCACGGCGACCGGCCACGCCCAGTTCGGCGGCTCGGCCGACCCGGCCGCGGCGGCCCGTCGGTTGGACTCCCTGGTGCACGGACTGCACGTCGCCTACGGCGTCGGCTCGCTCTTCGCCCTGGCGGCGGTGGCGCTGGTCGCGGTGACGGGTCGGAGCCGGCGCGACGACGCCGACTTCGACCTCTCGTTCGAGGACGAGGCGCTCGCCGAGCTGGCCGGCTAGCCCCAGACCTCGGCGGCGGTCTCGACGACCAGGCGTAGCTTGGCCACCTCGTCGTCGAGGGTGATCGAGTTGCCCTCGACGGTCGAGGAGAAGCCGCACTGGGGCGAGAGGCAGAGCTGGTCGAGGTCGACGAAGCGCGCCGCCTCGTCGATGCGCCGCTTGAGGTCGTCCTTGGACTCGAGCTGGCCCCGCTTGGTCGTGACCAGCCCGAGGACGACGGCCTTGCCCTTGGGCACGTAGCGCAGGGGCTCGAAGCCGCCGGAGCGCTCGTCGTCGTACTCGAGGAAGAAGCCGTCGACGTCGAGCTCGCCGAAGAGGGCCTCGGCCACGAAGTCGTAGCCGCCCTCGGCGGCCCAGTAGGACTGGAAGTTGCCTCGGCACGAGTGGGTCGTGACGAACAGGCCCTCGGGGCGGTCCCGGAGGGCCGCGTTGATCTGGCGGATGTAGCGCAGGTGCTGGTGCTCGGCGTCGTCGCCGCGACCGGCGATCATGGCGCGCTGGGCCGGGTCGTTGAGGTAGGCGAGCGACGTGTCGTCGAGCTGGAGGTACGTGCAGCCGAGCGCGCCCAGGCGGCGGACCTCCTCGGCGTAGGCGGCCGACAGGTCGTCCCAGAACGCCTCGACGTCGGGGTAGACCGCGGGGTCGATGGCCGCCGCGCCCCCGCGGTAGTGAACCATGCTCGGCGAGGGGATCGTGAGCTTGGGGGTCGCCGTGGTCACGGTCGAGCGCAAGAAGCTGAACGCGTCGCCGAAGATCGTGTGCTCGAGGCCGATCGGGCCGTCGACCGCCAGGGCGGCCGAGGTGAAGGCCGTCTCGCCCTGGGCGTTCTTGAAGGGGACCTGGATCGTCTCGTCGGTGGTGCGCACGCCCACGAGCTGGTAGATGAAGTCCATGTGCCAGCTGGTGCGGCGGAACTCGCCGTCGGTCGCCGCGCGCAGGCCGAGCCCCTCTTGGAGGGCCACCGCGTCACGGATCGCGGCGTCCTCGGCGGCGCGCAGGCCCTCGTCGTCGAGCCGGCCCGCGGCGTGGGCGGCGCGCGCGTCGAGCAGGGCACGCGGTCGCAGCAGGCTGCCGACGTGGTCGGCGCGGAACGGGGGCGTGGAGCGTGTCGTCATGGGCCGACGATACCCAAACGGGCGCGCGTCCTACGAGGCCTAGTCGTCGAACTTGGCGCCGCAGCCCGAGCAGAACGTCTGGCCCGGCAGGCGCAGCTTGCCGCAGACCGGGCAGTACCTCGCGCCCCCCTGGAGGGAGGCCTCGGTGACCCCGGCCTCGCCGCGCCCGGCCACGTACTTGTTGTTGTG
The DNA here is from genome assembly GCA_021831035.1 of Actinomycetes bacterium. Classification (GTDB taxonomy): domain Bacteria; phylum Actinomycetota; class Acidimicrobiia; order Acidimicrobiales; family RAAP-2; genus RAAP-2. The sequence continues at coordinate 118,748 of JAKBNL010000001.1, forward strand.
GGCCTTGGTCGGGTAGGCGAGCAGCACCAGCGCCCAGGGCCAGATGAGGATGGTGAACGCCCACCAGCCCGAGCGTCCGGCGTCGTGGTGGCGGCGCACCATCACCGCGAGGCCCGGGACGAGCACCGCGAGCGAGTAGAGGGTCGAGATCAGGGGCGAGTGGGCCGAGCTCAGCACCACCGACACGACCAGGTTGAAGAGGAAGAACCACCAGTACTCCGGGCGGGTCGCCGCGCCCCGGAAGTCGGCGTACTTGGTGAAGCAGGTGCGTACCGCCTGGACTGGTCCCACGAGCCCTCCTCGGGCGACACCCTAGCCAAGGCCGACGCGGCGGTCGGGGACACGGGACCGGTCGGGGGGCCGGGGGTAGAGTCGAGGGACGCCGTCGCCCGCTCGCGGGACGGGCCACGACCGGCGACGCCATTGCTAGGAGAGTCATGAAGGTTCTGGTCCTCGGTGGAGACGGCTTCTGCGGGTGGCCCACCTCACTGCACCTGTCGGACATCGGTCACGACGTGACGATCGTCGACAACCTGAGCCGTCGGGTGATCGACCTCGAGCTCGAGGTCGAGTCGCTGACCCCCATCCGCCCGATCGGCGAGCGCCTCGCGGTGTGGCGGACGCTCACCGGCAAGGAGATCGGGTTCGTCCGGCTGGACCTGGCCGAGGAGTACGACCGGCTGGAGGCCCTCATCCGCGAGCTGGCGCCCGACGCCATCGTCCACTTCGGCGAGCAGCGGGCCGCGCCGTACTCGATGCGCTCGGTCGCGGCCAAGCGCTACACGGTCGACAACAACGTGCGCGCGACTCACAACGTGCTCGTCGCGGTGGTGGCCTCGGGGCTCGACGTCGCCGTCGTGCACCTGGGCACGATGGGCGTCTACGGCTACGGCTGGTCGGGCTCGGCCCCGATCCCCGAGGGGTACCTCACGGTGAAGGTCCCCACCCCCGACGGCGAGATCGACCGGGAGATCCTCCACCCGGCCAACCCCGGCTCGGTGTACCACATGACCAAGACGCTCGACCAGCTGCTCTTCGCCTTCTACGCGAAGAACGACGGGCTGCGCGTCACCGACCTCCACCAAGGGATCGTCTGGGGGACTCAGACGCCCCAGACGGTGCTCGACGAGCGGCTCATCAACCGCTTCGACTACGACGGCGACTACGGCACGGTCCTCAACCGCTTCTTGATGCAGGCGGCGATCGGCCACCCGCTCACCGTGCACGGCACCGGCGGCCAGACGCGGGCCTTCATCCACATCCGCGACACCGTGCGCTGCATCCAGATCGCCCTGGAGAATCCGCCCGCCCGCGGGGACAAGGTCAAGGTCTTCAACCAGGTGACCGAGACCCACCGGGTGCGCGACCTCGCCGAGCTGGTCTCGAAGATCACCGGGGTCGACGTGGCCTACCTGCCCAACCCGCGGGTCGAGGCCGACGAGAACGAGCTCAACGTCGAGCGCGAGCAGTTCGTGGCGCTCGGGCTCGACCCGACCTTCCTCTCCGAGGGGCTGCTCGAGGAGGTCCGCGACGTCGCCTCGCGCTACAAGGACCGGGCCGACACGAGCAAGATCGTGGCCCGTTCGGTGTGGCGTCGCGGGATGGAGGTCGCGCCCGACCTGGTGACCCGCTAGGCCATCGCCCGGCCGGCGCGCGGCTCGTGTGAGGATGGGGCGATGCCCCACTCCTCGATCTACGAGTACGTCAGGCACCCGCGCGCGGCCGAGTTGCGCGCGGGGCGACCGGTCAAGACCACCGACCTGCGCCAGCCCCACTCGGACAGTCGGATCGCCCGACTGAACTCGAAGGTCGGCCTACGGGTGACCCTGATCGTGGGCACGATGTGGTGCGCCTACCTCTTCAGCGTGATCGCCCTGGTGGCGTTGCCCTCCGCGTTGCACCAGGGCCTCTTCTACGTCGTGGTCTGGCTGAGCTCGAGCTTCCTGCAGCTGGTGCTGCTGCCCATCATCATCGTGGGCCAGAACATCCAGGCCGCCGCCGCCGACCGTCGCGCCGAGGAGACCTACAAGGACGCCGAGGCCGTCCTCAAAGAGGCCGAGGAGATCCAAAAGCACCTGCTCGCCCAGGACGAGGTGATCGCCTCGATCGTGACCCGGCTCGAGGCGCTGATCCCGCCCGCGGGCTAGGCGCTACTCGCCCCGGGCGCGCGCCAGCTCGCCGATCTGCTCGGCGAAGGCGCGCCACGCGTGCTCGCGCCCGGCGACCAGGGCGCCGCGGATCGGTTCGGCGAAGGCGTGCAGCTCGGCCTCGCTCGGGGCCGCGCCCAGCGTCGAGAGGTAGCTCATCGCCGAGATCAGGAACGTGCCGGCGCGCAGCCGCTGGCGTAACACCGTGCGCTCCTCGTCCCCGAGCCCGGACAGGATCGAGGCGACCGTCTCGAGCTCGGTCAGGCGGTCGAGGATGGCGGCGCGGATGCGCTCGTTCTGGGCGCCGGCGATGGTCATCTCGAGGTTGAATAGGGCGCGCACGTGGTTCGCCGGGGCGATCGCGTCGGAGAGCATCTCGGTGAGCCACCCCTCGCGGGTCACGTCGAGGCGGCGCCCGGGCGAGAGCAGGCGCGCGCGCATGACCGTGCGCATGGCCTCGATGGCGAGGTCCTCCTTGGAGGCGAAGAGCTTGTAGATGGCCCCGGGCGAGCAGTTGGCGCGCCGGGCGATGCGCGAGATCGTGGCCCGGGTGTAGCCGCTGCGCCCGACGACGCCGAAGGTGGCGATGGCGAGCTGAGAGCGCAGGTCGTCGCTCGGCGGGGGGCTGAAGGGCGTCGGCGGGGCGAGCGTCGGGACGGGCCCGACCGCGGCGGGGGGGACCGAGAGGCCCTCCACCAGGATCTCGCAGAGCGCGGTCTCGAAGGCGTCGTCGGGCCCGAAGCGGTGGGCCGCGGCGAGCAGCACCAGGCTGAGGGTGAAGAGCACCGCGACCCGCAGACCCACCGCCGGGTCGAGGTCGGGACGGGCCCAGCGACCGATGAGGTACTCGTCGATGAACGGCTCGACCTCCTCGTGCAGGGTGGGCAGGCGCCGCGCGGTGAAGAGCACCTGGAAGCACGCGACGTCAGCCGGCTCGGCCCGGGCCATCCACCGGCGCAGGTCGGCCGCGTGCTCGGGGCTGGGCTCGCGCACGAGCGCCGCGCACAGGTCGTACAGGGCGATGGCGCGGGTGAGCATCGTCGAGTTCCACAGGTCGACGAGCAGCTCGTCGACGTCCTCGTAGCGGGCGTAGGTGGCCCCGTGGGTGAGTCCGGCCCGGTGGCCGACGTCGCGCAGGCTGAGGTGGTCGACGCCCACGCGCAGGACCTCGGCGACGCCGGCGGCGCGGATGGCGGCGTCGTTAGCCAGGGCCCGGGCGCTGCGCGCCCGCGGGGTTCGGGGCATGGCCCACCCTACGCGAAAGGTTTTACATAAGTCCGAATCGTTTGTGTCCATATGGGTCGACGGCGTGAAAGAGTTGTGAGGTGCACCCCCTGCTCGCGAGCGGCCTGGTCCCGCTCGGGCATCTCCCCGGGGTCCACGCCGGTCAGGCGCTGCCGGCGGCCCGGGCGGTGGTGCTGGCCGTACCCGCGCTCGCGGCCGTCTTCTACTTCGCCGTGGTGCGTCGGCGGCGCGACCGGTGATCCCCTACGTCCCCCTCGAGCGCAGACCCTTCCGGCTCCACATGGGCCTGCGCCCGCTGGAGCCCTCCCGGTGGCTCGAGTTCGACGAGGACGACGCGTGCGTGCGGGCGCGGCGCGCCTCGCTCCTCGACCAAGAGCGCGCCCGCGTGGTGGCGCTCGAGGAGGCGGGTCGCGCCCCCAGCGCCGAGCTGCTCGAGGTCGTGCTCGACCACCTCGCGCGTTGGCACCCCGAGCGGGTGGCCCCCGTCGGCGGGGACCACCCGCTGGTGGAGGCGGCGCGCCTCGTTGAGGAGGACCTGTGCGTGATGGTCCGTGAGGACGCGTGGCGGCTGTGCGCCGCCGTGGTCTGCTTCCCCTCGCGATGGGACCTGCGCCAGAAGATCGGCGCGACGCTGCGCGAGATCCACGGGCCGGTCCCGGGCTACGAGGCGGCCCTCGGCGACCCGGTGGACGCGTTCTTCGACCGGCTCGGCGCCGCGCGCGGCTACTGGCGCCTCAACTGGACGCTGCTCGAGACGCCGGAGCTCTTCGTGCCCGACGTCGCGCGCACCGCGCCCGGTGGCGACCTCGCGGACTGGTACTTTCGCGTCGAGCGCCAGACCTTCCGGCGCCTGCCCGTCACGGGTGCGGTGGTCTTCACCATCCGTACCTACGTCGCCTCGGCCGCGGCGCTCGCCGACGGCGACCCGGACTTCGTCGGGGCGCTGTGCGACCAGATGGCCTCGGCTCCCCCGGCGATCCAGGCCTACAAGGGTTGGGTGGGCGTCGCCGAGCGGCTCGACCCTAGGAGGCGAGCGTCGAGTCCACCGGACCGGTGAGCCGGTCGATGAGGACCGAGAGCCACATCCCCTGGCCGAGCGCGACGATGACCGGCGCGAGGTCGAGCCAGGCGTCGGCCCGCGACGAGGTGGCGTAGAGCACGAGCAAGACGACCTCCGAGGTCACCCGCAGGCCCGAGGCCCGACCGAGCCGACGGGCGGCCAGGACCCCCACGACCAGGTAGTTGAGGCCCGGCACCCAGGCGTCGAGCGTCCAGCGCCCCCGCAACTGCTTCGAGGCCTCCGCGTAGACGACGGTGCCCAGGGCGAGCAGGCCCACCGCGGCCGCCCCGGCCAGGGCGGCGAACCACCGGGGCAGGGGCTCGGCGGAGCCGGGCAGGTGGTCGAGCACCCCCACCAGCAGCGCGAGCCCACCGATCACCCCCACCACGCCCAGGTCGACCACGCGTCGCAGCGCCCGCACGAGCCCGAGGCTCGCGCCGAGGCGGCGCGCTCGGGCCGGCTCGCCGTAGGGGCGGGTCACGCCCGTCCAGTCGGCGCCGTTCCAGACGCGCCACTGACGATCCCCCGCGGGGTCGGGGTACCAGCCGGGAGGAGGTCCGACACTCACGGCCCCATTCTCCCACGACGACGGGGCCGTGTCGCCGGCGGCGTCTACCCCCCCATCAGGGAGGACGGCACGTCGAGCAGGGTGGTGTCACCGATCGCGACGCACCGGCGCGTCCCGCAGGCCACCGCGAGCAGGTCGCCGGGGACGTAGCGCAGTCGGGGCTCGAGCGCCCGCCGGCCCGAGGTCCGCGCCTCGAGGAAGGGACGTCCCCCGGCGCCGCCCACCACGACGCACGTCCCGTCGGGTGTACAGGCCAGGGCCCGCGCCGGGCCGGCGAGGGCCGTCGAGCGCCAGGCGGAGCTCCCCGCGCGAAGGCGCACGACCAGGCTCGCCCGGCGAGTGCGCGCGAGCCCCCGGCAGGAGGCGGCCGAGCAGGTGAGCGAGGCGAGGGCGACCCACCGGGGCGGGACCGGCAGGGCCGACCAGGTCGCCCCACCGTCGGTGGTTCCCTCGGCGAGCACGCGACTCGCCGCGTCGCGCGCGGCCAGCACGCAGCGCGTGGCGCTGGCGCAGGCGATCGAGGTCACGACGTCACCCGGGGCGAGGGGGAGGGGGGTGGCCGTCGACCAGGTCGTCCCGCCGTCGGCGCTCGTCGACCACCGGGGCACGCCGCGGGCGGCGCCGGCGTCGGCCAGCGCGCACACCCTCGGGGTGCAGCCGATCGCCTCGACGCCGGCGCCCCCGCTCGGGGGCGTGACCAAGCCGACCCGGTGGGTCGCCGCGCTGAACCTCCACAGGAGGTCGCCGCCGGCGTCGGCCCCGCCGACGAGGCAGGACGAGCCCCCGCAGCCGATCGCGCCGATCGAGGGCGCGCCCACCGGGGGCAGGTGCAGGGGGATCCACGGGCTGCGCGGCGTGGAGAACTCCCCGGTCGCCGCGAGACCGACGGCGGTGGTCGACGAGCCCAGCGCCACGCAGGCGTCGTCGCGCGCGCAGCCCACCACCGTGAGCGCCACCGAGATCGAGCGGGTCGGGACTCCCGTGACCGCGGGCCGCGCCGCCACGGTCGCCGCGCAGGCGGCGAGGAGCACGCCGGCGAGTGCCGCGCCGACCGCCGGCGCGGCCCGGGTTCGGGCGCCCCGGCCCGGTCCCACTACAGCGCGCGGATCGTCGAGGCGAGGACGTCCAGGCCGTCGGCCAGTTGCGCGTCGGTGATCACCAGCGGCGGCAGGAGGCGGATCACGTTGCCCCAGGTCCCGCAGGACAGCGTCACGACGCCCTCGCGCTGGCAGGCCGCCACGACGGCCTTGGCGGCCGCCGCGTCGGGCGTGGTCGTGCCGGGTCGGACGAACTCGAGGGCCATCATGGCCCCGCGCCCGCGCACGTCGCCGACGGCCGGGCACTCGCTCGCCAGCTCGTCGAAGCGGGCGCGGATCGTGACCCCCAGGGCCCGGGCCCGGCCGGCCAGGTCGCGCGAGCGCATCGTCTCGATGGTCGCCAGCGCCGCCGCGGCGGCCACCGGGTTGCCCCCGTAGGTGCCGCCGAGGCCGCCCTCGTGCACGGCGTTCATCAACTCGGCGCGCCCGGTCACCCCGGCGAGGGGCATCCCGCCGGCGAGCCCCTTGGCGGTCGTGACGAGGTCGGGCACCACGCCCTCGTGGTCGACGGCGAACCAGTCGCCGGTGCGGCAAAAGCCGCTCTGGATCTCGTCGGCGACGAAGACGACGCCGTTCGCGCGGGCCCAGTCGGCCAGGGCCGGCAAGAACCCCTCGGCCGGCACGACGAAGCCGCCCTCGCCCTGGATCGGCTCGATGAGCAGGGCCGCCACGTTGTGGGCGCCCACCTGGGTCTCGATCTCGGCGATGGCCCGCGCCGCGGCCTCGGGGCCCGAGAGGCCGTCGCGGTAGGGGTAGCTCATCGCCACCCGGTACACCTCGGGGGCGAAGGGTCCGAAGCGATCCTTGTAGGGCATGTTCTTCGCCGTGAGGGCCATGGTGAGGTTGGTGCGCCCGTGGTAGGCGTGGTCGAAGACGACGACCGCCGGTCGGCCGGTGGCGAGACGGGCGACCTTCACCGCGTTCTCCACGGCCTCGGCGCCGGAGTTGAACAGGGCCGAGGTCTTGGCGAAGTCGCCCGGGGTCAACTCGTTCAGTCGCTCGCAGACCGCCACGTACTCCTCGTAGGGGGTGACCATGAAGCAGGTGTGGGTGAAGTCGGCCACCTGGCGCGAGACGGCCTCGACGAGCTCGGGCACGGCGTGGCCGATCGAGGTCACCGCGATGCCCGAGCCGAGGTCGAGCAGCTGGTTCCCGTCGGCGTCGACGAGGATCGCGCCCTCGGCGCGCTCGATGTAGACGGGGAAACCCTGGGTCAGGCCGTGGCTCACCGCGGCGCGGCGCCGCTCGTGCAGGGCGAGCGAGCGGGGCCCGGGCAGCTCGGTGAGGACCTTGCGCTCGGTGAGAAGGGGAGCGGGGGCGCTGTCCATGGGGTCCTCCTGGTCGACGGCCCCCCCAGCGTACCGGCGACGACCGCGCCGCCCCCGGCGACGACCACTCCGACGGCGCGACGGGTGACCGAAGGTCACCCGTCGCGCGTGGCGGAGGAGGTGGGATTTGAACCCACGGTGCCCAATGGACACAGCAGTTTTCGAGACTGCCCGATTCGGCCGCTCTCGCACCCCTCCGTCGTCGAGTCTACTTCTCCGCCGCCGGGGCGTCCCCTGGCCCCTAGCCTCACGGCGTGGACGACGAGGCGTACATGCGCGAGGCGCTCGAGTGGGCCCGGCGCGCCGCGGACCACGACGACGTCCCCGTGGGGTGCGTGCTCGTGGCCGACGGTGCGGTGCTCGCGGGCGGGGAGAACCGCCGCGAGGTCGACGCGGACCCCACCGCGCACGCCGAGGTGGTGGCGCTGCGCGCCGCCGCGGCGCGGCGGGGGCGCTGGCGCATGGACGGGGTCACGGCCTACGTGACCCTCGAGCCCTGCGTGATGTGCGCCGGGGCGCTCTTGAACGCCCGGGTCGATCGGGTCGTGCTGGGCGCGCTGGACGAGAAGGCCGGGGCGGTGGGGTCGCGCTACAACGTCCTCGCCGATCCGCGCCTCCTGCACGAGCCGCGCCTCACCGTCGAGGTGCTGGCCGAGGAGTCGGCCGAGCTGCTGCGCGCCTTCTTCGAGCCCCGACGGATCTCGTCCCAGGGCGGGTGAGGGGTCGGAGGAGCGCGTCGTCCTCACGCACCACGACGTGCCCCAAGGAGCGTTGGGCGCGTCACCCCTTCGATCGCGACGACCGGGCCGGGTGGACCACCGACGCGTCGCCGCGCGGCGCCGGGGGCTACCCGTCGCGCTGATCAGTCGAGGGGCGCCAGGCCCAGCGCCGCGAGCGCGGCCGTGGCCAGGGAGCGTCCCCCGCCGAGGCGCACGACGTCGCGGCCGATCCCGTCGCGGGTGATCACCGCCACGTCCCCGCAGCCCTGGGGGTCGGCGACCACGACGGCGTAGGGGTGGTCGGTCCCGTCACGGAAGAAGAGCAGGACCACGCGGGCGCCCAGGTCGACGGGGCAGCCCGTCGTCCCCACCACGGCGGCCGGCAGGGCGTCGACGCCCGCGATGAGACGGTCGATGATGGACCGGTCCGAGGTGCTCGAGGCCGAGTAGCGCGGTCCGGGGGCGTCGGGCCCCCGGTCCACCCGCACGACCAGACGCGTCGCCCCGCCCGCGACGGGCGTGTCCGCCGCGCCGGCCACCCCGGTGACGGCGCCCACCGCCAGGCCGAGGGCGAGGCCGAGGACGGCCCACGTGCGTCGAGTCCTCATACCCCTTCAGTGTCGCACCGGGGCCGGACCTGACACCCGCCGCCCGACTAGACGGTCGACCAGCCCCCGTCGACCGGCAGGACGACGCCGTTCACGTCGGAGGACTCCTCCGAGAGCAGCCAGACGATCACCGCGGCCAGCTGGTCGGGGGTCGCGACCGGGGGGAGGTCGGCCGCGAGGTAGGGCGTCACCCGCTCGCGGCCCCACTCCGAGGCGAAGGTGGCGTCGATGTTGGTCGCGACGCCGCCGGGGGCGACGGCGTTGGCTCGCACGCCCTTGGGGGCGTAGAAGAAGGCCGTCGAGCGGGTGAGGCCGACCACCGCGTGCTTGCTGGCCGTGTAGGCGACGCCGGCGGCCGAGCCGCGCAGGCTGGCCTCGGAGGCGACGTTCACGATCGCGCCGCGTCCGGCGGCGAGCATCGCGGGCAGGACGGCGCGGGTGAGGCGCATCATCGAGTCGAGGTTGACCGAAAAGACGTGGGACCAGTGTTCGTCGGTGACCTCGGCCGGCGGGACGAAGCCGTCCATGATGCCCGCGACGTTGGCCAGCCCGTCGACGCGGCCCTCGGCGGCCGCGACGACCGGCTCGACGTCGGCCGGCGCGGAGAGGTCCGCGACCACGGTCACGAGGGAGGCGCCGGTGTGGCGGTCGGCGAGGTCGGCCAGGCGGGTCGGCGAGACGTCGGCCGCGACCACACGGGCCCCCTCGGCGAGGAGGCGCTCGGCCGTGGCGAGGCCGATGCCCGATCCGGCGCCGGTGACGATGACCGTCCGTCCCTCGAATCGGGTCGACGCGCTGGTCACCATGGCCACCCTCCTCGGCCCGACGCTACGGTCGGGCCGCGACCCGGGGGTGGGGACGTTCGCCCCGTTCACTCGAGCGGGGCGAGCTCCTCGATCGCGGCGGCGTCGAGCGGGCGGACCCGCGGCAGGGTCCAGGCGGCGAGAAACGCCACCAGGGCGATCGCGCCGCTGGTGTGCATCGCGTTCTGGAAGGCGGGGACGGGGTCGACGAGCGGGGCCACGCCCGCGGCGTGGGGGCCGGCCTCGTCGCGCAGGGTGGTCGTGGCCACGCTCACCAGCACCGCGAGGCCGAGCGACCCACCGATCTGCTGGGAGGTGTTGAGGAGCCCCGCGGCCAGACCGGCGCGGTCGTGGCCGACCGAGGCGACGGCGTTGAGCATGAGCGGCACGAAGAGCAGGCCCATGCCGATCCCCATGAGGCAGAGCGCCACGAAGGCGACGAGGTAGGAGGAGCCGTCGTGCAACGTGGCGGCCGTGAACTGGGCGCCGGCGACGAGCAGCGGGCCCGCGATGAGGAAGGGCTTCACCCCGACGCGTCCCACGAGGCGCGAGACGACCTGGCTCGTGCTCGCCACGAGGATCGGCACGGGGAGGTAGGCGACGCCGGCCAGGACCGGTGAGTACTGGAGCACGTTCTGGAAGAACTGGGTGAGGAAGTAGATCATCGCCAGCATCACGCCGCCGATGAGGACCATGACGACGTAGCCGACCGCCCGGCCGTGGTGGGCGAGGAAGTCGAGGGGCACGAGCGGTGCGGCACTGCGTCGCTCGACGACGACGAAGCCGACGAGCAGGACGAGCGCGACCACGAAGGCGGCGACGGTGCTCGGGTGTCCCCAGCCGGCTTCGGGCCCGCGCACGAGACCGTAGACGAGCGCCGACATCGCGACGGTGATCATCAGCGCCCCGGGCACGTCGAGCCGACCCCGTCCGGCGACGCCGCGCGGTAGCGCCAGGGGGGCGAGGGCGAGCAGCAGCGCCCCGATCGGCACGTTGACGAAGAAGACCCAGCGCCAGGACGCGTAGTCGGTGAGGATCCCGCCGAGCACGAGGCCGGTGGCGCCGCCGGCCGCGGTCATGGCCGCGAAGACCGCCATCGCGCGGTGGCGAGCGTGACCCTCGGGGAACGTGGTCACGACGAGCGAGAGCGCCGTGGGCGAGGCGATCGCGGCCCCGAGGCCCTGGACGACGCGCGCGGTGATGAGCAGGGCCGGTGCGCTCGCGAGCCCGCCCGCGAGCGAGGAGACGGCGAAGAGGCCCACCCCGATCATGAGCATGCGCCGACGTCGCAGGAGGTCGCCCAGGCGGCCCCCGAGCAGGAGGAAGCCGCCGAAGGTGAGGACGTAGGCGTCGATGACCCACGCGAGGCTGGAGGCGGAGAAGCCGAGCGAGCGCTGCAGGGTCGGCAACGCGATGTTCACGATCGTGATGTCGAGCATCACCATCAGCTGGGCGATGGCGATCGTCACCAGGGCGAGCCCCGGTCGACGCACGCGCGTGCTCTCCGGTGACGACGCGTCCGCGCCCATGACCCTCCGACCTTCTCGCGTCGAGCCTACGGGACGGGCGCGCCGCCCGGCGCGTACCCGACGTAGCATCCGGCCATGACGACGACGATCCCCGACTCGCACCGCGACCTCCTCGACGCCGGGGTCGGCGTGCTCGCCACCCTGGATCGTGACGGACGTCCCCAGATGACGGTCGTCTGGTTCCTCGCCGAGGGCGACGAACTGCGCCTCTCGCTCAACACCGAGCGCTACAAGGTGAGGAACCTGCGACGCGACCCGTCGGTGGGCCTGCTCCTGCTTGACCTCGCGGCGCCCACGCGCTACCTCGAGGTGCGTGGTGACGCCGCGATCGCCGACGACCCCGACTACGCCTTCGCCGATCGGGTCGGCGCGAAGTACGGCGCGGACCTGCGCGCCTTCGACGGGGACAACGCGACGCGCGTCGTCGTCACACTGCGGCCCACCCGGATCACGGCCGTCGACCTGGCCGCCGCTGGCTGAACGTCGGTGATCCCGGCGGGGGCCCCGCGGTCGACCCTCACCCCGAGCCGGCGCGCCGTCGGGCCCCGATGACGGGATTCGAGAGGGGGCCGCGGGGCACTTCGCGTCCCCGACACCTACCACGACGCCGAGGACTACGTGGCCGCGAGGGTCCGTCAGGGGATCGTCAGCGCAGCGGGGGCCCGGCGCACCCTCGAGAGCGAGGTGTCCCCACCCGGGTGTCACGGCGAAAGGGCGTGAGGGCGAGGTTCGCGACGGACCGGCGCGTCGTCCTCGTGATCGCCGGGGCGGGCGTCGTGGCGAGGCGGGCCCGGGTGGCCTCGGCCTCGGACTCGGCCTCGTCGTGGGCGTCGCGGGCCCGGACGAGGGCGTCGGGTGTCGCGAGTCCCTCGTCGTGGCGCTCCGCCTACTCGGGCTCTTTCTGATCGGGACGGCGGCGGCGTAGGACTCGGTCCGATGCGGGGCGACCCTCGTCGTGGTGGCTCGGCGGCGAACCCGGGGCCGGCGCGCCCGGCCGCGCGGACTCATCGACTGATCGTCGGCGCGCCGCACCCCTAGCGGGTGCGGGCCGGCGCCGCCCTCGCGTCGCTCTCGCCCGAGCGACGCAGGTCGGGCCGAGGGCTAGCTCGTCGGTTCGCCCGGGAGGGAGAAGAGGGGACGCCAGGGGGAGGCGGCGGCGTCGACGAGGGCGGTGGAGGGGCGCACGCCGACGTTGTACCACTTGGCCTGGTAGGGCTCGCCCCGATAGAGCACGCGGTCGCCGCCGCTGTAGGTGCCGGTGGTCGTCCACTCGGGGTAGGTCCCGGCGGGGATCGTCGTCGTGGTGGGTGGGTGGTCGCCGACCAGCACCGGTCCCAGCAGGACCCAGGGTGACGTCCACGGGTCGGTGGTGGCGGCGGGGTCGGAACCCGAGTTGTACCAGCGGGCCTCGTAGACGTAGCCGGAGCGCACCACTTTGTAGCCCTGGACGTAGGCGGCCAGGGGCTGCCAGAGGGGATAGGGCGCGTCGGCCGGATTGGTGTCGAGCGCGAGCGGCGCCCCCGCGACACGGGTGGCGGAGGTCATGGTCCCGGTGAGCCGGTCGAAGACCCGGCTGAAGCCGAGGACGCCCTGGGTGACCCCGCTGCAGCTCGTCGAGAGCACCCCGTTCTCGACGGCGGCACTCGTCCCGCACGGCGCGTCGCGATTCAAGGACCATACGGACACCCGGGCGAGGTGATGGGATCGCGCGAAGCCCGCCACCGTGGACGCGTCCGCGAGGGTGACGACCTCCCCGGGCGAGTCGTTCTGACCGATCATGACCGTCACGCCGAGGTGCGACCACAGGTTCGCGCCGAGGAGCCCGTCGCCGTACTGGTTGGCCAGCTTCTGGAACTGCGCCGCGGTGTCGGTCACCGTCGTCTCGATGGCCGTGGCCATGTCCGTGACGGGCTGGCCGTAGTTCATGGCCATCACGTTCACCCCGGCCAGGGGCACGTGGTGGGAGAGGAGGGAGGCGACCTGGGCGAGCGCCGAGGCGCCGAGCCCCTCCCGCGAGCCCGGGAGCGTCAGCCAGATGTGCGCCTTCGCGAGGGGTCCGCCCTTGGCGGTATCGACGGCCAGCGCCTCCGCCCGGCGCTGCGTGGCGGCGAGGTCGCCCAGCGCCGCGCCCTCCACGTCGAAGTCGAGGGTCGAGACGTGGTAGTGACGGGCCACCTCCGCGTAGTCGCGCGCGAGCGAGGCGGTGACGGTGCACGCACTCGCGAGCGGGGTGTTGGCCTGTCCCCCGAAGGACACGGCCACGCTGGCACCGGTGGACTCGAACTGGGTGATGCGCAGGCGCAGGTCGAGGGACTGATCGGCCGCGGCCACCGAGTAGTAGCCGCCCCAGCTGGGCTGACACGGGTCGGTGGGCGACGCGACGACGAAACCGAGCACCGCCTGGTGGGCCGGGTCCATCGAGGCGACCTGGAAGTTGTCGGTCGGTGTCGCGGTCACGTCGACGTAGGGCGCGAAGAACGTCGCCGGCGGCTCGGCGGCGGCGGTGAGGCTGTCGTGGACGACGAGCGGCACCCCGTAGGCGACGCCGCCGAGGAGGATGAGCGCGACGAGGACCCGCCACGGGGAGAGGCGCCGTCGCGCCGTCGCCGTCGTCCGGTGGGGTGAGGGATGGAGTTCCGACATGATCGATGAAGTCCGCTTCGTGTGAGGGGCCGCCTCACGGTAGCGGGCCACCTCGACGTCGCACAAGGCGAGGGCGGCGAGATGTTGGTGAATTGTTCTCGTAGTGGGGACACGTAGTGGTCACGCGACGGCCTCATCAATCTCCACACAACTCTTCGGCCAAACGTGACGAGCCCCCCTAGTCTCGGCCGGTGCCCACAACGCAGACACACGCCCGACGCGGCCGAGGCCGCTTCTACCGCGAGCCGCTCGTCGCCTTCCCCCGGCGGGTATCCGAGCGCCGGATGGGCGCCGGGCGAACCGCGATCGTCGTGACGACGGTGGCCTGGATCGCCTACGTCGTGGTCTGGGTCGATCGGGAGTTCCTCGAGCACAACGGGGTGACCCCCTTCGGCCATCTCGCCGCCGAGTCGTACCTCGTGATGGTCACCCTCCTCACGATCTCGTCGCTGGCGTACCTGATCTCTCGGCAGGGCTACTTCTATCGTGCGCGGGCGCACCGACGCACCCCGCGCGCCCTCCTCGACGACTTCTACGACAAGACCAGTCCCCGGGTCACGGTCCTGGTCCCGTCGTACCGCGAGGAGGCCCACGTCGTCAAGGCGACGCTGCTCTCCGCGGCGCTGCAGCGGATCGCGGGCCTCGAGGTCGTCCTCTTGATCGACGACCCCCCCGTGACCCACACCGAGAAGGAGGCGGCGCTCCTGCGCGACGCGCGCGAGCTCCCCGGTGAGGTCGAGGCGCTCCTCGCCGAGCCCCGTCGGCGCTTCGGCGCGCAGTACTCGGCCTTCGTCGAGCGCGGCGCGCGCGACGGGGACCTCACCCTCGCGGACATGGACGACCTGGCCGACTGCATGGAGGGGGCGGCGCGTTGGCTCCAGACCTTCGCCGAGGACTACCCGGCCGTCGACCACGTCGACGACTTCTTGTGCGAGTTCGTCCTCAAGAGCGTCGCCGCGAGCCTCCTGGTCGACGCCACCGCCCTGCGCGCGGCGCGCGAGCACGAGGTCGTGCTGAGCGCCACCCGGATGGCGCACTTCTACCGCCGGGTCTGGGCGACCTTCGACGTCCGCGTGTCGAGCTTCGAGCGCAAGACCTACGCCTCGCTGTCGCACGAGCCCAACAAGGCGAGCAACCTCAACTCCTACATCGGGCTGATGGGTCGCGACTTCATCGACGTCGAGACTGAGGTCGGGCGCCTGCTCGTCCCGGCCGAGCCGGGCGAGGCCGACCTGTCGGTCGCCGATCCCGACTACGTCGTCACCCTCGACGCCGACTCGCTCCTGCTACCGGAGTACCTCGAGCGCCTGGTGTTCCAGATGGAGCATCCCCACCACGCCGGCGTCGCGGTCATCCAGACGCCCTACAGCGCGTACCCCAACCCGGAGTCGCGGCTCGAGCGCATCGCCGGTGCGACGACCGATCTCCAGCACCTTCTCCACCAGGGACTCGGCCACTACGACGCGGAGTTCTGGGTCGGGGCGAACGCGGTGATCCGCAAGAGGGCCCTCGACGCGATCGAGCGGGTGGAACACCTGGGCAACTGGGAGATCCGCAGCTACATCAGCGACCGCACGGTGATCGAGGACACCGAGTCGACGATCGACCTGCGCGTGCGCGACTGGGCCGTCGAGAACTACCCCGAGCGGTTGGCCTACAGCGCGACGCCGCCGGACTTCGGGTCCCTGTGCATCCAGCGTCGGCGCTGGGCCACGGGGGGACTGGTCATCCTGCCGTCGCTCTGGGCTCTCGTGCGGGCCCGCCGACGCCGCCTGCAGCAGACCCGGCTGGAGGAGCTGTTCCTGCGGGCCAACTACCTGTCGTCGATCGCGTGGACCTCGCTGTCGTTGATCGCCATCTTGACCCTTCCCTTCAGCCAGCTCCTCCTGACGCCGATCCTGGTGGCCATCGTCGCCCCGTACTTCGTGTCCATGGCCTCCGATCTGCGCTACTGCGGCTATCGGCGCCGCGACGTGGTGTGGATCTACGCGCTCAACCTCTTGCTGCTCGCGGTCAACATCACCGGGACGATCGCCTCGTTGATCCAACTGCTGACGGGGGGCAAGGGGACCTTCGTGCGCACGCCCAAGGTCCGCAATCGGACCCGGACCGCGCTGTGGTTCGCCCTGGTGCCGTACCTGTTGATGGGTCTCGTCGCCCTGATCGTCACCCTCGACGTGCAGCGCCACCACTGGCTCAACGCCACCTTCGTCGGCCTCAACGGTCTGTGCCTGCTTCTCGGGGTCGTCTTCTTGATGGGGGTGGTCGGCTCGCTGTCGGACATCGTCTACCAGGCCTTCCAGATGCTGTACCGCTACGAGCCCGAGGTCGTGGACGTGGGACCGACCCCCGAGAGCGTCCTCGCCAACCCGGCCGTCGCGGACTGGTCGAGCGTCCTGCAGCCCGCGCTGATCGAGCGCCGCTCCGCCGGGGGCCCGACCTAGCCGGTACCGTCAGCTCATGGCCAGTGTCGACATCGTGCTCGAGGCCCGCCGCCGCGCGGGCCTGACCCAGGCCGAGCTGGCCGACCGGCTCGGGATCGCCCGCTCGACGGTCGCGCGCTGGGAGATGCGCCGGACGCTGCCCGCCTACGAGACGCTCGTTGAGGTCGCCAAGGCCTGCGGACTCGAGTTGCGATGCCAACTCGTCGCCCCGTCGCCCGAGCGTTGAGGGGGAGCGGGCGACCACCACCGATCGGTGAGGCGTCACCCCGGCTCAGGCGGTCGTCACCGTCTCGCCGACCGGGCGTCCCTCGAACTCCGTGAGGAAGCGGGCGCACGCCGAGGGGGGCATCGGCCGCGCCACGTGGAAGCCCTGGATGAGGTCGACCCCGAGGTCCACCAGTGCGTCGTAGGTCTCGTCGTCCTCGACGCCCTCGGCGACGGCCACGAGGTCCATGGCCTGCGCCAGGTCGACGGCGGCCCGCACGACCGCGAGGGCCTTGTGGTTGGTGAGGACTCGACTGACGAACGACCGATCGATCTTGAGCTCGTCCACGCGGAAGTCGACGAGCTTGGACAGGGTCGAGTACCCCGTCCCGAAGTCGTCGATCGACACGCGGACCCCCATCGCGCGCAGGTCTTGGATGCACTGGTCGATTCGTACGTCGTCGTTGGCCAGGGCGTCCTCGGTGATCTCGATGGTGAGGCGCGAGGCGGGGAAGTGGAAGTCGCCGAGCGCGGCGTCGACCACTCGAGGGAAGTCGGCGTTGACGAAGTCGCGCTCGGAGACGTTGACGCTGAGCCGATGAGCCGCCCCCCTCTCCCCCAGGGCCGTGAGGTGGTGGAGGGACCGGCGCAGCACGTGCGCCGTGAAGGGGACGACGAGGCCCTGCATCTCGATCATGCGCACGAACCGCTCGGGGGGGATCGGGCCGTAGCCGTCGGGGCTCCAGCGCGCGAGCGCCTCCCACCCGGCGACGAGGCCACCGGCGACGTCGACGAGCGGCTGGAGGTGCACGTCGATCGTCCCGTCGCGCACGGCCTCGCTCACGAGGCCGTAGAGGATAAGCCGCCGGGGGTCGTTGCGGTCGTGTTCGAAGTCGTAGACGCTGACGCCGGCGTGTTTCTCCTTGGCCTGGTACATGGCCACGTCCGCCTTGCGGATGAGCTCCTCTTGGTGCTCGGCGGTCGAACTGCGCAACGCGACGCCCACGCTGGCGCTCAGGTGCAGCGACAGCCCCTCGACGACGACCGGCTCGCGCACGAGCGCCGCCACGTCCTTCGCCAGGCGCTGGAGGTCGTCGGGCGATCCCGTGGGGCACGACACCGCGAACTCGTCCCCGCCCAGGCGTGCGAGCACCGCGTCGGAGTCGATCGAGGCCCGCAGACGGTGCGCCAGCTGGGTCAGTACCTGGTCGCCCGCGCGGTGGCCGAGCGAGTCGTTCACGTCCTTGAAGTTGTCGAGGTCGATCAGCACGACGCCGCCGTGGGCCGGTCCCGGTGACGCCGCCGGTCCGCTCACGCTGAAGCCGCGCCGGTTGGCGAGGCCCGTCAGCGGGTCGGTCACCGCGAGCTCCTCGAACAGCCGGGAGTTGAGGCGCTCGGCCCGCAGGGAGACCAGGAGCCGTACGAGCAGCACCGCCAGGGCGGCCACCGCGAGCCCCCCCACCACCGGGGGGTCGTTGGAGAGGGTCGAGAGGGTGATCACCACGAGGGCGAGGACGCCGAAGGCGGCGATCTTGCGCGACTGGACGCGGGCGAAGGTCCGCTCGCGACGCGCCCCGGCCCCGGTGACCACCCCGTCGTCCTGGTGCGCCGCTCGGCCCACCACGACGTACGCGGCGAGCCAGCAGAGGTCGATGAGCAGCCCAAAGCGCGTGGAGTGGACGAGGACGTCGCGGTGGGCGAGGACCTCGCCCACCGAGATGAGGACGGCGGCGGCGCCCACGTCGATCATCAGTCGGTCGCCGGTGACGTCGATCATCGTCGCGGCGGTCGCGAGGATGACGATGATCGCGAGCAGGCTGAGCCCGACGAGGAGGTTCTCGCGCTGACCGACGCCGTTGATGACGGTGGACAGGGGCTCGAGGACGCCCCGGAGGTAGAGCCACGCCAGGAGAGAGGAGATCGCGAGCCCCCCGGCGGCGGCGTCGATGAGCATGTTCGTGTCGAGGACGCGAAGCGAGGCCACCGTCAACGAGCCGACGAAGGCGACCGCCAGCACGCTCGTGAGCAGGGCGAGGACGAGGTTCGTGGTCGGGGGGGCGAAGGGGTTGACGCCACGGGGCAGCGTGCCATATATCGCGCCCGCCAGCGCGGTGAGGAGCTCAGCCGCCAGCAACAGGCTCCAGGTCACTCGCCGGGCGCGGAACCGTCGGATCCGCTGGTAGACGGGCAGGGCGGCCACGACCACTCCCGTGGCGAACAGGCCTCGCCCGATCTCCCGGACGTCGCGGCCGTGACGGTCGCAGACGGCGAGGGCGAGAGCCAAGAGCAGGGTCACGAGGGCGCTCGTCGCCCAGCGGAACCGGACGACGGGTTCCGCGCGCGTCGTCCCCACGATGTCGGCGGTCACGTTGTCTCCGTCTGCTCCTCGGGCGATCCGGCCAACGTCGTGGGGGGCCCCGGCTCCCGACGGGCCACACCGGCCCGCCGGCACGATGGTGGCACCCCGGCGCGGGTGACGGGGGGACCCGTCGCGGCGGCCGGCGACGGGCGGGTCGGCGCGGGCCCGCGCCCGGGCGGCGCACCCGGTCGCGGCGGACCCCGACTACAGGTCGGGCAGGCCGAAGTCGAGGCTGGGCGCGTCGGTGCCCCCGTCGACCTCGAGGATCTTGCCGGTGAGGAAGGCGCCGGCCGGCGAGGCGAGGTAGACGACCGCGGCGGCCATCTCCTCGGGCTCGGCGATCCGGTGCAGGGGGGTGAGCCCCTCCATCATCGCCTTGAGCTCGGGCGAGGTCATCACGATCTCGAGTGCCGAGGTGGCCGTCGAGCCGGCGGCCAGGCCGTTCACCCGGATCCGGGGCGCCAGGTCCTTCGCCGCGAGCCGCGTGTAGTGGGCGAGGGCCGCCTTGGACGCGCCGTAGGCGGCGTAGCCGCGTCCGGCGACGCGCCCCATGACCGAGGTGACGTTCACGATCGCCCCGCCACCGGTCTCGAGCATCACCGGCACGGCGGCGAGGGTGAGGGCGTGGGCGGTGGCGACGTTGAAGTGGAACGCCTCTTCGAGGTACTCGGTCGTGGTGTCGAGTAGGGGCAGGGGGATCGCCCCGCCCACGTTGTTCACCACGACGTCGAGCCGACCGAAGGCCCCGCGGGCCGCCCCGGCGAGCGAGGCGACGAGGCCCAGGTCGTTGAGGTCCCCCACCACCACCTCGGCGCGGCGGCCCGTGGCGCGCACCAGCGCGGCCACGGCGTCGAGGTCGCTCGCCGTACGGCTCGCGATGACGACGTCGGCGCCGCACTCGGCGAGGGCGACGGCGCTGGCGGCGCCGATGCCGCGCCCCGCGCCCGTGACGACGGCCACGCGGCCGTCGAGTCGGAAGAGGTCGAGGATCATGGTTCCTCCGTGGTCGGGTCGGACCCGATCGAGACTAGGGCGCGAGGCGGCGAGGGGGCTCAACTCGCGGTCCCGCGGGCCCCCGGCACGAAGCGCTGCACCTGGAGAGTGGTACGCGTCGAGCGAGGCGGGCAGCGTGGCGACGGTCGAACGAGGGGGGATCACCACGCGCAGCGTGATCAGCTCGGCAAAGGTGGGATGGTCGAGGACCGCGTCGGCTTCTCCATCCGGGCCCTCGCCGGTCGAGGGGCCCGCTCTCGCGGGCACCTCGTGGCGGAGGAGGTGGGATTTGAACCCACGGAAGGTTGCCCTTCACACGATTTCCAATCGTGCCGATTCGGCCGCTCTCGCACTCCTCCTGGCGGCGTGGTCGACGCCGGGGGCCCAGGTTAACCGAGCCGGCTGACGGTCTCGCGGGTGACGAGCGATCCGCGTCCGCGGGCATCGAAGCGGGTCCACCCGAGGCGATCGCCGGCGATCGCCCGCGCGACCCGCGTCGTGGACGGTTCGACGCCGGACTCGACCTCCTGAGCCCGTCGTTGTCGTCGGCGCCGGGAGGCACGAGGCGGCTCGGCTCCGTGGTGGCGCGGGTGGTGTGGTGCAGTAACCGCGGACCCGCGGTCCCGGAGTGCACGTCGAAGGGCGAGAACGTACCGCGCACTCACCGGCTGTCCGCGACGCGCTTCGTGACGTCGCACCGTTGATTCCGTAGCGTGTCGCGAGGTCCGGTGACCCCGCCAGGAGTGCTCGATGAGGCACGAGCGCGAGTCCAGAGCTCTCCGTGGTGTCCTTACTTACGCCGGCTCGATCGCGCGAGGGGGTGGTAGGCTTCTCGCAAAGGAAGTTCAGACCCTGCCTCCTTCTCGCCCGACGCCTTGTCGGGATCGAGGTTGAGGAGGTACGACATGGGCCCGTCTCTTGAGGTCCGGAACTGTGGCCGGGCACTCGTGTTCTTTCGGAGTGCCCGCCACCGCACGGCGACGTCGTCCGTGGTGACCGTGGCGGATGCGCCCGGGAGCGACCCGGTCGCGCTCGGCGCGCCGACGCGATCAGACTCGGCGCGCGCAAAGGTGGCGCGATGACGGCCTCGAGCGCGCCGGACCGCCGGGCCGGGGCGCGCCGATCGCGCGGCCACCGGCCACCGGTCTTCGCGGTGCTGGCGGTCGCCTCGGGCGTGGTCGCCGCCGTCTCGCTGGGGGCCCTCGGGCTGTCCGCCGCGGACGCCGCGACGACGACGGTCGGTCTGGGCACGGCCTCGAGCTTCGCCGTCCTGGCCGGCACCACGATCACCAATACCGGCTCGTCGGTCATCGCCGGCGACATCGGTCTCTCACCGGGGACCGCCGTCACGGGCTTCCCGCCCGGGGTGCAGAGCTCGGGCGTCACCGACGTGGCCAACGCACTGGCCGGAGGAGCCCAGAGCGACCTGACCACCGCGTATAACGACGCCGCGTCACGGACGCCCTTTACGACGGTCACGGCCGACCTCGGGGGCACGACGCTCGTCCCGGGTGTCTACCGCTCATCGACCAGCCTGTCGTTGACCGGCGCGGTCACCCTGAACGGGGGCGGCGACACCAGCGCGGTGTTCGTGTTCCAGGCGGGCTCCACCTTGACCTCCGCACCCGGGAGCACGGTCGTGCTGGAGAACGGGGCGCAGGCGTGCAACGTGTTCTGGCAGGTCGGTAGTTCGGCGACGCTCGGAACGACGACGAACTTCGTGGGCACGATCATGGCCCTGACGTCGATCACCCTGGACACCGGGGCGAGCGTGAGCGGACGTGCGCTCGCGCGCAACGGTGCCGTCACCCTCGACGACAACTCGATCACGGTCCCCTCGTGCTCCACCGCGACGACGACCACGACGAGCGCGACCACGACGACGACCGGGTCGACCACGACCACCACGGTCGCTCCGACCACCACCACCTCCACGCCGACCACCACCACGACCAGGCCGACCACCACCACCACGTCGCCGACCACGACGACGACCGGGGCCATTCCCACGGGATCGCCGGGCACGGGCTTCGGCGGGACCGCGGGATCGGGTTCCTCGCCGTTGGTCCCCATCGGCTTCGGGGCGTTGGCGCTCTCGTGCCTCTTCGGCCTCTTGGCCGTGCGCGCTCGTCGCCGCCGGATCGCCGGCGATCGAGGATCGACGAGCGACACGCCCGACGGGTCGTAGGGCTCGTGTGAGGCGCCCGACGGGCTACGGGGTCGCGAGCCTCGTGGCCCTCGTGGTCGCGGTGGGATTCCTGGCCGGCGCACTGCCGGCCAGGAATCCCGGCACCGTCGTGTTGAGCCCGGCCGCCCCCGCCGGGGCCGTCGCCTCGAGCGGGTCACGACCGGTGGCGCACCCCCGCCCGGTGACCCGCCCGCGCCCGGTGGCGCACTCGCGACCGGTGCACCTGTCGATCCCGGCCCTCGGGATCTCGACCGCGGTCGGACTGTTGGGTCTCCAGCGCGACGGCCAGGTCATGGTGCCCACGACGGTCCACACGGTGGGGTGGTTCCGCGACGGGCCGACGCCGGGCGTGGTGGGCTCCGCGGTCATCCTCGGCCACGTCGACTCCTTTCGCGGACCGGGCATCTTCTTCGAGCTCAAGACGATGCGCACCGGTGACCTCATCCGCGTGACGCTCGCCGACCACGTCGTCGTGACGTTCGTGGTGACCCGGGTCGTGCAGTTCGCCAAGACGCACTTCCCCGATCGCCTGGTTTACGGCCCGCACGGGACCCGCTCGCTCAACCTCGTCACGTGCGGGGGCGTCTTCGACCACGCCACGGGTAGCTACGAGTCCAACGTCGTCGTGTTCTCGACCATGGTGCGCGCGAGCTGACAGCGACGCACCTCCACGCCCACCCGGCGGTCGCTACCGCACCGACGCGCGGGTCATCGGTCGACGGTCGTCGTCGGTAGCGGCCCCACGGGGTGGGCGGTCTCGGCGAAGCCCCTCGGTCGGGTGGGTCGGGCTGAGCGCGACGCGACGCGTGGCTCCCGGTCCGGCCCGCGGGTAGCCTGGTGTCGCCGAGGTCCGCCGCGACGGCTGGGTCCCGTGCGACGGTCCTCCGTGAACCGAGTCAGGGGTGGAAGCCAGCAGCTCTCAGCGGACGGCATCGGGTGCCACGGTCCGCCTGGTCGTCGCGGCGCCTCGGTCTGTCTCGGGCCGTCGTTAGCATGACCCCATGCCCGACGGCCCCGCGACGCCGACCCCGCTCGAGGGCGTGACCTCCCTCTACCGGCGGTTCCGGCCGGGCCGGTTCGCCGAGCTGCGCGGACAGGATCACGTCGTGCGCGCGCTGCGCGGCGCGGTGGCCAACGGACGGGTCTCCCACGCCTACCTCTTCTCCGGACCCCGCGGGACGGGGAAGACGACGTCGGCCCGGATCCTCGCCAAGGCGCTCAACTGCGAGAGCCCCGTCGACGGTGACGCCTGCACCGTCTGCGCCAGCTGTGTCGCGATCACGAGGGGGTCGTCACTCGACGTCATCGAGCTCGACGCGGCCTCCAACAACGGTGTCGACGACGTGCGCGACATCGTGGCCGGCGCCTGGCACGGCACGCCGGGCTCGTGGAAGGTTTACATCGTCGACGAGGTCCACCAGCTCTCGAAGGCGGCGTCGGCCGCGCTCTTGAAGACCCTCGAGGAGCCGCCGGCCCACGTCGTGTTCGTCCTGGCCACGACCGACCCCCACAAGGTCCTGCCGACGATCCGCTCGCGCACCCAGCACCTCGAGTTCCGCCTCTTCCCGGCCGAGACCCTGGCGTCACTGCTCAAAGACGTGAGCCGCGCGGCCGACCTCGCGACCGACGAGGCGACGTTGGAGGCGGCCGTCCGTCTCGGGCGCGGCTCGGCCCGCGACGCCCTGAGCGCCCTCGACCAACTCGTCGCGACCGGGGCGGTCGCCGAGGCCCGGCCCACCTTCGACGACCTCCTCGAGGGGATCGTCCTTTCCGACGCCGTGTCGACGCTGACCGCGCTGGCGACGCTCGTGGGGGAGGGCTGGGACCCCGAGCAGCTGGCCGAGAGCCTCGCGGGCGAGGTCCGCCAGGTCTTCCTCCTGCAGGTCGCCCCCCGGGTGGCCGACGCCGTCGACGCCGACCGCGCCCGACTGGTCGGGTGGGGCGAGCGACTCGGTCTCGCGCGCACGGTCCGTGTCCTCGAGACCGTCGGCCGGGCGATCCGGGAGATGAAGAGCGCCCCGGACAAGGTGGTCATCCTCGAGGTCGCCCTGGTTCGCCTGGTGCGCCCCGAGCTCGACGCGACCTACGAGGCGCTCGAGGAGCGGCTCGTCCGGCTCGAGCGCGAACTGCGCGCCGCCCCGGCTCCGACCGCCCCGGACACGAGGTCCCGCCGACCCATCGGCCAGGGCGCCGTGACGATTCCGCCGGTGTCGGAGCCCGAACCTCCCGCGACCGTCGAGCCGTCGCCGTCGCCGTCGACCGAGGCCGGGGGTGAGGACGTCCCCACCCTCGACGACGTGCGCACCCGCTTCG
This sequence comes from Actinomycetes bacterium, assembly GCA_021831035.1. GTDB lineage: Bacteria > Actinomycetota > Acidimicrobiia > Acidimicrobiales > RAAP-2 > RAAP-2. The sequence goes on from JAKBNL010000001.1 coordinate 142,996, forward strand.
CCGAGCGGGTGGTGCCGCGGACCTCGCGGGCGGCCCAGCTCATCTTGCGCTCGGCGCGGGTGCAGGCCGTCGAGGGTTCCGTCCTCACGATCGCGGTGGCCAGCGAGGAGATGCGTCAGAACACCGAGATGATCACCCAGGGGCTCCGCGGGGCGCTCGAGCACGAGTTCAAGCGCGGCTTCAGCGTCCGCTGGAGCGTCGACCCGTCCCTCGTCGCCGCGCCACCCCCGACGCGTGCCCCTCGAGGTGCGTCGGCGCCGATCCGTGACGAGGAGGTCCACGACACCGGCGACGACGACGCTGAGGTCGTCGTCGTCGACTCGGCCGCCGAGCACCTCATCACCGAGATGTTCCCCGGCGCCGAGGAGATCTCGTGAACTACCCCCCGGCCCTGCAGAGCGCCATCGACGAGCTCGGACGCTTCCCGGGCGTCGGGCCGAAGTCGGCCCAGCGCATCGCGTTCTGGCTCATGCGCCAGCCACGCGAAGACGTCGAGCGCCTGGCGGGATCGCTCACCGAGATGACGACGCGTCTGGCCTTCTGCGAGCGGTGCTGCAACGTGGCCGAGGTCGGCGGGCTCTGCCCGATCTGTGCCGACCCCCGGCGCGACCCCACGGTGATCTGCGTGGTCGAGAGCCCGCCCGACGTTGCGGCGGTCGAGCGCTCCGGCGCCTTCCACGGCACCTACCACGTCCTCCACGGCGTCCTCAGTCCCCTCGAGGGGATCACCCCGGAGCGGCTACGCATCGGTGAGCTCCTCGAGCGGCTCCGCGGTCCGGTGAAGGAGGTCATCCTCTGCTTCAACTCCAACGTCGAGGGCGACCACACCGCGATGTACCTCACGCGCCTGCTGCAGGTGCCCGGCCTGGTCGTCTCCCAGCCGGCGAGCGGTCTGCCGGTCGGCGGTGACGTCGAGTTCGCCGACGACCTCACCCTCGGTCGGGCCTTCGAGGGCCGCCGAATCCTCTCGGACTGACGCCGGCCGCCACGGCGCGCACGGCGTCGACGCGTGACGGCGCCGATCAGGGCCGTCGCGCCCGTCGGGGCCGTCGCGCGGGCGAGGGAGCGCACCGTGGCGGGTCGTCGGCGACGCGAGCGCCAGACTGGGGGCGTGCGCTACCTCATCGTCGTGCGCCACGCCTCCGCCGAGGATCCCCAGCCCGGACGCGGGGACGCCGAGCGGGCCCTGACCAAGAAGGGCCGTCGCCAGTGCGCGCGCCTGCGCGACTGGGCCGAGGATCCCGAGGCGCTGGGCCGCTTCGGTCCGGTGACGGCCGTGGTGAGCGCGGCGACGCGCACGCGTGAGACCTTCGAGCGCGGCTTCGCCGGGACCACCCTCGTCGCCGAGTCCTTCGAAAGCGCCGCGCTCTACAACGGCCGACGTCACGTCGGGGTGGCGGACGTCGTCGCCGAGCTCCTCGCCCACGACGTGGCCGACCGCTCGCTGCTCGTCGTGGGCCACAACCCCACGGTCCGTGAGGTCGTCGACGCCCTCGGCGTCGGGGTGCCGCTGACGCGCGAGGCCTGGTTCCCCAAGGGTGGGGCGGTCGTGCTCGAACTCGGCGGCGAGCGCCCGATCGGGGCCGGGGGCCACCGCTGCGTCGGGTTCTTCGACCCGACGAGCGAGGACTAGAGGGTCCGCAGGATCGCCGCGTCGCCCTGGCCGCCGCCCCCGCAGAGGCCGACGGCGGCCAGGCCGCCGCCGCGCTCGGCGAGCTCGGTGAGGGCGGTGATCACCAGGCGCGTGCCTGACATCCCAATCGGGTGGCCCAGGGCGATGGCGCCACCGTTGACGTTCACCCGCCCCTCGTCCACGCCGAGGTCGTCCATCGAGGCCAGGGCGACCGCGGCGAAGGCCTCGTTGATCTCGAGCACGGCCAGGTCGCGGATCTCGACCTCGGCGCGCTTGGCGGCCTTGAGGATGGCTCGCGAGGGCTGGGTGAGCAACGACGTGTCGGGCCCGGCCACCTGGCCGTAGCCGATGATCTCGCCGATCGGGTCGAGTCCGAGCTCCAGGCTGCGCTCGTGGCTCATCACCAGCACCGCCGCCGCGCCGTCGGAGATCTGGCTGGCGTTGCCCGCGGTGATGGTGCCGTCGGCCGCGAAGGCCGGACGCAGCCGCGCGAGCCCCTCGACGGTGGTGTCGGCCCGGATGCCCTCGTCGGCGTCGAGCGTGAGGGGCTCGCCGCCGCGGCGCGGCACGGCGACCGGCGCGATCTCCAGGGCCAGGCGGCCGACCTTGGCCGCCGCGGCCGCCAGCTCGTGACTGCGAGCGGCGAACTCGTCCTGGCGTTGGCGCGAGAGGCGTCCGGCGCTGTAGCGCTCGGTCGCCAGGCCCATCGCGCAGTGGTCGAAGGCGCACGTGAGCCCGTCGAACATCATCGAGTCGACGACGCTCTGGTCGCCGAGCCGGTAGCCGGCCCGGGCCCCGGGCAGGAGATAGGGCGCGTTGGTCATCGACTCCATGCCCCCGGCGACGACGACGTCGGCCTCGCCCGCGCGCACCATGAGGTCGGCCAGGTAGATCGACTGCAGTCCCGAGAGGCAGACCTTGTTGATGGTGGTGGCGTGCACGCTCAAAGGGACCCCGGCCCGGGCCGCGGCCTGGCGGGCGGTGATCTGGCCCTGGCCGGCCTGGAGGACCTGGCCCATGAGGACGGCGTCGATCGTGGCGGGGTCGAGGCCCGTCGCCTCGAGGATGGCCCGGATCGCCGCTCCGCCCAGGTCCTGGGCGCTCAGGGGCGCGAATCCGCCGGCCAGCTTCGCGATGGCCGTCCTCTTGCCGGCGACGATGACGCTACGGGTCATGAGACCTCCTTGTCCGCTGAGAGACACGTTAGACGGGCCGGAAACGCGCGGATTCCGACCGCTAGCCTCTCGCGGATGAGCGAGATTCTCGACGCCGTGCGCGCCGACGCCGGCCCCGACGAGTTGGCCGGCCTGCCCCTGCCCGCGACGACCCGGGCGGTGCTGGTGCGCCGGGCCGACGCCGGGATGTTCGAGGGGCTGGACTCGCGCGACAAGGACCCGCGCGCGAGCCTGCGCCTCGAGGAGGTGCCCCTGCCCGAGCTCGCCCCCGACGAGGTCTACCTGGCGGTGATGGCCTCGTCGATCAACTTCAACACCGTCTGGACGAGCATCTTCGAGCCGCTGCCGACCTTCGGCTTCCTCGACCGGCTCGGGCGCGAGTCGGTGTGGGGCGCGCGCCACGCCCTCGACTACCACGTCGTCGGATCGGACGCCTCGGGGGTGGTGCTGCGCGCGGGTTCGGCCGTGCGCAACTGGCGGGTCGGGGACCGGGTGACGGTCCACTGCAACTACGTCGACGACCAGGACCCCTCGGCCCACGACGACTCCATGCTCGCGGCCAACCAGCGGATCTGGGGCTTCGAGACGAACTTCGGGGGCCTGGCCGACGTCTGCGTCGTCAAGGCCAACCAGCTGATGCCCAAGCCGGCGCACCTCACGTGGGAGGAGGCCGCGGTGAACGCGCTGTGCAACTCGACGGCCTACCGGATGCTGCTGTCGCCCAACGGGGCGCGCATCGGGCCCGGCGACCGGGTGCTGGTGTGGGGGGCGTCGGGCGGAATCGGCTCGTTCGCCGTCCAGCACGTCCTCAACGCCGGCGGCGTGCCGGTGGGGGTCGTCTCCAGCGAGGCCAAGGCCCAGACGCTGCGCGAGCTGGGCTGCGCGCACGTCATCAACCGCGCCGAGAAGCAGTACCGGTTCTGGAAGGACGAGCACACCCAGGACGAGTCCGAGTGGCGTCGGCTGGGCAAGGACATCCGCCAACTCGTCGGCGAGGACGTCGACGTGGTCTTCGAGCACCCCGGCCGCCAGACGATGGGCGCGAGCGTCTTCGTCACCCGGCGCGGCGGCACGATCGTCACCTGCGCGGCGACGAGCGGCTACATGATCGAGTACGACAACCGCCACCTCTGGATGAGGCTCAAGACGATCAAGGGCTCGCACTTCGCCAACTACCGTGAGGCGTGGGCGGCCAACCAGACGCTGATCGACGGCCGCGTCGTCCCACCGATGTCGGCCGTCTTCCCCCTCGAGGAGACCGGTGAGGCGACCTACGAGGTCCACCACAACCGCCACGAGGGCAAGATCGCCGTGCTGTGCGCGGCCGAGCGCGAGGGACTCGGGGTCAGCGACCCGGCCACCCGCGAGCGGGTGGGCGAGGGGCGACTCACCGTCTTTCGCCGCCACGACCAGGAGGGCTAGATGGAGCTCACCGAGATCGATCACGTGGCCATCGCCGTGCGCGACCTCGACGCGGCGGTGCGCTGGTACGCCGAGGTGCTCGGGGCGCCGACCGTGCACCGCGAGGTCGTCGCCTCCGACGGCGTCGAAGAGGCGTTGGTGCGCGTCGCCGACTCCTACGTGCAGCTCCTGCGGCCCACGCGCGAGGACTCGCCCGTGGGGAGGTTCCTCGCCGCGCGCGGCGAGGGCCTGCACCACGTCGCCTATCGCGTGGCGGACTGCGCGGCCGTGCTCGACGCGGTCAAGGCGGCGGGTCAGCGCGTCATCGACGAGCACCCGCGGCCCGGCTCGCGCGGCACCACGGTGGCCTTCGTCCACCCGTCGGCGTCCTTCGCGACGCTCATCGAGCTGGTCCAGGAGGGACCGGGCTCGGCGGTTACCGCGTAGTCGGTCGCGCTACCTCACGGTAAGCGCGCGATTCCTACTTCGAAGTAACGCAAAGGGCACCGCGCGTTCGCGCCCGCGGCGCGTCGCGCGCACACCAGGGCCCGAAGTCGCCCGAACGCGGTGGCTAGCCTCTGGTCCATGGAGCACTCGATGGCGGAACGACTGAAGGAGCTCGAGGCCCGCAAGGCCGAGGCGGTGGTGGCCGGTGGCGAGAGGGCGATCGAGCGCCATCACGCCAAGGGCAAGCTCACCGCCCGCGAACGGCTCGAGTACCTGCTCGACGAAGGCTCGTTCCAAGAGCTCGACATGCTGACGCGCCACAACGCGTCGGGCATGGGCCTGGAGGACTCGCGTCCCTTCACCGACGGCGTGATCACCGGCTACGGCAAGATCGACGGGCGCAAGGTCTGCGTCTACTCCCAGGACTTCACCGTCTTCGGCGGCGCCCTGGGCGAGACCCACGGCGAGAAGATCCAAAAGATCATGGACCTGGCTATGACGATGGGCCTGCCGATCATCGGGCTCAACGACGGCGCCGGCGCGCGCATCCAAGAGGGCGTGGCCGCCCTCAACGCCTACGGCGGCATCTTCTACCGCAACACGCGGGCCTCGGGCGTCGTGCCCCAGGTCTCGGTCATCCTCGGCCCGTGCGCCGGTGGCGCCGTCTACTCCCCGGCGCTGACCGACTTCATCTTCATGGTGAAGGACTCCTCACACATGTTCATCACCGGCCCCGACGTGGTGAAGTCGGTCACCGGCGAGGACGTCACCCTCGAGGAGCTCGGCGGCGCCCAGACCCACGCCACCCGCTCCGGGGTGGCCAACTTCGTCCTGCCCGACGAGAAGAGCGTCCTCGACGAGGTGCGCTACCTCCTCTCCTTCCTGCCCTCGAACAACATGGAGGAGCCGCCGCGGATCCTGGTCGGGGACGACCCGGACCGGCTGTGCGAGGACCTGCGCGACCTCCTGCCCGACTCCTCCAACCAGCCCTACGACATGAAGAGGGTCATCACCTCGATCGTCGACAACGGCGACTACATGGAGGTCCACGCCACCTACGCCCAGCAGGTGACCTGCGGGTTCGCCCGTATCGACGGGCACACGGTGGGCATCGTGGCCAACCAGCCCCAGACCCTCGCCGGGGTCCTCGACATCTCGTCCTCGGAGAAGGCCGCGCGCTTCGTGCGCACCTGCGACGCCTTCAACGTGCCGATCGTGACCTTCGTCGACGTGCCGGGCTTCATGCCCGGCGTCTCCCAGGAGTACGGCGGGATCATCCGCCACGGCGCGAAGCTGCTCTACGCCTTCTGCGAGGCGACGGTGCCGCGGATCTCGATCACCACCCGCAAGGCCTACGGCGGCGCCTACGTCGTGATGAACTCCAAGTCGATCGGCGCCGACCTGGCCTTCGCCTGGCCGACCGCCGAGTTCGCGGTCATGGGCGCGTCGGGTGCGGTGGGGATCGTGCACCGCCGGGACCTCGCCGAGGCCGACGACCCCGAGTCGATGCGCGCCCAGCTCATCGACGACTACGAGGAGCGCTACGTCAACCCCTACATCGCGGCCGAGCGGGGCTTCGTCGACGACGTGATCGACCCGGCCGACACCCGTCGGGTGCTCGCCAAGTCGCTCGACCTGCTGCGGGGCAAGCGCGAGGAGCTGCCCAAGCGCAAGCACGGGAACGTGCCGCTGTGAGCCACGGACTCCCCCCGCGCCCCCTGCCCCCCGAGGAGGATCTCGCGGCGGTGGTCGCCGCCGCGGAGCTGTTCGTGCGCGAGCGGCGCCGGGCGCTCGACCGCACCCCGACCTGGCGGTTCTCGGGCCGGTGGTTCAACGCCGGGCGCTACGCCCTGCGCCGGCCCCACGAGCTCAACTAGCCCTCGACCAGCGCGAGCAGTCCGGCGACGATCTGGGCGAGCCGGTAGTCCTTGGGCGTGTAGACGGCGGCCACACCGGCCCGGCGCAGCGCCGCGGCGTCCTCGGGCGGGATGATCCCCCCGACGACGACGGGCACCGCGACGCCCTCGGCGCGCAGCCCCTCGAGGACCCGGGGCACGAGCTCGAGGTGCGAGCCCGACAGGATCGAGAGCCCCACCACGTCGACGTCCTCGTCGCGCGCGGCGGCCACGATCTCCTCGGGGGTGGAGCGGATACCGGCGTAGACCACCTCGAAGCCGGCGTCGCGCGCGGCGACCGCCACCTGCTCGGCCCCGTTGGAGTGGCCGTCGAGGCCGGGCTTGGCGATGAGCAGTCGGGGCGGCGAGCCCCGTCGTTGGGCCAGCGCGCGGCTGCGCGCGGCCAGGTCGTCGAAGCCCTCGCGCGCCGCGCGCGCCGCGGCCACCCCGGTCGGGGCGCGGTACTCGCCGTAGACCTCGCGCAGGGCCCGGGCCCACTCCCCGGTGGTGCCCCCGGCGCGCGCCAGGGCGATCGAGGGGATCATCACGTTGTCGGCCGGGTCGTCGCTCGCCGCCACCCGGCGCAGCTCGGCCAGCGCGGCGGCGACCGCGCGCTCGTCGCGCGCCGCGCGCCACGCCGCGAGGTCGGCGACCAGCTCGGCCTCGGCCGCGGGGTCGACGGTGAGGATCGACTCGGTGCCCCCGGCGAGGGGGGAGGGGGCCGTCTCGGTGAAGCGGTTGACCCCCACCACGACCTGGTCGCCGGACTCGATGCGCGCGACCCGCGCGGCCTGGCTGGCGACGAGGCGCGCCTTGACCTGCTCGACCGCGGCGAAGGCGCCGCCGAGGGCGAGGACCTCGTCGAGCTCGGCCAGGGCCGCCTCGCGCAGGTCGTGGACGAGCGACTCCATGACGACCGAGCCGGCGAAGAGGTCGGGGTACTCGAGCAGGTCGCTCTCGTAGGCGAGCACCTGCTGGAGGCGCAGGCTCCACTGCTGGTCCCAGGGACGGGGCAGGCCGAGGGCCTCGTTCCACGCCGGCAGCTGGATGGCCCGGGCCCGGGCGTCGGCCGAGAGGGTGACCCCGAGCATCTCGAGCACGATCCGGCCCACGTTGTTCTCGGGCTGCTGCTCGGTCAGCCCCAGTGAGTTCACCTGGACGCCGTAGCGGAATCGCCGATTCGCGGGGTCCTCGACCCCGTAGCGGGTGCGGCAGATCTCGTCCCACAGCGCGGTGAAGACCCGCATCTTGGCGGTCTCCTCGACGAAGCGCACCCCCGCGTTCACGAAGAACGAGATCCGCCCGACGACCTCGCCCAGGCGGGACGGGTCGACCTTGCCCGAGTCGCGCACGGCGTCGAGGACGTCGATCGCGGTGGCGAGGGCGTAGGCGACCTCCTGGGCCGGCGTGGCGCCGGCTTCTTGGAGGTGGTAGCTGCAGACGTTGATCGGGTTCCACCGCGGCACGTGGGCGACCCCGTAGGCGACGGTGTCGACGATGAGCCGGCGCGACGGGCCCGGCGCGAAGATGTAGGTGCCCCGGCTCAGGTACTCCTTGACGATGTCGTTCTGGATGGTGCCCTGGAGGCGGGTGGGGTCGTCCCCGCGCTCGTCGGCCAGCGCCAGGTAGAGGGCCCACAGCCACGCGGCGGTGGCGTTGATGGTCATCGAGGTGTTCATCTCGGTGAGGGGCAGGCCCTCGAAGAGCTGGCGCACGTGGCCGAGGTGGGCGACCGGCACCCCGACCTTGCCGACCTCGCCGCGCGCGGCCTCGTCGTCGGGGTCGTAGCCGGTCTGGGTCGGGAGGTCGAAGGCGATCGAGAGGCCCGTCTGGCCCTTGGCCAGATTGGTGCGATAGAGGGCGTTGCTCGCGGCGGCGCTGGTGTGGCCCGAGTAGGTGCGCATCACCCACGGGGTCGCGCGCTCGCCCATCGCTAGCGGTAGGGGTAGAAGCCGGAGCCGGACTTGCGCCCGAGGCGCCCGGCCGAGACCATCCGGCGCAGCAGCGGCTCGGGGGCGTAGTTGGGGTCGCGGTACTCGCCGTAGAGCGCCTCGAGGATGGCGATCGAGGTGTCGAGTCCCACGAGGTCGAGCAGCGCGAAGGGGCCCATGGGGAAGCCGCAGCCCCCCTTCATCGCGGCGTCGATCCCCTCTTTGGTCGCGACGCCCCGCTCGAGGAGGCGCACGGCGTTGTTGAGGTAGGGGAAGAGCAGGGCGTTCACGATGAACCCGGCCTGGTCCTTCACCTCGATGGGGTCCTTGCCGCACTCGCGTACGAAGGCGGCCGCGCGCGCGACGACGGCCTCGTCGACCGAGAGGGGCCGGACGACCTCGACCAGACTCATCTGGGGCGCGGGGTTGAAGAAGTGGATGCCGAGCACCCGCTCGGGGTGGGGGACCTGCATCGCCAGGTCGATCACCGGCAGGGTGGAGGTGCCGGTGGCGATGACGGCGCCCTCGGCGACGACCCGGCCCAGGGCGCGGAAGAGGTCGAGTTTCACCTCGAGGTCCTCCACCACCGACTCGATGACGAGGTCGCAGTGGGCGAGGTCGCCCAGCTCGGTCGTCGTGGTCACCCGCGCGCGCAGCGCGGCCGCCTCGGTGCTCGTGCGCTTGCCCCGCTCGACCGCCCGGGCGAGTGACTCGTCCAGGCGCGCCCCCAGGTCGGCCGCGCCGGCGGTGTTGCGCGCGCGCAGCACGACCGCTGACCCGCAGCCGGCGGCGACCTCGGCGATGCCGCTCGCCATGATCCCCGACCCGACGACGCCGACTCTGTCGAACTCCATGGAGGGACATTAGCGTTACCCGTAAGTAAATCGGAGGGGACGATGACGACGACCGTGCTGGCGGGTTCTCTCGGCGCGGCCGTGGCGGTGCTCGGGTCACTCGGGCTCGAGGCGGGCGCGGACTGCGTCGTCGTGCCGACGGCCGCCGCCTTCACCGGGGCGACCGAGGCCACCGTGCGCGCCGCCGAGACCCTCGCGCCCCTCGCGGCCCGCGTCGAGGGTCTCGTGGTGGTGACCCGCGAGGAGGCGGCCAACGAGTACGTCGCGCGCCGGGTCGGCGAGGCCGACCTCGTCGTGCTGCTCGACGGCGCCGCCCTCCACGCCCGAGCCGTCTGGCGCGCCAGCCGTCTCGGTGCGGCCCTCGCCGCCTCGCGCCGCCTCCTCGCCGTGGGCGCCGTGGCCTCGCTCGTTTTGGAGGTGATGGTCGATCCGCGCGGCGGCGCCCCGACGACGGGGCTCGGCTACCGCGGTGGGCTCGTCGTCACGACGCGCGCGTCGAAGGACCAGCTCGCGCGCACCCGCGACCTGGTGGGCGCCGACACGACCCTCGCCGTCCTCGGCGAGGACGCGGTGGTGGTGGGCGAGGACGGCGCCTGGCGGGTCGCCGCGGGCTCGGTCGAGGTCACCCGGGGCGCGGGCCCCGCGACGCTCTAGCTAGGACTCGTCGATGGTGACCGACTCGATCACCACGCGCTCGGTGGGCTGTCCCGAGCGGGTCCCCACGGCGTCGATAGCCGCGACGACGTCGAGGCCGGCCACGACCTTGCCGAAGAGCGAGTAGAGCGGCGGCAGGCGCACCCCGTCGGGTCCGCTGATGACGAAGAACTGCGAGCCGTTGGTGTTGGGTCCGGCGTTGGCCATCGCCAGGGAGCCGAGCTCGTAGCGTCCGGGCTTGGGCAGCTCGTCGGCGAAGCGGTAGCCCGGGCCGCCGGTGCCGGTGCCCGTGGGGTCACCGCCCTGGAGGACGAAGCCCGGGATGACCCGGTGGAAGACGACGCCGTCGAAGTAGTGCCATCGCGCCAGGAAGACGAAGTTGTTCACCGTCACCGGAGCGCCCAACGGGTCGAGGGCGATCTCGAGGGTGCCCTTGGAGGTCACCATCGTGGCGCGGTAGGTCCGCTGGGGGTCGATGAGCATGTCGGGCGCCGCGTCGAAGCGCTGACGCTGCGGGCTCGACCCGTCGGGGTTGGGGATGTCCACGGCGCCTCCTCGCGCTAACCGACCTTCAGCAGGTCGACGATGAAGACCAGGGTGTCGTTCTTCGCGATGCCCGGGCCGGCGGACGTGGCGCCGTAGCCCAACGAGGGCGGGATGATCAGCTCGCGCCGTCCGCCCACGCGCATCCCGGCCACACCCTCGACCCAGCCGGGGATGACGTGTCCGGTGGCCAGGGTGAACTGGAAGCCGGTCTTGGCGATCGACGGCGTCGTCCACGAGGCCTGGATGACCTTGCGGGTCGAGTACGTGGCGAGCACGTACTGCGCGGTGAGCTGGTCACCGACCTTGGCCACGGCTCCGGTGCCCGTGATGAGGTTGGACACCTCCATCGAGGTGGGCGGCGGGCCGGGGGGCACCACGAGGGTGGGCTCGGTGCCGAAGGTGCCGGCGGGGGAGGGGTCGGAGACCGGGGGGAAGCTCGTCGGCACGGCCGTCGTCGTCGTGGTGGGACCCGTCGTCGTGGTCGTCGGAGCGGCCGCGGTCGTCGTGGTCGTCGTGGGGCCCTTGCTCGAACCGCCGAAGAGGATGAAGCCGGTGCCGATCACGAGCGCGGCGACGATCACCCCGATCACCGCGCGTCGCACACTCTTGCGACGCCGCTCGGCGCGCTGGAGGCGCTCGATCTTCTCGCGTCGGGCCGCCTTCTGCCGCTCTCTCTTCGACGTAGCCATGGGTGCGACTCTAGTGGGGCCCCCAGGGCCACTTAGGGGGCCCGGTATCCTTCCCCCATGGCGCTCCTCGTCCAGAAGTTCGGCGGCACGTCGGTCGGCGACGCCGAGCGCATCCGGGCGGTGGCCCGCCACGTGGCCGAGACCCGGGCCCGCGGCAACGAGGTCGTCGTGGTCGTCTCGGCCATGGGCCAGTTCACCGACGAGCTCATCGCGCTCGCCGACGAGGTCACCCCGACCCGTCCCGCCCGGGAGATGGACATGCTCCTCACGGCGGGCGAGCGCATCTCCATGGCGCTCGTCTCGATGGCCCTGGGGGCCCTCGGCGTCGGCTCGGCCTCCTTCACCGGGAGCCAGGCCGGGATCATCACCGACACCCGGCACATGTCCGCGAAGATCCTCGAGATGCGCCCCGACCGGATCCGCGAAGCCCTCGGTCTCGGCCTGGTGCCCGTCGTGGCGGGCTTCCAGGGGGTCTCCACCGAGCGCGACATCACCACGCTCGGCCGGGGCGGCTCGGACGTCACGGCGGTCGCCCTGGCCCACGCGCTCGGCGCCGAGGTCTGCGAGATCTACACCGACGTCACGGGGGTCTTCAGCGCCGACCCTCGCGTGGTGCCCCGGGCGCGCCGGCTGGAGAGGGTCTCGTTCGACGAGATGCTCGAGATGGCGGCCACCGGCGGGCGGGTGCTGATGCTGCGCTCGGTGGAGTTCGCGCGCCGCCACGGCGTGCCGCTGCACGTGCGCTCGAGCTTCACCTGGGAGCAGGGAACCTGGATCGTGGAGGAGGAGCCATCCATGGAAGAGGCCATCGTGTCGGCGATCACCGACGACACCTCGGAGGCGAAGATCACCGTCGGGGGGGTCCCGGACCGACCGGGGGTCGCCGCGACGCTCTTTCGGGCCCTGGCCGGGGCCGGCATCAACGTCGACATGATCGTCCAGAACGTGAGCGCGCACAACGTGACCGACATCTCGTTCACCGTCGCCAAGACGGACCTCGACCCGGCGATGGCCGCCTGCACCACGGTCGCCCGGGCGATCGGGGCCACCGAGGTCACGAGCGACGACGGGATCGGCCGGGTCTCGCTCGTGGGCGCCGGGATGAAGTCGAGTCCCGGGGTGACCGCCCTGATGTTCGAGACGCTGTCCGAGCAGGGCATCAACATCGAGATGATCTCGACGAGCTCGATCCGGATCTCGTGCGTCGTGCGCGCGGAGAGGGTCGCCGATGCCGTGCGCAGCCTGCATCGCGCCTTCGGCCTGGACGCCTCGTGAGCCGTCGGGTCACCCTCGCGGTGGTGGGGGCGACGGGCCAGGTCGGCGCGGTGATGCGCGAGATCCTGGCCGAGCGGGCCTTCCCGGTGGACCAGGTCCGCTTCTTCGCCTCGGCCCGCTCGGCCGGCACGACGCTGCCCTTCGCGGGGCGCGACGTCGTGGTCGAGGACGCCGAGGGCGCCGACTTCCGGGGTATCGACATCGCCCTGTGCTCGTCCGGGGCGGCGTCGTCGCGGGTGCTGGCCCCCCGGCTCGCGGCCGCCGGCGCCCTCGTGATCGACAACTCCTCGGCGTGGCGGATGGACCCCGACGTTCCGCTCGTCGTGCCCGAGGTCAACGCCCACGCGCTGAGTGGGGTCGTCAAGGGCATCGTCGCGAACCCGAACTGCACGACCATGGCCGCGATGCCCGTGCTCAAGCCACTCGATCGCGCGGCGGGGCTGCGGGTCATGGTCGCGGCGACCTACCAGGCGGCGAGCGGTGCGGGCCGTGACGGGGTCGAGGAGCTCGCCGCGGGGATCGGCGACGGCGCCTCCGCCCGGCGGCTCACCTTCGACGGCTCGGCCCTGCCCTACACGACCGGCGTGAAGTTCCCGGTCACCCTGGCCCACAACGTCATCCCGCTCGCCGGCGCGCTGGTCGACGACGGCCTGTTCGAGACGAACGAGGAGAAGAAGCTGCGTGACGAGAGCCGCAAGATCCTGGAGCTGGCGGACCTCGTGGTGAGCGGGACCTGCGTACGGGTCCCGGTCTTCACGGGGCACTCGCTCGCCCTGACCCTCGGCTTCGCCCGCCCCCTCTCACCCGAGGCGGCGACGGAGATCCTCTCCCGCTCCGAGGGTGTCGTGGTCCACGACCTGCCCACCCCGCGCCTCGCCGCGGGTCGGGACCCCAGCTACGTCGGACGCATCCGGACGAGCGACGCCTTCGAGAACGGGCTGTCGCTCTTCGTGACGGGCGACAACCTGCGCAAGGGCGCGGCGCTCAACGCCGTCCAGATCGCCGAGGCCTGGCTGGCGCGGGGCTAGTCGGCGCCGTCGCGGCCGACCTGGCGGCGCGCCAGGTTGACGCAATGGTCGCCGAATCGCTCGTAGAACCGCGCCATCAGCGCCACCTCCACGGCCACCGGCACGCTCATCGATCCCGAGGTCAGCTCCGCGGTGAGCGAGACGTGCAGGTCGTCCAGCTCGTCGTCGATGTCCTCGATCACCCCGACCGCCTCGGGCTTGCCGTCGACGATGACGTCGGTCGCCTCGCGCCAGATCGTCGTGGCGACCTCGCCCATGCGCTCGATGAGCCCGCGGCTGCGCGGGCTCATCTCGTTGCCCAGACCGCGGGCCGCGCGGCGCGCGATGTGCTCGGCCAGGTCGCCGTTGCGCTCGACCTCGGGCAGGATGCGCAGCAGCACCAACAGGTCCTGGCGGTCGTCGCTCGAGAGGTCGGCCGAGCCCACGAGACGGGTCTCGGCCGCCGCGACCAGCCCGTCGACGAGCTCGTCGATGGCGACGTCCGCCTCCACGACGCGCTTGGCGAGCTCGCGGTCGTTGGCCAAGAGGGCGTGGGTCGCCCCGGCCATGGCCTCGCCCACGAGGGCGAAGGCCCGCACCACGTCGGGGCGCAGGTCGTCGCTCGCGGGCACCGCGCGGGGGACGGGCGTCGCGACGGGCTGGGAGAACCGGAACAACTTGGCCACCGCGCCAGGCTACCGGTGGTGACAGCGACTTCCTAGGGTGGGGAGGAGGGAGGCACCATGATCGCAGTCGTGTCCGTCATCGCCGGGCTGGTCGTGGGCGCGGCCGTCGCCGTCGCGTGGTCCGAGCGACGCGCCCGGGGGCTGCGTGAGGAGGCGGGGCGGGCCCGCACCGAGCTCGCCGTGCGCGAGGCCGAGCTGCGTGCGGCCCGTGAGGAGACCGAGCGCCAACGCGCCGAGCACGCCGTGGCCCTCGAGAACCTCCGCGAGGTCTTCCAGTCCGAGTCGGCGAAGATCCACCTCGACGCCGTCGACCAGCTCACCCGGCGCGAGGACCAGGTCTTCGCCCAGCGCGAGCAGGCCCTCGATCGGACCCTCAAGCCGCTGGCCGACCTGCTGCACGAGTACCAGCGCAACCTGAGCGACTTCGACCGCCAGCACACCGAGGCCCTGGGCGAGGTGCGCACCCGGGCCGAGGCCCTCCTCGCGGCCCAGCACGCCACCCAGGACGAGACCCGCCGACTGAGCCAGCTCCTCGGTCGCAGCGACCACCGCGGCCGCTGGGGGGAGATCCAACTGCAGAACGTGCTCGAGAAGTCGGGGCTGCGCGTCGGCGTCGACTACGAGCTCCAGGTGAGCGCCGCGGGCGAGGGCGGTCGCCAGCGACCGGACTGCGTGGTGAACCTGCCCGGCGGGGTGCGCGTCGCCGTCGACGCGAAGTTCCCCTTCGACGCCTTCGAGGCCTCGATCGCGACCGACGACGCCGCCGAGCGCGAACGCCTCGAGGCCAAGCACGCGAAGGACCTCAAGGGCCACGTGCGCGCGCTGCGCGACAAGGCCTACTGGGAGTCGGTCGCCCCCTCGCCGGAGTTCGTCGTCTGCTTCGTCCCGAGCGACGCGGCCGTCACCGCGGCCTACCGCGCCGACGGTGAGATCGACGGCTACGCCTGGGGCCAGCGGGTCCTTATCGCCGGGCCCACCAGCCTGCTCGCGCTGCTGTGGTCGGTCGCGCTCGTCGTGCGCCAACAGCGCCTCTACGACAACGCCGAGCGCATCTTCGACCAGGCCGGGGAGATCATCAAGCGGATCCGCAACGTCGCCGAGCCGGTGTCGAGGATGGGACGCTCCCTCGACCAGGTGGTCGACAGCTTCAACAAGATGGTGGGCTCGTTCGAGTCGCGACTGATCCCGGGCGCGCGCGAGCTCGAGCGTCTCGGTGCGCGCGGTGGCAAGGACCTGCCGGAGATCGCGCCGGTGGAGCGCGTGGCGGCCCGGCCCAACCCCCAGCGCTGGGGCACGCCGGACGAGCCCCTCGTCCTCGAGGGTCCCGTCGTCGACGCCGCGCTCGACGAGGCCTCGCCGGGGGGGCCGACGGAGGACGACGAGTAAGTTCGTGGGCCGTGGCCCGCTCGAGAGCTCAGCGCCGGCGCGTCTCGCTGGGCGTGCTCGTGGTCCTGGTCGCCACGTTCCTCGTGCTCGTCTTCGCCCGCGACGTCACGCGCGCCGCGCACGGGGCGACGACGGCCCGGCGCAGTGAGAACCTGAGCTTCGCGGCGCTCGCGAACGCCCTGCTCACCTCGGAGAACCAGGTGGACGCGCGCCTGGCCTACCTCCTCGCCCACGGGGGCGGGCTCGCCCGACCGGTCCTCGGGGCCCGGCTGGACCAGCTCGCCCAGGCGGTCGCCGCCTGGCCCGGTGAGGGCCGGCGACTGCGGTCCCCCCACCTCGCCCACGGGGTCAACGTCGAGCTCGACGACCTGACCCAGACCCGCGCCGCCGCCACCTTGGACCTGATCGCCACGGTGGAGCGGGCGCTGCGCCTGCCCGTCTCGCCCGGTGCGGCCGCGGCCGTGACCCCGAACCCGGCCAACGCCCTGCGCGCCACCTCCCTGCGGTGGAACCGGGAGCGCTTCGCCCTCGTGCGCGAGCCCGGTCACGCCGCCCTGCTCGCGACCTCGGCGCAGACCCCCGGAGCGCTGCGGGCGGGGGACCTCGCCGCCCTCGAGCGCTCGCGCCGCCTCGCGCTGGTGCGCGCGATCGGCATCGCCGCGGTGCGAGTGGTGCCCGCCCCCCTCCCGGCCCCGGCGGGCACCCTGGTCGTGCCGCCGGTGACGCGGGTCACGATCGACGTCTCGGTGGTCAACCTGGCCGACGCCGTCCAGCCGGTCACCCTCTCGCTCTCGGTGACCCCGCTGAACGGGCGCGGGTCGCTCTCGGTTCAGCGGGCCCGCGCGACCCTCTCGCCCCTGGGGGGGTGGGCCTTCTCCCTCGCGCCGTTCGTGACGGCGCCCAGCGAGCGGGCACGGGTCGTCGTGCGCGTCTCGGGTGCGCCGGCCGGGCCGGGCTTGCCCGTCGAGCGGACCTACACGCTCGTCCTGTCGCCCTCGGGGATCGGCTGAGCCGACCGGGTTACTCGTGAGTTGGCGTAGAGTTGGCTACGCCCCCTTAGACGAATCGAGGAACAGTGTCTGAGTCGATCACGGTGACCGACAACCGTACGGGCGAGACTCGGGAGATCCCGATCGAGCACGGCGGCATCGCCGCCAGCGAGTTCGCCAAAGTCGTCCCGGGCGTGTGGTTCTACGACCCCGGCTTCATGTCCACGGCGATGGCCGAGTCGTCGATCACCTACATCGACGGCGACGCCGGGATCCTGCGCTACCGGGGCTACCCCATCGAGCAGCTGGCCGAGCGCTCGACCTTCCTCGAGGTGGCCTACCTCCTGCTCTACGGCGAGCTGCCCACCGCCGAGCAGTTCGAGGGCTGGAAGAAGGACGTCACCTACCACACCTACATCCACGAGAACGTCCGCAAGCGCTTCCTCGAGGGCTTCAACTACGACGCCCACCCGATGGGGATGCTGGTGTCGGCGATCGCGGCGCTCTCCACCTACTACAAGGAGGCGAAGGACCTGGCCAGCCCGGAGGTCCTGAACAAGCAGATCGTCCGGCTGATCGCCAAGATGCCGACGCTCGCGGCCGCGGCCCACCGCTTCTCGGTCGGCATGCCCTTCGTCTACCCCGACAACTCGCTGGGCTACGCCCAGAACTTCCTGTCGATGATGTGGAAGGTGGCCGAGCCCCACTACGAGCCGGACCCGGTGCTCGCCCGGGCGCTCGACCTCCTGTTCATCCTGCACGCCGATCACGAGCAGAACTGCGGAACCACGGCGATGCGGGTCGTCGCCTCCTCGCACGCCGACCCCTACTCGGCGACGGCGGCGGCGACGGCCGCGCTCTACGGCCCGCGCCACGGCGGGGCCAACGAGGCCGTGCTCAAGATGCTCTCGCGCATCGGCCACCTGGACAACGTGCCGAGCTACATCGAGGCCGTGAAGCGTCACGAGGTGATGCTCGAGGGCTTCGGCCACCGGGTGTACAAGAACTTCGACCCGCGGGCCAAGATCATCAAGCAGACGGCCGACGCCGTCTTCGAGGTCACGGGCAAGAACCCGCTGCTCGACATCGCGCTGAAGCTTGAGGAGGTGGCGCTCGCCGACGACTACTTCGTCTCGCGCAAGCTCTACCCCAACGTCGACTTCTACTCGGGGCTGATCTACCAGGCGATGGGCTTCCCGACCGAGATGTTCACGGTGCTCTTCGCCATCCCGCGGACGGCGGGGTGGCTCTCGCACTACAAGGAGCTGCTGACCCAGGACTCGAAGATCGCCCGGCCCCGTCAGCTCTACGTCGGGCCCGACCAGCGCGACTACGTGGCGATGGACGCGCGGGGCTAGTCCCGCGGCGCGATCACGCGCGTCAGACCCTCCTGGACCATCGAGACCAACAGTTCGCCCTGGCGGCTGAAGAGGAAGCCGCGCGCCAGGCCGCGCCCGCCGAAGGCGATCGGCGACTCGGTGTCGTAGAGCAGCCAGTCGTCGGCGCGCGCGCGATGGTGGAACCACATGCAGTGGTCGAGGCTCGCGCCCATGAACGTCCCGTCGCTCCAGTCGATCCGGTGGGGCTTGACGATCGCGTCGAACAGGTTCATGTCCGAGGCGTAGGCGATGACGCACGCGTGCAGGAGGGGGTCGTCGGGCAGGTCGCCGTCGGCCCGTATCCACAGCTGCTGACGGGGGTCGGTGGTGCGCTCGGGGTCGCCCGGGATCGGGCCGATGAAGCGCTGGTCGATGGGGTGGTGGCGCATGAGCCACTCGTCGAGGTCGCCCCGACCGCTCGCGATCCGCTCGGCCAGGCGCGGGATCGACTCGGGCGCGGGGACCTCGGGCATCGCCATCTGGTGGGTCAGGCTCACCTCGTCGGTGTGGAAGCTCGCCTCCATGTTGTAGATGGCCTGGCCGTGCTGGACGGCCACCACGCGGCGCGTGGTGAAGCTGCGTCCGTCGCGGATCCGGTCGACCTCGTAGAGGATCGGGGTCGTGGGGTCGCCCGGTCGCAAGAAGTACGAGTGCAGGGAGTGGACCCGGCCCCGCTCCACGGTACGGCCCGCGGCCATGAGGGCCTGGGCCGCGACCTGGCCGCCGAAGGTGCGCTCGCGCTCCTCGGCCGGGTTCGGGCCCCGGTAGACGTCGACCTCGATCCGCTCGAGGTCGAGGATCCGGACGAGTTCGTCGAGGGCGTGGGACACGAAATCCATTGTGACATCCCGGCTCCCCGTCCCCGGGGGGCCAGGCGGTAGGCTCGGGGGAGTGAGTGACCTCCTGCGCGCGCTGGTCGCGTGGTCCCAGACCCCGCGCGGGAAGAAGATGGTCCGCTACGTTCTCGGCTCGGTCATCACCACGGCCGTCTCGTTCACCTCGATCGCGATCCTCTTCGGCTTCCGGATCATCCCGGGGGTGATGTGGTCGACGCTCACGGGCAACCTGATCGCGACGATCCCGGCCTACTGGCTCAACCGCAACTGGACCTGGGGCAAGCGGGGGCGCAGCCACTTCTTCAAAGAGATGGTCCCGTTCTGGGCGATGTCGTTCGCGTCGATCACGTTCTCCCAGGTCGGCGCCTTCTGGGCGCGCTACGAGGTCCACCATCACGCCTGGAGCCGGCTGGCCGACACCGGTCTCGTGACCGGCACCAACCTGCTGTGCTTCGGGATCTTCTTCGTCTTGAAGATCCTCGTCTTCAACCGGATCTTCCAGGTCCCCGAGGCCGCGCCGGTCGACGAGCCGGTCGCCGTGGGAGACCCGACCCTCTAGAGGTGGACCTCACGCCCTCGGGCCTGTGGCGATGGGGCCACACCCATCGGGGACGCACCTTCGTGCGCTACACCGCCACCTCGGCGATCACCACGGTGATCTCGCTGGGCGCCGTCTCGGTCCTCTACGGCTTTCGCATCATCCCCGGGGTCCTGTGGGCGACCCTGACGGGCAACCTCATCGGGATGATCCCCGCCTACAACCTGAACCGGCGCTGGGCCTGGGGCAAGCGGGGCCGGAGCGCCCTGCGCACCGAGGTGCTGCCGTTCTTTGTCATGTCGGCGATGGGGATCGCCTTCAGTCAGGTCGGCGCGCTCTGGGCCCGCCAGGAGGTGCGCACCCACGCGTGGGCCCACGTCGTCGACACGGGCCTCGTGACCGGCACCAACCTCGTCTGCTTCGGCGTCTTCTGGGTGCTGAAGCTCCTCGTCTTCAATCGGATCTTCCACGTGCGCGAGCTGGCCGAGTACGACGCCACCCTCACCGACGAGGAGCTGGCCCGGGACCGCTAGTCGCGGAAGTTGGTGAACTGCAGCGGGACCTCGAGGTCGGCCTCCTTGAGCGCCTGGATCACCCGCTGGAGGTCGTCGCGCTGCTTGCCCGTCACCCGGACCTGGTCGCCCTGGATCGAGGAGCTGACCCCCTTGAGGCCGAGGTCCTTCACCAGCTTGTTGATCCGCTTGCCGACGTCCTGGCCGATGCCGGCGCGCAGCGCCACCCTCTGGCGGGCGCTCTGGTGGCTGGCCTCCTCGACCGAGCCGGGGTCGAGGGTCTTCAAGGAGACCTGGCGCTTGACCATCTTCTCCTGGAGGAGCTGGTAGAGGGCGTGGAGGCGGTCCTCGGTCGAGGCCGAGAGGGTCAGCTCCTTCTCGGAGAAGTCGACCCGGGCGTCGGTCCCTTTGAAGTCGAACCGGGTGGCGGCCTCGCGGTTGGTCTGGTCGACCGCGTTGCGCACCTCTTGGAGGTCGACCTCGCTGACGACGTCGAAAGTGGGCATGGGTGCATGGTAGGCCGCGGGCCGGATGGCCCCCGCCCCCGGTGCGGTTAGGATTCTGCGCGGGTCGGTGCCCGAGTGGCCAATGGGATCTGGCTGTAAACCAGACGGCTTAGCCTACGGGGGTTCGAATCCCTCCCGGCCCACCACAGAGCTCGGCCCGCCCGGGCCGCCGCGCCTCGGCGGCACTACGGTGTCGGGCGGCGAGAGGAGTGGCGTGAGGCGGATCGGGGCGTGGGCGCGAGGGGTGCGTCACACCTACGAGCGGCTCGCCTCGGGCTTCGAGTCGGGCGTCCAGCTGCTCGAGCGGCGCTACACCCCGCTCGGGCGCTTCAACCCGGGACCCTTCGAGGGGTGGGGCTTCCTGTGGCAGCCGGCCCTCCAGGGGTTCGTGGCGATGTGCCTCATCCTCTCGGGCTCGTCGTTCACCAACTCGCCCTTCAAGCTGGACATGACCGGCACCTGGTTCTTCGGCGAGCCGTCGTCCGCCCCGACCGGCACGCCCTCGACGACCAAGTACATGCTCTCGGTGGTGCTCGTCTACGGCGGGCTCCTGCTCTTGATGCGGGTCTGGCTGCGCCTGGCCGAGATCGTGAAGCTCCACCACGGGGCCAGCCTGCGCCGGCTGTGGTGGATGCTGCTGCTCTGGGCCGGCCCGATGATCGTGGCCCCGCCCCTCTTCTCGCGCGACGTCTTCTCCTACGCCGCCCAGGGCGAGATGACCGCCCACCACCTCAACCCCTACTTCCTCGGGCCGTTCTCGCTCGGCTCGACGCCCTACCTCAACCCCGTCGACCCGCTGTGGTGGAACACCCCGGCCCCCTACGGGCCCCTCTTCTTGTGGGTGGACGGCGCGATCGACCGGCTGACCCTGCACAACCAGCTCGCCACGGTGGTGGGTCTGCGCCTCTTGGAGGTGGCCGCGGTCGCCCTCATCGGGGTGGGCGTCGCGATGCTCGCCCGGGGGCTCGGCCGCGACCCCGGCGAGGCCTTCGTGCTGGCCGCCCTCAACCCGCTGATCCTGCTCACCATCGTCGGGGGCGCCCACAACGACGGCCTCATGACGGGGCTGCTGGTGGTGGGCCTCGGCTTCGCCGTGAACCGACATCCGTGGTGGGCCCTCTTCTTCGTCTCGATGGCCACGGCCGTGAAGGCCCCGGCCGCCATCGGCCTGGCGTTCGTCGCCTGGAACTGGCTGCCTCCGGACGCGCCGCTGAAGCAGCGGCTCCAGCCCTTCGCGGCCGGCGGGCTCGTGGTGGGGGCGGTCCTGCTCGTCTCGTCCTACCTCTCGGGCTTCGGCTTCGGGTGGGTGCGCAACCTGCTCACCCCGGGCACGGTGCGCTCCTGGGCGGCGCCGGCCACGGCCGTGGGGATGGCGGGCGGCAACCTCCTGCACGCGGTGGGCCTGCACATGGTCTCGGTCGCCACGACGATCGGCGCGGCCCGTCTCGTGGGGCTGGTCACCGCGACGGCGCTGACCCTCTGGCTGCTCTGGCGCTCGGGGGAGCGGGGCTGGGTGCGCTCGCTCGGGGTGTCGCTGATCCTGTTCGTCGAGCTCGGCCCGGTCGTCCAGCCCTGGTACCTGTCGTGGGGCCTCGTCGTGCTCGCGGCCAGCTACCGGGGCCGCGAGCACTTCTGGCTGCTGCTGCTCGCGATCACCGGACCCTTCATTGGGCTGCCCGGCGGGCGGAACCTGCTCTCGGACCTGGTGCACTCGAACCCCCTGCTCATCGCGCTCGCCGTCGCGATCCTG
The DNA here is from genome assembly GCA_021831035.1 of Actinomycetes bacterium. Lineage (GTDB taxonomy): Bacteria > Actinomycetota > Acidimicrobiia > Acidimicrobiales > RAAP-2 > RAAP-2. Next base: position 165,085 of record JAKBNL010000001.1, read on the forward strand.
GGCGGGGTGCTGGTGCTGCCGCTCGGGCGCTGGACCCAGTGGTCCTGGCCCGAGCGCGTGGGGGGAGCGCTCGAGCTCGAGCCGGCCTAGCGGCGCTCGCGCGCCACGTACTGGTACTCGACGACGTCGAGCCACTGGCCGTGCTTGCGTCCCACCTCGATCTCGGTGCCGACGAGGGTGAACCCGCACTTCTCGTGGAGCCGGATCGACCCGGCGTTCTCGCCCACGATCCGCGCGATCACCGAGTGGAAGCCGTAGCTCTCCACCAGGTCGAGCAGGTCTGAGAGCACCCGCTCGCCCACGCCGCGACCCCGGGCCCGTCGGTGGACGTAGACCGAGTTCTCCACCGTCGTGGCGTAGGCGGGGCGCTCGCGGAAGGGCGAGACCGAGGCGAAGCCCACCACCGGCTCACCCCGGGCCCCGGGCTCGCCGACGCCGTCCTCGTCGTTCACCACGACCAGGCACGGGTGGGTCCCCTGGTGGGCGGCGATCCAGTGGCGGTGCTCCTCGAGGGTGCGCGGTACCAGGTCGAACGAGACGGTCGTCTCGAGGACCTCGGGGTTGAGGATGGCCATGAGGGCTCCCGCGTCGTCGGGCTCGACGAGCCGGGTCCTCATTCGCCCAGGGTAACCCGGGCGACGACGGTGGAATGGCCCCGCGGGGACGGGGTAGACTGACCCCTCGCGGCGTAGCCGTGCGCCCTCTTAGCTCAGTGGTAGAGCACTTCCATGGTAAGGAAGGGGTCGTCGGTTCAATCCCGACAGAGGGCTCGCCAGGCGGCGTAGCTCAGGTGGTTAGAGCACACGGCTCATAATCGTGGTGTCGAGGGTTCGACTCCCTCCGCCGCTACCAGGCGCGAAGTGCAACGGACGTAGGAGGTCCCGATGGCGAAGAACGAGAAGCGCGTCCAGGTGACCCTGGCCTGCGAGGAGTGCAAGCGCCGCAACTACATCACCACGAAGAACAAGCTGAACGACCGCGAGCGCATCGAGATGCGCAAGTTCTGCTCGTGGGAGCGGCGCCACACCCTGCACAAAGAGACCCGCTAGCCCCGGCGCCTGAGGGCGCTCTCAGTCCGTGACGGACACGACCGGCAACTGTTGGGGGTCGGCCGCGCACTAGTCACGGCGCGTTAATGCGGTGGCCGTAGAACGGCGGCCATGACACCACACCCACACCGCATCATCGCCCGCCTGGTCCTGGCCGCGCTCGCGCTGGGGACCTCGGCCCTCGTCCCGGCCGCCCTCACGACCGCGGCCAGGGCGGCCTCGAACCCGGGGTTTGTCTTGTACTCCGCTCAGGGCTACGACCACGCCACGGTGAGCGCGTTCAACGCGACCCACCCCGGCTTCACGGTGACCCTGAACGACAACTCGACGGGTCCGCTTCTCCAGCAGATCCAGGCCGAGGGCAACAACCCCAAGTGGGGCGCCCTGTGGGTCGACGGCGCGACCGCCTTCGCCGCGCTCGACACCCAGGGAATGCTCGAGAAGCACATCGCCCCGTCGGTCGGGTTCAACGCGCTCGGCAGGGCCAACATCCCCGCCGACGGCAGCTACGTCCCGACCGGGCTCACGGTCGTCGGGGCGCTCTGCTACAACTCGGCGGCGGTGAAGCCGAGCCAGCTGCCGTCGACCTGGGCGCAGCTCGCCGAGGCCAAGTACAACGGCCAGCTCGGCATGAACGACCCCAGTCAGTCCGGGCCCACGTACCCGATGATCGCCGGGGTGATGAACGAGCTCGGCCACTACACCTCGGGCTCGACCGCCCCGGCCGTCGCCGCGGGTGAGGCCTACTTCAGGTCACTGGCCAAGAACGGCCTCTTGGTGTCGGCGACCAACGGCCCGACGATCGGGGCGATGGAGCAGGGGTCGATCAACATGGCGATCGTCCAGAGCTCCGCGTGCTACGGCGCGGAGATCAACGGGAGCTTCCCCAGCATCCGGGTCAAGTACCTGAACTACTCGATCGCCCTGCCGGGCTGCTTCGGCATCGACGCGAAGGCCCCGACGATCGTGCGCCAGGACGCGGCGAAGTTCCTCGCCTGGCTGCTCACCCCCAAGGGCCAGCACGTCATGCAGACGGGCGACCCCCAGGGCGACTCGCTCTACTGGCCCGTCCTCAACGGGATCAAGCCGGCCAACAAGGTGATCCCGCCACTGTCGAGCACCCACGCCGTGACCATCAACCCCTACGTGTGGGGCCCCCTCGAGAGCGGGATCAACACGTGGTTCGATAAGAACATCCTCTCGGCGGCGGCCTAGTCCTCCCAAGACCCGCGTCCGTCTCCCCTCGACGCTGGCGATGGCCGACCTGACACTGGCCGCCACCGAGGCCGTCGAGGTCGTCGGGGCCGATGCCCCGACGACCTCGACGGCACCCCCCCGCACCCGACGGCGCCTCCCCATCGGGGCGATCCTCGTCTGGGGCGTGCTCGCGCTGCTCATCGTCGCCCCGGTGGGCAGCTTCCTGGCGCTCGCCGTGAGCCCGCGCCTCTTCGGCCAGGGAGCCCAGTGGTTCACCCTGGCCTACGTGGGCCAGGCCTTCCAGGGCGCCACGGCCCAGGGGATCGTCAACTCGCTGTGGGTCTCGACCACGGTCGCGGTCGTCTCGGTCGCCCTGGCCACCGGGCTGGCGTGGCTCATCCAGCGCACCAACGTGATGGGCCGTCGATTCTGGGCGGTGTCGATGTGGGTCCTGCTGCTCATGCCCACCTGGATGACCTCGCTCGGCTGGACCGACCTGCTCGAGCCCTACGGCGTGGCTCACGCGGTGGGACTCGACACCCAGGGGGTCTACGGCGAGTTCTTCGGCCCGCTCGGCATCGTGGTCGTGCTGACGGCCTCGGCCCTGCCCTTCGCCTACTTCATCGTGGCGGCCGGCCTCCAGGGGCTCGGTCCGGAGTTCGAGGACGCCGCGCGCACCTACGGTGCCGGCCGCGTCCGCACCGCGATGACGGTGCTGCCGATCATCGCGCCGGCGCTCTTCAGCGCGCTGGCGATCAGCTTCGCCGAGACGATCAGCGACTTCGGTGTCGCCGACACCCTGGGCTACCACGCCCACTTCCCGCTGGCGACCTTCACCCTCTACAGTGCGATCTCGAACTACCCCGCCAACTTCTCGGTGGCTGCGGTGATCGCCGTGGTCCTGATCCTCTCGACCGTCCCGCCCATCGCCCTGCAGAGTCGGGTGATGCGGCGGGCCCGGTCCTACGCGGTCCTGTCGGGGCGCACGCGGTCTCCCCGCCGTCGGGAGTTCTCGACGCGGGGACGCTGGCTCGCCTCGGCGGGAATCGCCCTGGTTATGGGGGTCGCGCTCGGGGCGCCGGTGATCGGTGCGGTCGTGGGGTCGTTCGTCCAGAACCTCGGCGACGCGGTGGGACCGCACGTCCACTTCACCCTCACCTACTACGACCAGATCCTGCACCCGTCCCTCGTCGACAACGGGCTGGGCTCGCCGCTTCTGCTCTCTAACCAGCTCGGACTGGTGGTGGCGAGCGCGACGGGCGTGCTCGCGGTCGTCCTGGCCCGCCGGCTCGTGGCCACGAACGGGGGGTGGAGCCAGCGCCTGACCGACGTCTTGCTGCTCGGCACCGTTGCGATCCCGGGCGTCGTGCTCGGGGTGGGGTACATCTTCTTCTACAACCTGCCCCTCATCACCGGCCACGTGGTGGACATCTACAAGACCCTGCCGCTGCTGATGCTCGGGCTCACCGCGAACGCCCTGCCGGGCCAGACCCGATTCATGGCCGGCCCGGTGAGCCAGCTCCAGGCCTCGCTGGCCGACGCCGCCCGGGTCCACGGGGCCGGGCGGGCGCGGGCGTGGGCGACGACGCACCTCCCGCTGATGAGTCGGGTGCTCGTCTGGGGATGGCTCCTCACGTTCGCCAAGACCCTGAGCGAGCTGCCGATCAGCCAGATCCTGTACCCGCCGAGTCAAGAGCCGGCGTCCGTGACGATCCAGGCCTACCTCGGTAACTTCCTCACCTCGACCGCGACGGCGATGACGGTCGCGACCGTCGCTGAGATGCTCGGGGTGATCGTCGTCGTGCTCGCGCTCTACCGGCTCCTCACCCCGCGGGGGTGGCGTCGGGTGGGCTGGAGCGTCGTGCGGTGAGGGCCACGACGGGACCCGTCCGGGTCGAGATCACGGCCTTGACCAAGGAGTTCGTGGGGACACGGGCGCTCGACGGCGTCGACCTGGTGGTCGAACCGGGCACCTTCGTGGTCCTGCTCGGTCCCTCGGGGTCGGGCAAGACGACCCTCCTGCGCTGCGTGGCGGGCATCGAACGCCCGAGCGGGGGCACCATCGTCCTCAACGGCCGCGAGGTCGCCGCGCCGCGCGCCTTCGTGGCGCCGGAGCGGCGCGGGGTGGCGATGGTCTTCCAGGACTACGCGCTCTGGCCCCACCTGAGCGTGCGGCGCAACGTGGGCTACCCCCTCGCCGCGAGCCGGGTGCCGGTGTCGGAGCGGGCCCGCCGGGTGGAGGCGCTGCTCACCCGGGTCGGGATCGCCCACCTGGCGGAAGCCTTCCCCAACGACCTCTCGGGCGGCGAGCAGCAGCGCGTGGCGTTGGCCCGGGCGCTGGCCGCCGACGCGGGGCTCCTGTTGTTCGACGAGCCCCTCTCCAACCTCGACGCCGACCGGCGCGAGCAGCTGCGCATCGCGATCGCCACCTTGACCCGGGAGTCGGGGGCCACGGCGCTCTACATAACCCACGACCAGTCCGAGGCGTTCGCGCTGGCCGACCGGGTCGGGGTCCTCGACCACGGACGCCTCGTCCAGTTCGACACGCCCGAGGCCGTCTACCGGCGTCCGGCGAGCGCGTTCGTGGCCCGCTTCACGGGGGTCGCGGGCGAACTGCCGGTGGTCGCCGTGCGCGCGCGCGGGGGCGACCGGGTCGAGGTCGAGCTCGCCCTGGCGGGGGGCGCCCGGCTCGAGTCGAGCGCGGTGGGCGCGCCGGGGCGCTCGGCGCGCCTCTTCGTGCGCGCGGCCGGGGTCACCCTGTCGCGCGAGCCGTCGGAGGGCCTGGCGGGGGTGGTGCGCGACGTCGCCTTCACCGGGCGCGGCTACGAGCACGTCGTGACGCTGGGGGAGGGGGTCGAGCTGACCCGGGTATTCTCGACCCGTCGGCACGAGCGCGACGCCCGCGTCGGGGCGGTGCTCGACCCCGAGGGCTGCTTCGTCCTCGACGCCGACGCGGAGGACGCCCCATGATCGGTGCCGTGAACGGCTCAACCACAGCGATAGTCCTCGTCGGGGCGGTGTTCTTGGCCGCCGCGGTCGAGATGGTCGAGGCCCTGACGATCGTGCTCGCCGTCGGTCACACCCGCGGCTGGCGCACGGCCCTCGAGGGGACCGGCGTGGCCGTGGTCGCCCTGGCGGCGCTCGTCGCGGTGCTCGGGCCGGCCCTGGTGCACGTGCCCCTCAGCGTGTTGCGCCTGGTCGTTGGGGTCGTTCTGCTGATCTTCGGCCTCCAGTGGCTGCGCAAGGCCGTCCTGCGCTCGGCCGGGATCAAGGCCAAGCACGACGAGGACGCGATCTACGCCGAGATGACCGCCCGACTGGCCCTCACCGGGGAGCGCCCGCCGCGGGACCGGGTGGCCTTCGTGGTGGCCTTCAAGGGGGTCTTCTTGGAGGGCCTCGAGATCGTGGTCGCCGTCGTGACCCTGGGCACCTCGGCCCACCGCCTGGGGCTCGCCGCCGCCACGGCCGCCGTGGCCGTCGTGGTCGTCGCCGCGAGCGGGGCGCTCGTGGCCCGCCAGCTCTCCTCGGTGCCCGAGAACGCCATGAAGATGGCCGTCGGGGTCATGCTCGTGAGCTACGGCACCTTCTGGACCGGCGAGGGGCTCAGGGTCCACTGGCCCGGGGGCGACGTCATGATCGCGGGCCTCGTCGTCGTCTACGCCCTGGCGACCGCGGTCGTGGTGCGGCTCCTCGCGAGCGGCGCGCGCGAGCCGGTGGGGGCGCCGAGGTGAACCCCTTCCCCCGCGACGACAAGCCCCTGGCCGCCCGCCTCCTCGAGGGCTTCGGCCGGTTCTGGTGGGACTTCCTCGTCGGGGACACCCCCGAGATCACCCTGTCGGTGGTCGGGATCGTGGGCGTGACGGCGCTGCTGCGCGACGTGGTCCACGCGAACGTCGCGGCCTACGTGGCCCTCGTCGCTCTGAGCGTGGGGACGCTCGCCCTCTCGGCGGCCCGGGGCTCCCGGCGCGGCTGAGGGGCGCCGGGGGACCGGCACCCCCCGGGGTGTTAGGATGGACGTCCCTGGGGGCGCTCGTTGGGCGCCTCCCGTAGGGCAGTGGCTCAATTGGTAGAGCACCGGTCTCCAAAACCGGCGGTTGGGGGTTCGAGTCCCTCCTGCCCTGCCCGGGGCGGAGAAGCGTAGAAGAGACCGAGATGAACCGCGAACAGAAGCGCATGTTGCAGCGACAGGGCCAGATGGGGGCCGACGGCTCCGCCGGCTCGCGGCGCACGTCGGTCGAGGACGTCCAGCGCCGCCGCTCGGGCGAGCGCACCCACCCGCGCGACTTCGTGCGCCAGGTTCGCGAGGAGATGCGCCAGGTCGCCTGGCCGACCCGGCCCGAGGTCGTCAACTACACGACGATCGTCCTGTTCGTGCTGGTCTTCATGACCGCTCTCATCTTCGGGCTCGGCGTGGGCTCGGAGAAGTTCGTCTCGTTCCTCTTCACCAAGTAGGCGCCGTGTCCGACCTCGAGACCCCCATCGACGACGCCCCCGTGGACCTCGACCCCGCGACCGGGGAGCCGTTCGAGATCGGCGAGGCCGTCGAGCCCGAGATCGAGAGCGCCTTCGACCGCCCGGGGCGCTGGTACATCGTGCACACCTTCGCCGGCCACGAGCAGAAGGTCATCTCGGCGCTCAACAACATCATCAAGAGCCGCGAGCTCGGCGAGCAGATCTACGAGATCTACCTCCCCGAGGAGGACGTCACCGAGTTCAAGGGCGGCAAGAAGGTCACCGTCGCCAAGCGGATGTTCCCGAGCTACCTCCTGGTGCGCTGCGAGCCCGACCCGGAGATCTTCTACGTGATCGCCTCGACCCCGGGGGTGACCGGCTTCGTCGGGGCCGAGAAGACCAAGCCGACGGCACTGACCCGTCGCGAGGTGGACAACATCATCCGGCCCAAGATCGAGGGCGTTGAGCAGCCGGTGGCCAAGCGCCGGATGCCGACTCACGAGTTCGAGGTCAACGACACCGTCCAGATCAAGTCCGGCCCCTTCGCGACCTTCTCGGGTCACGTGGCCGAGATCAACGAGGACCAGCTCAAGGTCAAGGTCCTCGTCGACATCTTCGGCCGAGAGACCCCCGTGGAGCTCGACTTCACGCAGGTCACCAAGCTCTAGACAAGGAGAGTCCCATGGCGAAGAAAGTCGTCGCCGTCGTCAAGATCCAGCTCGACGCCGGGAGCGCCACCCCGGCGCCCCCGGTCGGCACCGCGCTCGGGCCCCACGGCGTGCAGACCATGGAGTTCTGCAAGCAGTACAACGCGGCCACCGAGTCGATGCGCGGCACGGTCATCCCGGTCGAGATCTCGATCTACGAGGACCGCTCGTTCACCTTCGTGCTCAAGACCCCGCCGACGCCGGTGCTCTTGCGCCAGGCGGCCGGGCTGGAGAAGGGCGCCCACATCGCCGGTCGCGAGACGGTGGCCACGGTCACCATGGACCAGGTGGCCGAGATCGCCCAGACCAAGATGAAGGACCTCAACACCGACGACCTCGAGTCGGCCAAGCTCCAGGTGATGGGCACGGCGCGCTCGATGGGCATCGCGGTCGCGGGCTAGGAGAAGAGATGAGACACGGCAAGAACTACCGCAACGCCCTGGCCCAGGTCGACCGTGAGGAGCTCCTCGGGGTCGGCGAGGCGGTCGACAAGGTGAAGGCCCTCGCCACGGCGAAGTTCGACGAGACCGTCGAGCTGGCCGTGCGCCTGGGCGTCGACCCCCGTCGCGCCGAGCAGATCGTGCGCGGCACGATCACCCTGCCGGCCGGCACCGGCAAGACCAACCGGGTGGCCGTCTTCGCCGCCGGCGAGGCGGCCCAGGCCGCCCGCGAGGCCGGTGCCGACGTCGTGGGCGCCGACGACCTCGTCGAGCGCGTGCGCGGCGGGTTCCTCGACTTCGACGTGGCGATCGCCTCCCCGGACCTGATGGGCCTGGTCGGTGGGCTGGGCCGCGTGCTCGGGCCGCGCGGCCTGATGCCCAACCCCAAGACCGGCACCGTCACCACCGACGTCGCCAAGGCCGTCACCGACTTCAAGGGTGGGCGGGTCGAGTACCGCACCGACAAGGTGGGCAACGTCCAGCTGCGCGTGGGCAAGGTGAGCTTCGCCCGCGAGGACCTCGTGCGCAACGTGGTGGCGGTGGTGGACGAGCTCGTGCGCGTCAAGCCCTCGAGCTCCAAGGGCCGCTACCTCCTCAGCGTCACGATCTCTTCGACCATGGGCCCCGGGGTCAAGGTCGACCCCGCTCGGGCGCGAGAGCACGAGGAGGCCCTGGCCGGCTCGGTTTGACCCGAGCGACGCCCGGTCGCTAGGCTGGGCGTCCCGCACGACCCGTCGTGCCACAGAACGAAGAACGCCGAAGACATCCGGTGCGCGCGAGCGCCTAAGGGACGCCAGTCCGCCTGACGAGGGGTTCGAGCCTCGCCTCGCGCCCGGGTGCCTACGGCCCCGACAGAGCCGGTCGAACCGGCGGGAGGCGAGATGGTCAGCAAGGTCCGCACCGAGAAGGTGGCGGCGGTCGAGGACGTGAAGTCCCGGGTCGCGACCACCTCGACCGCGGTGGTCACCGAGTACCGGGGGCTCACCGTCGCCCAGATCCAAGAGCTGCGCCGCCAGCTGCGCGCCGCCGGCGCCGACTACAAGGTCTTCAAGAACACCCTCGTGCGCCGGGCCATCGACGGGACCGGGGTCGAGTCGCTGGCCGCGTTCTTGACAGGCCCCACGGCCATCGCCTTCGTCTCGGGCGACGTCTCGGCCGTCGCGAAGGCCCTGCGCGACTTCGCCAAGGGCGCGCCGGCGCTGGTGGTGAAGGGCGGCGTCTTGAACGGCCAGGCCCTGAGCGACCGCGACCTGGTGGCCCTGGCGGACCTGCCGAGCCGCGAGGTCCTGCTCGCGCGCCTGGCCGGGCTGATCGCCTCGCCGCTCACCACGATGGCCGGCCTGTTGAAGGCCGTCCCCCAGAACCTCGCCTACGGCCTCGCGGCCCTGATCGACCAGCGCGGCGGCGCGCCGGCCGGCCCCGCGGCCGAGACCGAGACCCCGGCCGGGGTCGAGGAGGTCGCCCCGGCGGCCGGCGACGACGCCGGGGCTGAGGCCACGGCGACCGCCCCGGCCCCCGCGGCCGAGGACGGCGCCGACGGCGCCGAGGCGGACACCGCCCCGGCCTCCCCGGCCGAGTAACCACCCGATCGAGAGATTCGAAGAGAAAGGAAACACCATGGCTACCCTGACCAAGGAGCAGATCCTGGACGGCATCGCCGCCCTGTCGGTCATCGAGCTGAGCGAGCTTCTAAAGGAGTTCGAGGAGAAGTTCGGCGTCACCGCCGCCGCGCCCGTCGCGGTCGCGGCCGCCCCGGCCGCCGGTGGCGGCGGCGCCGCCGAGGAGGCCGCCGAGGAGAAGTCGAGCTTCGACGTCATCCTCGTGAGCGGGGGCGACAAGAAGATCCAGGTCATCAAGGAGGTCCGGGCCCTCACGAGCCTCGGCCTCAAAGAGGCGAAGGACCTGGTCGACGGGGCCCCCAAGCCGGTCCTGGAGAACGTCTCGAGGGCCGACGCCGACAAGGCCAAGGGCGCCCTCGAGGGCGCCGGCGCCACCGTCGAGCTCAAGTAGCGCCCGCCGGCGGGCCCCGGGGTCGACCCCGGGGCCCGCGACGGCGGTCAAAGACTTGACCTGGGGGGGCCGCCCCCCTAGGGTGTGGCCAACCTAGAGCCGGGGCCCGCGGGCGCCGGTTGCACAGCCGCGGGCGGAACCACTAGTGTTATAAGACCGTGTTCCTGCCCCTGGCTTCGTCATCCCCTGACGACGCCGTGTGCGTCGATCCGGCACGTTCCCGCAGCCACCCACCTACACGGAGGATAGACCGTTGACGTCTCGGTCCACTAGCCCGGAGCGGTTCAATTTCTCGGCTCTGGGCGAAGCGTACCCCCTGCCGAACCTCCTCGAGATTCAGCGGGACAGCTTCGACCTGTTCATGCGTCAGGGGTTGCGCGAGGCCTTCGAGGCGATCTCGCCCATCACGGACTTCACCGGCAAGCTGAGCCTTGAGCTCGAGTTCGACCCGGACGACCCCGACCTCAAGAGCCCGCCCAAGTTCACGGTCGAGGAGTGCCGCCAGCGCGCGACCACCTACTCCCAGCCGATCTTCGTGCGGGCCCGCTTCCTCAACTCCGAGACCGGTGAGATCAAAGAGCAGACGGTCTTCATGGGGGACTTCCCCATCATGACCGAGCAGGGGACCTTCATCATCAACGGCACCGAGCGCGTCGTGGTGAGCCAGCTCGTGCGCTCGCCCGGCGTCTTGTTCCAGCCGGGCAAGGACGAGAAGGTGGCCTTCGAGGGCACCATCCACCCGAGCCGCGGCGAGTGGCTCCAGGTCGACCTCGAAGAGAAGCGCAACAAGGCCGCCAACGCCGGCGCGCGCATCGCCCGCAAGCGGCGCATCTCGATCTTCACGCTGCTGCGCGCGCTCGACACCTCGCTCGACGAGGAGTTCTTCGAGCGCTTCGTCGCCCACTTCGACTTCCTCGAGGACCAGTTCCACCAGGACTGGAAGAAGGCGCACCTCGACATCGCCAAGCACCTCGAGAAGTTCAACCTCGAGGACACGCCCGAGAACTTCGCGCGCGCCAGCCAGGAGACGGCCTGGCTCGAGATCTACCGCCGCGCCCGTCCCGGCGAGGTCCAGACCGTCGAGGCCGCCCGCCAGTACTTCGAGGGTGCCTTCTTCTCGGACAAGCGCTACGACCTGAGCCGCGTCGGGCGCTACAAGCTCGACCGCAAGCTGGGCACCGAGGTCGAGCGCAACGTCGAGCTCTTCGGTGACCGGCTCGAGCGGCCCAGCGCGGACCTGCACGTGCTCTCCAAGGCCGACGTGCTGGCGACCGCGACGTACCTTCTCAACCTCGCGCGCGACCGCACGGCCAAAGAGACCAGCTACCACATCGACGACCAGGACCACTTCGCCAACCGGCGGATCCGCAGCGTGGGCGAGCTGATCCAGAACGCCCTGCGCACGGGACTGTCGCGCATGGAGCGCGTCGTGCGCGAGCGGATGAACACCCAGGACGTCGAGGCGATCGCGCCCCAGACGCTCATCAACATCCGCCCGGTGATGTCGGCGATCAAGGAGTTCTTCGCGACCTCCCAGCTCAGCCAGTTCATGGACCAGAACAACCCGCTCTCGGGCCTGACCCACAAGCGACGCCTGTCGGCGCTCGGCCCGGGCGGGTTGAGCCGCGAGCGCGCCGGTCTCGAGGTCCGCGACGTCCACTCCTCCCACTACGGGCGCATGTGCCCGATCGAGACGCCCGAGGGCCCCAACGTGGGTCTCATCGGCTACCTCGCGACCTACGCGCGGATCAACGAGTACGGCTTCATCGAGACCCCGTACCGCGTGGTGGAGAACGGCCGGGTCACCGGCGAGGTGCGCTACTTCACCGCCGACGAGGAGGAGCGCTTCGTCATCGCCCAGGCGAACACCGAGCTCGACGCCGAGGGCCGCATCACGGCCGAGCGCGTGCTGGTGCGCCGCGGCCCGGTGGGCACGGGGCTGCGCGTGGGCTCGGCCAACCGCTCGAGCTCGACCACCTCGGAGATCGACTTCGTCACCGCCGACGAGGTCGAGCTGATGGACGTCTCGACCAAGCAGATCATCTCGGTCGCCACCTCGCTCATCCCCTTCGTCGAGCACGACGACGCCCAGCGGGCGCTCATGGGCGCGAACATGCAGAAGCAGGCCGTGCCGCTCGTCCTGCCCGAGGCCCCCTTCGTGGGCACGGGCATGGAGGGTCGCGCGGCCCTCGACTCGGGCGACGTCCTCATCGCCGAGGGCACGGGCGTCGTCAAGTCCGTCTCGGGTGACCGGATCGTCGTCGAGTATGACCGGGACGCCGTCGACCGCTACAACAAGGCGCTCGGGCGTAAGACCTACCTGCTCAACAAGTTCCGCCGCTCCAACCAGGACACCTCGATCAACCAGAAGCCCCTCGTGGTGGGGGGCGAGAGCGTGACGGCGGGCGACCTGCTGGCCGACGGCACCTCGACCTACCACGGCGAGCTGGCGCTGGGCAAGAACCTGCTCGTGGCCTACATGCCGTGGGAGGGGTACAACTACGAGGACGCGATCATCGTCAGCGAGCGACTGGTGAGAGACGACGTCCTGACCTCGATCCACGTCAAGGAGTACGAGATCGACGCCCGCGACACCAAGCTGGGCGCCGAGGAGATCACCCGGGACATCCCGAACCTGCCCGACGACATCCTGGCCGACCTCGACGACATGGGCATCGTGCGCATCGGCGCCGAGGTCGAGCCGGGCGACATCCTGGTGGGCAAGGTGACGCCCAAGGGCGAGACCGAGCAGTCGCCCGAAGAGCGCCTGCTGCGCGCGATCTTCGGCGAGAAGGCCCGCGAGGTGCGCGACACCTCGCTGAAGGTCCCCCACGGCGAGTCCGGCAAGGTGATCGACGTCAAGGTCTACAACCGCGACGAGGACCACGAGATGCAGCCCGGCGTCAACCAGCTGGTCAAGGTCTACGTGGCCCAGAAGCGCAAGATCACCGAGGGCGACAAGCTCGCGGGCCGTCACGGCAACAAGGGCGTCATCTCGAAGATCCTGCCCGAGGAGGACATGCCCTTCCTCGCCGACGGCACCCCGGTCGACATCATCTTGAGCCCGCTCGGCGTGCCCAGCCGCATGAACGTCGGTCAGGTGCTCGAGAGCCACCTCGGCTACGCCGCCCGCCACGGCTGGGAGGGGGTGGGGGTCAACCCGCTCGTGGGCACCTCGGGCCACGACGACCAGGCCGACCCGACCCGGCGCCCCTTCCGCAAGACCCGTCCGCGCACCGAGCCGGCCGTCTACGTGACGACCCCGGCCTTCGACGGCGCCCACTGGGACGAGCGTGAGGCCGCCCGGGACAAGCCGACGATCCAGGAGACCTTCCAGCGACTCAACGTCGACGGGCAGAACGGCAAGCGCCTGATGGCCGGGGACTCCGACGGCAAGGTCACCCTGTTCAACGGTCGCACCGGCGAGGCGTACGACAACCCGATCTCGGTCGGCTACGCGTACATCTTGAAGCTGAGCCACATGGTCGACGACAAGATCCACGCCCGCTCGACGGGCCCGTACTCGATGATCACGGCCCAGCCCCTCGGCGGCAAGGCCCAGTTCGGCGGCCAGCGCTTCGGCGAGATGGAGGTCTGGGCGCTCGAGGCCTACGGCGCCGCCTACGCCCTGCAGGAGCTGCTCACGGTCAAGAGCGACGACATGAAGGGCCGCGAGCGCGCCTACGAGGCGATCGTCAAGGGCCAGAACCTGCCCGAGCCGGGGATCCCCGAGTCGTTCAAGGTTCTCATCAAGGAGATGCAGTCGCTGTGCCTCAACGTCGAGGTGCGCGACAAGGGCGGGGCCCACGTGGACCTCGCCGACACCGAAGAGGACTTCTTCTCGGTCACCCGCGAGCTGGGCATCGACATCAGTCGGCCCGAACGCGGCTCAGACGAGGAGGACGCCCGCCGCGCCGCGGAAAGGAAGTTGTCATGAGCCCGCTCGACGTCAACCAGTTCAACGAGATCTCGATCGGCCTCGCGACGACCCAGAACATCCGCAGCTGGTCCTCGGGCGAGGTGAAGAAGCCCGAGACCATCAACTACCGCACCCTGCGTCCGGAGAAGGACGGCCTGTTCTGCGAGAAGATCTTCGGACCGCAGAAGGCGTGGGAGTGCGCGTGCGGCAAGTACAAGCGCGTGCGCTTCAAGGGCATCGTCTGCGAGCGCTGCGGCGTGGAGGTCACCAGCGACAAGGTCCGTCGCGAGCGCATGGGCCACATCGCCCTGGCCGCCCCGGTGGTGCACATCTGGTACCTGCGCGGGACCCGCTCGTGGCTGGCCTACCTCCTCATGGGCACGGCGCCCAAGGAGGAGCTCAAGGCCAAGCAGCTCGAGAAGGTGATCTACTTCGCCGCCCACATGGTGACCTTCGTGGACGAGGAGAAGCGCCACGTCGAGCTGGCCGATCTGCGCCAGACGCTGGCCGAGGAGATCGACGAGATCAACGACCGTGAGGCCAAGGCCGTCGAGGCCAAGCTGCGCGACGTCGAGACGAAGGCCGCCACCCTCGAGGGCGAGGGGGCCAAGGAGTCCGAGCTGCGCGCCCTGCAGCGCGCCAGCGAGCGTGAGCTCGAGGCCGTCCGGGCCCGCTTCGCCGAGGAGCGCGAGGTCGCCCGTCAGGCCTTCGACACCTTCGAGGGCCTCCACTCCCGCCAGATCATCGAGGACGAGGTCCTGTACCGCGAGATGGAGTTTCGCTACGGCGAGTTCTTCGAGGGCGGCATGGGCGCCGACGCCATCCTGCAGCTGATCGACCGGATGGACCTCGACGAGGAAGAGCGCGTCATGCGCGAGATGATCGAGGCGAAGGACGGCCGCAAGCCGCTGAGCGCCCAGCGTCACGCGAAGTTCCTCAAGCGCCTGGCGATCGTCCAGTCGTTCAACCGCCGCGACGCCCACGGGCACCGCGTGAACGACCCGCGCGCGATGATCCTCGAGGCCGTGCCGGTGATCCCGCCGGACCTGCGCCCCATGGTCCAGCTCGACGGCGGCCGCTTCGCCACCTCGGACCTCAACGACCTCTACCGGCGCGTGATCAACCGCAACAACCGCCTGAAGCGGCTGCTCGACCTGGGCGCGCCCGACATCATCGTCAACAACGAGAAGCGCATGCTCCAAGAGGCCGTCGACGCCCTCTTCGACAACGGGCGACGCGGCCGGCCGGTCACCGGCCAGAGCGGGCGCCCCCTCAAGTCGCTCTCGGACATGCTCAAGGGCAAGCAGGGCCGGTTCCGCCAGAACCTGCTCGGCAAGCGCGTCGACTACTCGGGCCGCTCGGTCATCGTGGTCGGCCCGCAGCTCAAGCTGCACCAGTGCGGCCTGCCCAAGGAGATGGCCCTCGAGCTCTTCAAGCCCTTCGTCATGAAGCGGCTCATCGAGACCCAGGTCGCCCAGAACATCAAGAGCGCCAAGCGCATGGTCGAGCGGCGCAAGTCGGTCGTCTGGGAGGTCCTCGAGGAGGTCATCCGGGAGCACCCGGTGCTGTTGAACCGTGCCCCGACGCTGCACCGCCTGGGCATCCAGGCCTTCGAGCCGGTCCTGGTCGACGGCAAGGCCATCCAGATCCACCCGCTGGTCTGCAAGGCCTTCAACGCCGACTTCGACGGCGACCAGATGGCCGTGCACGTCCCGCTGTCGGCCGAGTCCCAGGCCGAGGCGCGGATCCTGATGCTCTCGACCAACAACATCTTCACCCCGGCGACCGGGCGGCCGATCACCGAGCCCGGTCAGGACATGGTCTTTGGGACCTACTACCTGACCCTGCCGGCGGTGGGCGACGGGACGAACCCGCGGGTCTTCCGCCACACCTACGAGGTGGAGAGCGCGCTCGAGGAGCGCACGCTCGACCTGCGGACCCCCATCGAGATCCGTCCGCTGGAGGGGTCGTCCCTCGACACCCGCCTGGCCGCGGCCGGGATCGAGCCGACGGGCGCGAGCCGTCGGCTCGTGACGACCCCGGGGCGGGTCCTGTTCAACGAGGCGCTGCCGCCGGGGTTCCGCTACGTGAACCAGCAGATCGGCAAGAGCACGGTGCCGGTGGGCACGATCGTCGAGGAGATCTCGGCGGGCTACTCCCGCCAGCAGGTCGCCACGGCCCTCGACGCGATCAAGGCGCTGGGCTTCCGCTACGCGACCCGCTCGGGGCTCACCATCTCGATCGAGGACATCGTCACCACGCCCGACAAGGCCGCCATCCTCAACAAGTACGAGGAGCAGGCCGCCAAGGTCGAGACGAACTACCGGCGCGGGGTCATCGTCGACGACGAGCGACGCCAGCAGGAGATCGAGATCTGGACCAACGCCAACAAAGAGGTCGGTGACGCGGCCGAGCGGGCGATGAACGCCATGGCCGAGAACCCCATCCGCATGATGGTCGACTCGGGGGCTCGGGGCAACAGCCAGCAGATCCGCCAGATCGCGGCCATGAAGGGTCTCGTCTCCAACCCGCGCGGCGAGATGATCCCGCGGCCGATCAAGTCCTCGTTCCGCGAGGGCCTCTCGGTCCTGGAGTACTTCATCTCGACCCACGGCACCCGCAAGGGCCTCGGCGACACCGCCCTGCGGACGGCCGACTCGGGCTACCTGACCCGGCGCCTGGTCGACGTCGCCCAGGAGCTCATCGTCAAAGAGGCCGACTGCGGCACGACCCGCGGGCTGTGGATCGAGAACGTGGGTCCGGACCGACCCGGCCGGCGCGCCCACCTCGAGACCAAGCTCTGGGGTCGCGTCGTGGCCGAGGACGTCACCCTCAGCGACGGCGCGGTGATCCCGGTCGGCACGCTGCTCTACGTCGACGACGTCGACCGGCTGCGCGACGACGCGTCGGTCGAGCGCGTGCGCGTGCGCACGACGCTGACCTGTGACGCCCTCCAGGGCGTCTGCGCGGCCTGCTACGGCATGTCGCTCGCCACGCACCAGATCGTCGAGCTCGGCGAGGCCGTCGGGGTCATCGCCGCCCAGTCGATCGGCGAGCCGGGCACCCAGCTCACCATGCGTACGTTCCACTCCGGTGGCGTGACCGAGAGCGACATCACCCACGGCCTGCCGCGCGTGGTGGAGCTCTTCGAGGCCCGCACCCCCAAGGGCGCCGCCGCGGTGGCGGAGTTCTCCGGCGCGGTGCGCGTCGAGTTGATCGGGCGCGAGCGCAAGGTGACCATCGTCGGCGACGAGGGCCAGGTCCAGGAGGAGTCGATCTCGATCGCCCGCCACCTCCTCGTCGAGGACGGCCAGGAGATCGAGGTGGGCACGCCGCTGCACGACGGCCCGCTCGACCCCAAGCTCATGATGAAGTTCCGCGGCACCCGCGAGACCCAGCAGTACCTGGTCGAGGAGGTCCAGAACGTCTACCGCGACCAGGGCGTGTCGATCCACGACAAGCACATCGAGCTGATCGTGCGCCAGATGACCCGCCGGGTGCAGGTCGTCGACGCGGGGGACTCGACGTGGCTGCCCGGGGCGCTCATCGACGTGAAGACCTTCAACGACACCAACGACGAGCTCGAGGCCCAGGGCCAGGAGGCGGCCGACGGCCGCGCCCAGCTCATGGGGATCACCAAGGCGTCGCTGGCGACCGACTCCTGGCTCTCGGCGGCGTCCTTCCAAGAGACGACCCGGGTGCTCACCGAGGCGGCCATCGAGGGCAAGCACGACTCGCTGGTGGGGCTGAAGGAGAACATCATCATCGGCAAGCTGATCCCGGCCGGCTCGGGCCTCGACTACTACAACGAGCGCGAGCTGCGCCTGGACATGCCCGACGCGGAGATGCTGCCCGAGTGGGCCCGGGGATCCGAGGAGGACCTGGACCTGGCGAGCCTGCTCGGCGAGCTCACCGGTGACGACACCTTCAGCGCGGACCTGGCGGCCTTCCAGAACATCGGGACGGCCACCTACGACGAGTCGGCGCTGCCCGAGGACGACCTGGAGAACCCGGAGGACCAGCTCGGCGGCCAGGCCCTGTAGGCTGGAGAGTCCGCCGGGCTTGCCGGACCGCCGGGGGCGGGCGTAGGATTGCTAGTCCGCCCCGGGGGGCCCCGGGGCGCCCCGAGTTCGAGAAAATACGAGAGAGGTTTCGCGTGCCCACCATCGAGCAGTTGGTCCGCAAGGGCCGACAGGAGAAGGTCAGCAAGACCAAGACGCCGGCCCTCAAGGGGGCCCCGCAGCGTCGCGGGGTCTGCACCCGCGTCCACACCGTCACGCCCAAGAAGCCGAACTCGGCCCTGCGCAAGGTGGCGCGCGTCCGCCTGACCTCGGGAGTCGAGGTCACGGCCTACATCCCCGGGGTGGGCCACAACCTCCAGGAGCACTCGATCGTGCTGGTGCGCGGCGGTCGCGTGAAGGACCTGCCGGGCGTGCGCTACAAGATCATCCGCGGCGCCCTCGACACCTCGGGCGTGCGCGACCGCAAGCAGGCCCGTAGCCGCTACGGCGCCAAGAGGGAGAGCTGATGCCTCGTAAGGGCCCCGCCGTCCGTCGGGAGATCCCGGCCGACCCCATCTACAAGTCGGTCCTGGTCACCCAGATCATCAACAAGGTGCTCGAGCGCGGCAAGCGCACGATCGCCGAGCGCATCGTCTACACCGCCCTCGAGCAGGTCGAGCAGAAGACCGGGTCGGACCCGATCGCCACGCTCAAGCGGGCGCTGGAGAACGTCCGTCCCGAGCTTGAGGTGCGCAGCCGCCGCGTCGGCGGTACCACCTACCAGGTGCCGGTCGAGGTGCGCCCGCGCCGCTCGACGACCCTCGGCATCCGCTGGCTGACCGACTTCGCGAAGAAGCGCCGCGAGAAGACCATGGCCGAGCGCTTGGCCAACGAGATCATGGACGCCGCCAACGGCGTCGGGGCGGCCGTCAAGCGGCGCGAGGACATGGCCAAGATGGCCGAGTCCAACAAGGCCTTCGCCCACTACCGCTGGTAAGGAATCCCCATGGCCCCCCGTGAGTACCCCCTCGAGAAGGTGCGCAACATCGGCATCATGGCCCACATCGACGCGGGCAAGACCACCACGACCGAGCGCATCCTCTACTACACCGGCAAGAACTACAAGATCGGCGAGGTCCACGAGGGCGCCGCGACCATGGACTGGATGGTCCAGGAGCAAGAGCGCGGGATCACCATCACCTCGGCCGCGACGACCTGCTACTGGAACGGGCACCGGATCAACATCATCGACACGCCCGGCCACGTGGACTTCACCGTCGAGGTGGAGCGCTCGCTGCGCGTGCTGGACGGGGCGGTCGCGGTCTTTGACGCCGTCGCCGGCGTCGAGCCCCAGACCGAGACGGTCTGGCGCCAGGCCAACAAGTACTCGGTGCCGCGCATCTGCTTCGTGAACAAGATGGACCGGATCGGGGCCGACTTCTTCCGCTGCGTCGACATGATCGAGGACCGCCTCGACTGCGTGCCCGCGGTCGTCCAGCTGCCCATCGGCGCCGAGGCCGACTACCTGGGCGTGGTCGACCTGACCGCCATGAAGGCGATCATCTACCACGACGAGAAGGGCGAGTCGTTCGATGTCACCGACATCCCCGACGACCTGAAGGACCAGGCCGCCGAGTACCACGGCAAGCTGATCGACGTCCTCACGACCTTCGACGACCACCTGATGGAGAAGGTCCTGAGCGACGAGGAGGTCACGGTCGAGGACCTGCGCCGGGCGCTGCGCCGCGGCACCATCGAGGGCCACTGCGTGCCGATCCTCAACGGAACGGCCTTCAAGAACAAGGGCGTCCAGCCGATGCTCGACGCGGTCGTGGACTACCTGCCCAGCCCGCTCGACCTGCCCCCGACCCAGGGGACGCTCCCGGGCAAGGAGGACGTGGTCGAGCGCAAGCCCGACGACGCCCAGCCCTTCAGCGCCCTGGCCTTCAAGATCATGACCGACCCCTACGTGGGCAAGCTCACGTACCTGCGGGTCTACTCGGGCACCCTGGAGAAGGGCGAGACGGTCATCAACACCACCAAGGGCTCGCGCAAGGAGCGCCTCGGCCGCCTCCTCTTGATGCACGCCAACAACCGCGAGGACCTCGACGCGATCCGCACCGGCGACATCGTCGCCGCGGTCGGGCTCAAGCAGGTCACGACCGGTGACACGCTCTGCGACCCCGACCAGCCGATCCAGCTCGAGACCCTCGAGTTCCCCGAGCCGGTCATCCACGTCGCCGTCGAGCCCAAGACCAAGGCCGACCAGGAGAAGCTGGGCAAGGCCCTCTACGCGCTGTCCGAGGAGGACCCGACCTTCCGGGTGCGCACCGACCAAGAGACCGGCCAGACGGTCATCTCGGGGATGGGCGAGCTGCACCTCGAGGTGCTGGTCGACCGGATGCTGCGCGAGTTCGGCGTCGACGCCAACGTCGGCAAGCCCCAGGTCGCCTACCGCGAGACGATCCGCAAGACCGTCGAGAAGGTGGAGGAGAAGTACGTCCGCCAGACCGGTGGCAAGGGCCAGTACGGCCACGTCGTCATCTCGGTCGAGCCGACGGGCGCCGGGGGCGGCTACGAGTTCCTCGACGAGATCACCGGCGGGGTCATCCCCAAGGAGTACATCCCGGCCGTCAACCAGGGGATCACCGAGTCGCTCACCTCGGGCGTGCTCGCCGGCTACCCGATGGTCGACCTGCGGGTCCGGCTCACCTTCGGCAGCTACCACGACGTCGACTCCTCGGAGATGGCCTTCAAGATCGCCGGCTCGCTGGCCATCAAGAAGGCGACCCGCCTGGCGAGTCCGGTGCTGCTCGAGCCGATCATGTCGGTCGAGGTCGTCACCCCCGAGGACTACATGGGTGACGTCATCGGCGACCTCTCCAGCCGGCGCGGTCGGGTCGAGGGCATGGAGCAGGTCGGCAACAACCAGGTAATTAGGGCTCTCGTGCCGCTGGCCGACATGTTCGGCTACGCTACGGACCTGCGTTCACGCACCCAGGGGCGCGCGACGTACACGATGCAGTTCCATTCCTACGCGGAGGTTCCGGACGCGATCGCCAAGGAGATCGTGGCCAAGGCGACCGGCGCGTAAGAGGGAAAACACCAAGGTCCAAACCGTCGTCGGGGAGGGCCGCAAGAACCGATCGCTCGAGGGGAGCGGTCACGAGCAGAAAGTCAGTCCCCGACAATGGCAAAGCAGAAGTACGAGCGCACCAAGCCGCACGTCAACATCGGCACGATGGGCCACATCGACCACGGCAAGACCACGCTGACCGCGGCCATCACCAAGGTCCTGTCCGAGCGCGTGCCCGGCTCCGCCTTCACCCCGTTCGACCAGATCGACAAGGCCCCCGAGGAGCGCCAGCGCGGCATCACGATCTCGATCGCCCACGTGGAGTACGAGACGGCGAACCGCCACTACGCCCACGTCGACATGCCCGGCCACGCCGACTACGTGAAGAACATGATCACCGGCGCCGCCCAGGTCGACGGCGCGATCCTCGTCGTCTCGGCGACCGACGGCCCGATGCCCCAGACCCGCGAGCACGTCCTGCTCGCGCGTCAGGTCGGCGTGCCCTACATCGTCGTGGCCCTCAACAAAGCCGACATGGTCGAGGATGAGGAGCTGCTCGAGCTGGTCGAGATGGAGGTCCGCGAGCTGCTGAGCTCCTACGACTTCCCCGGTGACGACACGCCGATCGTGCGCGTCTCGGCCCTGAAGGCCCTCGAGGGCGACCCGGCCTGGGGCGACAAGGTCATGGAGCTCATGGACGCGGTCGACAGCTACATCCCCGAGCCCCAGCGCGCCACCGACCGCCCGTTCCTCATGTCGATCGAGGACGTCATGTCCATCACCGGCCGCGGCACCGTGGTGACCGGCAAGGTGGAGCAGGGCGTCATCAAGGTCGGTGACGAGGTCGAGATCGTCGGTCTTCGCCCGACCCAGAAGACGACCGTCACCGGCATCGAGATGTTCCGCAAGCTGCTCGACGAGGGCCAGGCGGGCGACAACCTCGGCGCGCTGCTGCGCGGCACGAAGAAGGAGGAGGTCGAGCGCGGCCAGGTCCTGTGCAAGCCGGGCTCGATCACCCCGCACACCGAGTTCGAGGCCCAGGTCTACGTGCTGACCAAGGAGGAGGGCGGCCGCCACAAGCCGTTCTTCGCCCACTACCGCCCGCAGTTCTACTTCCGCACGACCGACGTCACCGGCACCATCGAGCTGCCCGCGGGCACCGAGATGGTGATGCCCGGGGACAACACCGAGATGACGGTCCAGCTCGGCAAGCCGATCGCCATGGAGGAGGGTCTCACCTTCTCCATCCGCGAGGGCGGCCGGACCGTCGGCTCGGGCCGCGTCACCAAGATCATCAAGTAGGCGGTGATGGCCGACAACCGACAGATGATCCGGATCCGGCTGAAGGCCTTCGACCACAGCGTCCTGGACCAGTCCACCGCGAAGATCGTCCAGACGGTCGAGCGGACCAACGCCCGGGTCCAGGGGCCGGTGCCCCTGCCCACCGAGATCCACCGCTACACGGTGGTGCGGGGCCCGCACAAGCACAAGGACTCCCGGGAGCACTTCGAGATGCGGGTGCACAAGCGCCTGCTCGACATCGTGGACCACACCGCCAAGACGGTCGACTCGCTCCAGCGGCTCGACCTGCCCGCCGGGGTGGACATCGAGATCAAGATTCGCCAGTCCTAGGCCGGGTGGCCCGCGGGCTTTGCGCCCGCGGGCCCGCCCGGTGTAGGCTGGACCGCTCCCCCCGGGGAGACAGCAGACGTGCCCGGTCGCCACTGCGGTGGGACGCCGGGCCGACCAGTTTCGCGCTCCGTTCGGCTCTGGCTCGAACGGAGCGTCTGTGTGTCGGCGCCGCCGACGCACGGGAAAGAGAGAGGACAGCGTGGCGACCAAGGCCATCGTCGGTGAGAAGGTGGGCATGACCCAGGTCTGGGACGACCAGAACCGGGCCATCCCCGTCACGGTCGTGCGCGTCGCCCCCGCGCGCGTCGTCCAGGTCAAGACCCCCGAGAAGGAGGGGTACGCCGCGCTCCAGGTGACCTGGGGCGTCCGGCGCGCCACGGCCCTCACCAAGCCCGAACGGGGCCACTTCGACAAGGCCGGCGTCACCCCCGGCAAGGGCCTGGTGGAGCTGCGCCTCGACGACGTCGCCGGCTACAGCGTCGGCCAGGAGATCGCGGCCGACGTCTTCGAGAAGGGCGAGCGCGTCGACGCGACGGCCGTCTCCAAGGGCAAGGGCTTCGCCGGCGGGATGAAGCGCCACAACTTCGGCGGCCAGGGCGCCGCCCACGGCAACCACAAGCACCACCGGGCGCCCGGCTCGATCGGCGCCTGCGCGACGCCCGGGCGCGTCTTCAAGGGCACGCGCATGGCCGGCCGCCTGGGCGGCGAGCAGGTGACCACGACGAACCTCGAGGTCGTCTCGGTCGACGTCGAGCGCCAGCTCCTGCTGGTCAAGGGGGCCCTCCCGGGCTCGCGGGGATCGGTCGTCGTGCTGCGGACCTCGGTGAAGAACCCGATGAAGGCCGGAGGTGTCCGATGACCGAGGCGATGTTGCGTGGCCCCATCGCGAAGGCCCGCCCCGTCTTCGAGGAGCGCTCGGTGACCAAGCGCACCCTGGCGGGTGCCGACCTCGGCGCGGTCGCGCTCGAGCCCTCCGTCTTCGGGCGCGAGCCGCACGTGGCGGTGATGCACCAGGTCATAAAGGCCCAGCTCGCCGCTCGGCGGGCGGGCACCCAGTCGACCAAGACCCGCACCGAGGTCTCCGGCGGTGGGCGCAAGCCCTTCCGCCAGAAGGGGACCGGCGGCGCGCGTCAGGGCTCGATCCGCGCCCCGCACTACCCCGGCGGCGGGATCGCGCTCGGGCCCAAGCCCCGCGGCTACGCCCAGCGCACGCCCAAGAAGATGGTCCGCCTGGCCCTGTACTCGGCGCTGTCGGACCGCGCCGGCGAGGGACGGGTGGCTCTCGTCGACTCCTTCGCCGCCTGGGAGACCCCGCGCACCCGGGACGCCCTGGCGGCCCTCGTCGCGCTGGGCCTCGAGGGCAAGGTCCTCGTGGTGCTCGGTCGCGACGACGCGGTGGCCGCCAAGGCCTTCGCCAACCTGCCCCAGGCCCACACGATCGACGTCGGGGAGCTCAACGCCTACGACGTCCTGAACAGCGACTGGGTCCTCTTCAGCGAGGCCACGCTGCCGACCGCCAAGGAGACCCTCTGATGCGCGACGCCATGAGCATCCTGCTGCGCCCGGTGGTCTCGGAGAAGACCTACGCCCAGATGGAGACGGGCACCTACACGTTCGTGGTGGACCGCGCCGCGACCAAGGTCGACGTGCGCAACGCCGTCCAGCGGGCCTTCAACGTGACCGTCGTCAAGGTCAACACGCTGAACCGCAAGGGCAAGCGCACCCGCAACCGCCGCACCGGCATCGTCGGCTCGACCCCCGCCACCAAGCGGGCGATCGTGACGCTCAAGGCCGGCGACACCATCAACCTGTTCGAGAGCTAGGAACCATGGCCCTTCGCAACCGCAAGCCCACCAGCCCGGGCCGGCGCTTCCAGTCGGTCTCGGACTTCGCCGAGCTGACCGCCGACCGACCCGAGAAGTCGCTGCTGGGCGCCAAGCCCAAGACCGGCGGCCGCAACGCCTACGGCCGCAAGACGTCGCGCCACCGTGGCGGCGGCCACAAGCAGCAGTACCGCGTGGTCGACTTCAAGCGCAACAAGGACCACGTCCCGGCCCGGGTCGCCACCATCGAGTACGACCCGAACCGGACGTGCCGCATCGCCCTCTTGCACTACGCCGACGGGGAGAAGCGCTACATCCTCGCCCCGCACGGCCTCAAGGTCGGCGACCGGGTCGAGTCGGGCCCGCGCGCCGACATCCGCCTCGGCAACGCCCTGCCGCTGCGCTACATCCCCACCGGCTCGACGGTGCACAACGTCGAGCTGCGCCCGGGCGGCGGCGGCAAGATGGCCCGCAGCGCCGGGATGAGCGTCCAGCTGGTCGCCAAGGACGGCGACTTCGCGACGCTGCGCCTGCCCTCGACCGAGATGCGCCGCGTCCCGATCGACTGCCGGGCCACCCTCGGGGTCGTGGGCAACTCCGAGCACGAGCTCATCAAGATCGGCAAGGCCGGCCGGAACCGCTGGAAGGGCGTCCGCCCCCAGACGCGCGGCGTGGCCATGAACCCCGTCGACCACCCCCTGGGCGGTGGCGAGGGCAAGACCTCGGGTGGCCGCCACCCGGTCTCGCCGTGGGGTCAGCCCGAGGGCCGCACGCGCCTGCCCAAGGCGTCCGACGCCCTCATCGTTCGCCGGCGCCGCGGGCGCGGGGCGCGGAGGTAACCCATGTCACGAAGCCTTAAGAAGGGCCCCTTCATCGACGGCCACCTGCTCAAGAAGGTGGAGGCGCTGAACGCGGCCAACGAGAAGCGGGTCGTCAAGACCTGGAGCCGGCGCTCCACGATCATCCCCGACATGGTCGGGCACACCTTCGCCGTCCACGACGGGCGCCGCCACGTCCCGGTCTTCGTGACCGAGGCCATGGTCGGCCACAAGCTGGGCGAGTTCGCCCCGACGCGGACCTTCAAGTTCCACGCCGGCCAGGAGAAGGCGGGGAGGCGCTAGATGACGGCCCCCAAGACCAACGAGCGGCCCGGCACCCGGGCGACGCTGCGCCAGTTCCCGATGTCGGCCAGCAAGGCGCGCGTCGTCCTCGACCTCATCCGGGGCGAGGACGTCCAGAGCGCGCGCGAGATCCTCGCGGGCACCACGCGCGAGGCGGCCCGCGTGGTGGACAAGGTGCTCGCCTCGGCGGTGGCGAACGCTGTCAACAACGACGGCCTGGTCGCCGAGGAGCTCTACGTCTCGGCCTGCTACGCCGACGAGGGCATCACGGCGAAGCGCTTCAGCCCCCGCGCCCGGGGACGGGCCGGCCGCATCCGCAAGCGCACGTGCCACATCACGGTCATCGTCTCGCGACTCGACGACGAGGCCCTCGAGCGCCTGCGCGCCGAGCGCTCCAGCCAGGCCGTCGCGAGCCGGGCCCGCCGCGTGGCCTCCAGCCGCCGCCGGGAGCGCCCGGTGCGCGAGACCGAGATCGACGAGGTCGAGGTCGACGAGGTCGACACGCCCGAGGCCGACGAGGTGGTCGAGCCGGTCGAGGTCGACGAGGTCGACACGCCCGGGGCCGACGAGGCCCCCGAGGTCGACGAGGCGACGGCCGGGGCCCCCGAGGACGGGGCCGGCGCGGCCGACGAGACGGTGGCCGAGGCCACAGAGGAGAGCCACTGATGGGCCAGAAGGTCAACCCCTACGGCTTCCGCCTCGGGATCACCACGGACTGGAAGTCGCGCTGGTTCCGCGAGCGCGGCTACAAGGACTTCGTCATCGAGGACTGGAGGATCCGCGACTACCTCACCAAGCAGCTCGAGAGCGCCGCGGTGAGCCGGATCGAGATCGAGCGGACCTCGGACCGCATCCGCGTCGACATCCACACGGCCCGTCCGGGCATCGTGATCGGCCGGCGTGGCGCGGAGGCCGAGCGCCTGAAGAAGGAGCTCGAGCGCATCACCGGTCAGAAGAACAAGATCTCGCTCAACATCCAAGAGATCAAGCAGCCCGAGCTCGACGCGGCCCTCATCGCCCAGGGAATCTGCGACCAGCTCGTGCGACGGGTCGCCTTCCGGCGCGCCATGAAGCGCGGCATCCAGACCGTCCAGAAGGCCGGGGCGCTGGGCGTGCGCATCCAGGTCTCGGGGCGCCTGGGCGGCGCGGAGATGAGCCGGCGCGAGTCGTACCGCGAGGGTCGCGTGCCGCTGCATACGCTGCGCGCCGACATCGACTACGGCTTCCGCGAGGCCCGCACCTCGACCGGGCGCATCGGTGTCAAGGTCTGGATCTACAAGGGCGACATCCTGCCCTACCAACTCTCCAACGAGGAGAAGATCGTGCGCGAGGCCGCCATGGCCGCCGGTGACGCGGTGCCCGTGGGCGCCGCGCCCGCCGCGCCCAAGGGTGTCGTGCGCGCCGGCGGTGGTCGCCGCCGCGTCGAGGCCGCGCCCGTCGAGTCGACCGAGACGACCGAGGTGACCGAGCCGGTCGAACCCACTGAGCCCACCGAGCCGGTCGAGCCGGTCGAGCCGGTCGAGCCCGCGGTCGCGGACCTGCTCGCCTCCACCCCGGAAGACGAGGCGCGTCTCAGCGTCGAAGAGGAGATCGAGCGTCGCACGACCGGCGAGCACGCCGACGCCCCCCACTTCCGCAAGGACCAGGAGTAGCCATGTTGATGCCCCGTAAGGTCAAGCACCGCAAGCAGATGCGCGGTCGGATGACCGGCAACGCCAAGGGCGGGACCGACCTCAACTTCGGCGACTTCGGGATCCAGGCCCTCGAGGCCGGGTGGCTCACCGCTCGCCAGATCGAGGCCGCCCGTATCGCGATGACCCGCCACGTCAAGCGCGGCGGCAAGGTGTGGATTCGGGTCTTCCCGGACAAGCCCGTCACCCAGAAGCCGGCCGAGACCCGCATGGGCTCGGGCAAGGGCAACCCCGAGTTCTGGGTCGCCGTCGTCAAGCCCGGCCGGATGCTCTTCGAGCTAGGCGGCGTGGACGAGGCCCTCGCGCGCGCCGCGATGGAGCGGGCCATCCAGAAGCTGCCGATGAAGGCGAAGTTCGTCGTGCGTCCCGGTACGCACGGCACCCCGGAGGTGACGATCTGATGGCCAAGACCCGCGACCGCGTGGCCGAGCTCAAGCTGCTCGGCGACGGTGAGCTGCTCACCCGCCTGGCCGAGTCCCGACGCGAGCTGTTCAACCTGCGCTTCCAGCTGGCGACCGGCCAGCTGGACAACTCGTCACGCCTGGGCGAGGTCCGCAAGGACATCGCCCGCCTGTCGACCTTCCTCCGCCAGCGCGAGATCGCCGCGGCCGAGGCCCTCGGAGAGGAGCAGTCATGACCGACGCCGCGCGTCCCAACCCGCGCAAGGAGCGCGAGGGGATCGTCGTCTCGGACAAGATGGCCTCGACGCTCGTCGTGGCCGTCAACGAGCGCGTCGCCCACCCTCGCTACAACAAGACCGTGCTGCGCACGAAGAAGCTCTACGTGCACGACGAGAAGAACGAGGCCAAGGTCGGCGACCGCGTCCGGGTCCAAGAGACCCGTCCGCTCTCGAAGCTCAAGCGCTGGCGCCTGACCGAGATCGTGGAGCGTGCCCGATGATCCAGCAGGAGTCGAGGCTCAAGGTGGCCGACAACAGCGGGGCCAAGGAGGTCCTGTGCATCCGCGTGCTCGGCGGCTCACGCCGGCGCTACGCGTCCATCGGCGACGTCTTCATCGCCACGGTGAAGGACGCCATCCCCGGCGCGGCCGTGAAGAAGGGCGACGTGGTGCGCTGCGTCGTCGTGCGCACGGCCAAGGAGAAGCGCCGCCCGGACGGGTCGTACATCAAGTTCGACGAGAACGCGGCCGTGCTCATCAACGACCAGCTCCAGCCCCGCGGCACCCGCATCTTCGGGCCCGTCGGACGTGAGCTGCGCGACAAGAAGTTCATGCGCATCATCTCGCTGGCTCCGGAGGTGCTGTGATGAAGATCCGCAAGGGCGACGAGGTGCTGGTGCTCTCGGGCAAGTTCCGCGGCGAGCGGGCGCGCGTCGTGGAGGCACTGCCCAAGGCGAACAAGGTGATCCTGGACGGCATCAACATCGCCAAGCGGGCCACCAAGCAGCAGGGCGCCACGATGCAGGCCGGCATCATCGACAAGCTCATGCCGCTCGACGCCTCGAACAGGACCCTCTGGTGCGACAAGCACAAGGGACCGGCGCGGGTCGGCTTCGACGCGGCCGACGGCGCCAAGTCGCGGGTCTGCCGCAAGTGTGGAGAGGTGCTATGACGACCGCGACGCGACCCCGTCTCAAGGTCCGCTACGACGAGACCATCCGGGCCCAGCTCAAGGACGAGCTCGGCCTGTCCAACATCATGCAGGTCCCGCGCCTGGAGAAGATCGTGATCAACGCCGGCGTCGGCCGGGCCACCCAGCAGGCCTCCCTGCTCGAGGGGGCCCAGCGCGACCTCGAGGCGATCACCGGCCAGAAGCCGGTGGTGACCCGAGCGAAGAAGTCGATCGCCAGCTTCAAGTTGCGCGAGGGCCAGTCGATCGGCGCGAAGGTCACCCTGCGCGGCGACCGGGCCTGGGAGTTCTTCGACCGGCTCCTCAGCCTGGCGATCCCGCGGATCCGGGACTTCCGCGGCCTGTCGCCCAGGTCGTTCGACGGACGAGGTAACTACACCTTCGGGATCAACGACCAGCTGATCTTCCCGGAGATCGACTACGACAAGATCGACGCGCCGCGTGGGTTCGACATAACGATCGTCACTTCGGCGGAGACCGACGAGCAGGGGCGAGCGCTCCTGCGGGCGTTCGGCTTCCCCTTCAGACAGGAGAATCGCTAGAGATGGCCAAGAAGGCTCTTCGCATCAAGCAGAAGCGCACCCCGAAGTTCTCGACGCGCGCCTACACGCGCTGCGAGCGCTGCGGCCGGCCGCGCTCGGTCTACCGCAAGTTCGGCCTGTGCCGGATCTGCCTGCGCACGATGGTGCACGCGGGCGAGGTCCCGGGCGTCACCAAGGCGAGCTGGTAGGGGGGCCGACATGACGATGACCGACCCGATCGCCGACATGCTCACGCGCATTCGCAACGCGAACTCGGCGACCTTCGACTCGGTGGCGATGCCCAGCTCCAAGCTCAAGGAGAGCCTGGCCGAGCTGCTGAAGCGCGAGGGCTTCATCGCCGACTACCGGGTGACCGCCAACGCGGGCAAGCCGGGCTCGACGCTGGAGATCTCGCTCAAGTACACCGACGACCGCAAGAAGTCGATCATGGGGCTCAAGCGCGTCTCCAAGCCGGGCCTGCGCGTCTACACCAAGTGCGACCAGATGCCCAAGGTCCTCGGGGGCGTGGGCGTGGCCGTGGTCTCGACGAGCCACGGCCTGATGACCGACCGCGAGGCCCGACGGGCCCGCTTGGGTGGCGAGGTGCTCTGCTATGTGTGGTAGCCCCGTCGCCGCTAGGAGGGAGGACTGATGTCGCGCATCGGACGCAACCCGATCGCCGTGCCGGCGGGCGTCACCGTCGACGTGGCCACCGACGCCATCACCGTGACCGGTCCCAACGGGACGATGACCCGGGTGCTGCCCGCGGGCGTCGCCGTGGAGCGCGAGGGGGACACCCTCCTCGTCACCCGGGCGAGCGACGAGACGGCCCACCGGGCCCTCCACGGCCTCACCCGCACGCTGGTCGCCAATATGGTCACCGGCGTCACCGAGGGGTGGCGCAAGGAGCTCGAGATCATCGGCGTGGGCTATCGCGCCGCGGCCGCGGGCCCCGACGCCCTCGACCTCTCGCTGGGCTTCAGCCACCCGGTGAAGTTCACCGCCCCGGCCGGGGTCACCTTCGAGGTGCCCAGCCCGACGCGCATCGTCGTCAAGGGCGCCGACAAGGAGACGGTCGGCCAGGTGGCCGCCAACATCCGCAAGATCCGCAAGCCCGAGCCCTACAAGGGCAAGGGCGTGCGCTACCTGGGCGAGCGGGTGGCGCGCAAGGCAGGAAAGGCCGCTAAGTAATGGCACGCACCACCAGAGAGTTGCGCCAGCGCCGTCACGCGCGCCTGCGCAAGAAGATCTCGGGCACGCCCGAGCGCCCGCGCGTCGCGGTGAGTCGGACCAACCGACACATCTCGGCCCAGATAATCGACGACGTGGCCGGGCGCACGCTCGTCGCGGCCTCCTCGGTCGAGTCCGAGCTGCGCGGGGTGGACGGCGGCAACGTCGAGGGCGCCCGCGCCGTCGCCGAGGTGCTGGCGCGTCGGGCCAAGGAGGCCCAGGTCACGTTGGTCGTGTTCGACCGCGGCGGCTACGACTACCACGGTCGCATCGCGGCCTTCGCCGAGACCCTGCGCGCGCAGGGACTGGAGTTCTGATGTCCGACGTCGAGCAGTTCGAAGAGCGCACCATCAAGGTGAACCGCGTGAGCAAGGTCGTCCAGGGCGGTCGGCGCTTCTCGTTCACCGCGCTCATGGTCATCGGCGACGGCAAGGGCCGCGTCGGCCTGGGTTACGGCAAGGCCAAGGAGGCCGGCCTCGCGGTCCAAAAGGGCATCGAGGAGGCCCGCAAGAACATCTTCGAGGTGCCCCTGGCCGGGTCGACCATCGTCTACCCGGTCATCGGTGAGGCCGGGGCCGGTCGGGTCCTCATGAAGCCGGCGGCGCCGGGCACGGGGGTGATCGCCGGGGGTGCGGCGCGGGCCATCCTCGAGCTGGCCGGCGTGCGCGACATCATCGCCAAGTCGCTCGGCTCGTCCAACTCCATCAACGTCGCCCACGCCACCATCGAGGGGCTCAAGCAGCTGCGCCGGCCCGAGGAGCTGGCCGCGGTGCGCGGCAAGGCACCCGACGAGGTCGTGCCGGCCGGGACGCTGCGGGCCTACCGCGAGCGCCAGCGCGAGGGCGACCTGTTCAAGGTCACGGAGTAGCCATGTCACTCAAGGTCACCCAGATCCGCTCGTCGATCGCCACCAAGCCCAAGCACCGCGGCACGCTGCGCGCCCTCGGGCTGCGCGGCATCGGCCAGTCCAACGTGCTGCCCGACCGCCCCGAGATCCGTGGGATGATCGCGCGGGTGCCGCACCTGATCAGCGTGGAAGAGGTCTAGAGATGAAGTTGCACGAACTCACCTCGCCCGAGGGCTCGACGCACCGGCGCAAGGTCGTCGGTCGCGGCATCGCGGGCAAGGGCGGCAAGACGGCCGGGCGCGGCACCAAGGGTCAGAAGGCCCGGCGCCAGATCCCGGCCGGCTTCGAGGGCGGCCAGCTGCCGCTGCTCGCGCGCATCCCGAAGCTGAAGGGGTTCACCAACCCCTTCCGGGTCGCCTACACCCCGGTCAACCTCGACGCCCTGGCGGCGCTCGGGGTCAGCGAGGTCACCTACGACGTCCTCGTGGCCCGGGGGCTCGCGAAGAAGGGCGACCTCGTCAAGGTGCTCGGCCGGGGCTCGGTGACGAGCGCGCTCGCCGTCTCGGCCCACGCCTTCAGTGAGAGCGCCCGCGCGGCCCTCGAGGCCGCCGGTGGGACCGTCACGGTCCTCGACCCGCCCTTCAGCGTGCGCCCGCCGGCCGCCGGCAACCAGCACCAGAACCGATAACGCCGAGGGGGGACGGTGCTCCAGCGCCTCGCGAACATCTTCCGCGTCCCGGACCTGCGCAACAAGGTCCTGTTCACGGTCGCGATCATCTGCCTGTACCAGTTGGGCGCCAACATCCCGATCCCCGGGGTGAGCTGGACCCAGGTCCAGCTGCTCGAGTCCAAGGCCGGGGCCTCGGGCGTGCTCGGGTTCCTCAACCTCTTCTCGGGCGGCGCCCTGACGCGCCTCGCGGTCTTCGGCCTGGGCGTGATGCCCTACATCACGAGCTCGATCGTGATCCAGCTGCTCACCACGGTCATCCCCAAGCTGACCGAGTGGCGCGACCAGGGCGCCGTCGGCCAGAAGAAGATCACCCAGACGACCCGCTACCTCACCATCGCCCTCGCCCTCTTGCAGTCGACCGGGCTCATCTACGCCTTCCACGGCCACGACCAGGCGCTGCTCGGCTTCAACATCGACCTCATCCCGAAGTTCACCCTCTGGCTGGGTCTGTTCATGGTCGTGATCCTCACCGCCGGGACGGCCTTCGTGATGTGGCTGGCCGAGCTGATCACCCAGCGCGGGGTGGGCCAGGGGATGAGCCTGCTGATCTTCGCCAACGTGGTGGCCGGGCTCCCCTCGGGCGGTCGCGCCGTCTACGCCGAGGGCGGACCGCTCAAGTTCTACACGATCCTCGTGATCTCGCTCGGGCTCGTCGTCTTCATCGTCTTCATGGACAACGGTCAGCGGCGCATCCCGGTGACCTTCGCCCGCCGGGTCGTGGGCCGGCGCGAGATGGGCGGTCAGTCGACCTACATCCCCCTGAAGGTGAACCAGTCGGGCGTGATCCCGATCATCTTCGCCTCGTCGGTCCTCTACATCCCCGTGCTGCTCAGCAACATCGTGCCCTGGGCCACGTTCCAGCACTTCGTGACCAACTCGCTCTCGCCGACGAACCTCTTCTACATCGTCGCCGACTTCGTGCTGATCTTCGCCTTCACGTTCTTCTACGTCTACATCGCCTTCGAGCCCCACCAGCAGGCCGAGCTCCTGCGCCAGCAGGGCGGCTTCATCCCGGGCATCCGCCCGGGCCTGCCGACCGAGCGCTACCTCAGCCGCACCCTGAGCCGCATCACCGTCGTCGGGGCGCTCTTCCTCTCGGCGGTGGCGGTGATCCCGAGCATCCTGATGTCGCTGTGGCAGATCAACCGCTTCCCGTACTACGGGACGACACTGCTCATCGCGGTGGGCGTCTCGCTCGAGACGATGCGCCAGATCGACAGCCAGCTCATGATGCGCAACTACGAAGGCTTCTTGAAGCGCTAGTCATGGCCACTCCTACCTACGTCGTCCTGCTGGGCAAGCAGGGGGCGGGCAAGGGCACCCAGGGCGAGTTGCTGTGCGCCCGCCACGGCCTCGTCCACCTCTCGACCGGCGACATCCTGCGCGCCGCGGTGCGCGCCGGAAGCGACCTCGGCCGCGAGGTGAGCCGGGTCCTCGAGGCCGGCGAGCTCGTCTCGGACGACCTCGTGAACCGCCTCGTCGAGGAGCGTCTGGGGGCCCCCGACGCCGCGGCCGGGGCCGTCTTCGACGGCTACCCCCGGACCCGGGGCCAGGCCGAGGCGCTCGACCGCATCCTCGCCCCCGGGGGGGTGGGGCTCTGCGTGCTGGTGGAACTGCCCGACGAGCTCGTCGTCGCGCGCCTGAGCGGCCGGCGGGTCTGCGAGGGCTGCGGGACGATCTACACCCTCACCGACCCCTCGGCGGAGTCGGGGGTCTGCGAGCGCTGCGGGGGCCGCGTCGTCCAGCGCGCCGACGACACCCCCGAGGCGATCGGCGCGCGCCTCGCCGCCTACGAGCGCGACACCCGCCCCCTCATCGACTTCTACGACGCGCGGGGCCTGCTCGTCGCCGTCGACGGTGACCGCAGCGTCGAGGAGGTCTCGGCCAGCATCGAGGCGGCGCTCGTGGCGCGGGGCCTCGCGTGATCCGCCGCCCCGACGAGCTCGCCAAGATGCGCCGGGCCGGCCGGGTCGTGGCCGAGATCCACGAGGTCACCCGGGCGGCGATCAAGCCCGGGGTCACGACGGCGCGGCTGAACGAACTCGCGGCCGAGGTGCTCGAGCGGCGCGGCGCGCGCTCGAACTTCCTCGGCTACCACGGCTTCCCGGCGGTGATCTGCACGAGCCCCAACGACATGGTCGTCCACGGCATCCCCGGGGAGTACGTGCTCGACGAGGGCGACATCATCAAGGTCGACGCGGGCGCGATCGTCGAGGGCTACCACGGTGACGCCGCCTACTCCGCGCCCGTCGGCGAGGTCAGCGAGCTGGCCACGCGGCTCATGTCGGTGACCGAGCGCTCCCTCTATGCCGGCGTCGACGCGCTGGTGAGGGGGAACCGCCTCCACGAGGTCGGCCGGGCCGTCCAGGCGGTGGCCGAGGCGGCGGGCTTCTCGGTGGTGCGCGAGTACGTCGGCCACGCCATCGGCACCGCCATGCACGAGAGCCCCCAGGTGCCCAACTACTGGCCGGGCACGCCGGGACCCACCCTCAAGGTCGGCATGGCCTTCGCCATCGAGCCGATGGTCAACGTCGGCACCTACGAGACCTACGTGCTCGACGACGGCTGGAGCGTGATGACGGCCGACGGCCAGCTCTCGAGCCACTTCGAGCACACCGTCGTCGTGACCGAGAACGGGCCCGAGATCTACACCCTGCCCTAGCGGCTGATCCGGCGACGGAAGACCGGCTCGAAACGCGCGAGGGTCGCGAGGGCCTCGTCCGTGAACTCCGGGCGGATCCCCCGGAGGGTGTGCCCGTAGGGGATGAGGGCGCGCAGCAGCCCGGGCGCGAGGGCTAGCTGACCGTCGGGTCCGAGGACCTTGCGCGGGAGCCAGTCGAGGGCAATCTCGACCGAGACGGCGCTCCATCGTAGGGGGTCACCGGCGCCGTAGCCCGTCTTGTACCACACGAGCGAGTCGAGCAGGTCTCGGTGATCGTCGTCGTCGAGCCCTCGCCCGTCCTCGCTCGCGAAGAACGCCTCGGCCAGTGCGTCACGGGCGTCGTCGTCCCACTCGTCTCGCGCGTAGCCCGCGCCGCCCTCGGGCAGGGCGCGCAGCGCCCACTCGACGAGCGGTTGGCAGGCGGGCCAGGTCTCGCTCTCGTAGGGCGGGTAGGTCGCGTCGCCGAGGTCCATGGCCTCGACGATCCGGGCGCGCGCGTCGGCGAGGTCCGCGGCGGCGACGACCAGGTCGGGTTCGGCGAGCGCCCCGCGCCCCGCGTCGAGCGCGCGGTCGACGCCGACCGGGATGACGAAGGCGTCCTTCACGATCGTGCCGAGGTCGTGGTCGACGTAGACGGCGATCGTCGCGACGCCACCGCCCACGCTTAGCTCGAGCATCACGTCCTCGCCGTCGCCGAGGGCGTGGGAGACGGTCACGGCGCGCGTCACCGTCATCGCGCCCAGGCGGGTGAGCCACTGGGGCAGCGCCTCGTCCCGTCCGGCGAGCGCCGTGCGGGCACGGGTGCGCGTCGTCGCGTCAGGGGCCAGCTCGGCGATGCAGGCGAGCAGGGCCGCGGCGCCGACGCCCGCGCTGTCGGCCAGCGCCTCGACGAACGTCGTGTGACCCTTCGGCGTCGCCCCCCTCGCCGGGGCCCGGGAGAGGGGGTCGGCCCGGCGAGGGTCGAGGGCCGCGACGAGGCCGCTCGCGTAGTCGAGGAGTCCGAGGGGCTCGTCGGTGCGGAGCAGCCGGCTCGCCTCCTCGAGGAGATCGGGGACACCGGGGCGGTGGTGGGCGCCGCGAGGGTGTCGGTCGTGACGGTGGGCCATCCCGGGAGCCTAGAGAGTCCGCACCGCGGGCGACGGGTCCCTCGACGCTACTGCTCGGAGAGGATCGCCTCGAGCTCGGCGAGGGGATCGCGCACGACCGCACCGAGGGTGACGACTTCGCAGCGGTGGATCGTGCCGGCGAAGGCGAAGGGCGCGGCGTAGCCCTCGCCCACCGGCGGGCCCCACTCATAGCCGCAGGTCACTCCGACCCCGGTGCCGTTGAAGCCCGAGGGGGTGAAGCGGGGGATGGGCCCGGTCGCCACCACTGTCCCGTCGACGCTGATGGTTCCCGTACCGCCGGGTCCCTCGTCCTTCTCGAAGCGGTAGACGACCTGGTGGCGCCCGGGGGGGAGCGGTGCGGCCGAGGCGACGAGGTGTCGCTCCGTGCCGTAGAGGTTGTGGACGTAGCGGGGTCGGCCCCCGAGCACGTGGAGCGAGAAGCCCCCGAGTGTGGTGCCCAGGGCGAGCAGGACCCCGTCGGAGGGACCCTCTCCCACCTCGAGGTCGACCTCGATGGCGTGGGAGCGGTTGCGCACGTTCACCGCGACCGGCTCGGGGACGGGGGCGCCGCCGGGGAAGTAGCGGTAGCGCTCGCGCGGGGCGCGCCCGTCGGGCTTGGGGTGCACGAGCGCCCAGAGCACCCGGTTGTCGAGGGGCAGGACCTGGTTGCGCTCGGCCTCGCGCCACCAGAGCGCCACGAGCTCGGCGACCTCCCCGGGTCGCGCCGCGGCGAGGTCGCGGGTCTCGGCGGGGTCGACGCGCGTGTCGTAGAGCTCCCAGACGTCGTCGTCGAAGGAGGCGTTGGGGTCCTGGTCGTCGTAGAGGGGGCCGACGGGGTGGAAGGTGACGGCCTTCAGCCCCCGGTGGTAGATCGCGCGCGAGCCGAACATCTCGAAGTACTGGGTCTCGTGGCGCTCGGGGGCGTCGGCCCCGCCCGGGGCGAGCACCGCAGCGACGCTCACCCCGTCGAGGGGGCTCTGGGGGGTGTCGCCGACCCGCTCGGGCGCCGGGACCCCGGCGAGCTCGAGGATCGTGGGCATCACGTCGACCGCGTGGGCGAACTGGCGGCGGATCGCGCCGGCCTCGAACCGGTCGCCGAAGGCGACGACGCACGGGTCGCAGACCCCGCCCTGGTGGACCTCGCGCTTCCAGCGGCGAAAGGGGGTGTTGCCGGCCATCGTCCAGCCCCACGGGTAGTTGTTGTGGGTGCTCGGTCCGCCGATCTCGTCGAGGCGACGCGCCATCTCCTCGGTCGTAGCGGGGTCGAGGTTGGTCAGGCGCACGTCGTTGATCGAGCCGTCGGCCCCGCCCTCGGCGCTCGCCCCGTTGTCCGAGACCACGACGACGAGGGTGTCGGCGAGCTCGCCCAGTCCCTCGAGGAAGGCGAGGACGCGCCCGAGCTGCTCGTCGGCGTGGGAGAGGAAGCCGGCGTAGGCCTCCATGAAGCGGGCCGCGACTTGACGCTCGCGCTCGTCGAGCTCGGCGAAGGGCCGCACCCACGCCGGCCGCGCCGACATCAAGGTGGCGTCGTCGAAGAGCCCCATCGCCCGCTGGCGGGCGAAGGTCTGCTCGCGCCACGCGTCCCAGCCCGCGTCGAAGTGGCCGCGGTAGTGCTCGAGCCAGCGGGCCGGCGGCTGGTGGGGCGAGTGGCAGGCGCCGAAGGCGAGGTAGAGGAAGAAGGGTCGGGTCGGATCGACCGCGCGCAGGTCGCCGACGTACTCGATCGCCCGGTCGGCCAGGTCCTCGGAGAGGTGGTAGTCGTCGAGTTCGCGCGGGGGGCGTCGGGCGTGGCTGTCCTCGAAGAGGGCCGGGACGAACTGGTGGGTCTCGCCCCCGTGGAACCCGTACCACCGGTCGAAGCCCCGGGCGAGCGGCCAGGTGTCGCGCGCTCCGGCCACGTGGGCCGCGTCCTCGGGGGTGAGGTGCCACTTGCCCACGCAGTAGGTGGCGTACCCGGACTGGCGCAGGACCTCGGAGAGGAACCCGTTCTCGCGCGGCGGGACGCCCCAGTAGCCGGGGTAGCCGATCGCGAGGTCGGCCACCCGGCCCATCGCGTTGCGGTGGTGGTTGCGCCCCGTGAGCAGGCACGCCCGGGTCGGCGAGCACAGGCCGGTCGTGTGGAAGTTCGCTAGGCGCACCCCGCGCGCGGCGAGGCCGTCGATGACCGGGGTCTCGATGTCCGAGCCGTAGCACGAGAGCTGGGCGAAGCCGACGTCGTCGAGGACCACCAGCACCACGTTGGGCGCGCCCGCGGGGGGGCGCGGCTCGTCGGGCCAGTCCGGCTCCGAGTCGCGCCAGTCCCGACCGATCCGACCCCGGAACCCCGCCATCGCCACCTCCCCCCGCCACCTTAGGAAGCCGCGGGGCCGTCTCGGTAGCGTGGCCGCGTGGAGGTCGTCGCCGCGCCGAGGATCACCGGCCGGCTCGTCGTGCGCTGGGCCGTGGGACTCGTCGTGGGCGCCGTGGTGCTCGTCGTGCTCTTCTCCCACCGCGGTGACTTCGCGGGTGCGAGCCACCGGCTCACCCACCTGCGCGCGCCCGACGCCCTCGCGGCGCTCGCCGCGGAGGCGCTCTCGCTCGCCTGCTACGCGAGCCTTCAGCGGGTCGTCCTCGCCTCGGGCGGGGCCCGGCTCGGCTTCGGCGGGCTCTACGCGATCACCCTGGCCAACGACGCCATCGCGCTCAGCGTCCCGGGCGAGCCAGCCGTCTCGAGCGTGTACCGCTACCGCCAGTACCGCCGGCGCGGCGCCAGCGCCTCGGCGAGTGCCTGGGCGATCGTCACGGTCCTCGTGGCCCAGGCGATCGGGCTCTCGCTGGTCCTCATCGCGGCGATCCTCATCGCGCTTCTCGGCGGCTCGAGTCACGTCGGCCCCGGCGTGACCGGGGTCGCCCTCGTCGTGGTGGTCGGCGCGGGGGTGGTCCTCGCCCGGCGCGACCTCGTGGTGGGGCTGCTGGAGGCGAGCGTGCGCGCGGCGCGGCGTCTCACCGGCCGACCCCGGGGACGGCTCGGTGAGCGGGTGGACGCGACGCTCGCCTCGATGCGCGCGATCACCCTCGGCCGGCGCGCCGCGGCCGCGTCGATCGGCCTGGCGATGGGACTGTGGCTCGCCGACGCCGGGTGCCTGCTCGCGGCCCTCGGGGCCGTCGGCGCCCGGGTCCCGTGGGCCGGTCTCCTCCTCGCCTACGGCGTGAGCCAGGTCGTCGCGGTCCTGCCGATCGCGCCCGGGGGCCTCGGCGTGGTCGAGGGCAGCCTCACCGTCGTGCTCGTCGCCTACGGCGCCGCGCGGGTGCCGGCCCTCTCGGCGGTCCTGGTCTACCGGCTCGCCAACTACTGGCTGCCCATCGCCCTCGGCTGGGCGACGGCCGGCGGCCTCGCCCTGGCGCGGCGTCGCGTCGCGACGAGCGGCGCGGCGGCGTCGGATTAGCAGTAAATTCAGGGGATGACCGCGACCGACCGGGTGGGCCTGCGCGAGGCGGCCGAGCGGCTCGGCGTGCACTACATGACCGTGTACCACTACGTGCGCACCGGCCGGCTCGCGGCCGAGCGCGAGGGCGCGACCTGGCTCGTCGAGCGCGCCGACCTCGAGGCGCTCGCGACGTCGGGGACCCGCTCGGCCGCGCCGGAGCGACCGGCGCGGCCGACCCGTCTGGCCCAGCGCATGGTGCGCGGCGACGAGGCCGGCGCCTGGGCGATCGTCGAGGGGGCCATGGCCTCGGGCGCGTCGCCCGCCGCGGTCTACGAGGACCTGCTCGTGCCGGCCCTGCGCAGCGTCGGGGATCGATGGGCGGCCGGGGCGATCTCGATCGCCGACGAG
The DNA here is from genome assembly GCA_021831035.1 of Actinomycetes bacterium. Lineage (GTDB taxonomy): Bacteria > Actinomycetota > Acidimicrobiia > Acidimicrobiales > RAAP-2 > RAAP-2. The sequence goes on from JAKBNL010000001.1 coordinate 204,702, forward strand.
CACCGCGCCAGCGTCGTGGCGACGAGGGTGATCGGGCGGATGGGTCCGCGCTTCGCGCGCCGGGGTCGCTCGCGCGGCACGGTCGTGCTGGGCGCGCCGGCCGGCGAGAGCCACGCCCTGCCGGTGGCGATCGTGGCCGACCTGCTGCGCGCGGCCCACCTCGAGCCGATCGACCTCGGGGCGAACGCCCCGGCCGCCTCCTTCGCCGAGACGGCCGCCGGCGCCGACCGGCTCGTCGCCGTGCTGCTCGGGGTGACCGCCGAGGGGCTCGAGGGCGCGGTGCGCGAGACGATCGGGGCGGTGGCGCACGGCGTCGCCGTCCCGGTCCTCGTGGGGGGTCGGGCCATCCGCGACCGGGCGCACGCCCTGTCGCTCGGCGCCGCGGGCTGGACCGGTCCGAGCGCGGCCAGCGCCGTCGCGGCGGTCGAGGCGCTCCTCGTCTAGGCGCCTAGGCCCTCGTCGGCGGGGGAGCCAGGGCGCCGCGCCAGCGGTCGCGCGCGAACACGGCCTGGACGTCGCTCACGTGGCGCTCTAAGAACGCCGCCTCGCAGTAGCACAGGTACATGCGCCACAGCCGCGCGAACCCCTCACCGAGCCCGAGCTCCGCGACGGCCCCGGCGCGCGACTCGAGGTTGGCCCGCCAGCGCGCCAGGGTCTCGGCGTAGTGGCGCCCGAGGTCCTCGAGGTCGATCAGTCGCAGGTCGCTCACCCGGGTCGTCGAGCGCGTCATCGCCTCGATCGACGGCAGGAAGCCGCCCGGGAAGACGAGCCGCTTGATGAAGTCCTCGTGGCGCTTGGCGCGCTCGTAGCTGCGGTCGTCGATCACGATGGCCTGCAGGCCCATCAGCCCGCCGGGCTCGAGCAGTCGGGCGCCGGTCGCGAAGAAGGTGTCGAGCTGGCGCCAGCCGATCGCTTCGATCATCTCGATCGAGACCAGCTTGTCGAAGGTCCCCTCGAGCTCGCGGTAATCGCGATTGAGCACGCTCACCCGCTCGGCGAGGCCCGCCGCGGCGACCCGGCGCGACGCGTACTCGAACTGGGCGTCCGAAATCGTGGTCGTGGTCACCCGGCAGCCGTAGTGGCGCGCGGCGTGCAGGGCGAACCCGCCCCAGCCCGTGCCGATCTCGACGACGTGGTCGTCGGGGGAGAGGGCGAGCTTGCGGCAGAGCCGGTCCAGCTTGGCCGTCTGGGCCTCGGCCAGGGTGACCTCGGGTCGCTCGAAGAAGGCGCAGGAGTACATCATCGTCTCGTCGAGCATCAGCTCGAAGAAGTCGTTCGAGAGGTCGTAGTGGGCGCGCACGTGGCGGCGGTCCTGCTCACGGGTGCGCACCCGCTCGGGCGGACGCACCCACTCGTTGAGGCGGCGGGCCGGCTCGACGAGCGGGGCGAGCCGACGCGCGAGGGCGTCGGCGCGGCGTCGGGCGGGGGTGGTCGTGCGCTCGAGGATCCGCACGAGGTCGGTCAGCTCGTCGCAGTCCCACCAGCCGGCCGCGTAGCTCGCCGCGAGCCCGACCGACCCCTGGCGCACGAGGGCGGGGTAGGCGCGCGGGTCGTGGACGACCACGCGCGCGAGGGGCCGTCCCTCGCCGACGCGGGTGGTGCGCTCCCCCTCCACGAGGACGACCGTGCCCTCGCGCACGCGCCCGAGCATCGCGCGCACGACCCGGCGCGACGCGCCCACCAGACGCGGCCGCTCGGCCAGGTCGGCGAGCTCGGGCCCGAGGCTCATCGTCGTCCCGCCGTCACGGGGTGGGCGGCCCGGGTGCGGCGCGGCACGAACGGTGCGCCCTTTCGCCACAGGCGCAGCGCCTGGCGGTAGATCCCCCACGAGACCGAGACGGCCGCCAGCGGCCGACGCCAGAGGAGCCGGGCCAGGTCGGCGCGCGCGTTGCCGACGCGCTGGAGCGAGAGGCTCGCGTCGAAGACCCGTTCCTCGCCGCGGCGGTTCCCGAGGCGCAGGTGGAGCGACTCGCCGGGCTCGCCGGCGCGCAGCACGTACTCGAGGTCACTCGTCAGGAACGGCGAGACGTGCATCGCCTTGGCGAAGCGGACCGGCTGCTCGCGCGGGTCGACCACGTAGGCGGTGCGCTCGTGCCACGGGGTCGAGGTGACCTCGAGGACGATCGCCTCGGTGGCGCCCGCCTCGTCGAGGCAGTAGTAGACCGAGAGCGGGTTGAAGTGCCAGCCCCAGACCCGGGGGGTGCTGAGCAGGAGGATCCGGCCCCGCGGGCGTCGCCCGAGGCGGTCCTCCACGAGGTCGCGCACCGCCGCGTCGAGGGGCGTCGCCGGGTCGCCGAGGTAGTCGGCCCGGTCGAGGCGTACCGGCGCCCAGCGGGTGGTCGACCAGAGGGGGTGGCGGGCGGCCACCTCGTCCCACTCATCCAGTGCGAGCAGGAGCATGGTGACGCGTTGGCCGAAGGCGTGGGCCACCCCGCCCGTCGCGGGACCGGCGTGGCGGGTGTGGACGAGGCGCCCCTCGTAGAGGGCGCTCCTCACGGGCGCGCCTCGGGCCAGGTCACGCCGAGAGTCTCGCAGACCGCGAGCGCGCTGCGCGCGCCGTCCTCGTGGAAGCCGTAGCCCCAGTAGGCGCCGGTGAAGGAGACGCCCTCGACGCCGCTCACCTCACGGTGGCGGCGCTGGGCTCTCAGGGCCGCGCCGTCGAAGACGGGGTGGTCGTAGCGCATCTCGGCGATCACGCGGGCGGGGTCGACGGCGTCGGAACGGTTCAGGGTGAGCAGCAGCGGCTCGGGCGTCGCGAGCCCCTGGAGGCGCGAGAGGTCGTAGGTGAGGGTCGGGCCGGCCACGCGGGTGCCCTGGTGCCAGTTCCAGCTCGCCCGGGCGCGGGCTCGGGCGGGCAGGAGGCGCTGGTCGGTGTGCAGGACGGCCTCGTTGGTGCGGTAGCGCAGCGCGCCGAGGACCTCGCGCTCGGCCGGGGTCGGGTCGCTCAACAGCGCCAGGGCCTGATCGCTGTGGGTCGCGACGACGACGTGGTCGAAGGTCTCCGACGCTCCGGCGTCGGTCGCGACCTCGACGCCGCGGGCCCGGCGCACGACCTTCTCGACCGACTGGGCCAGGCGCACGCGGTCGGCGAGGGGCGCGAGGAGGCGCTCCACGTAGGTGCGCGATCCGCCCAGGACGGTGCGCCACTGGGGTCGCCCGCCCAGGCCCAGCAGCCCGTGGTTGAAGAAGAAGCGCGCGAGGGCGCGCGCCGGGAACTCGGCGAAGACCGCGGGGTCGGCCGACCAGATGGCGGCCCCCATCGGCACGAGGTACCAGTCGCGGAACTCGGCCGAGAAGCCGCGCGCGAGGTACTCGTCGAGCGTCAGGTCGTCGTCGCCGTCTTCGAGCAGTGCGCGCGCCTCGCGGTTGAACCGCGCGACGTCGCTGAGCATGCGCCAGAAGCCGGGGCGCAGGGCGTTGCGCGGTTGGGCGAAGAGGGCACCGAGGGACGCGCCGCTCCACTCGACGCCCGCCACCTCGTCGGACATGGAGAACCCCATGTCGCTCGGACGCGTCTCGACGCCGAGCTCGGCGAAGAGCCGGGTGAGCACGGGGTAGTTGCGCTCGTTGTAGACGATGAACCCGGTGTCGACGCTCACGCGGCGCCCGCCGACCTCGACGTCGTGGGTGTGGGCGTGGCCTCCCGGCCGCGGGGCGGCCTCGAAGACGGTCACCTGGTGGTGGGGGTGGAGGAGGTGGGCGCAGGTCAGACCGGCCACCCCGGTCCCCACGATGGCGATGCGCACGGGGCCCCTTTCGTCGTTGGGAGTCCGGCGTCGCCGGCGTGGGATATTTTAGTGCTAAACTCATCCCACCGACCACCCGAATCCGGACACCCACCGATGGCCCGCTACACGACCACTATCCGCTCCTCGCTCTCGCCCGCCGAGGCCCTCGCCCGCCTCGCCGACTTCTCCTCGGCCGCCGTGTGGGACCCCGGGGTCGAGTCGGCCCGCCGCCTCGACGAGGGCCCCGTACGCGTGGGCAGCCGGGTGGCCCTGGTGGCGCGGGTCGGGCGCCGGTCGGTCCCGCTCACCTACGTGGTCACCGAGCTCGTGGAGGGGGAGCGCGTCGTCCACGCCGCCGAGGCTCGTCGCTACCGCTCGCTCGACACCGTCACCCTCGCCCCCCACGGCGACGGCGCGCTCGTCACCTACGACGCGCGCCTCGAGGGCCGGGGCGGCTTCGCCCTGGCGGAGCCGCTCCTGGCCCTCGCCTTCCGCCGGATCGGGGACCGGGCCCGGGTGGGCCTGGAGAAGTACTTGAACCCGTGAGCCTCGCCCGGGTGGTCGACGCCGCGCTCGAGGGGAGCGTGCTCGGGAGCTTCACCTGCCTCGGCTACGGGGTCCGGCGTCGCTTAGGGTCCTGGGAGGCGCCCGGGCGTCTCGACGGACGGGTGGCGCTCGTCACCGGGGCGACCTCGGGGCTGGGTCTCGCCTACGCCCGCGGGCTCGCCGCCCTCGGCGCCGAGACCCACCTCCTCGGCCGGGACCGGGCCCGGGTCGAGGCGGCGCGTGGGCGGATCGTCGAGGCGACCGGCAACGACGCGCTCCGGGTCTGGGTCGGCGACCTCGCCGAGCCCCGGGGGGTGGCGGCCCTCGCGCGCGAGCTCGCCGGGGCGATCCCCCGGCTCGACGTCCTGATCCACAACGCCGGGGCCATCGCGCCCGCGCGCGCCCTCCACGACGGCGTCGAGTCGACGGTGGCCACCCAGCTGCTCGCGCCGTACCTCCTCACCGAGGCGCTCCACGACGCCCTCGCCGCGGCCCCGCCGGGCCGGGTCGTCCTGGTCGCCTCGGGCGGGATGTACGCCGAGCCCTTCGACCTCGAGCGCCTCGCCCGACTCGAGGGACCCTTCGACGGCGTGCGCACCTACGCGAGGGTCAAGCGGGCTCAGGTCGTGCTGGCCCGGGCCTGGGCGCGGCGGTGGCCGGCCGGGGTGGTGAGCGTGGTGGCCCTTCACCCCGGCTGGACCGACACCCCCGGGCTCGCGCGCTCCCTGCCGCGCTTCTACCGGGCCCTGCGGCCCGTGCTGCGCACCCCCGACCAGGGCGCCGACACCGGACTGTGGTTCGCCGGGGCCGCCGGCGCCCCCTCGCTCAGCGGGTCGTTCCTCTTCGACCGGCGCCCTCGCTCGACCGAGCGTCTTCCGCGGACCCGCTCGAGGGACCCCCGGGGCGACGAGGAGCGGCTGATGGGCTGGCTCGCGGGGCTCGCCGCGGACGCCGCGGGGCCGGGGTCCGAGCACCGCTAGCCTGGCGGGGCGGCCACCGCCGGCCCGGCGTTTTTGCGCTCCCGGGAGTTTCCGGTAGACTTGTGAGCCGACCTCGCGGAGCGCCGCGGGGTCTCCCGTGCGGGCGCTGACCTCGCACGCCGTTGTGCCCGAGCAAGGAGAAGGACCTGAGCAAGCAGAAGGAAGACGCGTTCACCGTGGAAGGCACCGTCGTGGAGCCTTTGCCGAACGCCATGTTCCGGGTGGAGCTGGAGAACGGATACACCGTCCTCGCCCACAGCTCCGGGAAGATGCGCATGCACCGCATCCGCATCCTGCCCGGCGACAAGGTGCAGGTGGAGATCACCCCCTACGACATGACCCGCGGCCGTATCACCTACCGCTACAAATAGCTCCCGTCCACGAGTCCAGGAACGAAATGAAAGTCCGCGCGAGCGTCAAGCCGATCTGTGAGAAGTGCAAGGTCATCCGACGGGCCGGCGTCGTCCGGGTGATCTGTGAGGCGAACCCGCGCCACAAGCAGCGCCAGGGCTAGGAGAGAACATGGCTCGAATCGCAGGCGTCGACATCCCGCGCGACAAGCGCACGGTGATCGCGCTGACCTACATCTTCGGTGTGGGCCCGACCATCGCCCAGCAGATCTGCGCGGCCACCGGCGTGAGCGAGTCGACGCGGGTGAAGGACCTCACCGACGCCGAGGTGAACGCGCTGCGCACCTACATCGACCAGAACGTGACCGTCGAGGGTGACCTGCGCCGCGACGTCGCCCAGGACATCAAGCGCAAGATGGAGATCAACTCCCTCCAGGGCATCCGCCACCGCAAGGGCCTGCCCGTGCGCGGCCAGCGGACCCGCACCAACGCCCGCACGCGCAAGGGACCGCGGCGCACCGTCGCCGGCAAGAAGAAGGTGACCAAGTAATGGCCAAGCCGTCCACCGCCCGCAAGCCGCGCAAGAAGGAGCGCAAGAACGTCGCCTTTGGCGTCGCGCACATCAAGAGCTCCTTCAACAACACGATCGTCTCGATCACCGACCCCGAGGGCAACGTGCTCTCGTGGGCCTCGTCGGGCCAGGTCGGCTTCAAGGGGTCGCGTAAGTCCACCCCCTACGCCGCCCAGCTGGCCGCCGAGAAGTGCGCGCGCGCCGCGATGGAGCACGGGGTGAAGAAGGTCGACGTGCTCGTGCGCGGGCCGGGATCGGGTCGCGAGACCGCGATCCGCTCGATCGCCGCGGCGGGCATCGAGGTGGTGGCGATCAAGGACGTCACGCCGCTGCCGCACAACGGGTGCCGCCCCAAGAAGCGGCGCCGGGGCTAAGGAAGAAGGAATGGCTCGATACACAGGTCCCGTCTGCCGCCTCTGCCGGCGTGAGCGCACCAAGCTCTACTTGAAGGGCGAGCGGTGCTTCTCGCTCAAGTGCCCGGTCGCGGAGAACTCCGACCGGCGCATGCGCGCCTTCCCCCCGGGGATGCACGGCCGCGACCGCCAGCGCCAGGGCTCGGAGTACCTGAACCAGCTGCGCGAGAAGCAGAAGGCCCGTCGGACCTACGGCGTGCTGGAGAAGCAGTTCCGCAACCTCTACGAGGAGGCCAACCGTCGCCCCGGCATGACCGGCACGACGCTGCTGCAGATGCTCGAGACGCGCCTCGACAACGTCGCCTACCGCGCCGGGTGGGGCGCCTCGCGCGCCCAGGCCCGCCAGTTCGTGCGTCACGGTCACGTGAGCGTCGACGGCAAGCGCGTCGACATCCCCTCGTACCGCGTGAAGCCCGGCCAGGTCGTCACCCTGAAGGGTTCCACCCGTGAGAACTTCAACGTGAAGCGCAACCTCGACGTCCTGGACCGCAGCGTCCCGGGCTGGCTCGAGGTCGCTGAGAACGGCTTCGCCGTGACCGTGCGCGCCATCCCCGCGCGCGAGCAGATCGACGAGTCGATCCGCGAGCAGCTCATCGTCGAGCTCTACTCGAAGTAAACGTCCTCGATACCCCAGGAGTACCCATGCTGATCATCCAACGGCCCACCGTCGAGGCCCTCGGCGAGGAGACCGCCCACCGGCAGTCCTTCGCCATCGGCCCGCTCGACCCGGGCTTCGGCCACACCCTCGGCAACTCGCTGCGTCGCACCCTGCTGTCGTCGATCCCCGGCGCGGCTGCGACGCGCGTCAAGTTCGACGTCGTGCTGCACGAGTTCGGCGTCATCGAGGGCGTGAAGGAGGACGTCCAGGACATCACCTTGAACCTGAAGGACCTGCTCGTGCGGGTCTACTCCGACGAGCCCGTCACGCTGCGCCTGGACAAGCGCGGTGAGGGCCCGGTCACCGCCGGGGACCTCTCGACGACGGCCGACGTGGAGATCCTCAACCCCGACCTGCACCTCGCGTACCTCACCAACCCCAAGGCGGCCCTCGGCTTCGAGTTGACCGTCGAGCGGGGCAAGGGCTACGTCGGCGCCGAGTTCAACAAGGGCGCGTCGGCCATCGGGGTCATCCCCCTCGACGCCGTCTTCTCCCCGGTGCGTCGGGTGAGCTACGAGGTCGAGCCGGTGCGCGTCGAGCAGTCCAAGGACTTCGACCGCCTCGTCATCGAGGTCGAGACCGACGGCTCGATCAGCGCGCGCGAGGCGCTGGCCTCGGCCGGCAAGACCCTCGGGTCGCTCATCTCGCTCATCGCCTCGATCGACGAGGAGGCGCCGGCCCTCGAGCTCGGCGACGTGGGCAGCGCCCAGGCCGCCGCGAGCGAGCTCGACATCCGGATCGAGGAGCTGGGTCTCACCGAGCGCTCGCGCAACTGCCTGAAGCGCGCCGGCATCAACACCATCGCCCAGCTCGTGAACGCCACCGAGCGCGACCTCACCTCGATCACCAACTTCGGGGCGACGTCCCTGAAGGACGTGATGGACCGCCTCGCCGAGCGCGGTCTCGAGCTGCGTCAGGAGGACTGACCGTGCGCGCCACGCCGACCAGGGGTCGCCGCTTCGGCGGCGACGCCGCCCACCAGAAGGCCATGATGGGCAACCTCGTGGCCTCGTTGATCGCGGCCGAGTCGATCGTCACCACCGAGGCCAAGGCGAAGGCCCTGCGCCCCGTGGTGGAGAAGGTCGTGACGGCGGCGAAGAACGCGCCCGAGGGCTCGGTGCACGCCCACCGGCGCGTGGTCGCCCTCATCCGGGACAAGGACATGGCCCACAAGCTCTTCACCGAGATCGCCCCGCGCTACGCGGAGCGCCCGGGGGGCTACACCCGCATCCTGAAGCTCGGACCGCGTCAGGGCGACAACGCCCCGATGGCGCGCATTGAGTTCGTCTGACCCAGAGCGCGCCACCGTGCGGTGGCGACTGGACCTGGCCTACGACGGCCGGTCCTTCCGCGGCTTCGCCTACCAGCCCCGACTCGAGACGGTGGCCGGTGCCCTGCGCGAGGTCCTCGCGCGCACGCTGCGCCTCGCCTCCGAGCCACTGATCGTGGGCGCCGGGCGCACCGACGCCGGCGTCCACGCCCTCCACCAGGTCGTGCACGTCGACCTGCCCGCCCGTCCCGGCACGCGTCGGGCCCTCGAGCCGGCGCGCCTGGTCGCCTCGCTCAACGCCCAGCTGCGCGGGCGCGTCCACGTCATCGCGGCCACCCCGGTCGAGGACTCCTTCGACGCGCGCTTCTCGGCCACCTGGCGGGCGTACCGCTACCTGGTCTGCGTCGACGGGCCCCGCCTCGACGCGCTCGACGCGCTGTGCTGGAGCGTGCGGGGCCCCCTCGACATCGCGTCGATGGACGCCGCCGCCGCCGCGACGGTCGGCTCGCACGACTTCCGCTCGTTCTGTCGGCGCGCACCGCGCACCGAGCCGGGCGACCCCATCACCCGGCTCGTCCACGAGGCGCGCTGGCGCGCCGTCACCGACCCGTTCGACCTCGCCCCCCGGGGGCACTTCGTGCGCCTCGACATCCGGGCCCAGTCGTTCTGTCACACCATGGTGCGCTCCCTCGTCTCGACGATGGTGGCGATCGGCCAGGGACGACTGGCCCCGGACACGGTCGGGCGGCGCCTCGAGGCGCCCGAGCGTGACCGCCTGCCCGCTCCGGCCCCGCCCGCGGGCCTGGCCCTGGTCGCGGTGGGCTACGACGAGGGCGCGCCGTAGGCTGGGGCGCGTGACTCTCAGCGCCTTCGGGGCGATGCCCCTCGACCTCGACGGGGCCGTCCGGCCCCAGGACGACCTCTTCCGCCACGTGAACGGCCGGTGGGTCCAGACGACGCCCATCCCGCCCGACCGCGCCCGCTACGGCGCCTTCGACGAGTTGCGCGAGGCCTCCGAGCGGGCCGTGCGCGAGATCCTCGAGGCGGCCCAGACGGCCGAGGCCGGCAGCGAGCTGCGCAAGGTCGGCGACCTCTACGGCGCCTTCATGGACGAGGCGGCGGTCGAGGCCCGCGGGGCCGAGCCCCTGGCCGGGCCGCTCGCCGAGGTGGCGGCGCTCGACTCGGTGCCCGACCTCTTGCGCCTGGTGGGTCGGTGGACCCGCGAGGGGGTCGGCGGCTTCCTCGGCCTCGGGGTCGAGGCCGACGCGTTGGACCCGACGCTGAACGTGCTCTGGCTCGGCCAGGCGGGGATCTCGCTGCCCGACGAGAGCTACTACCGCGAGGAGCAGTTCGCCAGCGTGCGCGAGGCCTTCACGGGTCACGTGGAGCGGATGCTGGCGCTCGCGGGACTGTCCGACGCGACGGCGCGCGCGACCCGGGTCGTCGAGCTCGAGACGGCGGTCGCCGCCCACCACTGGGACGCGGTGCGCTGTCGCGAGGTGGAGCAGATCTACAACCCGATGGCGATCGAGGAGGTCGGGGCCCTCTTCGACGGCGCCGGCGCGGCGCGCTTCGCCGACTGGTGGGGTGAGACCGGCCTCGAGGGCCGGGCCCGGCGCACCGTCGTGACGCAGCCGAGCTTCGTCGAGGGCGTCGCGTCCCTGCTCACCGAGGAGCGCCTCGACGCCTGGCGGGACTGGCTCGCCTACCACGTCGTGGCCGGTCACGCGCCCTACCTGTCGCGGGCCTTCGTCGAGGAGAACTTCGACTTCTACGGCCGGACCCTCTCGGGCACGCCCGAGATCCGCGACCGCTGGAAGCGCGCCGTCAGCTTCGTCGAGGGCGTGATGGGCGAGGCGATCGGGCGCGCCTACGTGGAGCGTCACTTCCCCCCGAGCGCGAAGGCCCGCATGGACGGGCTCGTCGCCCACCTGGTCGAGGCGTACCGCGAGAGCATCACGGCGCTCGAGTGGATGGGCGAGGCCACCCGCGCCCGGGCCATCGAGAAGCTCGAGGCGTTCGAACCCCACATCGGCTTCCCGCGCCGGTGGCGCGACTACGCCGGCCTCGTCGTTAGCCGCGACGACCTGATCGCCTCGGTGCGCGCCGCCTCGGCCTTCGCCTTCGACTACGAGGCGGACAAGCTCGAGCGCCCCGTCGACCGCGAGGAGTGGGAGATGACCCCCCAGACGGTCAACGCCTACTACCACCCCCTGCGCAACCAGATCGTCTTCCCGGCCGCGATCCTCCAGCCGCCCTTCTTCGACGAGACCCGCGACGACGCCGCCAACTACGGCGGTATCGGCGCGGTGATCGGCCACGAGATCGGCCACGGCTTCGACGACCAGGGTTCGAAGTTCGACGGCTCGGGTCGGCTCGAGAACTGGTGGGGCGACGAGGACCGCGCGGCCTTCGAAGCGCGCACGAGCGCCCTCATCGCCCAGTACGACGGGCTCGTCCCCGCCGCGGTGCCCGACCAGCACGTGAACGGCGCCCTCACGGTGGGCGAGAACATCGGCGACCTCGGGGGGCTCGGCATCGCCTGGAGGGCCTACCGGCTCTCCCTCGACGGCGCCGAGGCCCCGGTGATCGACGGGCTCACGGGCGCCCAGCGGTTCTTCCTCGCCTGGGCCCAGGTGTGGCGGACCCAGGCCCGGCCCGAGGAGGTGCGCCGCCTGCTCGCGATCGACCCCCACTCGCCCGGGGAGTTCCGCTGCAACCAGATCGTGCGCAACCTCGACGCCTTCTACGACGCCTTCGGGGTCGACGAGGGCGACAGGCTGTACCTGGCGCCCGAAGAGCGGGTCACCATCTGGTAGCCCCCGGGGGCGCCGTCGCTGGTCACGGCGGGGAACTTGCCCCCGCACGGGGGAGGTCCCTAAGATGGAGAGTCCCGTGTCCGCCCGGACCTCGTGAAGGAAGAACCGTGAAGACGTACTCCCCCAAGGCCGCCGACCTGACGCGCCGCTGGCTGGTCGTCGACGCCGAGGGCCTCGTGCTCGGGCGGCTGGCCTCGACGGTGGCCTCGCTGCTGCGCGGCAAGCACAACCCCTACTACGCCCCGCACCTCGACACCGGCGACCACGTCATCGTGGTGAACGCCGACAAGGTCGTCGTCACCGCCAACAAGGCCGGTCAGAACTTCCACTACCGCCACTCGGGCTACCCGGGCGGCCTGCGCAAGACCTCGTGGCGGACCCTGCTCGAGGACGACCCCGTCGCGCTCGTCGAGGCGGCCGTGCGCGGGATGGTCCCGAAGAACCGCCTGGGCCGGGCCCAGATGGGCAAGCTCCACGTCTACGCCGGCCCCGACCACCCTCACGCGGCCCAGCAGCCCCAGCCCTTCGACACCTCGGCGATCCGCCGCTAAGGAGACACGTGACGACCCCGCTGACCCAGAAGACCGGACGGCGCAAGGAGGCGGTGGCCCGCGTGCGCCTGCGCCCGGGCACCGGCACCATCACGATCAACGCCCGGGCGTTCGACAACTACTTCACCTCGGCGACGCACCGCCAGATCGTCATGGAGCCCCTGCGCCTGCTCGACGCCCAGCAGACCTACGACGTGGACGCCACGATCGAGGGCGGCGGCGTGGCCGGCCAGGCCGGCGCGCTGCGCCTGGGCATCGCGCGCGCGCTCGTCGAGGTCGACGAGGGCGCGCGTCCGGCCCTCAAGAAGGCCGGCCTCCTCACGCGCGACGCGCGCAAGAAGGAGACCAAGAAGTACGGCCTGAAGAAGGCCCGCAAGGCGCCCCAGTACTCGAAGCGCTGATGTCGGCGCCCGTGCGCTTCGGCACGGACGGCATCCGCGGTCGGGCCGGCGAGGTCGTCACCGACGAGCTCGCCTACCGGCTCGGTCGCGCGGTCGCCACGGTCTTCTCGGTCCCGGTCTACGTCGGCTACGACACCCGCGAGAGCTCCCCGGCGCTCGCCGCGGCGGTGCTGCACGGCCTCGACGACGGCGGCGCCGAGGCGGTCAACCTGGGCTACTTCACCACCCCGGGCGTGGCGGCGATCGCCCAGGCCCGCGGGGGGGTGGGCGTCGTCGTGTCGGCCTCGCACAACCCCTACCACGACAACGGCCTGAAGGTGCTCGGACTCGGGGGGGCGAAGCTCGACCTCGCCACCGAGTCGGCCGTCGAGGGGGCCCTCGCCGCCGCCCCCGCGCACCCGCGCGGGCCCCGTGCGACCCCGCCGGTCGACGAGGCGGCGGAGGCCGAGTACGTGACCTGGCTGCGCGAGCGCGTGCCGGTCGACCTCTCGGGGCTCTCGATCGTGCTCGACTGCGCCCACGGCGCCGCCAGCCACGTCGCCCCGGCGCTGTTCGCCGCGACCGGGGCCCGCCTCGAGGTCATCCACGACCGCCCCGACGGGCGCAACATCAACGACCACGCCGGCTCGACCGACGTCACCGCGTTGATCGCGGCCGTCACCGAGCACGGCGCCGACCTCGGCCTCGCCCTCGACGGCGACGCCGACCGGTTGATCGCCGTCGACGACGAGGGCGCGGTGCGCGACGGGGACGACCTGCTCGTGCTCTTCGCCCTCGACCGGCGCGCGCACGGCGAGCTCGACGGTGGGATCGCCGTCACCTCGATGAGCAACCTCGGGCTGCACCGGGCCCTCGGGGCGGCCGGGGTCGGCGTGGTCGAGACCGAGGTCGGGGACCGCAACGTGCTGCTCGCCCTCGACGAGCGGGGCTGGACGATCGGCGGCGAGCAGTCGGGTCACCTGATCTTCCGCGACCTCGCCCCGACGGGCGACGGACTCCTCACCGGCCTGCTGCTCGGCGAGCTGGTGTCGCGTCGGGGACCGCTCGGCGCGCTCGCGCGCGCCGCGTGGGTGCGCGTCCCCCAGGCCCTGGTGAGCCTGCCGCGCGGGTCGGTCGACGTCGCCGAGGTCGAGGAGCTCTTCGCCCGCGAGGTCGGCCGCCACGGACTCGCCGAGGGGGAGAGCCGGCTCATCGTGCGCCTGTCGGGGACCGAGCCGGTCGTGCGCGTGATGGTCGAGGCGACCGACGCGGCCCTCGTCGAGGAGTACGTCGCGGCGCTGGCCGCGATCGCCCAGCCCTAGCGGCCCGGGGTCCGCCCAGGGCCCCCGGGTAGGCTGGACCCATGTGCGGGATCATCGGCGTGGTCGGCACGCCCGACGCGCCCGACGCCCTCGGGGCCCTGCTCGAGGGCCTGGCGCGGCTCGAGTACCGCGGCTACGACTCGGCCGGCGTGGCGCTGGTGCGCCCGGGGGAGACCTGGCGGGCCCGCACCGCCTCGGGCACCGAGTCGGTGCGGGCCCTCGTGGAGGCCTGCGCGCAGGCCCCCTCGGGGTTCGCCTCGGGCATCGGGCACACCCGGTGGGCCACCCACGGCGCCCCCGAGGCCGAGAACGCCCACCCCCACCTCGACTGCACGGGCCACGTCGCGATCATCCACAACGGGATCATCGAGAACCACGCCGAGCTGCGCGCCGGCCTCGAGGAGCGGGGTCACGCCTTCTCCTCGCGCACCGACTCCGAGGTGCTCGCCCATCTCATCGAGGAGGCCCGTCGCGCCGGGGCCGACCTCGTCGAGGCGATGCGCCGGAGCCTGACGAGCGTGCGCGGCGCCTTCGCCGTGGCCGCCGTCGACGCGACCGAGCCCGACGTGATCGTCGCCGCCCGCCGGGTCTCGCCGCTCATCGTGGGAACGGCCCCCGGTCGCACCTACCTCGCGAGCGACGTCCCGGCGATCCTGGACCGGGCGAGCGCCTTCTACGCCGTCGACGACGACCAGGTCGTGCGGCTCGCTCCGGCCGGCTTCAGCGCCGTCGACCTCGAGGGCGCGCCGGTGCGGCTGCGCCAGCTGGCCATCGACTGGGACCTCGAGACGGCCGAGAAGGGCGGCTTCGAGGACTTCATGACCAAGGAGATCGAAGAGCAGCCCACCGCCCTCGCCAACACCCTCTTGGACCGGCGCCGCGGGGACGGGACGATCACCTTCGACGAGCTGCGCGTCACCGACGCCGAGTTGCTCGAGGTACGCCGCGTCGTCATCGTGGCCACGGGCACCTCGCACCACGCGGCCCTCGTGGCGAAGTACGCGCTCGAGCGCTGGGCCCGGCTCACCACCGAGGTCGACATCGCCAGCGAGTACCGCTACCGCGACCCCGTGGTCGAGGTCGGCACCCTGGTGATCGGAGTCTCCCAGAGCGGGGAGACGATCGACACGATCCAGGCGGTGCGCGAGGCGCGCCGTCGCGGGGCGCGGGTGGTGGCCGTCACGAACGTCGTCGACTCCTCGCTGGCGCGCGAGGCCGACGCCGTGCTGTACACCCGTGCCGGGCTCGAGGTGTCGGTCGCCTCGACCAAGTCCTTCGTCGCCCAGGTGGCCGCCCTCGAGATGCTGGCCCTGCGCCTCGCCCAGCTGCGCGCGACGCTGCCCGCCGCCGACGTCGAGGCGCACGTGCGCGGACTGGGTGCGGTGGGGGGCCTCGTGGCCACGGCCCTGGCTCGGCGCGACGCCGTCACCGACGTCGCCAAGCAGCTGGTGGGCGCGCGCGACTTCTTCTACCTGGGGCGCCACGTCGGCCTGCCCACCGCGATGGAGGGCGCCCTCAAGCTCAAGGAGCTCACCTACGTCCACGCCGAGGGGTACCCCGGCGGCGAGCTCAAGCACGGCCCGTTGGCGCTCATCGAGCCCGGCGTCGTCGTGGTCGCGGTGGCGACCGACCCCGCGATGTACGACAAGATGCTCTCCAACCTCGCCGAGGTGAAGGCCCGGGGTGCGACGCTGGTGGTGGTGGCGACCGACGACGACGAGACGATCGGGGCCGTCGCCGACTACGTCGTGCGCGTGCCGGCGACCGAGCCGCTCTTCTCCCCGATGGTCGACGTCGTGCCCCTGCAGCTCTTCGCCTACGCGATGGCCAGGGGCCTCGGGCGCAACGTGGACCGTCCCCGCAACCTGGCCAAGACCGTCACGGTCGAGTAGTGGCCGCGCGCGGGGTCGGGGTCGACGTCGTGGACGTGGCGCGCTTCGCGCTCGCGCTCCGCCGGCGTCCGCGCATCGTCGAGCGGCTCTTCACCGAGGGCGAGCAGCGCGACGGCCGGGGCCGCACGGAGCGCCTCGCGGCGCGCTTCGCCGCCAAAGAGGCCGTGATGAAGAGCCTCGGGGTCGGCCTCGGCTCGGTGCCGTGGCACTCGATCGAGGTGGTGAAGGAGCGCTCCGGCCAGCCCCGCATCGTGCTGCACGACGCGGCCGCCGAGCTCGCCCGGCGCCGGGGCGTCGCCGAGGTGCTGGTGTCGCTGACCCACAGCGACCTCTCGGCGATCGCCCTCGCCGTCGCCGAGTCGGGGGAGTGATGCCGGCCGAGGGCGTCCACCGGCCGGCCTGGGCCGAGATCAGCCGCTCGGCGCTGCGCCACAACGTCGAGGCGCTGCGCGCGGTGCTCGGCGCGACGCTTCTCTGCGCCGTGGTGAAGGCCAACGGCTACGGCCACGGGGCGACCCTCGTCGGTCCGGCCGCCCTCGAGGCGGGGGCCGATCTGCTCGCCGTGGCGATCGTCGACGAGGGCCTCGAGCTGCGCCGGGCGGGGGTCACCGCCCCGATCCTGCTGCTCGCCGAGATCCAGCCCGCGGCCCTGGACGCCGCGATGGCGAACGACCTCACCCTGACGGTGGGCTCGCTCGAGGGCGCCGAGGCGGTCGTCGCGGTGGCGACGCGGCGCGCGGCCCGGGCCCGGGTGCACCTCAAGGTCGACACCGGCATGCACCGCATGGGGGTCGACCCCGAGGAGGTCGGGCGGGTCGTCGAGGTGCTCGCGAGCCCCTACGTCGACCTCGAGGGCGTCTACACCCACTTCCCCGTGGCCGACGGCGAGGGCGGGGACGACCGCGACTTCACCGCCGCCCAGATCGGTCGGCTCGACGACGTGCTGGCCGGGCTCGCCGGGCGCGGGGTCGTCCCGCGCCAGGTGCACCTGGCCAACTCGGCCGGCGCCCTGGGCTACCCGGCGACGCGGCGCTCCCTCGCGCGCGTCGGCCTCGCCCTCTACGGCTACCTGCCGGCCCCGTGGCTCGGGGCGTCCCTCGACGAGCGGGGCGTCACGCTCGAGCCGGCCCTCACCCTGCGCGCCCAGGTGGTCGCCCGACGGCGCCTGGCGGCCGGGGAGCGACCGAGCTACGGGCGGCGACGGGCGCTGCGTCGCGACTCGAACGTCGTGACCGTGCCCTTCGGCTACGCCGACGGCTACCCGCGGCGGCTCTTCGAGGCCGGGGCCGAGGTCCTCATCGGGGGGCGGCGCTATCCGCTGGCCGGGGTCGTGACGATGGACCAGGTCCTCGTCGACGTGGGCGACGACGAGGTCGGCCTGGGCGAGGACGTGGTGCTGCTCGGGCGCCAGGGTGACGAGGCGATCACCGCCGACGAGTGGGCCGCGCGCGCCGGCACGATCAGTTGGGAGATCCTCTGCGGGATCGGGGCGCGCGTCCCGCGGGTCCTGGTCGACTAGCCGTGGAGGCGCCGGCCGAACTGCTCGCGTGCGAGCGCTGCGGCCTCAGCGGCTCGCGCACCCGGGTCGTCGTCGGCTCGGGGCCCGACGAGCCCGAGCTGCTCGTGATCGGCGAGGCCCCCGGGCGCACCGAGGACGAGGGCGGCCTGCCCTTCATCGGGCGCAGCGGCCAGCTGCTCTTCACCTTGATCGGCGAGGTCATGGGCCTCACCCGGGACCGGTGCTACGTGACCAACGTCGTCAAGTGCCGCCCGCCGGGCAACCGCACGCCCACCCGCGAGGAGGTCGGGGCCTGCCGGCCCTGGCTGCGCTGGCAGTTCGAGCACGTGTCGCCCCGGGCCGTCCTCACCCTGGGCCTGGTGGCCGGTCAGTCGGTGCTGGGCTTCTCGGTGGCGATGGGCGCCATGCACGGCCGCCTCGTCACGGTCGCGGGCCGACCGGGCCTCGGGACCTACCACCCGGCCGCCGCGCTGCGCCAGGGCCCTAGCCTCGTCCAGGTGATGCGGGCGGACCTGGCCACCCTACGCGAGGCGATGGACGCGTGATCGCCCGGCACTGCGCGAGCGCCGCGCAGACCCGGGCGGCCGGCGAGGCGTTCGCCGCCCTCCTGCGCCCGGGCGACGTCGTCCTGCTCTCGGGCCGGCTGGGGGCCGGCAAGACCACCTTCGCCCAGGGCGTCGCCCGGGGGCTCGGGGTGAGTGAGCGGGTCACCAGCCCCACCTTCACCCTGGTGCGGCCCCACGCGTGCGCGAACGCCCACGGGATCGCGACGCTGTACCACGCCGACGTGTACCGCGCCGGCTCGCTCGCCGAGGTGATCGACCTCGACCTCACCGAACTGATCGAAGAGAGCGCCGTCGCCCTCGTCGAGTGGGGCGAGACGGCGGCCCCCGTCTTCGGCGAGGTCCTCACGGTCACCCTGCGCGACGACGACGCCGGCGGTCGGGACCTGCTCGTGGGGGGCGCGCTCGTGGCCACGCGCGAGCCCGCGCTCGCGGCCTGGGCGGCGGCGTGATCGCCCTGGCGATCGAGACGGCGACCCCCGCGTGCGCCGTGGCCCTGGAGGTCGACGGCGAGGTCACCGAGGCGGTCCTCGACCGCGAGCGCCGCCACACCGAGGTCCTCGCCCCCGGCGTGGGCCGCCTCCTCGCGGCGGCGGGACTGGCGCCCGGGGAGCTCGAGCGGGTCGTCGTCGACCGCGGTCCCGGCCTCTACACCGGGCTGAGGGTCGGGATCGCGACCGCGCTCGGCCTGGCGCTCGCGACCGGGGCGGCCCTCGTCGAGGTGACCTCGCTCGAGGTGCTGGCCGCGGCCGCGGCGCGCGCCGGCGCGCGCGGGGAGCTGGTGGCCCTCGTCGACGCCCGCCGCGGCGAGGTCTTCGCCCAGCGCTTCTCCCTCGAGCCCCTGGCGGCGCTCGACGCGCCGCGGGTGCTGCGCCCCGAGGCGCTCGTCTCGGAGCTCGGGGCGCGCCCGGCCGGCCTCGGCGGTGACGGCGCCGCGCGCTACCGCGCGGTGTTCGCCGGCGCCGAGGTGCTCGACCTCGCGGTCCCGCCGCCGTCGGTGGCGCTGGCGCTGGCGCGCCGACGCGAACCGGTCGAGGCGGTCGTGCCCTTGTACCTGCGCGAGGCCGACGCCGTGGCGAACTTCACGACCCGGACCCGCGCGAGGTGAGCGACTGGACCATCCGCGCGGCCGAACGGCGCGACGTGCCGGCCCTCGTGCGCATCGAGGACGAGGCCTTCCCCGAGCCCTGGTCGCGGGCGATGCTGCTCGACGAGATCGCCCGGCTCGAGAGCCGCCGCTACAGCGTGGCCGTCGAGGCCGGGCGGATCGTCGGCTACCTCGGGCTGATGTTCGTGGCCGACGAGGTGCACGTCAACACGATCGCGACCGCCCCG
Source organism: Actinomycetes bacterium (assembly GCA_021831035.1). Taxonomy (GTDB): domain Bacteria; phylum Actinomycetota; class Acidimicrobiia; order Acidimicrobiales; family RAAP-2; genus RAAP-2. The sequence continues at coordinate 223,599 of JAKBNL010000001.1, forward strand.
GGCGAGGAGGGCCGGGGCATCGCCACGAGCCTGCTGGAGGAGGCCCTGGCGGCCGCGCGCGAACGCGGCGCGCGACGCGCCACGCTCGAGGTCGCCGTCTCCAACCTCCGCGCCCAGGCCCTCTACCGGCGCTTCGGCTTCGCGCCGGTCGGGGTGCGCAAGCGCTACTACGAGCGCACCGGCGAGGACGCCCTGGTGCTCTGGGCCGACCTGGCGGGCCCCGGGCCGGACCTACGCTGAGCCCGTGGAGAGCGTGCTCGGGATCGAGACGAGCTGTGACGAGACGGCCGCGGCGGTCGTGCGCCGCGACCTCGTGACCCTGAGCTCGGTCGTCGAGTCCTCGATCGACCAGCACCGCGACTTCGGCGGGGTGGTGCCCGAACTCGCCGGGCGGGCCCACGTGGCCACGATCCGCCCGGTCGTCGAGCGGGCCCTGCGCGAGGCCGGCCTCGACCCCCGGCGCCCGGGGATCGCCGGGATCGCCGTCACCGCCGGGCCGGGTCTCGTGGGCTCGTTGCTCGTGGGGCTCTCCTTCGCCAAGGCCCTGGCGCTCGCCTGGGACCTCCCCTACGTCGGGGTGAACCACCTCGAGGGCCACCTCTTCGCGCCCCGGCTCGAGGCGCCCGGGCTCGAGTGGCCCCTCATGACCCTGCTGGTCTCGGGCGGCCACTCGATGATCGTCTACCAGCGCGGGCCCGGCGAGCACGAGGTCCTGGGCGAGACGGTCGACGACGCGGCCGGCGAGGCCTACGACAAGGTCGCGCGCTGGCTCGGCCTGGGCTACCCCGGGGGGCCGGTCCTCGACCGGCTGGCCCGCGAGGGCTCGCCCGCGCGCCTCCCCCTGCCGCGCGGGATGCTCGGCGAGGGTCTCGACCTCTCCTTCTCGGGGCTGAAGACGGCCGTGGTGCGCGCGACCGAGGGGCGTGACGACCTGGCCCTCGCCGACGTCGCCGCGGCCTTCCAGGCGACGCTGGCCGAGCAGCTCCTGCGCAAGCTGCGCGCGGCGCTCGCGCGCCACGACGCGCGCTCGGTGGCCCTCGCCGGTGGGGTGGCCGCGAACTCGGCGCTGCGCGAGGGGGTGGCGGCGCTCGCCGCCGAGCTCGGGGTCGCGGCCCACCTGCCGGCCCTCGCGATGTGCACCGACAACGCGGCGATGATCGCCGCCGCCGGCCTCTACCGGCTCGCCCACGACGGGGCGAGCCCGCTCGACCTCTCGGCCCGGCCGAACTGGGACCTGCGCGAGGTCGCGTGAGCGGCCCGGGCGAGCGCTGGGTGCCCCTCGAGGTCGCCGACTGCGACCCCGACCCACTCGTCCAGTTCGCCCGCTGGTACGAGGAGGCGAGGGGTCTGCTCCCCGAGCCCGACGCGGTCTGCCTGGCGACGGCCTCGGCGCGGGGGGTGCCGAGCGCGCGCATGGTGCTGTTGCGTCACCGCGGCCCCGACGCCGTCGGGTGGTACACGAACTACGGGTCGCGCAAGGGCGCCGACCTCGCCGAGAACCCGGTGGCCGCCGTCACCTGGTACGCCGAGCCGCTCGGCCGCTCGGTGCGCCTCGAGGGTCCAGTCACGGTGATGGCCCCCGCGCTCTCCGACGCCTACTTCGCCGGCCGCCCCCGGGGCAGCCAGATCGGCGCCCACGCGTCGGCCCAGTCGACCCCGCTCGACAGCCGCGCCGAGCTCGAGGCCCGCGTCGCCGCCGTCGAGGCCCGCTTCGCCGGGCGCGCGGTGCCCCGGCCCGAGCACTGGGGCGGCTACCTGCTGTGCCCGACGCGCGTCGAGTTCTGGCAGCACCGCGAGAGCCGCCTGCACGACCGGGTCGTCTACAGCCCCGACGCCTCGGGCGGCTGGGAGCGCACCCGGTACTCGCCCTGAGCGTGCCCGTAGCGACGCTCGAGGGGGATGACCGCGGCGACCGTCACCGTGGCGACGGCCCCGGCCAGCACGAAGATCGCCCGCGGAGAGAGCACCGAGAGCAGCGCCCCACCGAGCACCATCGAGCCCATCTGGCCCGTCGTGAAGACGCCCGTCGCCGCGGCGAAGACCCGTCCGCGCACCTCGGGTGGGGCCTCGAGCGAGAAGAGCACCGAGAACAGCACGTTCACTAGGCCGACGAGGACCCCCGTCGCGAGCAGGACGACCCAGAGCATCACGATGTCGACCGAGAGCCCGGCGAGCAGCAGCATCACCCCGAGCGCGGCGATGATCGCGAGCGATCCGCGCAGGAGACGCGCGGGCTCGTGGGGGGCTCGCCCGCCCGCCAGCGCCCCGGCGATCGAGCCGACCCCGAAGGCGGCGCCCGCCACACCGTAGCCCAGCGCGCTGGCGTGCAGCGTCACGGTCGTGAAGAAGACCTCGCTCACGTTGATCGCCCCGAGCGAGAGCATGAGGACGCCCACCGTGACGACGACGGGTCGCAGGGTGGGGCTCGTCACGATGAAGCGCGCCCCGGCGAGCATCGCCCCGCGCTCGCGCGCGGCGTCGGCGTGGGTGGGGGCCCGCTCGCCGCGCAGCAGCGCGGTGAGGGCGGCCGCGACGGCGAAGCTCGCGGCGTCGAGGTAGAGCGGCCCGCTCTGACCGATGGTGCCCACGAGCAGCCCGCCGAGGGCCGGGCCGGCGGCCAGGGCGAGCGAGCCCCCGGCCTGCAGCCCCGACTGGGCCGGCGCCACGTTCTCCAGGCCCACCAGCGAGGGCAGGAGGGCCGAGTAGCCGGGTCGGCTGAAGGCGACGGCCGACGACAGGAGGGCCATCAACAGGACGGTCACGACGTCGCTGTGCCAGTAGCCGAGCCCGGCCGCGACGAGCGCCTCGACGACCCCGAGCGCGACCAGCAGCGGCCGGGCCCGGACCCGGTCGACGACGAGCCCGGCCGGGCCGGCGAGCGCGACGAAGGGCAGCGCCCCGGCGATCGAGAGGGCCGCAACGAGCCAGCCGTGGCTCGCGACCCCGCCGCGGGCCACCCGCAGCAGCAGGGTGATGAGGGCCACCTCGTCCCCGAGGGCCGAGACCGTGGCCAGCACCACGAGAAGTCGCAGGTCACGCCGGGCGCCGGGCGCTAGGGCCATGCGCCAGGGTACCCGGCGTTGGCACTCGGGGGAGGTGGCTGCTAAGTTGGCAGTCGGAAAGTTCGAGTGCTAACCGCTCAGGAGGCAATCACCATGCAGCTGCACCCCCTCGAGGACCGGATCGTCGTGCGCCCCAACACCGCCGAGGCGACCACGGCGTCGGGCCTGGTCATCCCGGACACCGCCAAGGAGAAGCCCCAGCAGGGCGAGGTCCTCGCGGTCGGCCCGGGACGGCGCGCCGAGCAGACCGGTGAGGTCATCCCGACCGGCGTGGCGGTGGGCGACACCGTCGTCTACTCCAAGTACGGCGGGACCGAGATCACCGTGGACGGCGAGGACCTGCTGATCCTCTCGAGCCGCGACGTGCTGGCCACGGTCGCGAAGTAGTCCCGAGCGAAGAGGAAAGAGACGACATGTCCAAGCTGCTCAAGTTCGACGAGGCCGCCCGCCGCGGCCTCGAGGCCGGCGTCGACAAGCTGGCCGACACCGTCAAGGTGACCCTCGGCCCCAAGGGCCGCAACGTCGTGCTGGGCAAGAAGTTCGGCGCGCCGACGATCACCAACGACGGCGTGTCCATCGCCCGCGAGATCGAGCTCGAGGACCCCTTCGAGAACATGGGCGCCCAGCTGGTCAAGGAGGTCGCCACCAAGACCAACGACGTGGCCGGTGACGGGACGACGACGGCGACGGTGCTCGCCCAGGCCCTCATCAAGGAGGGCCTGCGCAACGTGGCCGCCGGCGCCAGCCCCTCTGGGCTCAAGCGTGGCATCGAGCAGGCCGTCGAGGCGGCCGTCGCCTCGATCGCGGCCCAGAGCCAGGAGGTCGCCGGCAAGGACCAGATCGCCCAGGTGGCCACGATCTCCGCGGCCGACGCGGCGATCGGCGACGTCATCGCCGACGCCATCGACAAGGTCGGCAAGGACGGCACGGTCACCGTCGAGGAGTCGAACACCTTCGGCATCGAGCTCGAGCTCACCGAGGGCATGCAGTTCGACAAGGGCTTCCTCTCGCCGTACTTCGTGACCGACCCCGAGCGCCAGGAGGCCGTCCTCGAGGACGCCTACATCCTCTTCACCAGCGGCAAGGTCTCGGCCGTGCACGAGCTCGTGCCGGTGCTCGAGAAGGTCATGCAGGCCGGCCGGCCGCTCCTGCTGGTGGCCGAGGACGTCGAGGGCGAGGCCCTGGCGACCCTCGTGGTGAACAAGATCCGCGGCACGTTCACCTCGGTCGCGGTGAAGGCGCCCGGCTTCGGTGAGCGGCGCAAGGCGATGCTCCAGGACATGGCGATCCTCACCGGGGGCACGGTCATCTCCGAGGAGATCGGCCTCAAGCTCGACAGCGCCACGGTCGACCTGCTCGGTCGCGCCCGGCGCGTCGTCGTCACCAAGGACACGACGACCATCGTCGACGGCGAGGGGACCAAGGAGGACGTCGCGGGTCGCGTCGCCCAGATCAAGGCCGAGATCGAGACGACCGACTCCGACTGGGACCGCGAGAAGCTCCAGGAGCGACTGGCGAAGCTCGCCGGCGGCGTCGCCGTGGTGAAGGTCGGTGCCGCGACCGAGGTCGAGCTCAAGGAGAAGAAGCACCGCATCGAGGACGCCCTCTCGGCGACCCGCGCGGCCATCGACGAGGGCATCGTCGCCGGCGGCGGCACCGCCCTCGTGCGGGCGCGCGCCAGTGTCGACGAGCTCGTCGCGAAGCTCGCCGGTGACGAGGCGACCGGGGCGAAGATCGTGGCCTCGGCTCTCGAGTCGCCGCTGCGCCACATCGCCCAGAACGCCGGCTACGAGGGCGCCGTCAAGGTGCGCGAGGTGGCCGACGCGAAGGGCAACGTGGGCCTCAACGCCGCGACCGGCGCGCTCGAGGACCTGGTGAAGGCCGGCGTCATCGACCCCGCGAAGGTCACGCGCTCGGCCCTGCAGAACGCCGCCTCGGTGGCGGCCCTTCTGCTCACGACCGAGGCGACCGTCGCCGACAAGCCCGAGCCGCCGAGCGCCGGAGGCGCCGCGGGCATGGGCGACATGGGCGGGATGATGTAGGTCGCTCGAGTCGACGCGCACGAGACCCCCGGGCAACGCCCCGGGGGTCTCGTGTTGGTGGGGGCGGTGTCGCGCGTCGTGGGGCTCCGCGGACGTCGTCCGGGAGTCGACGCCGAGGCCCGCCGCACCGTGCGGGCCCGTCGATCCTCGAATGACACGTGCGTAGTTTGAGCCCGACTCTCGTCGTGCGCGACGACGTGAGCACGACGAGCGTGATCGAGATGAGGGGCTCGGGGCGAGCGATCGCGTCAGGGGCACGACGCCGGCTGACACCGAGAGGCCAACGCACGTCCGCGATATGAGCTCGCGACGGGTGGGGCGGATGTTGACGCAGGACACTCGAACGTGGTGACGCGTCGTGGTGCTCCCTCACGCGCCGTGGGAAAAAAAGTGTTTTACGCGACCCCGCACGAGTCCCAACGACGTCACAACCATTTGACAACGACGTCGCACCCTGGGAGGGTGGCCGGGCGAGGGCGGAGAGGGATGCGATGTCGGTTTGCTTCGCCGAGTGGCACGACGCCCTGGTTCCGGACCCACAGCGGTGCACCTCGTTGCCGTACGCGGTGACGGGGGACCCTGACCGAGAGCGGGCGTCGTCCTCGCCAGCCCCCGCGTGGGGGACGGTGGGTGACCACTCGCGTGGCGGGTCGACGTGTGTCCGTTGTGACCTCGTGTGCGCCGTGCCGGTTCACCGGACTCGGCGTCGCTACGCGAGGGGAGGTGTGGCGATGGCGGATCCCCGTGTTGGGTCGCCCGTCGTCGCTTCATGGGGCGTCTCGCGCGTCGAGCGTCCCGATAGTGAGGGTGGCGTGATGACCCCCGGCCCGTACGTGGTCGCCTCGGCCGGGGCGAGCGAGCGGCGAACCCGACGCCCTGCCTGGACCCTCAAGTGGGGGGTCCATCCATCAACAAGGAGCAGTGCATGAAGCGCTTCATCAGTAAGAAGGTCGCGATTGTCGGCGGCGCTGCCGCCCTCATCGTCGCGTTGAGCGGGGCCGCGTACGCCTACTTCACGGCCACGGGGACCGGGACGGGTACGGCCCAGGTGGGCTACGCGACCAACTGGAAGATCACCAGCACGCCGGGGTCCGGGACGCTCTACCCGGACGCGTCGATCGGCGGCGCCAACCAAGAGTCCGTCGGGTTCTCGGTCACGAACGAGGGCCAGGGCGACCAGAACCTGTCCGCGCTCTACGTGCTCGTGGCGAACTCCGACGGGTCGCCGTGGTCCTACCAGCCCAACCCGAACGAGCCCGCCTGCACCGGCGCGGACTTCTCGGTGGGCGGCGCACCGGTGGGCACCCCGTACGAGATCACCTCGGGCGGCGGTATCGGGACGTACACACCCGGACAGACGGCGAACGGATCGGTTTCGGTCGAGATGATCGACAACGGAGCCAACCAGGACAACTGCCAGGGGCTCTCGGTCCCGCTGTACTTCTCGACGAACCCGGCGCTGTCCATCGACGCTCACCCGAGCCCGGCCTCGGTCTCCGTGGGGAGCAACGTGTCGATCACGACCGACGCGTTCCAGAACTACAACGAGAACTCGACCGGTAGCGAGGCGTTCACGTTCAACAACACCTACCTGTCGTTCGTGTCGGCCGGTGACGGTACGTGCACGGCGAACACTTCGGGCGTCAACACGACCGAGACGTGCACCATGACGGACATGGCTCACTCGATCAAGTCCGACTCGTTCACGTTCACGGCGCTACAGGCCGGCTCGACCACGGTCAACGTGGTGATCTCGATCCAGGGCTCGGGATCGGCGACCACCACCTTCACGGTGAACGCGAGCTGACAGAACCCGTGACCCGTCAGGCGCCAACCGCCTGACGGGCACCGCGGGCCCCGGGGCTCGACCCCGGGGCCCGCGGTGAGACGGCGTCGGCGTACCGTTCGGTCGATCGGACCAGGGATTCGAGGAGAGCGCAGTGGAGATGTGGCGACGGGGTGGGGTGATGACGGTGGCGCTGGCCGCGGTCACGATCGCGCTCTCCTTAGGGGTCGCGAGCGCCCTCGGTCACCCCAGTCCCCACGACCAACGGAGCGAGACGCCGGCCTTCACCATCACGAGCGTCGTGTACGACTCCGCTTCGGGACCCTTCCCGGCGGCCTCGTGCTCTGGTCCGGGGGCCCTCCTCTATCCCGGGCTCACCCGCTGTCTCATCTTCACGGTCCAGAACCTCCGTCACCACCCGATCACGGTGACCCAGATCACGGCGTCCCTCGACCCCGCGTACCCAAGCCCGCCCCCCCAGTGCGCGGGCAACAATCTCGAGCTGCCCGCCTTCAGCGGCAGTCTCGTCGTTGCGGCGATGTCCTCGGCCTCGACGCCCGGCGAGCCGCTGACGCTGAAGGACAGCGGGACCAACCAAGACGCGTGTGAGAACTTCCTCTACCACTTCAGCTACGTGGGCGACGCGACCTCACCGGCTCGCACCCACCTCGACCTCGACGGGGCGCCCAATCCGGTCGACGTGGGTGCCCTCGTCACCCTTGACGCGCACGTCTCGTCCGATTACCGCGACGCCACGGGCGTTCCCCAGGGCGCGGTCACCTTCTATCTGTGCGCCACCGACGCGTGCGCGGAGACGACCGAACTGGGAGTCGTCGCCGTTGACCCCGGGGGCGACGCCGTCTACTCAACGTCCTCGCTCGCGCAGGGGGCTAACCGCGTCTACGCCGTCTTCACCCCTTCGTCCGACCTCTGGTCGGGCACCCAGTCGTCGGCGCTGACCGAAGTGGTGGGGCCAACCGGCGACCACGACCACGACCACGGGGACGGCGACGACGCCGACGCGGTCGCGAGCGTTCACGGTGAGGGGCACCACGACACGGGTTCGGTGTGCGGTCCGTCGGACGGTTCCGCGTGCAAAGGAGTGCGATGACCAAGGGTCGCAAAGTCGTGCTGTGGTTCGGCGTCGTCGGGGTCGCGTGCGCCCTCTCGGGGGCCGCCTTCGCCTACTACTCGGGCAGCGCGTCGTCCTCGACGGTTGTCAACGTGGGCCGCGTCCAGCCGGTCACCGTCATGATCGCCACCGGGACGCCCACGACGCCCCTCTACCCCGGTGGCGTGGGGGACGTCTCGCTGACGTTGAACAACCCGAATGACTTCCCCCTGCGGGTCACCGCTCTCGCTCCCTCGCCGACGGCGCCGGTCACCGCGAACGGTGGGGTCGGACCGTGCACGGTCACCGGGGTCACGGTCTCGTCGCTCACGGGACTCGACCTCACGATCGCCCCGGGAGACGGTGAGGTCATCGACATCCCCAACGCCGTGTCGATGGGCATGAACTCCCAGAGCGGCTGTCAGGGAGCGACGTTCAGCGTTCCCGTGTCGCTCACGGTGGAGAAGCCGTGAACCGCCGCCCGCGACCCTCACTGGCCACGACCGTGCGCCGTGTCCTCGTGCGCGTTCTCCTGGTGACCGGGGGAATCGCGGTGGCCGGGGCGCTGGCCGCGTCGGCCTTCTGGCTCGTTCGCGTGGAGTACTCGGGAGCGGCGGTCGCCTCGGGTGCGGTCCTACCGGCGCCGCACTCCGTGGTGGTCAGTGAGGCGGGCGCGAGCACGGTCGACGTGTCGTGGTCGGTCACCTCGACGCCGTTGCCCGGTCAGACCTTCGAGGTCGTCCGCGATCCCGGGCCGACGCAGGTTGTCGTCTGCGACACCACTACGTCACCGTGCGTGGACGCGGGTCTCGTCGCAGGCACCTCCTACACCTACAGCGTGGAGAGCGTGCTCGGCGACTGGCACTCGACACCCGACCCGACCTCGTTCACCGCGCTCGGCGTCCTGTCGACGTCGCCACCGAACGGCACGTACGGCACCCCGTACCAGTGGACCCTCGCCGCGGTGGGAGGCGACGGGCCCTACACGTGGTCCCTCGCTCCCGGGTCGGCGCCGTTGCCCGACGGTCTCGTCCTCCAGGGTAACCAGGTGCAGGGGACACCGACGGCGGTGGGCCAGACACGGGGTATCGTCCTCACGGCCACCGACGCGTCGGGCGCGACGGTGGAGACGCCGCCCTACGCCCTCACCGTCGATCCGGCCCCCCTGACGGTCACCGCCTCGCCGACCGTCTCGGACTACGGCACCGCCCCGACGGTCACCCCGATCTACAGCGGCTTCAAGAACGGGGACACCGCGAGTGTGGTGGTGACGAACGCGCCCCTGTGCACCAGCTCGGTCCTCGCCACGACCGGGGTGGGCACCTACCCCGACGCCAACACGTGCTCGGGTGGCGCCGCCACCAACTACACGCTGGTCGAGGTGGCCTCGACCGCCACCGTCGATCCGGCCCCCTCGACGTCGTAGGGCACGATCGTCGACGGGTGTCTCTCGTGACGGGGAGACGTCATCGTGAGGTACGCGAGAAAGTCGATACGACGTCGGAAAACATTTTCGCGCCCCTGATCGACTGAGATGTGTACGGAGCACTCCCGCACGTCGTCGAGGTGATTCGACGCACGCGCGCCGATCGAGGCGACGGTGTCATTGCGCAGCCCTCCATCAGGTGCTACGAGTGGTACGCGCCGTGACGCCATCGCAGGGGGCGGCGCAATCACGAGACGCCGCGTGGACGACGGCGGGACGGGAGCGTTCGCATGACGAGGAGTGGAGTCGATCGAGTGCGTGGGAGCCGAGCGCGCGCGTGGGCGGCGCGAGCGATCGTGGCGACGTGCGTCGCGCTGGGAGCCACCGTGCTGGCGCAGGCGGCGGCCTCGGCGTCGTCGGTCTCGGGCGTGAGCGTCGGGACGACGAGCTCGAAGGGCAACGCGGCGGTGACCTGGACCGTGACCTTCACGACGTCGGCCTCCGGGTCGCTCGCCGGCGGGGGCACGATCACCCTCACCTACCCGAGTGCCTACGTCGTGGCGGCGAGCCCGACGGTCACCTTCTCGACGGGCTTCAGTGGCTGCACCACGGCGACGGGATCGGTCGGGTCGGGCTCGCTCACCGTCACCCTTCCCACGGGCTGCACCCTGGCGGCGAGCACCCAGGGCGTCTTTAGCGTCCCGGTCGCCAACCCGCCGGCGCCGCAGACCTTCTCGGCCAGCCAGTACACCCTCGCGACCAGCGCGGACACGACGGCCCTCGGCGCGACCAACGCCCCGACGACGATCTCCGCCTCGGGCACCGTCGTGGCGAGCCTCTCGGTCACCGGGCCCGCAACGGCCAACACGGCGGCCTCGCTGACCTACACCTTCACGACCTCGGCGAGCGGCGCGCTCGCCGCGGGCGACACCGTGAGCGCCTACGTGCCCGCGGGCTACACGGTCGAGAGTGGGCTCAACGCGACCCTCGGCGGTGCGTTCTCCTGCGCCGGGGCCTCGGTAGCCATCACCTACGCCGCCGGTCCCCCCCAGAGCGTCACCGTCACCGTGCCGTCCGGCTGCTCGCTCGCCGACGCCGCGTCGGGCTCGATCCTGTTCTCGGACGTCACCCCGCCCGCGACGGCGACGCTGACGGCGAGCGACTACGCCCTCGATACGTCCGAGGACCCGGCGCCGTTCGCCGCGACGAGCGCCCCGACCAGTTTCGCGCCGTCGGGCTCGTCGGTCACCTCGGTGAGCGCCTCCTCCGCCTCGCTCACGGCCAACGCCGCGACCACCTGGACGATCGGCTTCACCGACTCCTTGACGGGCACCCTCCAGGCCGGCGACACGGTGACCGCCAACCTCCCACTCTCTCTCACGGGCATCTCGGCGACGCCGACCGTCTCTCTGGCGTCGGGGTTCTCGTGCGCCCCGACCCCGGCGTCGGCGACCTACTCGGGCGGGTCCCTCGTGGTGAGCGTCCCCGCGGGCTGCACCCTCGGGGGCTCGACCGCGGCCACGTTCACCTTCGCGGCCACGAACCCGCCGGCGAGCGTGACGCTGAACACCTCTCAGTTCTCGGTGGAGACCTCGGAGGACGCGAGCGGGGCGGTGACCGCCTCGTCGGTGACCCCGACGACCTTCGGGGCCTCGGGATCGGCCGTGACGGGGGTGTCCTTCGCCCCCACCCCCTCGACCGCCAACCGGTCGGCCTCGATGGACGTGAGGTTCACGACCTCGAGCAGCGGTGCTCTCGCCCCCCAGGACTACGTGACGATCCAGCTGCCCGCCGACGTGGTCCTCAGCCCCTCGACGTCGGTGGTGACCTCGTCGAGCCTCGGGGGGAGCTGCTCGAGCCCGTTGAGCAGTGTCGTCTCGACCAACGCGGTCACGGCCTATCTGGGGCCGAACTGCGCCCTGGGGGACAGCGCGACGGCCACCCTCACGATCTCGAACGTGCAGAACCCTCCCGCCACCTCCCACGACGGCACCGCCTCGTACCACGTCCTCACCTCGGAGGACCCGACCGCGGTCTCACCCGCGACGGCCCCGACCTTCCAGCCCTCGGGCTCGGCGGTGTCCGGGGTCACGGTGAGCCCGGGCAGCACCCTCCAGAACACCTCGTCGACCTGGACGGTGGGCTTCATGTCCTCGGGCTCGGGGAACCTCGTCGCGGGCGATACCGTGACGTTCCGCTACCCCAACACGCTGTCACCCGGCGGGGGCCTCCAGGTGACCTTCGCCGGGGCGTTCTCCTGCGCGGGTACGGCCGTGGCGGGCGTCGTCACCCCGAACGTGGCGTCCGGCGAGAGTGAGATCACCGCCACCCTCCCCGCCGGGTGCGCGCTCGCCGCCAGCGCGGAGGGGATGATCACCCTCTCGATCACCGCGCCCGCCGCGGGGTCGATCGCCGCCGCGAGCTTCGCCGTCGCCACGTCCGAGGACCCGACCCTGGTGCCGCCCGCGTCGGGCGTGACGATCGTGCTGCCCAGCGCGACCTTCCACCTCTCGATCAGCGATTCGACCTCGGGCAGCTCGACCTACACCTACGGCGACTCGATCACGCTCACGGTCGCCGACTCGACCGACAGCCCGACGCCGACCGGTACCGGGGCGATCCTCTACTCGTCCGACGGGGGCGCCACCTGGGTGTCGCTCCCGGCGTGCTCGGGGCTGAACCTCGCGAGCGGGGCGATGCACTGCACGACGACCGACCTACCGGCGGCGTCGCTGCTCGTCGCCTACACCTACTCGGGCAACGCGGACTACGCGCCGGTGCTCGCCTCCCCCACGGTCCTCGGCGGTGCGACCGTCCACCCGGCGATCCTCACGCTCACGGTCAACGACGCGGTCGACGCCGTGGGGACGCCCTACGCGCTGACGGCGACGCTCTCGGGACTGGTCAACGGCGACACGGCCGGGTACGTCTGCACGCCCTACTTCCAGGGGATCAACGGGACGACGTACCCCGGGTCCTCGACGCCGCCCACGCTGGTCGGGTCGTACCGGGTGACCTGCGCGCCCCCGGCGTCCGTCTCGATCACGCCGCCGAGTGACCAGGGCGACTACGTCACCGCCTTCGTCGGGGGCACCCTCACGATCTTCGCGCTCCCCTCGGGCGGTGGCTCGGGCGCCTCGGGGGGCACGACGCCCCAGGTGACCCTCTCGGTCGCGCTGTCGAGCACCCAGGTGGTCGTGGGGAACTCGCTCGACCTCTCGAGCGTGGGTGGCTCGGGCTCGGGCGCCGTCACCTACAGCGTCGTGGGCGGGACGGCCCCGGGCTGCGCGATCAGCGGCACGACCCTCAGCGCGACCGGTCCGGGGACCTGTGTCGTCGAGGCCACCAAGGCCGGTGACGCCACCTACGCCGCGGTGACCTCGGCCCCGGTGACGGTGACCTTCGTCGCCGCGAAGGTCGTCACCCACCGACCGGTCGTGACGCCCCGCCCGGTGAGCGTCGGCTTCGCCCCGGGCTCGTCCGCCCTCACCCCGGCCGCGCGCCGGGCGCTCGTCGCCCTGGTGCGGCGCCTGCACCCCGGGGCCACGCTCACCCTCACCGCGACCGGCGCCCCGCGCGCCCTGGCGTTCGCCCGGGCGAGGGCCGTCGAGGCGTTCCTCACCCACTACCGCCACCTGCACGTGCGCGTCGTGGCCGTCCTCGGCGCGGCCGCCCGGGTCCGGGTGGTGACCGTCCGCCAGTGACCCGACGGTGGCGGGGCGGGGACGCCCGCCCCGCCACCGCCCGCTCGCGGCAAGGCGATCCGGGGCGCGGCCGCGGTCGGGGGGCGCCGGGTTAGGGTCGACCAGGGAGGCGACATGGGTCACGGGCACGCCGCGAGGAGCAGACGCTCGGTGCTCGCGGGCCTCGGCGCGACCGTCCTCGTGGTGGTGACGACGGTCGTCCCGGCCGTCGCGGGCGCCGACGCGCGTCCCGGCCCGCGGTCGGGGACGGGGACCGTGCCCCAGGCCACCCTGAGCGTGCGGGTCTCGCTCGACCGGGTCGCGGTCGGGGACCGCGTCCTGCTCTCGACCCAGGGCGGGTCGGGCACCGGCGCGGTGACCTTCGCGGTGGTGGGCGGGACGTCGACGGGCTGCGCCCTCTCGGGCGACGTCCTCACGTCGACCTCGGCGGGGACGTGCGCCGTGCGGGCGACCAAGGCCGCCGACGCGACCTACGCGGCCGCGGCGTCGGCGCCGGTCACGGTCTCGTTCGTCCCGACGGTCTACGACCCCGTCTACCCTCCGGGACCGGTGACGGTCCGCTTCGGGCCGCGTGGGTCGTCACTGGGCCCCGGCGACCGCGAAGTCCTCGCGCGCCTGGCGCGCGAGCTGCGCTCCGGCGCCGTCGTCCGCCTGGTCGCGCGCGGGCCCGGGGGCGCCTCCGCCCTGCTCGCGCGGGCGGTCGCGGTCCGTCGCTACCTCGTGACGCGCACGAGCCTCCGCGTGCGGATCGTGCTGCGCGCGGGCGGTCCGGCCGCGGTCGAGGTGGTCACGGCGCGGCCGTGAGCGACGACGACCCGACGGGGGCGACCTACGCGTCGCGCCGCGTGAGCAGGATCGCGCCGACCACGTTGACCCCCAGCGCGTAGAGGGCGAGCACCCCGAGCCCGACCCACGGCGAGAAGGCGAAGGGGTTGTGGGGACCGGTGGTGGTGAGGATGGTCGCCCCGATCCGGTCGGGGAGGAACCGGCGGATGTCCTGGCTGAGCGTGGTGGGTAGCGCCTGGACGATCAGGGGGGCGACGAGGAGGATCCCGACGAAGGTGCTGAGGGCCGCCGCGGTGAAGCGCATCATCGTCGCGAGCCCCAGGGCGAGCAGGCCGAGGGCCGCGACGAAGAGGCCGCTCCCCACGACCGCGCGCAGCGCCCCCGGGCTCGAGAGGGTCGCGTGGGTGGCCGGGCTCGTGAGGAGGGCCTGGCCGAGGAAGAACGACGCGAAGGCGACGACCTCGGCGAAGACCACGGCGAGCAGGCCGAAGACGAGGAGCTTGGCCGCGAGGACCCGCAGTCGGCTCGGCGCCGCGCTGAAGGTGGCCCGGATCGTCCCCGAGGAGTACTCGCCGCTCATCGCGAGCACGCCCAGCGCGCCGACCGCGAACTGGGCGACGAAGATCCCGATCAGGCTGGTGGCCGTCGGGTCGAACCCGACGTGCTGGAACGACGGCGTCGAGGCCCAGTGCGAGCGCGTCTCGGCCGTCGCGATCGCCGAGATCCCGAGTCCCAGGGCGACCGTGACGAGGAGGGTCCAGGTGGTCGAGCGCACGGTGCGCAGCTTCGTCCACTCCGCGCGCACCAGGTCGGTGAAGTGGTAGCGACCGGGCGGGATCGGCTCGCCGAGGCCGACGGTGGCGAGCGCCGGCCCGGCGCCCGAGGCGGTGGGGGAGGCGACCTCCATCGTCGTGCGGTCCCGGCGGCGCTGGCGCTGGATGAGCACGACGACGACCACGATCACCACGACCACGACCAGCAGCCCGAGACGCAGACCGTGGCCGGGACCGGCGTGGCGCACGAGGCCGGCGTGCGCGGCGGCGAGGAGGCCGGTCACGGCGCCGCCGCCGGGTGGGGGCCGTCGGTGGCCGCGCCGCGGTACTCGATGCTGGCGTCGGTGAGCTCCATGAAGGCCTCCTCGAGGGACGCGCTCTGGGTGGAGAGCTCGTGCAGGGTCGCGCCGAGCGCGGCGGCGACGTCACCCACGTCCGGTGCGTCGAGCCCGCGGACGCTGAGCGACCCGTCGTCCTCGACGGTGAGCGTGGCGCCCTCGCGCTCCAGGGCCGGGGCCAGCGCCGCCGCCTGGGGGCTGCGCACGCGCACGAACTGGTGCGCACTGCGCGCGAGCAGGTCCTCGATGGTGGTCTGCTCGATGAGCCGGCCCCGACCGATGATGACGACCTCGTCGGCCGTGAGGGACATCTCGCTCATGAGGTGGCTCGAGACGAAGACGGTCCGGCCCTCGCCCGCGAGGCCGCGCAGCAGGTGGCGCACCCAGCGGATCCCGTCGGGGTCGAGGCCGTTGACGGGCTCGTCGAAGAGCAGGACGCCCGGGTCACCGAGCAGGGCCGCGGCGATCCCGAGGCGCTGGCCCATGCCGAGGGAGAACTTGCCGGCCCGCTGGTCGGCGACGGCCGAGAGGCCGACCAGCTCGAGCAGGTCGTCGACGCGGTGCGCGGGCAGGCGGTTGGTCTGGGCGAGCATGGTGAGGTGGGCGCGGGCGGTCCGGCCGGGGTGGAAGGCCCGCGCCTCGAGCAGCGCCCCCACCTCGCGTAGCGGCCAGCGCAGGTCGCCGAACCGCTGGCCGTTCACGGTGACCGAGCCCCTCGTGGGGGCGTCCAGGCCCATGATCATGCGCATGGTCGTCGACTTGCCCGAGCCGTTGGGCCCGAGGAAGCCGGTCACGACCCCGGGGCGCACGTCGAAGGTGAGCCCGTCGACGGCGACCTTCGCGCCGTAGTGCTTGGTCAGTCCGCGGGCCTCGATCACCGGACACCTCCTCGGCGCAAGCCTAGGAACCCCCGGCCGGCGCCTCTATGGGGGATAACCCTGACGTCCGTCGGCGCGGTCCCGCCCCTGACCGTCACTCTTCGGTCGCCTCGACGGCGACGTGGGGGACGATCCGCTCGAGCCAGCGCGGCATCCACCAGTTCGCCCGGCCGATGTAGTGCATCAGCGACGGCACGAGCACGGTGCGGATGATGAAGGCGTCGATGACGACGGCCCCACCGAGGCCGATGCCGAACTCGGCGATGATGCGCTGGCCGCCGAAGGCGAAGGAGAAGAAGACCGAGACCATCACCAGGGCCGCCGCGGTGATGACCCGCCCGGTGTTGGCCTGGCCGCGCACGATCGCCTCCTCGTTCGAGCCGGTGTTGAGCCACTCCTCGTGCATGCGCGACACCAAGAAGACCTGGTAGTCCATGGAGAGGCCGAAGAGGATCGCGATCATGATGATCGGCAGGAACGACTCGACCGGCCCGGTGCCCGCGCGAATCAGCGAGGAGCCCCAGCCCCACTGGAAGACCGCCACGACGAGGCCGAAGGAGGCGCCGACGGCGAGCAGGTTCATGATCGCGGCGACGAGGGGGATCAGCAGGCTGCGGAAGGCGACCATGAGGAGCAGGCAGCCCAAGAGCACGATCACCCCCACGAAGAGGGGCAGCTTCGAGCCGAGCACCTGGGCGAAGTCGGCGAAGATCGCGGTGATGCCGCCGACGTAGATCGCGGTGTGGCTGGCGTGGGTGGCCCGGGGGATGTAGTGGTCGCGCAGCCGGTTGATGAGGTCGGTCGTCTGGATCGACTGGGGGCTCGTCGTGGGCACGACGGTGATGATGCCCACGGTGTGGCTGGGGTTCTCGTAGAGGGGGAGCACCGAGGCGACGCCGGGGTCGTGGGCGAGTCGTCGGTCGAGCGCCGTCATGGCGGCCGTGTCCTGGGGCCCGCGGATCGCCCCCACGACGCTGAGCGGCCCGTTGAAGCCCGGCCCGAATCCCCGGGCGAGCAGGTCGTAGGCCTGGCGGGTCGTCGAGCCCACCGGGTCCGTCCCCTGGTCCGAGCTGCCCAGGCGCAGCGAGAAGAAGGGCACGACGAAGAGGACGATGAGCCCCAGGGCGAGGGCGCTCAGCACCCGGGGGTGGTTCGAGACGAAGCGAGACCAGCGCTGCCAGGGCCCGCTGGGCAGGGCCGGCTCGGGGCCGTGCTCGGCGAGGTGCCGGCGCTCGCGCCGGCTGAGCACGCGGCGTCCGATGATCGCGACGAGCGCGGGCAGGAGGGTCACCGAGGCGAGCATGGTGACGAGCACGGCGAGGGTGGCCATCACGGCGACGCCGTTCAAGAACGAGAGGCGCAAGATGAGCATGCCCAACAACGCGACGCACACCGTCGAGCCGGCGAAGAGCACCGCCCGCCCCGAGGTGTTGATCGCGGTCACGATCGCGTCCTCGGCGTCCGCGCCGCGCTTGAACTCTTGACGGGCGCGGGTGATGATGAACAGCGCGTAGTCGATGCCGACGCCGAGGCCGATCAGCGAGCCCAGGATCGGGGCGAACTGGGCGATGGCGACGCCGTGGCTCAGCAGCTCGCCCGCGGCGAGCGCCACCCCGAGGGCGAAGAGCGCCACCCCGAGGGGGAGCAGCATCGCGAGGAACGAGCCGAAGGCGAGCACCAGCACGACGGCGGTGAGCGCGAGGCCGATCACCTCGCCCTTGCTCGACGACGGCGAGGAGGCCTGGCCGAAGGCGTTGCCCCCGAAGTAGACCCCGAGGTGGGGCGATCTCATCGTGAGGGCCTGGGCCTCGATCGCCTGGATCTGGGCGGTGCGCAGCTTGAAGCCGGGCAGCGCGAAGTGGACGACGGCGTAGGCGATCGTGCCGTCCTTCGAGACCTGGGTCGCGCCGGCGCACGCCCCCGAGGGGAGCCGCTCGCCCGCGAAGGGGGCGCTACAGAAGGGCGAGACGACGCTCGCCACCACCGGCTGGCGGGCGACGGCGGCCAGCGCGGCCTGGACGGCGCGCTCGTGGTCGGCGACGGTGCCCCTCGTCGCGTGGATCACGATCTGGTCGGTGTCGCCGGCCTGGCCCGGGAAGGCCGTCTTCAACAGGTCGAGCGCGTGGGTCGAGTTGGTCCCGGGCAGGGTGAAGGTGTTGGCGTAGGCCGAGCCCGCCGCGCGGGCCGCGGCGTTGGTCCCGACGAAGAGCAGCACCCAGACGAGCAGGACGACCCAACGGTGGCGGACGCAGAGGCGGGCGAGGTTCTTCACGAGGCCTTCTCGGGGGGACGGACCGGTACGGTGGAGGAAGATGAAGTCTAGGGGTGAGAGGGCGGGTCGGACGGAGGACGGACGCCACCGCTTTCCCGGCCACGAGTACCCCCAGGTGATACCCGAGCCCGACGAGGTGCGTCCCGGGGGGCGCCCCCCCTGGGCCGACCTCGATCCGGCGGCTCGGCGGGGACTGACGGTGGAGCGGGTGGCCCACGCCCTCGCCCGGCGGGGCCAGGACGGCGCCCCGCCCGAGCCCGCCGCGCCCCGCGCGTCGGTCCTCGTGGCGCTCTTCGACGAGGGCGGTGAGGCCCAGGTCGTGCTCACGCGCCGGGCCCGGAACCTGCGGGCCCATCGCGGCGAGGTGGCCCTGCCGGGGGGGCGCCGCGAGGTCGGGGAGTCACCCTGGGAGACGGCGCTGCGCGAGGCGGAAGAGGAGGTCGGCCTCGATCCCGCGGCCGTGCGCCCCCTGGGCTGGCTCGCCCCCCTCTCGACCCGGGTGGCGTCGGGGGCGATCGTGCCGCTGGTGGGGGCGCTCGCGAGCCGACCCTCGCTCGAGGCCCAGCCCGACGAGGTCGAGCGCGTCTTCACCGTCGCCCTGACCGACCTGCTCGCCGAGGGCGCGTTCTTGGAGGAGCGCTGGCGCCGTGAGGGGCTGGCCGGCCTCGACGACGAGGGCTTCGTCCCCATCTACTTCTACCGCGTGCCGGGGGACCTGCTCTGGGGGGCGACGGCCCGGGTCCTGACCGACCTGCTCTCGATGGTCGTGGAGGACCTCGCGCTCGGCGACCCGCGACGGACCGGCGGGTAGATTGGGGCCCACGCCCCTATCCACGACAGGCGGAGGACCCATGGCGGAAGTGGAGATCGGCATCTTCAAGACGGCGCGTCAGGCCTACGGCTTCGACGACATCGCGATCGTGCCCAGCCGGCGCACGCGCGACCCCGAGGACGTCGACATCTCCTGGCAGATCGACGCCTACAAGTTCGAGATCCCCGTGCTCGGCTCGGCGATGGACGGCGCGATCTCGCCCACGACGGCGATCGAGCTCGGCCGGCTCGGCGGGCTCGGCGTCTTGAACCTCGAGGGCCTGTGGACGCGCTACGAGGACCCGACCCCCCTGTTCGAGGAGATCGCCGAGCTCGACGACGACAAGGCCACCGCCCGCATGCAGCAGATGTACCTGGAGCCGGTGAAGCTCGAGCTCGTCGCCGAGCGGATCCGCCAGCTCAAGGAGGCCGGCATCGTGACCTCAGCCTCGGTGACCCCCGCCAAGACCGACTGGATGTCGAAGACCATCATCGACGCGGGCCTCGACATCCTGGTCATCCAGGGCACCGTCGTCTCGGCCGAGCACGTGTCGAAGTCGGGCGAGCCGCTCAACCTGAAGAAGTTCATCCGCGAGTTCGAGATCCCCGTGATCGTGGGGGGCTGTGCCAGCTACCAGGCCGCCCTGCACCTGATGCGCACCGGCGCGGCCGGTGTGCTCGTGGGGGTCGGGCCGGGCAACGCCTGCACCAGCCGGGGCGTGCTCGGGATCGGCGTGCCCCAGGCCACGGCCATCGCCGACGTCGCGGGCGCGCGGATGCGCCACCTCGACGAGACCGGCGTCTACGTCCACGTCATCGCCGACGGCGGCATGAGCAAGGGCGGCGACATCGCCAAGGCCATCGCCTGCGGGGCCGACGCGGTGATGATCGGCTCGCCGCTCACCAGCGCCGTCGAGGCCCCGGCCCGCGGCTACCACTGGGGGATGGCCACCTTCCACCCGACGCTCCCGCGCGGGACGCGGGTGCGCACCCAGGTCCGCGGGACGCTAAAGGAGATCCTGCTCGGCCCGGCCCACGAGAACGACGGGCGGCTCAACCTGATGGGGGCGCTGCGCACCTCGATGGCCACCTGCGGCTACGAGAGCCTGAAGGAGTTCCAGAAGGCCGAGATCATGCTGGCCCCGGCCCTGCAGACCGAGGGCAAGGCGCTCCAGCGCTCCCAGGGCGTGGGCATGGGGCATTGACCCGACCGGTCCTCGTCGTCGACTTCGGCGCCCAGTACGCCCAGCTCATCGCCCGTCGGGTCCGCGAGGCCCACGTCTACTCCGAGATCGTCCCCCACACGATCTCGGCCGACGAGGTGCGCGTGAAGGACCCCGCGGCCCTCATCCTCTCCGGCGGCCCGGCCTCGGTCTACGAGGACGGCGCGCCGAGCCTGGACCCGGCCCTGCTCGCCCTCGGGGTGCCCACCCTGGGCATCTGCTACGGCGCCCAGGTGATGGCCCAGCTCCTCGGCGGGCGCGTCGCGCGCACGGGGGTGCGCGAGTACGGCCGCACCACCCTCGCGCGCACCGACGCCCCCTCGACGCTGCTCGCCGGACTCCCGGCCGCGACGACCTGCTGGATGAGCCACGGCGACTCGATCGTCGAGGCCCCCGCGGGCTTTCGCGTCACCGCCGGCACCGCCGACGTGCCGGTCGCGGTGATGGAGGACCCGGTCCGCGGGCTCTACGCCACCCAGTACCACCCCGAGGTCGCCCACACCGAGCGGGGCCAAGAGCAGCTCGCCCACTTCCTCCACCACCTCGCCGGTCTCGCCCCGACCTGGACCAACGCCTCGATCATCGAAGAGCAGGTCGCCCGCATCCGGGCCCAGGTGGGCGCGGAGCGGGTGCTGTGCGCCCTGTCGGGCGGGGTCGACTCGGCGGTGGCGGCGGCGCTCGTCACCAAGGCCGTCGGCCGCCAGCTCACCTGCGTCTTCGTCGACACCGGGCTCATGCGCCGTGACGAGGGCGCCCAGATCGAAGAGACCTTCACCCGTCAGTTCGGGGTCGAGCTCGTCCACGTGAAGGCCCAGGACCGCTTCTTCGACGCCCTGGCGGGGGTGACCGACCCCGAGCGCAAGCGCAAGATCATCGGCGAGCTGTTCATCCGCGAGTTCGAGGCCGTCGCCCGCCAGCTCGCCGAGGGCGAGGACGTGCGCTACCTGGTCCAGGGGACCTTGTATCCCGACGTGATCGAGTCGGGCTCGGGCCACGCCGCCAACATCAAGAGCCACCACAACGTCGGTGGACTGCCCGAGGACCTGGCCTTCGAGCTGGTCGAGCCGTTGCGCCTGCTCTTCAAGGACGAGGTGCGCCGGGTGGGTGAGGAGCTCGGGCTGCCCGAGGAGATCGTCTGGCGCCAGCCGTTCCCGGGGCCGGGCCTCGCGGTGCGGGTCGTGGGCGAGGTCACCCGCGAGCGCGTCGAGATCCTGCGCCAGGCCGACCACGTCGTCGTCGACGAGATCCGCCGGGCCGGTCTCTACCGGGACCTGTGGCAGAGCTTCGCGGTGCTGCCCGCGGTCCGCACGGTCGGGGTGATGGGCGACGGGCGGACCTACGCGTACCCCATCGTGATCCGCGCCGTGACGAGCGACGACGCGATGACGGCCGACTGGGCCCGGCTGGACTACGACCTCGTCGAGCGGATCGCCAGTCGGCTGATCCGCGAGGTCGAGGGCGTGAACCGCGTGGCGCTCGACGTGACGAGCAAGCCGCCGGGCACGATCGAGTGGGAGTGAGCGGCGGCCGGTTCAGCGACGCCGGGCTGTGGGGCGACCCCGCGCCGGCCGGGCGCCCCGATCCGGCGACGCTCCTCGAGGGGCTGACGGCGCCCCAGCGCGCGGCCGTGACCCACCGGGGCGGGCCCCTGCTCGTCGTCGCCGGCGCCGGGTCGGGCAAGACCCGGGTCCTCACCCGGCGCATCGCCCACCTGCTCGCCACCGGCGACGCCGAGCCCCACCAGGTCATGGCGATCACCTTCACCAACAAGGCGGCCGACGAGATGCGCCGACGCGTGGTCGAGCTCGTCGGCGCCGACGTCGAGCGGATGTGGGTCTCGACCTTCCACTCGGCCTGTCTGCGCATGCTGCGCAGCCACGCCGACGTGCTCGGCTACGAGCGGGGGTTCACGATCTACGACGCGGGTGACGCGCAGACCGCCGTCGAGCTCATCATGCGCGAGCGGGGACTCGATACCAAGCGCCTCGCCCCGCGCAGCGTCGCGGCGGGCATCTCCGCGGCGAAGAACGAGATGGTCTCGCCCGAGCGCTACGCGGCCGTCTACGGCGACGACCCCGTGCGCCGGCGCATCGCCGAGGTCTACCAGCTCTACGTCGAGCGGTTGCGCCGGGCGAACGCCATGGACTTCGACGACCTCCTGGTCAACGCCGTGGCGATGCTGGCGCGCGACGAGCACGTGCGCCGCGCCTACCAGCACCGCTTCACCCACCTGCTGGTGGACGAGTTCCAGGACACCAACGGGGTGCAGAACGAGCTCGTGATGACCCTCGCGGCCGAGCACCGGAACCTGTGCGTGGTCGGTGACTCGGACCAGTCGATCTACCGCTTCCGCGCGGCCGACGTGCGCAACATCCTGCTGTTCGAGTCCCGCTTCCCCGACGCGACGGTCGTCGTGCTCGAGCAGAACTTCCGCTCGACCCAGGTGATCCTCGACGCCGCCAACGCCGTCATCGCGAGGAACCCCAGCCGTCACCCCAAGAACCTCTTCACCGACGGGGACGCCGGCGAGCGGATCCGCCTCTACCGGGCGGCCGACGAGTACGACGAGGGCCGCTTCATCGCGAGCGAGCTGCGCCGGCTGCGCGCCGCGGCCGGGCTCGACTGGCGCGAGATGGCCGTCTTCTACCGGACCAACGCCCAGAGTCGCGTGCTCGAAGAGGAGCTCCTGCGCGCGAGCGTCCCCTACCGGGTCATCGCCGGCACCCGCTTCTACGACCGCAAGGAGGTGAAGACGGCGCTCGCCTACGCGCGCCTCGTGGTCAACCCCCGCGACGAGGCCTCGGCCCGGCGGGTCGTCAACGAGCCGCGCCGGGGCGTCGGCGACGCCGCCCAGGCGAAGATCGGCGCCTACGCCGCCGAGCACGGCCTCTCCTTCGCCGAGGCGACCGCCCGCGGGGCGGCCGCGGGTCTCACCGGCCGGGCGCTCGCGGGCTGCGACCGCTTCGCCTTCATGCTCGATGAGCTGCGGGCCCTCGCCAACGACCTCTCCCCGCGCGAGATGATCGACGCCATCGTGCGCGAGTCGGGCCTGGGCGACGCCCTGCGCGCCGAGGGGTCCGACGAGGCCTACTCGCGCCTGGAGAACCTCGGGGAGCTCGCGAGCGCGGCCGCGCAGTACGAGTCGCTGCTCGACTTCGTCGAGCGCGTCGCCCTGGTGGCCGACTCCGACCAGCTCGGCGCGGGGGAGGGCGCGGTCTCCTTGATGACCCTGCACGTCGCCAAGGGGCTCGAGTTCCCCGCCGTCGTCATCGCCGGCCTCGAGGAGACGATCTTCCCCCACGCCCGGGCCCTCGCCGACGACGCCGAGCTCGAAGAGGAGCGCCGGCTCTGCTACGTGGGCCTGACCCGGGCGATGCGCCACCTCACCCTCACCCACGCCTGGACCCGCACCATGTGGGGTCGGCTCACCGAGGCCATCCCGAGCCGGTTCCTCCAGGAGGTGCCGCCCGAGCTCGTGACCGACCTCTCGAGCGTGGCGCCCACGCGCCGGTCGAGCTTCGCCCTCGACGAGGACGGCTTCGCCGGACGCCAGAGCGAGTTCGCCCAGGGCCGGGCCTTCGGCGCGGGCGCCGCGCCGCCGGTGCGCTCCACCGGGGCCGAGACGCTCGGGCTGGCCGTCGGCGAGCGCGTCGTGCACGAGCGCTACGGCCCCGGGGTCGTCACCGCGACCGAGGGGGAGGGCCGACACGCGCGGGCGACCGTCGCCTTCGAGTCGCACGGGGTGAAGCACCTGGTTCTCGCGATGACGCCGCTGCGTCGCGCCTGATGGGATAAGTCCTCGCTAAGAATTCCCGATGGCCCGCGTAGACCCCCGCGCGGTCCTGGGAGAATGGCGAGCGTGTCTAGCGCTCCCCCGACGCAGCGACCCTCCCGAGCCGGCTACAGCGTCCCCTCGCGGCGCCGGCCCCCGGCCGGCCGGGGCCGCTACCGCCGGCGCCGACCGCCCTACGTCTACTGGATCCGCCGAGCCTTCGTCGTGGTGAGCGTGCTGATCCTGATCGTCGTGCTCTACCTCGGGGTCACCCTGGTCCAGGCGCTCGGCAACCCCTCGCTCGGCGTCTCCTACCTCGCCCGCGCGGCCGAGTGGAGCCGTAGCCACGGGCTCGGCCCCGTGGTGCTCTGGGCCGAGAAGGAGTACTACGCCCTCAACCCGCCCAAGGTCGGTGGTGCGCCCGCGGCGAACGCCTTCGGCAACTCGGCGACCAAGTCGGGCGGTACCACCACCCGGGTGACGGCCCACGGCGAGACGTACCTGCCCGCCCCGGCGCGCATGACCTCCCCGGCCGGCACGTGGCTGCCCGGCGAGGGCGTCTGGCACCCGGTGGGCCGGCGCAGCGCCGACGGGATCCCGGCTATCTACGAGGCCTTCGTGCGCCCCAACAAGGTCAACACGAGCTACGTGGTCGGCGTCGCCTGGATGGACCCGAAGCTCCTCAAGGCGCAGCTCTACTCGGGCTCCTACATCCCCGGCGGCGGGCCCTACAAGTACAGCGCGCCCATCTCGGCCAGGGC
Organism: Actinomycetes bacterium; assembly: GCA_021831035.1. Classification (GTDB taxonomy): domain Bacteria; phylum Actinomycetota; class Acidimicrobiia; order Acidimicrobiales; family RAAP-2; genus RAAP-2. The sequence continues at coordinate 248,343 of JAKBNL010000001.1, forward strand.
CTCCGAGAGCCTGGTGGCCGCCTTCAACGCGGGCTTTCGCATGCAGGACGCCCAGGGTGGCTACTTCACCCAGGGCAAGACGATCATCCCGCTGCGCACCGGCGCGGCCTCGGTCGTCGTGTACAAGAACGGCGACATGACCGTGGGCTCGTGGAACCGCGACGTCCACATGACCAAGCAGGTCGCCTCGGTGCGCCAGAACCTCCGGCTGATCGTGATCAACGGCCGACCGGTGCCGGGGCTCGACAACGCCAACTACATCAACTGGGGGGCGACCCTCGGTGGCTCCTACGCGGTGTGGCGCTCGGGGCTCGGGGTGACCAAGGACGGGGCCCTCGTCTACGTCGGCGGGCCGAGCCTGTCGATCTCGGACCTGGCGAACGTGCTGGTGCACGCCGGGGCGGTGCGCGCGATGGAGCTGGACATCAACACCGACTGGGTCCAGTTCTCCTCCTACCAGGGACCCCTCGGCAAGCCGATCAACGGCGGGAACGGGACCGACCTGCTGAGCTCGATGAACGGCGACCCGTCACGGTTCTTCGCCAGCTGGTGGAACCGGGACTTCTACACGATGTCGCTGCGCCCCTCGGACATGGTCGTCCAGGCGAAGAAGAAGTAGACCGCTCGAGGCACCGGCGCCCGGTGCGCGGAGACCGGGGGGGGCGCCGACGCGTCTCGGGGGACCGCCCACGAGGGCGCCACGGCGGGGACGGCTCCTCGCGGACCGCGGACGATCCGGCGCCCGACGGTGGCGCGGGCCCTCACCCCGACCGAGCGCCTCGAGGGCCCCGTCGCGGGGGCGCCCCTCGTCGCCACGGACCGGTCACCGCGCGGCGGCCAGCCGAGCCCCGGCGGACCGGTGGGGCGACTACTTCTTCACGACCGCCTCGACGGTCTGGGCCAGGAGGGCCTGACCGGCGACGCTCGGGTGGACGCCGCACCCGGTGAACGTCGTGCCCGAGAAGAGTCGGGTGAGCAGGCCCGCGGCGCAGCTGTCGCCGGCGGAGTACTGCGCGGCCTGCTCGAAGGCGCCGTAGCCGTCGGCGATCTCCACGCTGAAGCCCGCACCGCCGGCGTCGAGGGCCTTGTTGAGGTAGGTGCTGGCGACGCTGTCGAGGGGGTTGGCGTAGCTCGTGGCGTAGTAGTTGACCAGGACGATCTGGCCCGTGTAGTGGGCGGTGACCCGCAGCGCCCGCACGATGGTGTGCACGTTGGCCGTGACCGTCGAGAGCACCGGGGCGAGCTCGGACGCGGACACGCACTGGTCCGCCGTCGTCTCTTGACAGATGAAGCCGTCGTTGGCACCGATCATGAGGGTGACCAGGGTGGTGCGCGGGTGCGTGCGCAGGTACGCCAGCGCGAAGGCCATCTGGCTGCCCGCGTAGCTCACGTGGAGCGGGTAGAGCGTCCGGTAGCCGCCGGGTTGGAGGGTCCCGGTCGCGCTGGGGTGATTCTCGCACCCGTTGCTCAAGGCGCTCGCGTTCAAGAAGCTCGACGAGGTCTCACCCGGGCAGGCGGCGTTGGCCAGGTGGAGGCCGAGGGCGCTCGCGACGAACTCGGGGAAGCCGACGAAGTTGGCCGCGGAGCTGTAGTCGGGCGCGGGCACGGTCGTCGACTCGCGGTAGCCGAAGGACACCGAGTCGCCGAGCGCCAGGTAGTCGCTCCCGGGCGTCACGACGTTGACCGGGAAGTGGTGTCGCCCGCCCCGGGCACTCGACGCCCCCGCTGACGCCCCGGTGAGGAGGGTCGCGGCGAGCACCACCGCCGCCACGGCACGACGCGACACGATCCACGCAGAGACTCTCACGAGGTCCCTCCTTAGCTAGTCACCCCAGACTAACGAGCGGGGGGTGTCGGCTCCGGGCGGCCGGCGGTCCCGACCCCCTAGTCGGTGCTGGCCGCGGGGGGGAGGACCTCGGGCACGAGGGTCTCCGGCACCGACGAGGTCATGACGACCACGCCCACGCCCATCGCCACCGCGGCGACGCCGGCCACCACGAGGACGAGCCCGCCCGAGGCCAGCCGCTCGTGGAAGAGCCCGAGGCCGTAGAGCACGCTCACGAGCGGGTCGACGATGACGATCAGCGGCTGGGAGACGCGCAGGGGGCCCTCGCGCAGCGCGAACTGCTCGGTCGTGAGGCCGCCGAGGCCCGCGACGACGAGCGCGTAGAGCGGCCACGAGGTGAGGAGGGCGCCGACGCCACCGGCGACCAGGACGTCGGTGGCGCTCTTGATGAAGGTGGCCTCCAGGGCCCACAGCACGGCGGTCGCCGTCGCGAAGCTCGCGGCGCGACGCCCGGGTCCCGCCCCGCGCGCGACGACCAGAAGGACGAGGACCGCGATCGCCGACGCGACGATCGTCGTCACCCACGCGGTCCTCGTCGGCGTGCGGGCCACGCCGTGGGGGTCCAAGACGACGAGCACGGTCGCCAGGGACAGCGTCGTCACCGCGGCGCTCGTCCAGGCCGGGCGCGACAGCCGCTGGCGCCGCCAGAGTCGTCGCAGTACGAGGGCGATCACGAGCTCGCTGACCAGCAGGGGTTGGACGAGGGACATCGGGCCCGCGTGCAGGGCGACCGCCTGGAACACCAGGGAGCCGGCCATGGCGACCCAGCCCAGCAGCCACAGGGGGTGGCGCACGACGTGGCGCACCCACGGCCACCCCCGTCGACCCCCGGCGGTCGAGGCCACGTGCTGCATCATCACCGCGGCGGCGTTGGCGAGGGCCGTCAACAGCCCGAAGGTGACGGCCACCGCGGTCGAGGTCACCGGGGTCTCGCTCGAGGGGGGACCTCGAGCCCCGCCGGCGAGCCCCGCCGCACCAGGCCCGCTACCACGGTCTCGCGCGGGGCCGCGACGACGGGGGACATCTCACCCCCGCTCGGCCCACGCACGGGGCGTCACGACTCTCGACGTCGCTCGCCCATGGGCCGAACCTACCGCGCGGGGCGTCACGAGCCGAACGGGGTGGGCCGGCGAGTCGGCGGGACGTGGCCGTGCGCGCTACCGATTACGCAGCCCGCGCGCCACGAATCGTGGCCGGTGCCCCGGGTCGACGGGCCACGCGCGGCACCGACCGGACCGGCCGGGCTAGAGGTCGGCGACCCTGCGCCAGAGGGCGGCCGGCAGGTGGCGCACGACCACGAACAGGTAACGCAGCACCGGGGGACTCCAGATGACCGGGGCGTTGGTCGACAGACCCCGCACGACGTACTCGGCGACCTCGTTCGGACCCGTGGTGAAGGGGGCCTCCTTCTGGCCACCCGTCATCTTGGTGCGCACGAAGCCCGGACGCACGAGCTGGAGTCGCACGCCGGTGCCCACCAGGGAGTCGCTCATCCCCTGGCAGAGCCGGTCGAGCCCGGCCTTGGCCCCGGCGTAGAGGTACATCGAGCGCCGCACCCGCACCGCGGCGACCGAGGTGATTACGAGGACCCGCCCGTGGCCCTGGGCGAGGAGCCGGGTGCGCACCGCGGTGAGCGCGGCGACCGGCCAGGTCATGTTCACCGTGATCATCCGGGCGGCCTCGGCGGGGTCGTCTTCGAAGTCGGACTGGTCACCGAGCGCGCCCACCGCCACGATCACCAGGTCGACCGGTCCGCCGATCGCGTCGAAGGCGGCGGCCACGGCCGGGCCGGCGCTCGCGGGGTCCGCGGCGTCGACCAAGACGACCTCGGTGCGGGTCGCGCCGTACTCCTCGGCCTCGCGGGCCGCCTCGGCGAGGCGGCCCGGGTCACGTCCGGCGAGCACCACGACCTCGGCCCGCGCGGCGCAGAGCTTGCGCACGACCGCCCGGGCGATGTCCGAGGTGCCCCCGAGCACGACGACGCTCTGGGGCTGGCCGAAGGCGTTCTCCACGTCTACCTCCCTACCAGATGGAGCCGGCGGGCGAGGTCGCTCACGAGCACCCCCTCGGGGTCGACCCGGGCGCGCACCGCGCGCCACTCCTCGAGCCGCGGGTACATCGCGGCGACCTTGGCCGGGGCGAGACGGGCGTCCTTGGCGAGGTAGACCCGCCCGCCGGCGCGCAGCACGAGCTCGTCGAGGGCGTCGAGCTCGGCGGGCAGCGAGTCCGCACCCACGGGCAGGTCGAGGGCGAGGGTCCAGCCGGCCATCGGGAACGAGAGGGGACCGGGGTCGCCCGGGCCGAAGCGCTTCAAGACGGCGAGGAAGCTCACCAGGCCCGAGCGGGCGAGGCGCTCGACCACGTGGCGCACGGTGTCGCCGGCGGCGTCGGGCACGACGAACTGGTACTGCACGAAGCCGCGCGGGCCGTAGAGCCGGTTCCAGTCGGCGACCCCGTCGAGGGGGTGGAAGAAGGCGCCGAGGGAGTGGGGCTCCTCGAGCGCGTGGCGCGGCGCCCGCCGGAACCACGCCTCGTTGAACGCCCGCACGCTGAGCCGGTTCAACAGCCCCGGCGGCGCGACGACGGGCACCCCGAGGCGCCCGGCGCGCGGGGCCCGCGGGGGCGTCGCCCCCGCGGGCGCGTGGTCGCCCCGGGTCAGCACGGCCCGGCCGGTGCGCGCGCCCCGAGCCGTGCAGTCGACCCAGGCCACCGAGTAGCGGTAGCGCTCGTCGCCCTCGACCATGGCGGCCATGACGGCGTCGAGGTCGTCGTAGCGGTCGGTGTCGACGAGCACCACGTCGCTCTCGACGCGCAAGAGCCGAAGGCGCACCCGGGTGAGGACCCCGGTGAGGCCCATGCCCCCCACGGTCGCCCAGAAGAGGTCGGGGTCGACCGCGGCCGAGAGGTCGAACACCCCCCGCGGGGTGGCGAGGCGCAGGCCGTCGACGTGGGCCGCGAAGGATCCGTCGCGGTGGTGGTTCTTGCCGTGCACGTCGGCGGCGACGGCGCCGCCCAGGGTGACCTGGCGGGTCCCGGGGGTGACGGGCACGAACCAGCCCTGGGGCAGCGACACGGCGAGCAGCGCGTCGATGCTCGCCCCGGCGCCCAGGGTGACCCCGCCCGACTCGTCGATCGGTCCGATCTCGTCGAGGCCGGTGAGGTCGGCCACCGTGCCGCCGGCCAGCTGGGCCGCGTCGCCGTAGCTGCGCCCGAGCCCGCGCGCACAGAGCGGGCCGCGCGCGAGGAGCTCGACGACCTCGTCCTCGCTCGCGGGCGCGACGACGCTCGCGGTGGCCGCCGGCGTGCGGCCCCAGCCGGCGAGCCGCGTCACCGGTAGACCGCCCAGGCGAGCAGGAGCGCCCAGGCGAGGCCGAGGGCCTGGACGACCCGGTTGTGCAGGATCAGGTGCTCGGGCGTCTCGCCCTCACCGGCGAGCGCCCCGCGCAGGATGTACAAGACGGCGACGACGACCGGGATCACCGAGAGGTGGACGGGGAGGGCGTCGTTGCGCAGCGTCGAGAGCCCCTGGGCCGAGGTGTCGAACGCCCAGAGGCAGTACCCGGCCACCGCCACCGAGGCCGCCAGGGTGAGGGTGGACTCGAGGAACCGGGCGGTGTACTCCGAGAGCACCCTGCGGGTGGCCCCGGAGGTCTCGGTGCCGAGCTCGGCGGCCCGCTTGCCCGCGACGAGGAAGAGCGCCCCGAAGGAGATGACGACGAGGAACCACTTGGAGACCGCCAGGTGGCTGGCCGCCGCGCCCGCCAGGGCGCGCAGGAAGAAGCCGCTCGCCACGATGGCGAGCTCGATCACCGGGACCTGCTTGAGGCGCAGGCTGTAGGCCACGGTGAGGACGGCGTAGGTGGCGAGGGTCCACTCGAGCTCGCCCGGTGAGGGCAGGACGAGGGGGAGCGCGAAGGCGAGGGCCCCGAGGGCGAGCGCCGCCACGAGCGCCGCGGCCGGGGCCAGGTCGCCTGCGGCGATGGCCCGAGCGCGCTTGGTGGGGTGCGCCCGGTCGGCCTCGACGTCGCGCAGGTCGTTCGTGATGTAGAGCGCCGAGGCGAGCAGGCTGAAGGCACCGAAGGCCACGGCCGTGTGGCCCACCACGTCGTGGTGGGTGAGCACGCCGGCCGCGGCCGGGGCGACCACCACGATGAGGTTCTTCACCCACTGACTGGGGCGCATCGCCGAGAGGAGGGCGCGCACGGGCCCGCGGGCGGTCGTCACCCGACTCACGCTACTGGCCGACGCCCGGGCGCCTCGAGCGGCGAAAAGTCCCGTTTTTCAAGCCAACTATGCTGAACGCGATGGAGCGCACCTACCGCGTCGTGGTCGCCAAGCCCGGACTCGACGGGCACGACCGGGGCGCGAAGGTCATCGCCCGGACCCTGCGCGACGCCGGCTTCGAGGTCGTCTACACCGGACTGCACCAGACCCCCGAGCAGGTCGTCCAGGCGGTGGTGGACGAGGACGCCGACGCCCTGGGGCTCTCGCTGCTCTCGGGGGCGCACCTGGTCCTCGTGCCCCGCGTCGTCGAGCTGCTGGCCGCCGCCGGGCGAGCCGACGTGCTCGTCGTGGTGGGCGGGATCATCCCCGAGGGCGACGTGGCGGCCCTGCGGGCGGCGGGCGTCGCGCGGGTCTTCACCCCGGGCTCGTCGCTCGAGGAGATCGGCGCCTGGCTCGAGGCGACCCTCGACGCGCGCGAGCTCCAGCACCACTGAGTCGGCGAAAGGACGTCATGGACCTCTTCGAGTACCAAGGCAAGCAGTACTTCGCGCGCTACGGGATCCCCGTCTCGCCCGGCGGGGTGGCCGACACCGTCGAGGAGGCCCTCGGGGTCGCCGAGCGGGTGGGCTTCCCGGTGGTCGTGAAGGCCCAGGTCAAGGTGGGCGGGCGCGGCAAGGCCGGGGGCGTGAAGCTCGCGACCACCCCCGACGAGGTCCGCACCCACGCCCGGGGCATCCTCGGGCTCGACATCAAGGGCCACGTCGTCCAGCGCCTGTGGGTCGAGCACGCGAGCGAGATCGCCAAGGAGTACTACGCCTCGTTCACCCTCGACCGGCCGAACAAGGCCCACCTGGGCATGCTGAGCGCCCAGGGTGGGGTGGAGATCGAGGTCGTCGCCGCCGAGAACCCCGAGGCGATCGCGATGCTCCCGATCGACCCGGTGCGCGGGCTCGACGTCGCCACGGCTCGGCGTTGGGTGGCCGACGCCGGACTGGACGAGGCGGCCCGGGCGCAGGCGGCCGACCTGCTCGTCGCGCTCTATCGCTGCTACACCGAGGGCGACTGCGACCTGGCCGAGATCAACCCGTTGATCCTCACCCCCGGGGGCGAGGTCCACGCGCTCGACGCGAAGGTCACCCTGGACGACAACGCGGCCTTCCGTCACCCCGAGTGGGACGAGTTCCGAGGGGACGAGTTCGAGGACCCGCGCGAGCGGCGCGCCCGGGAGAAGGGCCTCAACTACATCGGCCTCGACGGCTCGGTGGGCATCATCGCCAACGGCGCGGGACTGGCGATGTCGACCCTCGACGTCGTGAACCAGGTCGGGGGCTCGGCCGCGAACTTCCTCGACATCGGCGGCGGCGCCAACGCCGACGTGATGGCCGCGGCCCTCGAGGTCATCAACGCCGACCCCAAGGTGCGCAGCATCTTCGTCAACATCTTCGGCGGCATCACGCGGGTCGACGAGGTCGCCCAGGGCGTCCTCGAGGCGCTGGCGCGCGTCGAGATCGCCTCGCCGATCGTGCTGCGCCTGGACGGCACCAACGCCGTCGAGGGCCGCGCGATCCTCGCGCCGCACCTCAACGACCGGCTCGTCACCGAACCCACCATGTTGGAGGCCGCGCGCCGCGCCGTGGCCCTGGCCCGATAGGAGCGCCGTGAGCATCTTCGTCGACGAGAGCACCACCGTCATCGTCCAGGGACTCACGGGGTCCCAGGGCCGGTTCCACGGCCTGCGCAACCGCGCCTACGGCACCCGGGTCGTGGGCGGGGTCACCCCGGGCAAGGGTGGCACCGACGTGGAGGGCATCCCCGTCTTCGACTCGGTGCGCGAGGCCGTCGCGACGACCGGCGCCACCGCGAGCTTCATCGCCGTGCCGCCGCGCTTCGCCCCGGCGGCCATCCTCGAGGCCGCCGAGGGCGGGATCGAGTTCATCGTGTGCATCACCGAGGGCATCCCGGCCCAGGACGAGGCGCTCACCTACAACCGGCTGGTGGAAGAGCACCCCGGGGTGCGCCTGCTCGGGCCGAACTGCCCGGGCATCATCAGCCCGGGCAAGTGCAACATCGGGATCACCTCGGGCGACATCGCCCTCCCGGGCGGTCCGGTCGGGATCGTCTCGCGCTCGGGGACCCTCACGTACCAGGCGCTCTACGAGCTGAGTCAGAAGGGCGTGGGCCAGACGACGTGCGTGGGCATCGGCGGCGACCCGGTGCCCGGCACCAACTTCATCGACTGCCTGGAGGCCTTCCAGGCCGACCCCGAGACCCGGGCCGTGATGATGATCGGCGAGATCGGCGGCTCGGAGGAGGAGCGGGCCGCGCAGTGGATCGCCCAGAACATGGACAAGCCCGTCGTCGCCTACGTCGCGGGCGTCACCGCCCCCCCGGGTCGCAAGATGGGTCACGCCGGGGCGATCATCTCGGGCTCGAAGGGGACGGCCCAGGCCAAGATGGCCGCCCTGGCCGACGCCGGCGTGCGGGTCTGCCAGAACCCCACCGAGGCCGGCGAGGCGATGGTCGAGATCGTCCGGGCGCTCTAGCCGTGCCCGTCGCCCTCGGGGTGCTGGTCTCGGGCTCGGGGACGATCCTCGAGGCCTTCCTCGCCGCGGGCCTCGTCCCTCGGGTGGTGGCGAGCGACCGGGCGTGCCGCGGCCTGGAGGTCGCGCGCGCCGCCGGCGTCGAGGCGCTGCTGGTGGAGCGGGCCGCCTACGGGGGGTTCGCCGGGGGATTCGAGCGCGAGCGCTACAGCGCCGAGCTCGCCGCGGCCCTCGCCGCGCGCGACGTCGGGCTCGTCGCCATGGCCGGCTTCGGCACCGTGCTCGCCCCGTCGTTCTTCGCCGCGTTCCCCGGCCGCGTCCTCAACACCCACCCGAGCCTGCTGCCCGCCTTCAAGGGGTGGCACGCGGTCAGCGCCACCCTCGCGGCCGGGGCCACCGAGACCGGCTGCACGGTGCACGTCGCCACCGAGGCCCTCGACGACGGTCCGATCCTCGCCCAGCGGCGGGTCCCGGTCCTCGAGGGCGACGACGAGGCCCGACTGCACGAGCGGATCAAGGCCGTCGAGCGTGCGCTCTACCCCGAGGTCGTCGCGCGCGCGCTGGCCCGGCTCGCGGCCGGTCGCGAGCCGGCCGACCTCGCCCTCGAGCGGGAGCCGGCGTGAGGGCGCTGCTCAGCGTCTACGACAAGTCCGGGCTCGTCGAGTTCGCCCGGGGACTCGCCGGGCTGGGCTGTCAGCTCGTCGCCTCGGGCCAGACGGCCGCCGCGCTGGCCGAGGCGGGCCTCGCGCCGCTCGAGGTGGCCGAACTCACGGGCTTTCCCGAGGTGCTCGACGGCCGGGTGAAGACCCTGCACCCGCGGGTCCACGCCGGGATCCTCGCCGACCTCGACCGGCCCGAGCACCGCGCCCAGCTCGAGGCGCACGCGATCGACCCGATCGACCTCGTGGTGGTGAACCTCTACCCCTTCGCCGCCGACCCCTCGGTCGAGCTGATCGACGTGGGCGGCCCGACCCTGGTGCGCGCCGCGGCGAAGAACCACGCCCACGTCACCGTCGTCACCGACCCGGGCCAGTACGGGTCGGTGCTCGCCGAGCTGCGCGAGCGCGGCGCCACCTCGCCCGAGACGCGCCGCCGCCTGGCCCGGGCGGCCTTCGCGACGACGGCCGCCTACGACGCGCGGATCGCCGCCTGGCTCGCCGACGACGGGGCGCTGCCCGAGCGGCTCGTGCTCGACCTCGAGCGCGTCGCGCCCACCCGCTACGGCGAGAACCCCCACCAGCACGCCGCGCGCTACCGGCGCGCCGGCACGCACCCGTGGTGGGACGCCGTGACCCAGCACGCCGGGTCGACCCTGTCGTACCTGAACTACCTCGACGCCGACGCCGCCTGGCGCCTCGTGCACGAGCTCGCCGGTGACGTGCCCGGTGCGCGGGCCGCGGCCATTATCAAGCACGCCAACGCCTCGGGGGCCGCGGTGGCCGAGACCCTGGGCGACGCCTTCGACCGGGCCCTCGCCGCCGACCCCCAGAGCGCCTTCGGCGGGGTCGTGGCGATCGGCGGCGACGTCGACGACGACCTGGCCGCGGCCATCGCCGCCGGGCCCCAGGCCGACGTGATCGTCGCGACCGGCTTCAGCCCCGGGGCGATCGAGGCCCTCGTCGCCCGGCGCCGGGCCACGCGGTTGCTCGCCGCCCCCGCCCCGGAGCCACTGGGGCTAACGGTGCGCACCCTGGGTGACACCGCCCTCGTCCAGAGCGCCGACGAGCTGGTGGCCGCGGCCGCGACGTGGACCTGCGCCACGACGGCCGTCCCGACGCCGGCCCAGATGGTGGACCTGGTCGTCGCCTGGCGGGTCGGTGCGCGCACGACCTCCAACGCGGTCGTCATCGCGAGGGACGGCGTCGCGGTGGGCGTGGGCGCCGGTCAGCAGTCCCGGGTCGTCGCGGCCGAACTCGCCGTCGCCAAGGCCGGTGAGCGGGCCCGTGGGGCGTCGGCGGCCTCCGACGCGTTCTTCCCCTTTCCCGACGGGCTCGAGCGACTGGTCGAGGCCGGGGTCGTCGCCGTCGTCCAGCCGGGCGGCTCGGTGCGCGACGCCGAGGTCATCGCGGCCGCCGACGCGGCCGGGGTCGCGATGATGATGACCGGCGAGCGCCACTTCCGCCACTAGGCCGAGGAGGACCATGGCACAGCTACTCGACGGCGAACGGGTCGCCGCGGGGGTGAAGATGCAGCTCTCCGAGCGCGTCGCTCGCCTCGTCGCGACCGGGGTGACCCCCGGGCTCGGGACGCTCCTCGTGGGCGAGGACCCCTCGAGCGCCCGCTACGTCGCCATGAAGGTGGCCGAGTGCGCCGAGATCGGCGTGCGCTCCTTCGACGTGCGCCTGCCCGCCGACGCGAGCCAGTCCGACATCGAGGCGGTCGTCGAGCGCTTCAACGAGGACCCGGCCGTCCACTCGATCCTCGTCCAGCTCCCGTTGCCCGAGGGCGTGGACGAGACGGCCGTCTTGATGCGGGTCCGCCCCGAGAAGGACGTCGACGGGCTCCACCCGGTGAACCTCGGTCGGCTCGTCATGGGCACCCCGGGGCCGCTGCCCTGCACGCCCCAGGGGATCGTGGAGCTCCTCGCCGCCTTCGACGTGCCGGTCGAGGGGCGTCACGTCGTGGTGATCGGTCGGGGACTCACCATCGGCCGTCCCCTCGCGCTCCTGCTCGCGATGAAGCGGCCCCACTGCAACGCCGCGGTCACGGTCGTGCACACCGGCGTGGACGACTTCGCCGACCTCGTGCGCACCGGCGACGTCGTCGTCTCGGCGGCCGGACGGGCGGGCCTGGTGAGAGCCGACATGATCCGGCCCGGCGCGGCCGTCGTCGGGGCGGGCACCTCCTTCGAGGGCCGCCGCCTGCTCTCGGACCTCGCCGACGACGTCGCCGAGGTCGCCGGGTGGGTCACGCCGCGCCTGGGTGGTGTGGGTCCCATGACCCGTGCCATGCTGTTGCGCAACGCCGTGCTGGCCGCCGAGAGGACACGATGACCACGACCGACGACGCCCACCACGACGAACGTGGTCGAGAGCTCGACTACCGGCCCTGGGGCGCCTTCTGGGTGCTCGACGACGAGCGCGGCGACCACAAGGTGAAGCGGCTCGTGGTCGAGCCCGGGAAGCGGTTGAGCTATCAGCGCCACCGCCGGCGCGCCGAGCACTGGTTCGTGGTGGCCGGCGTCGCGACGGTGGTGCTCGACGGCGAGGAGTTCACCCTCGGGCCGGGCCAGAGCACCGACATCGCGGTCGGCCAGGCGCACCGGTGCGAGAACCGCGGCACCGAGCCGGTGACCCTCGTCGAGGTCCAGACCGGCACCTATTTCGGCGAGGACGACATCGAGCGCCTCGAGGACGACTTCGGTCGCGCCGGCTAGGCCCGTGCGCGTCGACGAGCTGGTCGCCCGCGGGCGGACCCGATCCTTCGAGTTCTTCCCGCCCAAGGGCGAGGAGGAGCGTCTCGTCCTCGAGACGACCCTCGTCGAGCTCGAGGGGCTCGCGCCCTCCTTCGTGTCGGTGACCTACCGGGGGGGCGAGGCCAGTCGCCAGCGGACCTTCGACCTCGTGACCTCGATCGAGGCCAAGGGGCTCACGGCCATGGCCCACCTGATCTGCGTGGGCAACGGCCGAGCCGAGATGCGCGAGCTGCTCGCGCGCTACGTCGAGGCCGGGGTGGAGAACGTGATGGCCCTGGGCGGGGACACCCCCTCGGGCGAGGCCCCGTCGGGCGAACTGCGCTACGCGAGCGAGCTCATCGAACTCGTTCGCGAGGCCGGACCCCTCTGCGTGGGGGTGGGGGCCCACCCCCAGGGGCACCCCCGCTCGCCCGACCGGGCGAGCGACCGGCGGCGCCTCGCCGACAAGCTGCGCCTCGCCGACTTCGCGGTGACCCAGTTCTTCTTCGAGCCCGAGGAGTGGACCCGCCTGGTGCTCGAACTGGCCGAGCTCGGGGTCGACAAGCCCGTCCTCGCCGGGATCATGCCCGTGACGACCCTGTCGGGGATCGCCCGCATGGCCCAGATGGGGGCGGCCGTGCCCGACTGGCTCGTCGAGCGCCTCGAGGCGGCCCACGCGCGCGGCGGACCGGGGGCGGTGCGGGCCGAGGGGGTGCGCGCGGCCACCGAGCTGTGCGAGGCGCTGCTCGACGAGGACGTCCCGGGGCTGCACTTCTACACGCTCAATCGCTCCAGCGCGACCCGAGAGATCCACCGGGCCCTCTTCCCCTAGGGACCGAGGTCCCTAGGGGACCCCTCGAGGGCCGGTCCTAGGATGGGCGCCATGGCCCAGAAGATCACCGTGGACGCCTCGGGCGCCCTGAACGTACCCGACGACCCGATCATCCCCTACGTCGAGGGGGACGGCACGGGCGTCGACATCTGGCCGGCCGCCCAGCTCGTGATGGACGCGGCCGCGACCAAGCACGGCAAGACCATCCACTGGAAGGAGGTCCTGGCCGGGGAGAAGGCCTACAACCGGACCAAGGACTGGCTGCCGGCCGAGACGGTCGAGGCCTTCCGGGAGTACCTGATCGGCATCAAGGGCCCCCTCACCACCCCGATCGGCGGCGGGTTCCGCTCGCTCAACGTGGCGCTGCGCCAGATCCTCGACCTCTACGTCTGCCTGCGCCCGGTGCGCTGGTTCAGCGGCGTCCCCTCGCCGGTCAAGCGGCCCGAGGACGTCGACATGGTCATCTTCCGTGAGAACACCGAGGACGTCTACGCCGGGCTCGAGCTCGAGGCCGGCACCGCCGAGGCCGAGAAGTTGCGCGCCTTCGTGAAGGAGTCCTTCGGCTGGGACGTGCGCGAGGGCAGCGGCCTCGGGCTCAAGCCCATCTCGCGCTTCGGCTCGGAGCGGCTCGTCCGGGCCGCCCTCAACTACGCGGTGGCCCGCAAGCGCGACTCGGTGACCCTGGTGCACAAGGGCAACATCCAGAAGTTCACCGAGGGCGCCTTCCGCAAGTGGGGTTACGAGCTGGTGCGCGAGGAGTTCGCCGACGTCGCCGTCGGCTGGGACGACTGCAACGGCGAGCCCGGCGGCAAGATCCTCGTGAAGGACGTCATCGCCGACATCGCCCTCCAGCAGGTCCTGACCCGCCCCCGCGAGTTCAGCGTGATCGCCACGACGAACCTCAACGGCGACTACCTCTCCGACGCGTTGGCCGCCCAGGTGGGTGGGATCGGCATCGCGCCGGGCGCCAACATCAACTACGTCACTGGCCACGGAATCTTCGAGGCCACCCACGGCACGGCGCCCAAGTACGCCGGCCAGGACAAGGTCAACCCCGGCTCGGTCCTGCTGTCGGGCGTGCTCATGTTCGAGCACCTCGGCTGGCAGTCCGCGGCCGACGATATCGTGCGGGCCCTCGAGGCGACCATCGCCGAGAAGATCGTCACCTACGACTTCGCCCGCCTGACCGAGGGTGCCCACGAGGTCAAGTGCTCGGAGTTCGCCCAGGCCATCGTCGACCGTCTCTAGTCACCGAGGAGGAGAGATGCCCCCCGTCACCGTCACCGTGACCGGCGCCGCCGGTCAGATCGGCTACGCCCTCTTGTTCCGGATCGCCTCGGGTGCCCTCTTCGGGCCCGAGACGCCCGTGGCGCTGCGCCTGCTCGAGATCGAGCCCGCGATGAAGGCGCTCGAGGGCGTCGTCATGGAGCTCGACGACTGCGCCTTCCCCCTGCTCACCTCGATCGAGGCGACGAGCGACCTCGCGACGGCCTTCGACGGGACGAACTGGGCCCTGCTGGTGGGCTCCATCCCGCGCAAGGCCGGCATGGAGCGCGGCGACCTGCTCAGCGTGAACGGTGGCATCTTCAAGCCCCAGGGCCAGGCGATCGCGGCGCACGCCGCCGGTGACGTGCGGGTGCTGGTGGTGGGCAACCCCTGCAACACCAACTGTCTGATCGCCCGCTCGGCCGCCCCCGAGGTGCCCGCGGAGCGCTGGTTCGCCATGACCCGCCTCGACCAGAACCGGGCCGAGACCCAGCTGGCCACCCGGGCCGGCGTGCCGGTCGCCGAGGTCAAGAACCTCGCGATCTGGGGCAACCACTCCTCGACCCAGTTCCCCGACGTCGCCAACGCGACCATCGCCGGCCGCCCGGCCCCCGAGGTGATCGCCGACGACGCCTGGCTGCGCGGGGAGTTCCTCACGACGGTCCAGAAGCGCGGGGCGGCCATCATCGAGGCCCGCGGGCTCTCCTCGGCCGCCTCGGCGGCGAACGCCGCGATCGACACCGTGGTCTCGCTCACGACGCCCACACCCCCGGACGACTGCGCCTCGGTCGCGGTGACGACCCGTGGCGAGTACGGGGTGCCCGAGGGTCTCACCTTCGGCCTGCCGATCGTCGCCGACGGGCGGGGCGGCTACTCGGTGAAAGAGGGCTTCGCCCACGACGCGTTCGCCCGCGAGCGGGTCGCCGCCACGACCGCCGAGCTCCTGGGCGAGCGCGACGAGGTCCGTGCGCTCGGGCTGATCTAGACCCACCCCGCCGGGCCGACCGGGCCCCCGGTCGACGACCCGTCGCCTCGGCCGGCGTCGCCGTGGTGTAGACAGTGTGTTCGCCGTGCGTCGGCGGCGTCGGCGGCGTCGGCGGCGGGTCGGGAGGGCACGGTGATTCCACGGGCGCGTGACGGGTCTCGCGTCACCCGGCGGGGCCGCGCGCGACCGATCACGGCGATGATCGCGCTCGGCGCGACCCTGGTCGCCCCCCTGGCGGGAGGGGCGTGCGCCGGTGCCGGTGGCGCGACCCTCGCCCACGAGAACGTGGTCGCGGGGGGCGTGTCCTCGCCGGCCGGCGTTGCGGCGCGCGGGGCGAGGCTCGTCGCCGACGGCGGCGGCTCGGGCGCCGCGGGGCGGTTCTCCCCCCTCACGGGGGTGCGCACGCCCACCACGATCTCGCTGCGCGCCCAGACCACGAGCGCCGTCTACGCCGCCGTCGACGTCCTGAGTGCGACGGTCTCGGCGGCGGGGACGGTCACCTTCTTCGCCGACGGCGCGGCGATCGCGGGCTGCTCGGACGTCGTCACCGCGACGACGGCCACCTGTGCGTGGTCGCCCTCGTCGGTGGGTGCGGTGACCGTCACGGCCTCGCTGCGCCCGGGGGACGCCACCGACGCGCCCTCGTCCTCCGCGCCGGTCGTCGTGTCGGTCCGGCCGGCCGCCTCGACGGTCCGGCTGACGGTCACCGGCCCGGGCGTCGCCGCGGTCAGCGGGGCGAGGCTCACCGCGACGGCGACGGTCTCGGTGCCCGGCACGGTGACCTTCAGCGCCAACGGACGGACGGTCCCGGGCTGTCTCGGGGTGCCCGCGCCGGCGACGACCGCCACGTGCCACCTGCGCGCGGGGTCCGCGGGGCGCCTCACGGTGACGGCGTCGCTCGCCCCGGCGAGCCCGGACGACGCACCGTCGAGCCAGGGGGTGACCTTCGGGGTCGTGGCGCCGCGTCGCGCGACCCGGATCGGCCCCTTCGCGATCGGCGGCGCGACCCTCACCCCGTCGCTGGCTCGCCAGGTGGCCCTCGCGGCGACGGCGATCGCGCGCGACGGCTACCGCGTCGTGGGGGTGCTCGGCCACGAACGACCGGGCTCGGCGGACGGGGGCGGGGCCCTCGCGCGCGCCCGCGCGGTGGCGGCCCGGCTGCGTTCCGACCTCGCGGCCCGTGGCGCGGGGTCGGTCCGCGTCGTGGTCGCGGTGGGGACGAGCGGCGCCCCGTCGGTGACGGTGACGATGGCGATCTGAGGTCGGGCCAGCGCGACGGCGTCGCTCGTCCGGGGCCGGTCGGTGGGGCCTACCGTGGGCGCGGGGGGGCGACGTGTTCGACAAGCGCAAGGAGAAGGAGGCGGCCGCGGCCCAGGGCGCGGCCCTCGCCGAGTGGAACGCCCAGCTGAGTGAGCTCGAGACGTTGCTCGCGATCGCCCGGGGGACCCTGAGCGTGACCCTGGGGCATCTCATGGTGGCCCCGGGGGAGCGCGCCGTCGGCGAGGTCACCAACGTCGGCCTCGTCCAAGAGCGCCGCGGGGCGGGCCACTACGAGGGCGCGAGTCAGGGGGTCTCCTTCCCCATCGGCCACGTCGCCGGCCGCTCCGTGCGCTACCGCGTCGGGGCGACCCGGGGCCACTACGTCCAGGGGGCGCCCCAGCCCACCGCCGTCGACACCGGCACGATGTCGATCACCGACCGCCGGCTCGTCTACCAGGGGGCCCAGCACACCAGCGAGTGCGACTTCGCCCGTCTCGTCGGCATCGACCACCAGCCCGGCCAGATCACCGTCAGCGTCTCGAACCGCGCGCACCCCACCGTCCTGCACTACGGCACGGCGATCGACGAGTGGGTGGAGAGTCGGCTCACCCTGGCCCTCGCCCTCTTCAAGGGCCAGGCCGACCAGGTCGTCGAGGGGCTCAACGCCCAGATCGCCGAGCTGCACGCGACGCGCCCCGGCGGGACCCCTCCGGGCTAGCCCGGGCCGGGCCCGGGCCGGTCGCGACCCTAGACTGCCCCGGTGCCCGGGGCCGTGACGATCGACGAGGGGCCCCTCGATCGGGCGACCCTGCGCGCGTGCGGGGAGCTGTGCGCCGCCGCCTTCGCCGACGCGGAGATGTTCGGGCGCTTCTTCCCCTCGCCGCGGCGTCGCGCGCGCTCGATCGCCACCTTGCACCGGGCGGCCCTCGCCCACCTCGGACCGGCCGGGCGCTGCGCGGTGGCCCGGGGCCACGACGGCCGGGTCCTCGGCGTCGCGGCCTGGTTGGCCCCCGGGGGCTTCCCCCCACCGGTGCGCGCGCAGCTGGTCCGCCTGCCCTTCGTGCTCGCCGCGTTCGCGCCCCACCTCGGTGCCCTGCGGGTCGCGGCGCGCGCCGAGGCGGCGACGCTCTCCCTGCACCCGCGCGAGCCCCACTGGTACCTCCAGCTGCTCGCGGTCGACCCCTCGTGCCAGCGCGCCGGGATCGGGTCGGCCCTGCTCGCCCCGGCGCTCGAGCGCGTCGACGCCGAGGGCGCGATGGCGTACCTCGAGACCCAGGACGAGGCCAACCTCGACTACTACGCGCGCGTGGGCTTCGTCCTCGACCGGCGCGTGGAGGTGGGCCCCGGCCTGCCCGGCCTCTTCACGATGCGCCGCGCGCCCCGGTCCTAGCCGTCGCCGACGCGGGCGGGGCCGTCGCCCGGCGCGTCGGAGAGGGCGAGGGCCACGCGCGCCGCGGCGCGCAGGAGCCCCTCGCGCACGTCGCCGGCGTGGACCCACCGGCGCGGGTCCCAGCTCTCCCCGGTCAGCGAGTCGCCGGCGTAGAGGAGCTGGGCGAAGCGCACCCGGAGGTAGCGGGTCGCGGCGATGAAGGCCGAGGACTCCATGTCGACCATCGCGCAGCCCTCGGCGACGCGCCGGGCGATGCGCGAGGGCGTCTCGCGAAAGAGCGCGTCGGTCGTCCAGGTCCGGCCGACCTCGTAGGCGACGCCGAGGCGCTCGAGGGTCTCGGTGGCGAGGCGCACCCCGAGGGGGTCGGCGTCGATCACCCGGGAGGGTGCGGCGTAGTGGAAGCTGGTGCCCTCGTCGCGCAGCGCCGAGTCGACGACCATCACGTGGCCGAGCTCGCGCTCCACCAGCGCCCCGGCGCCCCCGCAGGCGACGAGCGTCGTCACCCCGAGGCCCACCAGCTCCTCGGTGAAGCCGACCGCGAGGGGAGCGCCCACCCCGGGGTGGGTCACGGTGACCGCGCGGCCCCCGACGTCCATGACGTAGACCGGGTTCACGCCGAACTCGCTGCGCAGCCGGTAGCGCTCGACCAGCTCACCCGACGCGGCGAGCCGGTCGAGCACCTCGTGGAAGAAGCACAGCACGGCCACGGCGGGCAGGTCGGCGCCGCGCCGGTGCATGTCGCGCCCACGGATCAGGCCTCCCTCGGCGAGGTCGTCCTCGAAGAGGGGGAAGGTCACGCCTCGCCGGTCAGCCAGGCCGTCACCGGGACGAGGGTGGCGGCGTTGCCGCGCACCGTGAGCCGACCCGCGCGCAGCGCCGCCGTCGAGGTGAGGCGACCCTCGACGAGTGACGCGGCGTCGTTCTCCGACAGGGTCACGACGACGTCGCAGACCCCGGGGTCGCCCGGCTCGAGCCGGCCGCCCTCGGGCTCGAGGACGAGGGTGAGCGCCCCGGGTGCGCCCGACGGCGCGTCGGTGAGGACCAGGGCGACGCGCAGCGTCGCCGCCACCCCGGTCGGGCCGCGGCGCGCGAGGGCGGCGTTGCGCTCGGCGAACCAGGCACCGCTCAGGAAGTCGGCCACGCTAGGGGGTCGGCTGGACGGCCGCGTCGGCGGCCGAGGCCTTCTTCTTGCGTCGGATGGCCCGACCGAGCCAGGCGATGGGGTCGTAGTGGGCGTCGACGACGCGCTCCTTCAGCGGGATGATCGCGTTGTCGGTGATCTTGATGTGCTCGGGGCAGACCTCGGTGCAGCACTTGGTGATGTTGCAGTAGCCCAGCCCCATCTCCTCGCGCACGTACTCGCGTCGGTCGTTCTGGTCGAGCGGGTGCATCTCGAGCTCGGCGTAGCGGATGAAGAAGCGCGGGCCGGCGTAGTGGCGCTTGTTGTCCTCGTGGTCGCGGATCACGTGGCAGACGTCCTGGCACATGAAGCACTCGATGCACTTGCGGAACTCCTGGCCGCGCTCGACGTCCTCTTGGAACATCACGTAGCCGCCCTCGGGCATCGGCGGGGGCAGGAGGGCGGGCACCTGCTGGGCCCGCACGAAGTTGAACGAGACGTCGGTCACCAGGTCCCGGACGATCGGGAAGGTCCGCATCGGGGCGACGGTGACCGGCCCCTCGGGCAGCGAGTCCATCCGGGTCATGCACATGAGCCGGGGCTTGCCGTTGATCTCGGCCGAGCACGAGCCGCACTTGCCGGCCTTGCAGTTCCACCGGCAGGCGAGGTCCGGGGCCTCGGTGGCCTGGATCCGGTGGACCACGTCGAGGACGACCTCGCCCTCGTTCTGGGCGAGCGTGTAGGCGGCGAACTCCCCGCCCGACGCGTCGCCGCGCCAGATCCGCATCGTCACCTCAGCCATCAGTGCGCCTCCTCCAGTAGGGCCTTCAACTCCGCCGGCATCGCGAGCAACGGCGACTCCTCGATCCGGTACTCCCCGTCCCAGGTCCCGTCGGGGCAGCTCTGGGCGAAGTTCAGCGTGCCGAGCCGCTCGTCGGCGGTGGGGAAGTCCTCACGGGTGTGGCCCCCGCGCGACTCGGTGCGCCGGCGCGCCCCCTCGGTCACGCAGCGGCTGACCGTGATCATGCTCGGCAGGTCGGTGGCCAGGTTCCAGCCGGGGTTGTAGGCCCGTCCGCCGGTCACCCGGACCCGGGCCACCCGCTCGGCCAGCTCGACCAGGCGCTCTTTGGCCTCGTCGAGCTCGGACTGGGTGCGGATGATGCCGACGTTGGCCTGCATCATCTCCTGGAGGTCGTGGTGGACGTCGTAGGGGTTCTCGCCCGACTCGCGCTCGAAGGGGGCCAGCGCGGCCGCGACGGCCGCCTCGACCTCGCTCGAGTCCATCGAGGTCGCGGCCTCGCCCGACTCGACCCAGTCGGCCGCGCCCATCCCGGCGCGTCGGCCGAAGACGACGAGGTCGCTGAGCGAGTTCCCGCCGAGCCGGTTGGCGCCGTGCATGCCGCCGGCCACCTCGCCGGCGGCGAAGAGGCCCGGCACGGCCGTCGCGGCGCTGTCGGCGTCGACCTGGACCCCGCCCATGAAGTAGTGGCAGGTCGGGCCGATCTCCATCGCCTCGCGGGTGATGTCCACCCCGGCCAGCTCCATGAACTGGTGGTACATCGAGGGCAGCCGCCGGCGGATGAACTCGGGTGTGCGCCGGCTGGCGATGTCGAGGAAGACCCCGCCGTGGGGGCTGCCCCGGCCGGCCTTGACCTCGGTGTTGATGGCCCGGGCGACCTCGTCGCGCGGCAGCAGCTCGGGTGGGCGCCGACCGGCGCTGTGGTCCTCGTACCAGCGGTCGCCCTCGTCCTCGGACTCGGCCGTCTCGGCCCGGAACATCGGGGCGACGTAGTCGAACATGAAGCGCTTGCCCTCGGCGTTGCGCAGCACCCCGCCGTCGCCGCGCACGCCCTCGGTCACGAGCAGGCCGCGCACGCTGAGGGGCCAGACCATGCCGGTGGGGTGGAACTGGACGCACTCCATGTCGATGAGCCGCGCCCCCGCCCACAGGGCCATGGCGTGGCCGTCACCGGTGCACTCCCAGGAGTTCGAGGTGAACTTCCAGGACTTGCCGGCCCCGCCGGTCGCGAGCACCACCGCCTTGGCGGCGAAGGTGACGAACTCGCCCGTGGCGCGCCAGTAGGCGACGGCCCCGGCGGCCTTGCCCGAGGCGTCGTGGACGAGGCGCAGCACCTTGCACTCCATGAAGACGTCGGTGCCCATCGAGACGACCTTCTGCTGGAGGGTGCGGATGAGCTCGAGGCCCGTGCGGTCGCCCACGTGGGCGAGGCGGGCGTAGCGGTGGCCGCCGAAGTCGCGCTGGAGGATCTTGCCGCTCGGGGTGCGGTCGAAGAGCGCCCCCCACTGCTCGAGCTCCAAGACCCGGTCGGGTGCCTCCTTGGCGTGCAGCTCGGCCATGCGGTAGTTGTTGAGGTACTTGCCCCCGCGCATCGTGTCGCGGAAGTGGACCTGCCAGTTGTCCTCCGGGTAGACGTTCCCGAGGGCCGCCGCCATGCCGCCCTCGGCCATGACGGTGTGGGCCTTGCCCAGGAGGGACTTGGTCACGAGGGCGACCGAGAGTCCGCGCTGCTTGGCCTCGATGGCGGCCCGCAGGCCCGCCCCGCCGGCCCCGATGATCAGGACGTCGTAGTCGTGGTGCTCGTAGGTGTCGGTCACGTCGGTCCTTAGAAGAGGCGGTAGTCGGTCAGGACGCCCGACGCGACCAGGCGCACGTAGACGTCGGTCAGCGCCACGAAGATGAGCGACGCCCAGGCGAAGTTCATGTGGTGCGCGTTGAGCGGGGTGAGTGCCTTCCAGATCCGGTGGCGGATCGGGTGGGCGTGGAAGCTCTTGACTCCGCCCCCGCAGAGGTGGCGACAGGCGTGGCAGCTGATCGAGTAGAGCCACAGCAGCACGGCGTTCACCACCAGCACGAGCGTGCCGACGGTCACCCCCCAGCCGATCCCGGGCTGGTGGAAGGCGCGCACCGCGTCGTAGGTCAGCATGACGTTGAAGAGCAGGCCGAAGTAGAAGAAGTACCGGTGCACGTTCTGCATGATCAGCGGGAAGCGCGTCTCGCCGGAGTAGCTCTTGTGGCCGTCGGCCACCGCGCAGGCCGGCGGCGACCACCAGAAGGCCCGGTAGTAGGCCTTGCGGTAGTAGTAGCACGAGAGGCGAAAGCCCAGCGGGAAGATCAGGATGAGCAGGGCCGGCGAGAGGGTCCAGCCGCTGAGGACGAACCCGTGGGTCGAGCCCGCGACGCAGCTGCTGGCGATGCAGGGTGAGTAGAACGGGCTGATCAGGTCGCGGTGGGCGTTCGCCCCGACGTAGTAGTTGGCGTTCTGGAAGGCCGCCCACGTCGAGTAGATGACGAACGCGGTGAGCACCGAGACCGTCACCACCGGTTGGACCCACCATCGGTCCTGGCGCAGCGTCGGCTGGTCCGGGCCGCCCTTCCTCCCGCCCAGCTGTACCTTCGTCGAGCTCTCCAGGGCCGTCACGTGACCTCCTTACGCGGTCTGCGCGCCGCGGACCATACTTAGCACGGGCAGTGGGTGCCCTCGAGATGGCTCAGTGCTGTCCGCCACGCCGGCTCTCGCCCGTCGCGCCGATCACGGCCCAGAACATGAGTCCCAGGCCGGGCACGATGAGCCACACGCCGAACACCAGCGCGAGGACCATCACGAACGACGCCATCCCGAGCGTGAAGGGCCAGATCGAGGTGCCGGGGAAGGTTCCCACGACACCGGCGCCCTGGGCGGGCTCGGCGTGCGGGTCGTCCTCGGGACGGGGCCGCATACGCCTGCTCCACCAGTAGTAGTAGAGGCCCGGCAGGAAGCAGAGCAGCGTCCCGGCGATGATCATCACGCCGCCGGCGTCCTCCTTCGACCAGACCCAGTAGACCGCGTCCATGATCGCGAAGAAGACGCCCAGGCTCAGCAGGACGCGCGCCTCGGTCCTCACCGCGCGCCCCCGTCGGTCGCCGGCTCGGCGTGACCGTGCTCGAGCGCCCGGTGCTCGGGGTGGTTGTAGTCCCAGGTCGGGCGCTCCGAGCGGATGGGGGGCAGCCGGTAGAAGTTGTGGTGGGGCGGCGGCGAGGTGGTGAACCACTCCAGGGTGTGGCCGTCCCACGGGTTGTCCCCGGCCGGGTAGCGCTTCCAGCTGTAGACGACGTTGACGACGAACAGGATCGTCGAGACGCCGATCAAGACGGCGCCGACGGTGGCCCAGTCGTTGAGGTACTTCCACGAGGGGTGCTCGGGGTAGATCGCCATGCGTCGCGGCATGCCCCGCAGTCCCAGCAGGTACATCGGCAGGGTGAAGACCTGGGTGCCGATGAAGAGGAACCAGAACTGGGCCTTGCCGATGCGCTCGTTGAGCATGTAGCCGGTGATCTTCGGGCCCCAGTAGTACAGGCCGCCCATCGCGCCGAGCACGAGGGCCATCACCACCGAGTGGAAGTGGGCGACGACGAAGTAGGTGTCGTGGGTGAAGAAGTCGAGGGGCGGGCTCGCGAGGTAGATCCCCGTGATGCCGCCCACGAGGAAGGTGATGAGGAACCCGATCGCCATCAGCATCGCCGTCGAGAACCAGATCTGGCCGCGCCACATCGTGCCGATCCAGTTGAACATCTTGATGCCGGTGGGCACCGCGATGAGCAGGCTCATGATCGAGAAGAACGGCAAGAGCACGGTGCCGGTGGTGAACATGTGGTGCGCCCACACCCCCAGGCTCAGCGCGCCGATGGTGAGCGTGGCGAAGATCATGCCCTTGTAGCCGAAGACCGGCTTGCGCGAGAAGACGGCGATGATCTCGGTCACCATCCCGAAGAACGGCAGGGCGAGGATGTAGACCTCCGGATGGCCCCAGAACCAGAAGATGTTCTGCCACAGGACCGGCACACCCCCGCCGGCCACCGAGAAGATGTGGGTCCCGAAGTGGCGGTCGGCGTAGAGCATGATCAGCCCGGCCGTGAGCACCGGGAAGGCCAGCAGGATGAGGATCGCCGTCACGAGCAGGTTCCAGGTGAAGATCGGCATGCGGAACATCGTCATGCCCGGGGCGCGCAGGTAGAAGACGGTGGCGCAGAGGTTGACCCCGGTGAAGATGGCCGAGAACCCCGTGAGCAGCAGCCCCCCGATCCACAGGTCGGCGCCCGAGCCGGGGGTCGCCACCGAGCTCGACAGCGGCGCGTAGGCCACCCAGCCGAAGTTGGCCGCCCCGCCGGCGACGAAGAAGCCCGAGAGCATCGTGATCGAGCCGGTGAGGTAGAGCCAGTACGACAGGGCGTTGAGGCGCGGGAAGGCCATGTCGGGCGCGCCGATCTGGATGGGCACGATGATGTTGGCGAGTGCCCCGAAGGCGAAGGGGCCGGCGAAGAGGTAGATCATCACCGAGCCGTGCATCGTGAAGAGTTCGTTGTACTGCGCCAGCGACACCAGCGTCCCGTTGGGACTGGAGAGCTGGGCGCGGATGATCTCAGCGAAGGCGCCGCCGATGACCATCATCACGACCGCCGTCACCGTGTAGCTGAGGCCGATCACCTTGTGGTCGGTCGTGGTGAGCCACTTGAGGATGCCGGTCGGGCCGTGCTCCTCGTGGCCGTGACCCTCGGCGGGGGCGGGGCGCTCGAGCACGTCGGTCATGGCACTAACCCTTCGTCGGCTTGGTCGGGACGATGGAGGAGATCTGCTGGCTCGTCGCCGACTGGGCCGCCTGGGCGGCCGCGGCGTTCGCCTGGCTGGCGAGCCACGACTGGTACTGGCCGGCCGTGACCACCCGGACCCTGAAGAACATCAACGAGTGGTAGAGGCCGCACAGCTGGGTGCACTGGCCGTTGAACAGACCGGTTGAGGTGGCCCGCAGGGTGAACTGGTTCAGCACCCCCGGCAGGGCGTAGCGGCTGAAGTTGAAAGCGTGGACGTAGAAGCCGTGCACGACGTCCGACGAGGTCAGGTTGATCCGCACGTTCTCGTCGACCGGCATGACCATCGTCGGGTCCTGGGTGGTCTGGCCGACGACCACCACGTCGTGGCCGGGGTAGGTGAACTTCCAGCCCCACTGGAAGGCGTTGACGTCGATGACGACGTTCGTCTTGGGGTTGGCGACCTCCTTGTTCTCCACGACCATGGTGGCCGCGAAGAGCCCGAGCACGATGAGGATGGGGATGATCGTGTAGGTCAGCTCGAGAGGGATGTGGTACTGGGTCTGGCGGGGGATCGCCTCGGAGCGACGGCGGTGGAAGACGACCGACCAGGCGATGAGCACGACGACGAGGGTCCCGATGACGGCCGCGCCGATCGAGAAGCCCTGCCAGAGGTGGAAGACCGACGTCGAGCTGGTCGTCGCCCCGGGCGAGGCCCCGAAGCGCGGCACCGTGCAGCCGGCCAGCGTCAGGGCGGCCAGGGGGAGGATGAGCAGCGTGCGCAGGCGTCCCCGACGTCGCGGCCGCTCCGGTCCTCCCTGGGGGGGCAGGGCGGAGGGTTCCACGACCAGAGACCTTAGTCAGTTTCTACGGCCGTCCCGAATCGCCCGAGGCCCTCGCGGCCTCGCGCGCGGCGTGGGCGAAGACCCCGCGCGACATGGTCGAGGTGGCCCGCTCGGCGAGCGTGCTGAAGACCCGCCGGCGCGTCTCGGCGATCCCCGGGTCGTCGGGGGCGGCCAGCCACGCGGTCTCGGCCAGGTGACCGGCCAGGCGGCCCGTCGTCTCGTCGCCCGCCTCGAGCAGGGCGAGCGCCCGCTCGGCGAGCGCCCCCGGTCCGCCGGCCAGGTCGCAGAGCTCCTCGGCCAGGCGCCGCTCGGGCGCCGGGCGCAGGTGGGACGGATTGCCGTCCCACCACCCGCCGTAGAGGCGCCAGACGTTGCGCACGATGAACTCGGGCTCGTCGTAGTAGGGCTGCAGGTAGGGGCGCGTGGCGAGGTGCGCCGGCGGACGCACCTCGTGGAGGGCCTCGTCCAGGCGACCCCCGGCGTTCATCACCTCGAGGGTCGCGGCGACCAGGTGCTCGAGGTACTCGGCCGTCTCGCTGAGGGCCTGGCGCACCCGTGCGGCGCCCAGGACGGGCAGGCCGTGGCCCGGCAGGAGGGTCTCGGCCCCGAGGTCGGCCATGCGCCGGAGCGCCTCGGCCCACTCCTTGGGGTAGCGCTGGACCTTCTGGGGGTTGCCCGCGTTGGGACTGTTCCAGATGAAGAGGTCCCCCGTGAAGAGGACCCGTCGTCTTGGGAGCCACGTGACCGTGGCGTCGTCGGTCTCGCCCTTCTCGTGGCGTAACTCGAAGCGGTCGTCGCCGACCGCGAAGGAGGTGGTCGACTCGTAGGTCTCGTCGGGGTAGCGGTACTCGACGGGCCACTCGAGGCCCTCCACGCCGAACTGGCGGCGGTTGATCACGGCGTTGTAGCCCGCGGTGAGGACGTAGCGCTCGAAGCGCCGGGGCAGGTGCGCGTGGGCGACGACGGTGGGCCGCGGCCAGCCCCGCTGGAGCGACTCCTCGTCGAAGGGGCTCACCCCGAAGACGTGGTCGATGTGGCCGTGGCTGAAGACGGCGTGACTCAGGCGCGCGCCGCGCCAGGCGCGCACCTCGGAGAAGACGCGCTCGGCGGTGAGCGGCGAGCCCGTGTCCACCATGACCAGGCCGTCACCGGTGTCGACGATCGAGCAGTTGGCGAAGTTAGGGAGGAAGGCGACGCCGTCGGCCACCTCGCCCAGCGGCGCGCCCGGCCCGAGGGGGGCGGTGGCGTGGCCGGGGTCCTCGCCGCGCCAGAGGCGTTCGGCGAGCTCGACGAGCTCCACGGCCCCGGCTCGGGGCTACTTGGTCTCGGAGTCGGAGGTCGCCTCGGTCGTCTCGGACGCCGAGGCCTTGGCGTCCTTCACGCCCTTCACGCCCTTCTCGAACTCGCTCTTCGCGCTCCCGAGGTTGCGGGCCAGGCGGGGGATGGCCGAGCCACCGAAGACCAGTACCGCGACGACGATCACGACGATCAGCAGGTCCGGTCCGAAAATCTCACCAAAGAACACGGCCTTCTCCTTTGTCGTGCTACCCGAAGCGTACAGCCGCCGGGGCCCGAACGCACCGGCGAGGGGTATTCGGCGCCCGGCCCGGCCCGGATGGCGTGGATGCGCTCGCGCGGGTCACCCGTTGGTCCTGGTCGTCTCGCACGGGCGTGGTCGGCCCTCGCGGCGCGGGTCGCGCGGGCCCGAACCCCGCGTGAGGGCGCCCGGGTCGCCCGCGGGTCGCTCAGCCGGCCAGGGCGACTCCGAGCACCAGGGCGGCGACCGTCGCGAGCGTCCCCACCCCGGCGGCGACGCCGCGCCGCGACGGCGTGGTGGCGCGCTGGTGCGCGAGGGTGCCGGCGCCGGCGACGACCACGAGGACCATCTTCAGTGCGAACACCGCGCTCCAGGCCGACGACGCCTGGCTCGCGCGCACGGCGGCGACGTTCCAGATCCCGGTGACGATCAACAGCGCGTAGGCCGGCCAGGCGAGCCGGGCGAAGGCGCGCGCCACGCTCGCGAGGGACCCGGGGGCCTCGCGGCGCAGGGTCCCCACGAGCCCGCCGAGGGTCACCTGACCCCCGACCCAGACGCAGGCCGCGAACACGTGCAGCGAGAGCCGCACGATCGTGAGGGCGTCGGCGAGGTGGGGGCCCGGGTGGGCGAGGGTCACCGGCCCTGCCAGTTCGGCTCGCGCCGCTCGGCGAAGGCCACGGCGCCCTCGAGCGCGTCGGCGCTGCGCCCGATCGCCCCGAAGGCCTCGTCGCTCACCGTCCAGGACTCCTCCTCGGTGAGCTCGAGCGACCGACGCATCACCGACTTCGAGGCGCGCAGCGCGAGGGGGGCGTTCTTCGCGACGCGCTCGCCGAGCGCCACGGCCACCTCGAGCAGTTCGGCGGCCGGCACGACGCGGTTCACGAGGCCGAGTTCGTAGGCGCGAGCCGCGCCGATCGGGTCGGCGGTGAGGGCCATCTCGTAGGCGACGGCCAGCGGCACCCGTCGGGGCAGGCGGATCAAGCCGCCCCCGCCGGCGATGAGCCCGCGCTGGGCCTCGGGGATGCCGAAGACGGCGTGCTCGGCCGCCACGACCATGTCGCAGCTGATGAGGATCTCGAAGCCACCCGCGAGGGCCGCGCCGTTGGCCGCGGCGATGAGCGGCTTGTCGAAGACGCGCTTGGTGATCCCGGCGAAGCCGTGCTCGGTGATGGGCACCTCGCCGGCGGCGAACGCCTTGAGGTCCATGCCGGCCGAGAAGGCCTTGTCGCCGGCCCCGGTGAGCACGACCACGCTCACCGCGTCGTCGCTCGCGCACTCGTCGAGCGCGTCCGAGAGCGCCCGGGCGGTCGCCAGGTTGATGGCGTTGCGCGCCTCGGGCCGGTTGATCGTGAGCAGCGCGACGCGGCCGCGCCGCTCGCTCAGCACCTCGTCGGCCATCGGTCCTCCTTCGACGGCCCGACGCTAGCGCCGGTCCCGCGCACCCGTGGGAGACTGGGGCGATGGCCACGACGCTGCTCGCCCTCGACGGCTACGCCGTCGAGGGCGGCCTCGACGGGCGGGGCCGGCCGGCCACCTGCTACGCCCCGACGATCGCGCTCGGGCGCCACGCGGGCCCCGGCGAGGCCGTGGGGCTGTGGGCGCGCTACGAAGAGGTCCTCGACGCGTCGGCCGAGCTCGGCCTGACCGGCGTCGCGCTCTCGGTCGAGTGGGCCCGCGTGGAGCCCCACCCCGGCGAGGTCGACGAGACGGCCCTCGCGCGCTACCGCGCGGTCGTCGAGCACGCGCGCTCGCGGGGGCTCCGGGTGACGGTGCGCCTGGTCACCTCGGCCTGGCCCTCGTGGCTTGGCCCCGAGGCGTGGATCCTGCCCTGGGTCGTGCCCCACGCCCTCGCCCACGCCGCCCGGGTGGCCGACGCCCTCGGCGACGCGCCCACGGGCTGGGTGGTCTTCGCCGACCCGGCGGGGCTCGTCGCGGGCGGTTACCTCGAG
This sequence comes from Actinomycetes bacterium, assembly GCA_021831035.1. GTDB lineage: Bacteria > Actinomycetota > Acidimicrobiia > Acidimicrobiales > RAAP-2 > RAAP-2. The sequence goes on from JAKBNL010000001.1 coordinate 277,115, forward strand.
GGGACCCGTCCCCCCTGGCGCCGTCGCGCGGGCGTCGAGGCGGCCCTCGCCCGACGCCAGCTGGCCCGGATCGCGACGACGGTCGCCGAGTCGACCACGATCGGCTCGCGACTGGTCGAGGCCCGCCTCGTCGAGCTCGACCCGGTCGCCCTCGGCCGGGCGAGGGGGGCCCGCGGGGAGATCCACGTGCGCTCCCTCGTGCGCGGTGCCGGGCCCAGCGCGAGCGCGCGGGGGCTGCTCGAGCCCGACGGGCGCGGCTGGCGGGTCGAGGAGTCGGGGCTCGCGCTAGTGCGCTGAGCGCTCGCGCTCGCGCGCGCGCGCGCGACGGCGCAGGTGCACGACCACGACGGCGGCGACGACGAGCACGAGCACGGCCAGGGCGAACCAGCTCGACCAGCGCTCGATGGTCGTGAGGGCGTTGCCGGCGAAGTAGCCGAGCAGGGTGAAGGCGACGCCCCAGATGAGCCCCCCGGCGGCGTTGGCGAGGAGGAACCGGCGATACGCCATCCCCGAGAGCCCGGCGAGCCCCGGGGTGACCGCGCGCAAGAACGCGGTGAAGCGCCCGACGAAGACGAAGGTGAGCCCGCGCTTCTCCAGGGCCGCGAGGGCCCGCTCCAGCGCGGCCCGTCGCCGCTCGAAGACCCGCAGCTCGAGCAGGCGCGGCCCGAAGTGGCGGCCGATCTCGTAGCCGACGGTGTCGCCCACCACGGCCGCGGCGACGACCACCGCGCACAAGAGCCCCACGTTCAGCCGGCCCTGGCTCGCGACGACCCCGGCCACGATCACCGAGGTCTCCCCGGGCAGGACGAAGCCGATGAAGAGGGCCGCCTCGCCGAAGACCAGCAGCGCGACCACCGCGATCACGAGGCCCGGGCTCAGGCGGTGGAGCTCGTTCGTCACGGACGAGACGATCGAGGCGAGCATCCGTCCATTCTGGTGGCCGGCCGGGTCGCCGTGCCCGGACCCACTAAGACCTCGCTAAGAGTGCCTCGGGGGACGGACGGAACCGCACCCCTACCATGACCGGGTGACCAACCCGGACGCCCCCCGCCCGCGACGCTCGTCCACCGGGGCGCACCGGACGCGGCGCCTGCCCCTGCACGCCCCCCAGCGCGCCTGGGCGATGTCGGAGTGGGCGCTCCTGCCGCTGCGGCTCTTCCTCGGGGTGACCTTCGTCTACGCCGGGTTGCAGAAGCTGGCCAACCCCGCCTTCACCGACCCGGCGAGCTCGATCTCGATCCAGCGCCAGATGGCCTTCGCCGTCACGACCAGCCCGATCGGTGGGTTGCTCGCCCACCTGGTCGGTGCGGCCCGTCTGATCGGCATCGTCCTCGCCTTCGGCGAGCTCCTGGTGGGCCTGGGCACGGTGCTCGGGCTGTGGACCCGGGTCGCGGCCGCGGGCGGGCTCCTCATCTCGCTGAGCCTCTTTCTCACGGTGAGCTTCCACACGAGCCCGTACTTCACCGGCAGCGACATCGTCTTCTTCTTCGCCTGGATCCCCCTCGTCGTCGCCGGTGGCGGCTCGCGGCTGAGCGTCGACGCGAAGCTCGCCCAGATCGCCGCCCGCCAGCAGGGGGCGCCGCCGCCGACGCTGGTGCCGATCGCCTTTGCGACCGTGCAGTCGGTCTGTGGGCACTACGACGACGGACGCTGTCGGGCGCTGCGCGCGCTGTGCGGCCCCGCGCACTGCCCGGTGCTCGCCGGCGAGCGCCCCTCCCTCTACGACCGGCGACACCTCGACGCGGTGGACCGGCGCACGCTCATCGCCGGCACCAGCGCGGTGGTCGGGGGGATCGCGGGGGCCCTCGCGATCGGCGCGATCGCGGCCGAGGGCGGCAAGCTGCTCTCCTCTCCCTCGGGCGGCACCGGGCGCACGCTCCACCCGACGGCCACGACGGGTGGCCCCACGACCACGACGAGCGCGCCCACGACCGCGACGAGCGCGAGCGCCGCGCCGACCACGACCACGTCGGGCCCCTCGACCACCTCCACCCACCACCGGGGCACCCTGCTCGGCAGCGCGAGCCAGGTGCCCACCAACCAGGCCGCGAGCTTCACCATCCCGAGCAACGGCGACCCCGGCATCGTCGTGCACACCCAGCAGGGTGCCTTCGTCGCCTACGACGCCGTCTGCCCGCACCTGGGCTGCACGGTCGGCTACGCCCCGTCGATGCAGCTGATCGTCTGCCCCTGCCACGGCTCGGAGTTCGAGGTACTCACCGGCGACGTCGTCAGCGGGCCGGCGCCCCACGGGCTGACCAAGCTCGACCTCGTCGAAGAGGGCAACGGTAACCTCTACCTGCAATGAGCGACGGACCCCGGCGGGTGCTGATCGTCGAGGACGACCCGGACCAGGCGGCGGCGGTGGCGGGACTGCTCGCCGACGACGGCTTCGAGGCCGTGGTGCGCCACGACGGTGACAGCGGGCTCGAAGAGGGGCTCCGCGGCGACTACGACGTCATCGTGCTCGACATCATGCTGCCCAAGCGCAGCGGCTTTCGGGTCTGTCAGGACCTGCGCGCCGCCGGGGTGGCGACCCCGCTGCTGATGCTCACGGCCAAAGAGGGCGAGTGGGACGAGGTCGAGGGCCTCGACGTGGGCGCCGACGACTTCTTGCGCAAGCCCTACGAGCGCACCGTGCTCATGGCGCGGGTCCACGCCCTCCTGCGCCGCCAGGAGCGGGGTCGTCCCCCGAGCATCACCGTCGGCGCGGTCAGCCTCAACCCGGTGACCCACCAGGTGGTCGCCCACGGCCGACCGGTGTCGCTCACCCCCCGCGAGTTCAGCCTGCTCGAGTTCCTGCTCAGCCACCCCCGTGAGGTCCTCTCCAAGGGCGAGATCCTCGACGCGGTGTGGGGCGACGACTTCGACGGCGACCAGAACATCGTCGAGGTCTACGTCGGCTACCTGCGCCGCAAGGTCGACCTCGCCGGTCGCCCCTCGCTGGTGCGCACCGTGCGCGGCCTCGGCTACAGCGTCCGCGAGGCCTGATGCGCCGCCCGGCGCCCCTGTCGATCAGGGTGCGCCTGACGATCATCTTCGTCGTGGCGATCGCGGTCATCCTGTCCTTCACCGGTCTGGCGTTGAACGACCTGGTGCACCGGGCCCTGGTGAACCAGGCGACCAACCAGGTCGACGCCGTGATGCAGCAGACCCAGGAGCGCTTCGCCCTGGCGAGCCGGCCGATCACCAAGCGGCTCACCCTCACCGACGTGGGCGACGTCGTCGTCCAGGTCACGAACCGCGCGGGCACCCGGGTGCTCGCCGCCAGCGCCGCCATCGCCAGCGCGCCGGTGCTCGCCACGGCGCGCATCGACCCGGCCCAGCCGAGCGGGCTCGCGGTGCACTACGTGCGCGACCAGTACACCCAGGCCTACCTCGACGTGCTCTCCTCGGGCCAGGCCGCCCTCATCGCGACGCCCGAGGGCATCGGCCTGGTCTACGCCTTCCTCTACCACGCGCCGATCGCCCACAGCGAGGGGACGCTGCTGTTGAGCCTGGGCGTCTCCTTCCCCCTCCTGCTCGTGCTCTCGGGGGCGATCATCTGGCTCGGCCTGGGTCTCGCGCTCGCGCCGGTGGAGAGCATCCGCCGGCGGGTCGACCAGATCGCGGCGCGCGACCTCTCCGAGCGGGTGCCGGTCATCGGGGGCGACGACGAGATCGCCCGGCTCAGCCGGACGGTGAACGCGATGCTCGCGCGCCTGGAGTCGGCGTCGCGGTTCCAACAGGAGTTCGTCTCCAACGCCAGCCACGAGCTGCGCAGCCCCCTCACCACCCTGCTCGCGACGACCCAGCGCGCCGCGGCCGACCCCGAGCGCGCCGACTGGCAGGGCGTCGCCGACACCGTGGTGCGCGAGGGGCGACGCCTGGACGCGCTCATCTCACGCCTCTTCTGGTTGGCGCGTAGCGACGAGGACCAGCTCGAGGTCCACCCGGTCGAGGTCGACCTCGATGACCTGCTCTTCGACGAGGCCTCCCGGGTGCGCGCCATGACCGCGCTCGCCGTCGACACGACGATGGTCCAGCCCACCCGGGTCATCGGGGACGAGACGATGTTGCGCCACCTCGTGCGCAACGTCGTCGACAACGCGCTGCGCTACACCCAGGCCGAGCTGCGCCTGGCGGTGCGCGCCGAGGGCGACGAGGCCGTCGTCACGGTGGCCGACGACGGCGAGGGCGTGGACCTCGCCACGAGTGACCGGCTCTTCGAGCGCTTCACCCGGGCCGACTCGGCTCGCAGCCGCGACCGCGGCGGGACGGGCCTGGGGCTGGCCATCGTGGCCGAGATCGCCCGGCGCCACGGGGGCTCGGCCCGCTTCGTCGCCGCCGAGCGCGGGGCCACGGTCGAGCTGCGGGTGCGCCGCGACGGGGCGACCCTCGCGTCGGGCGGCCCGCCGACTCCCTAGGAGCCCGTTGAACAACGTGTCGTGAGGACGTATCTTCCGTGGTGCACGCCCGGAGATGACTGAGCCGAAGAGCTGGCGCGAAGAGGGGGCGAGTCAGCCACCCAGAAGGGGTCGATTCCCG